>CAUPMS010000004.1:0-212121 GCA_963512445.1 uncultured Ralstonia sp.
CACCTTCAGTGTAGGTGTCGAACTTGCCAGCGCGAGCCAGTGCGCCTTCGGTGTACGGGTCGAACTTGCTGCCGGCCTTGGCGCCTTGGGTGTACGGGTCGAACTTGTCGCCAGCCTTGGCGCCATCCGAGTACACGTCGAAGCGTTGGCTGACTTGCGCAGCGCCTTGCGTGTACACGTCAAACTTGGCAGCAGCCAGCGCCGGCACACTTGCCAGGGCGATCAGGGCGGCGATCAGGGTACGTTGGGCTTTCATGATGTCTTCTCCAGATGGGCGCAGCGCGTCGGGCAGGCGATCCGGACATTTCCTGGATCTTTTTTTCGCTGCGGCGCCGCATTCGATGGAGTCATCGTAGGCGAGCCTGTTCAGACAATAAATGTCGAGACAGACAATTTATTGTTGTGATATCCGAAATTAATGGAAAACCCGCATTCCCATTGGCTTTGCGGCCTGCAGCAAAGCCTGGCGGGTTAATTTGCGCAAACTCCGGGTGTGACTTTTTTACCCAAAGCCAGCGTTGTACGATCTTTGAACGGTCTCCATTGCCATGTTCTGATGCATTGCATCATCGTTTGGAGGCGCACACGGATTGCCATTTCCCGATACAACCGCGCACAGGTGAGCAGATCACTCTGTGTCACACTGCGCCGCATTCGCTTTCAAACCCACCCACGATGAAACGCCTTCTGCTCGCTGTGTCCCTGCTGGGTGCTGCACTCCTCTCGGGCTGCGGCGTGGTGGCCGCGCCGTGCCGCGTGGCATCGGCGGGCCTGAAGATGGTGCCGCTGGTAGGGCATGTGGCGGCCGCGCCCACCGACGCCTGCGCGGACATCATCGATTGAGGATGGCAGGCAGACGACCAACGTCGCCGCGTTTCTTTTCGCCTATAGCACTCCTGACCAGCGGCAAGCAACTCTGAAAAAGTTGCGGAAGATCGTGCGACAGCCTCTTGCCAGCACTGCGGATTGGCCTCGATGAGACGACGCCGTATTAGACCAAGAGGAGAACCTCCTCGCGTCAAACACGGCCGATTGCCGCTGACTTCCAGTCATCCCTGAACTTCCTTGATCGGGTTTGCCGGCGCCCTCGCCTCACTTCACAACGCGCGCTGCATCAACATGCAATCCAGCCAGCGCCCAAATTTGTAGCCCACGGCCTCCAGCACGCCCACTTCCCGAAAACCGCAGCGCGCATGCAGCCTGACTGACCCCGGGTTCTCGCGGCCGCCACCCACCACCGCCACCATCTGCTTGAAACCACGCGCCTGGCATTCACGGACGAGCGCTTCCAGCAGCAATGTGCCAACGCCGCGCCCCTGCGCGGCGCCGTCAAGGTAGATCGAATCTTCCACCGTATGGCGATATGCGGGCCGCGCGCGATGCGGGCCGGCATACGCATAGCCAAGCAGCACACCCTCGGCTTCGGCCACCACGTAGGGCATGCCGGTATCCTGCAACGCCTGGAAGCGGCGCGTCATCTCGGCCAGATCGGGCGGGTCAATTTCAAAGCTGGCGGTGCCGGTGCGCACGTGATGCGCGTAGATGCTGACGATCGTCGTCAGATCCGCCACGTTGGCCGGGCGAATGGCGATGGCACCGGAATCGTGCATGAAGGCCGAAACATCGGCGGGCATTGCAGAAGACATGGCGGCGGCATGTGGAAGCGGTGTGAAGCACGCATTGTCATGCCAATTTCACACGAAAGGCATGTCGCCCGTGCATCCCGGTGACATGGCTATCGGGCAACGCCGGAATGCGGTAATTTGGCAGCCGCATTTGCCATTGCCGCGCCCTTCCTGCCATGCATGACCTGTTTCCCCTGATCGCCGAATACGGCGCGTTTGCCGTGTTCCTCAATGTGCTGCTGACGCAAGCCGGCGCACCGCTGCCGGCCGTGCCGACGCTGCTGGTGGCCGGCGCGCTCACATTCCATGGGCCGCTGCACCTGATGGAACTTGCGCCAGCCGCCGTTTCGGGTGCGCTGCTGGGCGATGGCCTGTGGTACTTCGCTGGCAAGCGCTATGGCCGGCATGTGATGGCGCTGCTGTGCCGCGTGTCGCTATCGCCCGATTCGTGCGTGCGGCGCACGCGTACGCAGTTCGAGCGCTGGGGCGCGCCAATGCTGCTGATCGCGAAGTTCATTCCGGGTTTGTCGACGGTGTCGTCCGCACTGCTGGGCACAATGCGCACGCCGTTCAGCACGTTCGCGCTGTACAACCTGGTGGGCTCGGCGGTATGGGCCACGCTCTGGCTCGCGCTCGGCCGCGTGGCGCATGACAGCATCGACCAGGCGCTGCGGCAACTCGATCTGCTCGGCACGCGTGCTGTTCTGCTGATCGCGCTGCTGGCGGCGGTGTACGTGGCGGCGCGCTGGCTGCAGCGCTGGCGCTTTCGCAAGATGCTGGAGATGGCGCGCATCTCGCCCGATGAGCTGCATGCGCTGATCGAATCGGGCGCTGCGCCCGTCATCATCGACGTGCGGGCCGACAGCTCGCGCATGCTGCAGCCGCAGCGCATTCCGGGGGCGATGCTGTATGACATGTCCGGCAGCCACCGCGCGATCGAGATCGACGGCCCCGACCGCGAGATCATCATCTACTGCGCCTGCCCCAACGAAGCGTCTGCCGTGATGCTGGCGCGCACGCTGATGGGGCGCGGCTTCAAGCGCGTGCGTCCGCTGCATGGCGGTATCGATGCGTGGGTGGAGCGCGGCTACGGTGTGGAGCACGTGGTGTCGGTCACGCCCGCCACGCTGGCAGCGGCCGAGGCGCGCGCCTGAGGCTTCGCCGCATACGCCCGCATCAAAAAGCGGGCGCGCAAAAACAAAAAGCGCACCTCGCGGTGCGCTTTCCCGTAAGTACGGCAAACATGCGGTGCGCCAGCCCCCCGGCTCGGACACCCCGCATCGGTCCGTGTGCATCCGCCCGAAGACGGATGTGGCGAAATGATCCCCGTTTGATCCCTTCTTCGCCGGTCGGACTTGACCCCCTTGTTATTCGTTGCAACGCTGCCGCGTCAGACGTATGCGCGGCATGCTCGCGTTGTTGTTTCCCGTCCTTCTTTCGTTGCCTTGCGGCTGGCCATTTTGCATGGCACTCCTGCGTACTAACGGCAGGGTTGCGCCAAACTTTATGCCGCCGCTGGCAATCGTCAGGCAAACGTATCGATGGCGCCCTCGTGGCTGGATGCGCGACGCGGTGCGAGTGCCAGGGTATCGGTGCGGTCTTGCGAGCCGCTGCTGCCATAACGGCTGCCGTTGCCCCCATTGCCCGAACCGCTGCCCTGGTTTTGCGCGGACGAGCCTTGCGAGGCGCTCTGCTGCTGGCTGAAATCGCCCGTGCTGACGGACGTTTGTGCAAGCTGCATCCCGCCTTGTTGCATGGCATCGCGCAGGCGCGGCATGGCGTCCTGCACAAGTTCGGCCACGGCCTGGTGCTGACAGACAAAGCTCGCGTTGACGGCGCCGTTGTCCACTTCCAGCTTGACGTGCATGCCGCCCAGCTCGGCCGGGTTCAATTGCAGCTCGGCCGACGACTGTTTGTGTACCTGCATGAAAGCGAGTTGGCTGGCCATGCTCTGCGGCCACCCGGCGTCGCCAAAGGTGGGCAGCGTGTGGACTTGCTGCGGCGTGATCGATGCCGCTGCAGCGCCTGCGTTGGCGCCGCCCACGGCAAAGGTGGGCGCGGCCATGCTCGCATCGGCATTGGCGCGCGACAGTACGCCCTGGAACTGCGCGCCGCTGCCCTGCGCATTGGCTTGCGTGCCGGCGCTATCCGTGTTGCCGGTATTGCCGCCGTTGCTTGCATGGCTGGTGGCATCGGTCACGGCAGCCGTGGCCGCTTGCGTGGCGGGGCTGTGTACGTTCAGGTCGGTACGGCGCGGCAGGCCATGATCGGCATTGGTGCCTTGCGCAGACGACGTGCTGCCGAGTTGACGCACGGCGGCCGGCGTGTTGTCGGCCACGGCGCGCGTGCGGGCCATGGTCTGGGCCAGCGTGCTGCTGTCGGGCAGCGCGGTGGCCGGCGGCGTTGGCGTGTTTGCGGCGTTGGCCTTGGTGTCCTTGACGGCGAGCAATCCGGCCTGGCCGGCTTGTGCCGTCGTGGCCGGGTCGGTGGTGCCCTGCGTGCCATTGGCGGCAGCATTTGCGGCGGCCAGTGCGGCGGCGTCAGTTGCAGACAACTTGCCGGATGCCTGCGTCGTCGCGTCGGTATCGGCATTGGTATTCGATTGGGCTGCGGGCTGGGCAACCGGCTGTTGCGCAGCAGCAGCTTGCTGTGCGGCTTGGCGGGCGGCCTCAATCTGGGCGGCCAGTTGCGCAGCCGGGTCGACCACCGCCTGTTGCGCAGCGGTATCGAGATCCTTGGCGTTGGCAGGCTGCGCCGGCTTGGCGTTGGCCGCATCAACAGTGCTGCTGGCCGGCGTGGTGATGGCCTGCACCGGCGGTGTGTTGCTGTCGGCCGGCGTGGCGCCCTGATCGTTGCGTGCAGCGGTGGTGCGTGCGGCGTCCTTGCGGACGACATCAGCACGGCGGCTGGCATCGTCAGCGGCAGATTGTGCATCGGCACGGCGGCGCGCCGCGTCTTGGGCCATGCGGTCCGACAACAGGTTGCCGAAAGTATCGGTGCCCGACGAGGCAGCCTGCGTCTTGTCAGCAGCGGCAGTATTGCCGGCCGACAGCATGGCGCCCAGGTCTTTGGCAGCGGCGTTGGGGGTGGCACTCAAGCCCACGTTGACTCCATCTTGCGACTGCGTGTTCGCGTTGGTCTTCAATTGCCGCCCTGTGCCGCACGCATGCGGATCACCTTGGCGGCGTGTTCGTCGTTGTCGCGCTGGGCGCGGCGTTCTTCGTCCAGACGCTGCTCTTCAATGTGGCGCTGGCGCAGGATGTCGAACGACTGCTCGCGGCGCTGCTTTTCAAGCCAGTTGGCACGGCTCATCGCAAGTTGCTGCTCCAGCGCGTTGATGGTGCCCTTCTGCTGGTGCACGGCGTTGCCCAGGCGGTCGATAAAGGCGGTGTAGTTGCGCAGGCGCGCGACGTCAATGCCGCCTTCAGCCGTGCTCAGCATCTGCTGGTGATAGTTGTTGCGGTAGTCAGACAGCAGCGCCAGCTTTTGCGTGGCGGCCTCGCGCGTGTTCATCAGGCGGCCGACCTCCTGCGTGGCTTTCTCGGTGTCCTTCTGGGCCAGTTCCAGCACGGTTTCGAGGCGGAACGGCGCAGTTCTAGTGGTCATCGGTCGACTCTCCAGTTTCCCGTTACATCAACCCATCGGTTGTAAACCCGGCGGCTTTAGCCACCGACTTGCACAACGCTTGCGTCTTCACACTGTCAAGCACGCACTGAATCACGGACCTCATGCCAGCACCCCAAGCATCTTCTCCAGCGTGTGATCGCGGCTTTCGTTCTCAAACATGCCCTGCTGCAGAAAACCTTCCATATCGGGGTAGCGGGCGATGGCTTGGTCGGTCAGCGGGTCGCTGCCGCGTGCATAGGCACCCACGGCAATCAGGTCTCGGTTGCGCTGGTAGCGAGCGTAGAGCTGCTTGAAGCGGCGGGCGGTATCAAGCTGCTCGCGCGGCACGATGGCCGACATCACGCGGCTGATCGACTGTTCGATATCGATGGCCGGGTAGTGGCCCTGCTCGGCCAGCTTGCGCGAGAGCACAAAGTGGCCGTCCAGAATGGCGCGCGCCGCATCGGCAATCGGGTCTTGCTGGTCATCACCTTCGGCCAGCACGGTGTAGAACGCAGTGATGGAACCGCCGCGGCCGTTGGCGTCCACCATGCCGTTGCCGGCGCGCTCAACCAGCGCCGGCAGCTTGGCAAACGCCGAGGGCGGATAGCCCTTGGTGGCAGGCGGCTCGCCAATGGCCAGAGCAATCTCGCGCTGGGCCATCGCATAACGCGTGAGCGAATCAACGATCAGCAGCACGTTGCAGCCACGATCGCGGAAGTACTCGGCAATGGTGTGCGCGTAAGCCGCACCCTGCAGACGCATCAGCGGTGAGGTGTCGGCCGGCGCGGCCACCACGGCCGAGCGTGCCATGCCTTCAACGCCCAAAATCTCGTCGATGAATTCCTTGACTTCGCGGCCGCGTTCGCCGATCAGGCCCACGACCACCACGTCGGCTTGGGTGTAGCGGGCCATCATGCCCAGCAACACACTCTTGCCGACGCCGGAGCCTGCGAACAGGCCCAGGCGCTGGCCTTGGCCAACGGTGAGCAAACCATTGATGGCGCGCACGCCCACGTCAAGCACGTGCTCGATCGGCTTGCGCTTGAGCGGGTTCAGCGGCGCCGGGGTCAGCGTGCCCCAGGCGAGTTCTTCGTGCGAACCCAGCGGGCCCTTGCCGTCGAGCGGCTCGCCGTTGGCATCGACCACGCGGCCCAGCAGGCGCGGGCCCACGGGCAGGAACTTGCTGTGCGAAATCGTCGGGTCGGCGCCGTCTTCGCTCGTCACCGGCAGGCGTTGCGGCTCCAGCGG
The DNA here is from genome assembly GCA_963512445.1 of uncultured Ralstonia sp. Taxonomy (GTDB): domain Bacteria; phylum Pseudomonadota; class Gammaproteobacteria; order Burkholderiales; family Burkholderiaceae; genus Ralstonia. Next base: position 6,483 of record CAUPMS010000004.1, read on the forward strand.
GAACACGCGCGCGCCGGGCACCACGCCCACCAGATCCGTTTGCGGCATCAGGAAGGCGCGCTCTTCGGCAAAGCCCACCACTTCGGCCAGCACGTGGCGGCCCGGTCCTCCACTATTTGGCAGTTCCACGCGGCAGGCGCTGCCCACCGGCAGCTTCAGGCCAACGGCTTCCATGACCAGGCCGGCCACGCGCGTGAGCTTGCCGCACGTCACCGCCGGGCGTGCCAGACGCGCACGTTTCGCGGTCTGCTGCATGTGGGCTTGCCACACGCGCACGTTGGGGTTGTCGGCGGCAGTGCTGTGGCTGGCTCGCACTGCCGGCTGCACGATCTTAGGCAACATGGAGTGCGCCTCCGGCCACGCGTTCGGCTTCCGAGCGTTCACTGGCAAGCCATGCGGTGTCGCGCCCCAGCGCGCGGGTCAGTTCGGCCCAGCGGGTTTGCAGCGTGGCATCGGTTTCGCCAAAGCGGGTCTGCACGCGGCAGCCGCCGCGCTCGATGGCGGCATCGACGATGAGCGTCCAGCCCGCAGCTGCCAGCTCGGTGCCCAGCGTCTGGCGGATCAGTTCTGCATCATCGGCATGCACGCGCAGCATGGCGGGTGCCGGTGCGGTGGGCGCGTCGCCCAGCACTTCGCGAATCAGCGGCAGGATGCGTTCGGGCTGCGCATGCAGCGCGCCGTGCAGAAACTGCTGCGCCAGTTGCAGCGCCAGATCAACCAGTTCTTCGGCAACGCTGCCGTTCAGTTGGTCGATCGCATCGCGCACGGATTGCATCAGCGCGGCGATGTGCTTTGAATCTTCCTCGCCCTGGCGGCGGCCTTGCTCAAAGCCGTCCTGGAAGCCCTGCGCGAAGCCGTCGCGGCGGCCGTCGTCGCGGGCGGTGGCAAGCTCCGCATCCAGCGCGGCTTGCCATTCCTCTTCGGAAATCGGCGGCTCTTCGGGCTCGGGCGGTGGTGGGGGCGGCGCTGCTTCAGCAGCGGCCTGTACGGCCTGGCGCTCGAAGTCGGTCGGCTCCCACGGCTGGTATTCGACCAGCGTGTCGCGCGGGATGATCGGCGGGCGCGGCATCTCAGCGCTCCGTCACAACATGGTGGCAGCGGCGGCCGGTGCGCTCAGACATAAGCGTCCTCCGCCTTGCGGCCGATGGTGATCTCGCCTTCGTCGGCCAGACGACGCGCGACCATGAGGATTTCCTTCTGCTGCGCCTCGACTTCCGACACCTTGACCGGGCCCAGCACTTCCAGCTCTTCCTTGAGCATCGTGCCGGCACGCTGCGACATGTTGGCGAACACCTTGTCGCGGAACTCCTGCTTGGCGCCCTTGAGCGCCACCACCAGGATGTCCTGGCTGATCTCGCGCAGCAGCGTCTGCAGCGCACGGCCGTCCAGATCGATCAGGTTGTCGAACACGAACATCTTCTCGACGATGGCGTCGGCCAGTTCCGGATCGCGTGAACGCACACCTTCGATGACAGCGCTTTCGACAGCGCTCGGCACCAGGTTGAGAATTTCCGCTGCCGTGAGCACGCCGCCCATCGCGTTCTTCTTGCGATGGTCGTTGTCCTGCAGCAGCTTGGTCAGCACGTCGTTCAGCTCGCGCAGAGCGCTGGGCTGAATGCCGTCGAGCGTGGCAATGCGCAGGATGGTGTCGTTGCGCAGGCGCTCGGTGAAATAGGTCAGGATTTCTGAGGCCTGATCGCGGTCCAGGTGGACCAGGATCGTGGCGATGATCTGCGGATGTTCGTTGCGGATCAGCTCCGCCACCGACGATGCATCCATCCACTTGAGGCCTTCAATGCCGCTGGTGTCACCGCCCGACAGGATGCGGTCGATGATGTTGGCGGCGCGGTCGTCGCCCAGCGCCTTGCGGAACACGGTGCGGATGTACTCGTTGGAGTCCACGTCCAGCGGCAGGTCTTCGGCTTCAACAAAGAAGGCATCGAAGGCGTCGAGCACGCGCTCGCGCGAGACGTTCTTCAGCGCGGCCATGGTCGCGCCCAGCTTCTGCACTTCGCGCGGGCCCAGGTGCTTGAGCACTTCGGCAGCTTCGCTTTCGCCCAACGACATCATGAGGATGGCGCTGCGCTGGAGTCCTTCGGCGCTCATTCGTTACTCACCCATTGTTTGATGACGGCCGCGACTGCGCGCGGGTTGCTCTGCGCCACGCGGCGCATGGTCTCGAGCTTCTTCTCGAAGTCGTTGTTCTTGAATTGCGGCAGCGCGTCCGACAGGTCTTCGGATTCGGCGCCGGCAGCCGACGGCCCTTCCAGCCCAGGCCCGGCCGCAGCGGCGGCGCCGGTGATGATCGGGGCGTTCGGATCTTCGCCTTCACGGCCCACGAAGGTGGGCTGGTTGGACGTACTGCGCGGCTCGGCCTTCTTGTTCATCGAGCGGATTGCCGGGCGGATCACGGCAAACACCAGGATCAGGAAGCCGATTGCCAGCGCCAGATACTTGGCCGCTTGAATGGCGTACTGGATCATCTCCGGCTGCTTCCACAGCGGCAGGTCGTCCTTGGCCACCGGCTGCGTGCCCGAGAACTGGCTGTTGACCACGTTCACGGAATCGCCACGCTTGGCGTCAAAACCCACGGCATCCTTGACCAGCGCGTTGAGTTTGGCCATCTCGGCTTCGGACAGCGGCTTCCACGTCTTGCCGTCGCCACGGTAGTTGACCACCACCGCCACCGACAGGCGGCGCACGGTGCCCACCGCGGCGCGGGTGCGGCGCACGGTCTTGTCGACTTCGTAGTTGGTCGTGGTATCGCGGGTGCTCGACGCGTTGCCGCTGGTTGCCGTGCCGCTGGTATTCGCGGCCGCCGCCGGTTGTTGCGGCTGTCCATTCGGACCCGTTGCGGCAGGTTGCGAGGCGGAAGCCGGGGCCGGGGCGGTCGGCAGCATGCGCGGCGCGGTCGGCGGCTGGTTGGACAGCGCGCCGGGCACGCCGCCCTGGGCGTCTGCCTTGTTCTGCGTGGCTTCAGCGGTGTGCGTGCTGCGCACGGCGGCGTTGGCCGGGTCCTGGTTCGGACGGTACGTCTCGGCCATCTGCTCGGTGTTGTCCAGATCAACGTCGGCCGTCACTTGCGCACGCACGTTGTCGTCGCCCACCACGGGGCCGAGGATGGCTTCGATACGCTTGATATAGCCTTGCTCGACGTCGCGCACGTAGCTCAGTTGCGTCGGGTCGAGGCCCGAGGCGTTGTCCTGGAACGACGACGACAGCAAACGGCCGGATTGGTCGACCACCGTCACGTTGGCCAGCGGCAGGTTCGGCACGCTGCTCGACACGAGGTGGCCAATGGCCTGCACCTGCGAGCGGTCGAGCATGCGGCCCGGATACAGCTTGAGCAGCACGGAAGCACTAGGCTTGGCCTGCTCGCGCACGAACACCGACGGTTTGGTCATGGCCAGGTGCACGCGGGCGGATTGCACCTCTTGCATGGCCTGGATGGTACGGGCCAGCTCGCCTTCCAGGGCGCGCTGGTAATTGACTTGCTCAGCAAACTGGCTGGTGCCGAATTTCTGGTTCTCCATCAGCTCGAAGCCGGCCTGGCCGCCCTTGGGCAGACCTTGCGAAGCCAGCTTCAGACGCGCTTCATGCACGCTTGCCTCGGGCACCATGATCGCGGTGCCGCCTTCCGCAAAGCGGTACGGCACATTCATTTGCTGCAGCGCAGCAATGATCGCCCCGCCGTCGCTGTCAGACACATTGCTGTACAGGACACGGTAGTCCGGAGCGCGGCTCCACAGCATGGCGGCGGCAATCACGGCCACCAGCGCAGCCCCGCCGATCATCATCAGCAGACGCGGCGGGATGTTGGCAAACCCACGGCCGAAGGGGCCCAGCGCACCAAGCGCTCCCGCGTTCTGGCGCCCCTTGGCGCCGTGGCCCACCGTCGGCATATCCACCGTACCGAGCGTGTCGGCGACAGCAACCGAATCGGCTGTCGTTGGCATCCCAAATCTCCTGACTGACTACGTTGCTTGAGCGCTCGCCCAAAATCTGGGCATGGCTCCGTGGTTGCCATTATCGGCAGTGGGTGCGCAAGCAATCTGGCAAGAAGAGGGCGTTTTCCCGCTCTTTTGAACGCTTGGGAGCGGCGTGCGGGCGGCTACCTTTGCATCACCGTGGCGCCATAGCGACCAGCACCCCCGGGGCCAGAAATGGCCTACACAACCGGTCAGTGGCGCTCCACAAGCAAAGAGGAGCCTTCTTCACATGGATATTACGAACGCCAATTCAGTGGTCTCACTGATGAACAGCGTGCTGGCGCCGTCCAGCACGGTGGGCGGCATCGGCAGCGGCATGGGCGACGGCGCCAAGGTCAGCGTTGACTTTGGCGCGGTGCTCAAGTCGTCGCTGGATCGGGTCGATGCCTCGCAGCAGAAGGCCGAATCCGTCTCGCGCAGCTTCGAAATGGGCAACAACGACGTGGATCTGCACGACGTGATGCTCTCGCTGCAGAAAGCCAACATCGACATGCAGACCGCGGTGCAGGTGCGCAACAAGTTCGTCTCGGCGTACCAAAGCATCATGAGCATGTCTATCTGAAGTCACTTTTAGGGTTATTTTCTTCTTCGCGCCGCATGTCCAAACACGCCAAACACCACGCCAAGCCCGCCAGGGGCAGCCTTGCGCTGGTCGTCATCGCCCGCGACGAGGCCGCCTGCATCGAGCGCTGCCTGATGAGCGCCAAGCCGCACGTCGACCGCATGATCGTGCTGGACACCGGCTCGACCGACGACACCGTGGCGATTGCCCAGGCGTGCGGCGCCCAGGTGCACCATTTCACGTGGGTGGATGACTTTTCCGCTGCCCGCAATGCCGCGCTGGACGCCGCCAATGCGGACTGGAATCTCGTGCTGGACGCCGATGAATGGATCGAAGGCGGCACGGACGAGCTGCGCGACGCCTGCACCTTCGGCCCGTTACTGGGCGTGGTGTGCATCCGCAGCGGGTTTGAAGTCTCGGGTCAGATGGAGCAGTCCAACAGCTGGATTGCCCGCCTGCTGCCGCGCGGCGTGCGCTACAAGGGCCGCATCCACGAGCAGCCGGCAGCCGACCTCCAACGGGTTCGCCTGCCGCTGGTGATCGGTCACGACGGCTACCTGCCCGTCAAGCTGGACAAGAAGCGCGGGCGCAACCACACCCTGCTGCAACTGGAGCTGGCCGCGCATCCTGACGATCCATACGTCCTCTACCAGCTCGGCAAGGATTTCCAGATCAATCAGGGCGACGCGGCCCAGGCCGCGACCTACTACCGGCGCGCGGTGACGACGGCCCCCAAACAGGCGCCCTATCGGCATGACCTGTGCATCTGCCTGCTGGCGTGCCTGAGCCAGTCCGACCAACTGGACGACGCCATCACCCTGGCCGGCGAGTGGATGGATGAGTGGGCCGGATCGCCGGACTACTTCTACCTGCTCGGCCACCTGATGTTTGAAGCGGCCGCCAAGCACCCGGCCGAAGCCGAGAAACAGTGGCTGCCGATGGCAGAGTCGGCCTTCCTCAAATGCCTGGAGATTGGCGAGCAGCCCAAGCTGGACGCCGCCGTGTTCGGGCGGGGCAGCTTTGCCGCCGCAAAGTATCTGGCGCTGACCTACCGCGCCCTGGCCAACACGCTGGCCATCAAGTCGAACCAATATTCCGACCTCGCGCGGCAGATGGAGCAACAAACCGCCAGCGCCAACGCGGTCGCCGCATGAGCGAGCACTGAATCATGAAGACAGTCATCCTGGCCGGGGGCCTCGGCACGCGCATCAGCGAGGAATCGCACCTCCGGCCCAAGCCGATGATCGAGGTTGGCGGGCGCCCGATCCTCTGGCACATCATGAAGATCTACGCGGCCCACGGCATCAACGACTTCATCATCTGCCTGGGTTACAAGGGCTACGTCATCAAGGAGTACTTCGCCAACTACTTCCTGCACATGTCGGACGTGACGTTCGATATGTCGAAGAACGAAGTGACCGTGCATGAGCGCCATGCCGAACCGTGGCGCATCACGCTGGTCGACACGGGCGAGCAATCGCAGACCGGCGGGCGCCTGAAGCGTGTGGCCGCGTATCTGGACCCGAACGAGCCGTTCTGCTTCACCTACGGCGACGGCGTGTCCGACATCGACATCACCAGCAAGATCGCCTTCCACCGCGAGCACGGCAAGATGGCCACCGTGACGGCAGTGCAGCCGCCAGGCCGCTACGGCATGCTCCAGCGTGACGGCACCCGCGTGACCGGCTTTACCGAAAAGCCGCCCGGCGACGGCGGCAGCTGGATCAACGGCGGCTTCTTCGTGCTGAACCCGTCGGTGATCGAATACATCGCCAGTGAAGACACCCCGTGGGAAGGCGCGCCAATGTCGCGTCTGGCCGAGATGGGCGAGCTGAATACATTCGAGCACCACGGCTTCTGGCAACCGATGGACACGCTGCGCGACAAGAACAGCCTGGAAGCCCTATGGCAAACGGGGAGTGCACCGTGGAAAAAGTGGTGACACTCAACCCGCGTGCGTGGGCCGGCAAGCGCGTCTTCCTGACCGGGCATACCGGGTTCAAGGGGAGCTGGCTGGCACTGTGGCTGCGCCAGCTTGGCGCCGAAGTCCATGGCTACAGCCTGGCACCGGAAACGAGCCCGAATCTCTTTACGCTGGCCGAGGTGGAATCCGCCCTGGCCGGTCACACGCTGGGCGACATCCGTGATGCGGATGGCGTACGTACTGCCATGGCCGCGGCGCGGCCCGACGTCGTCTTTCACCTCGCGGCGCAACCGCTGGTGCGCGCGTCGTACAAGGACCCGGCTGCCACCTACGCCACCAACGTGATGGGCACGGTGAACGTGCTGGAAGCCGCGCGCGGCTGCACGAACCTGTCCGCCATCGTGATCGCCACCACCGACAAGTGCTACGACAACCGCGAGTGGGCCTGGGGCTACCGTGAGACCGATGCACTCGGCGGCCATGACCCCTACAGCGCATCCAAAGCCTGTGCCGAACTGGTGGCCGCAAGCTACCGGCGCGCGTTCTTTGCCAACGGCGCGCTGCTCGCCACGGGCCGCGCGGGCAACGTGATTGGCGGCGGCGACTGGTCTGAGGACCGCCTCATCCCCGACGCCGAACGTGCCATGCGTGCCGGCGCACCGCTGGTCATTCGCTCACCGCATGCCACGCGGCCCTGGCAGCACGTTCTGGATTGCCTGCATGGTTATCTGGTGCTCGCGCAACGCTTGCTGGCCGGTGATGCATCGTGCGCCACCGCGTGGAACTTCGGGCCGGACAGCGCCGCCACGCGCACGGTCGAACAGGTGTTGCAAGGCTTGCAACAACATTGGCCGGATCTGATCTGGCAACTGGACGCGGATGCTGCAGCCGGCCGCCATGAAGCCGGCATGCTGCATCTCGACGCCAGCCGGGCACGCCAGCAACTAGGCTGGCAGACAGCGTGGCCGTTCGAGACCGCGCTGGAACAGACCGCCGTCTGGTATCGCCACCTGCATGACAACACCGCAGATGCTCGCGCGCTTTGCGATCAACAAATCGACCGCTTCACCGCAGCCGCATCTACCGCCGCATGCAGGAGCGCCGCATGAGCCGCTTCACCGTCCAGCCGACGCCACTGGCCGGCGTGGTTGAAATCGACCGAAAAATCATCGGCGACCATCGCGGCTACTTCACGCGCTTCTTCTGCGCGGAGGAACTTGCCGCTGCCGGTTTCGACAGCCCGGTCGCGCAAATCAACCACTCCTATTCCGCCAAGCGCGGCACCGTGCGCGGGCTGCACTTTCAATACCCGCCGCATGCCGAGATCAAGCTGGTGAGCTGCGTGCGTGGCCGCGTGTTCGACGTGGCCGTTGACCTGCGTGCGGGCTCGCCAACGTTCTTGCAGTGGCACGCGGTGGAGTTGTCCGCCGAGCGCCACAACAGCCTGCTGGTGCCGCGCGGATTTGCCCACGGCTTTCAGGCGCTGGAAGACGATTGCGAGCTGCTGTACCTGACCTCGACGCCGTACGCGCAAGCCGCTGAAGACGGCCTCAACCCGACCGACAGCCGGCTCGGTATTGCTTGGCCGCTCGACGTGACCGAATGCTCCGACCGCGACCGCAACCATCCGCCGCTGACCGACGCGTTTGCGGGAATCACGTTGCCGGCCCCGAATCCTGAACTGCAGGAACAGCCATGACCCAGAAGATTCTGTACTCCAAGCCGTCGATTACCGAGCTGGAAGTCGAATACGCCACCGACGCCGCACGCAACGGCTGGGGCGACCAGTGCTACGCCTACATCAACCGCTTCGAAAAGCTGTTTGCCGAGTTTGTCGGCACGCAGTACGCCATTGCCACATCAAGCTGCACCGGCGCCATGCACATGGGCCTGGCCGCGCTGGGCATCGGCGCGGGCGATGAGGTGATCCTGGCCGACACCAACTGGATCGCCACGGCATCGCCCATCACCTACGTGGGCGCCACGCCGGTGTTTGTCGACATCCTGCCGGACACGTGGTGCCTGGACCCGGCGCTGGTGGAAGCAGCCATCACGCCGCGCACCAAAGCCATCATCGCCACGCACCTCTACGGCAACCTGTGCGAGATGGACCGCCTGCTGGAGATCGGCAAACGCCACGGCATTCCCATCATCGAAGACGCGGCTGAAGCTGTTGGCTCGCGCTGGCATGAGCATGCAACGGGCGCACAGGGCATTTTCGGAACGTTCTCGTTTCATGGCACCAAGACCATGACGACGGGCGAAGGCGGCATGTTCGTCACCAACGACCGCGCGCTGTACGACCGCGTGATGACGTTGAACAACCACGGCCGCGTGCCGGGCGGCAAGCAGTTCTGGTCTGACTTTATCGGCTTCAAGTACCGCATTTCCAACGTGCAGGCCGCCATCGGCTGCGCGCAGCTTGAGCGCATCGACGCGCTGGTCACACGCAAGCGCGAGATCTTTGCAGCATATGAACAGCATCTCGGCGGCATCAAGGGCATTACGCTCAATCCCGAAGCACCCGGCACGCTGAACAGCTACTGGATGCCCACCGTGGTGTTTGACGAAGCGCTGGGCATTACACGCGATGGTCTGCTGGCCGCGTTCTCGCGCCGTGGCATCGATGCACGCGTGTTCTTTTACCCGCTGAGCCAGACAGAGCTGTTCGGCACGTCCGCAAGCACCTCACGCAACAACGCACCCAACAGCTACGCAATTGCCGAGCGCGCCATCAACCTGCCGTCGTATCACGACATGTCGAGCGCAGACATCGACACGGTGTCCAACGTGGTGCTCGATCTCGTCAAAGAACACCAGGAGAAGCTGACATGCCTGGCATCCTGAGCGCCGCCCAGGTCGAGACCTTTCAGCGCGACGGCCTGCTGATCCTGCGCGACTTCTACGCGCCATCGCAAGTCGAGCCGATCCAGCGCGCCATCTACGACATCATCGGTTTGGTGATCGACAAGTACCGCCTTGACATCGCGCGTGCGCCGTTTGCGCCGGAACGATTCGACGACGGTTATCAGGCGGTCATCAAAGCCAACCGCAAATACGGCGCAGAGGTCTACGACGCAGTCAAGCAGATCCCCGCGTTCGTCCGCCTGCTGGGCGATGAGCGCCACGAACAGCTTGTTGCGCAAGTCCGCCCCGGCTCGCTACCGGGCATTGCGAACGCTGGCTCCGGCATCCGCATCGACAACCCGCGTGAAGAGAAATTTCGCGCCAACTGGCATCAGGAATATCCGGCCCAGTTGCGCAGCCTGGACGGCGTGGTGTTCTGGAGCCCGCTGGTGGAAATCACGCCCGAAATCGGGCCGGTGGAGTTCTGCCCCGGTTCCCACGTGGAAGGGCCGCTGCCCGTGTTCAGCGCCGACCCGGACAACGCGGGCAAGCAAGGCGCCTATGCCTTGCTGATCAAGGACGAAGCGCGCTATCTCGCACGCTATCCGCACGTGCAACCGTTAACCAAACCGGGCGATCTGGTGATGGTCGACTTTCTCGTGCTGCACGCATCGGGGCACAACACCAGCCAGCGTTCGCGCTGGTCGATGCAGTTCCGTTACTTCAATTTCTGCGAGCCGACCGGGCGCTCGCACGGCTGGAAGGGCTCGTACGCCAATGGCGTCGACTTCCGCACCGTCCATCCCGAACTTTCTGTGGAAGCCTGACCATGACCCAGGGTGCACTGCCATGCAATGTCTGCCAGCAACCGCTGCCAGAGCCGATCTACCGCGCCCCGCAAAGCGCGCTGTCGTCACTGCGCCGCGCCATGGAGGGCACGCTCGAGGTCTTCTGCTGCAACGCCTGCGGCCACATCCAGACCGTTGAACTGTGTGACAACGGCAGCTTCTACGACACCGAGTACGACATCCTCGTCAACAGCGAGGAAGAAGACCAGATCTACGCGGTCGAGAACGGCCAGAAGATCTTCCGCGCCGACCACCAGGTCGCCACGTTCCAGCGCAAGCTGGCGCTGCAAGGGGGGCTGCATGAGGGCGCGCGCGTGGTCGACTTCGGCTGCGCCAAGAGCGCGACCATGCGGCAGCTATTGCAGCAACGCCCGGACGTGAACGTCCACCTGTTCGACATCAGCGACCGCTACGTCGGCTTCTGGGAAAAATTCCTCAGCCCCGGGCAATGGGCCACGTACACCATCCCGCCGGCATGGCAGCGTTCGTTCGACGTGGTCAGCTCGTTCTTCTCGCTTGAGCACATTCCTGATCTGACGACCGCGCTGCGCAACATCCACGGCCTGTTGCGCGATGGCGGCCTGCTGTACGCCATCGTGCCGAACACGTTCACCAACTCGGTGGACTTTCTGGTGGCGGATCACGTCAACCACTTCACGCACACATCGCTGCAGACGCTGCTGGCCAACCACGGGTTTGATCTGCTCGAAGCCGATGCGCAAAGCCACCGTGGCGCATTCGTTGTGACCGCCGTGCGTCGTCCCGGCGACAGCAAGATCGCGCCGGTGCTCAACGCACAGGAACTGGCCGACACGCAGCGCGCAGCCAACAAGCTCGCCCGCTTCTGGCAGCAAGCCTCCAGCCATCTGACGGATTTTGAAGCGCAGCACGGCAGCGCGCCCGCCGTGATCTACGGCGCTGGTTTCTACGGCGCCTACACGGCCAGCAACCTGCAGCAGCCGCATGCGCTGCGCGCTTTTGTGGATCAAAACCCGTACCTGCAAGGATCGTCTCTGGCGGGCAAGCCCGTCGTCGCGCTGGACAAGATTCCGGATGAGGTGGAGGTCGTATACCTGGCCGTCAACCCGGTCATTGCCGATGAAGTTCGACACACCGTGGAAGCCGCGTACCCGAATCGCTTCCGCTATTTCCGCTTCCAGCCATGATCGCGCGCGGCTCACTCGTCCTTCGGGAATGGCGCGAGAGCGATATCCCGCAACTGCTGCCGCTGCGCAACGATGTACCGACGCAGCTGCAGCTGATGACGCGCCCGCGGCCCAACTCCGCGGCCAGCGTGCGTGACTGGCTTACGGCCAAATCAAAGCAAAGCGAAGTGGTGCTGTTCATCATTGCAGCCCAAGCGGACGACAGCGTGCTGGGCTATCTGCAGTTGAACCACATCGATGCGGTCAACCGCCATGCCTCGCTCGGCATCTGCCTGGTGCCCGCCGCGCAGGGCAAAGGCCATGGGCGCGCGGCTTGCGAAGCCGCGTTTGCCTATGCCAGCGAAACGCTGTGCCTGCGCAAGATCATGCTGGAAGTGCTGGCCGAGAACACACGCGCCATCGCGCTGTACGAGAAGCTCGACTTCCGAAATATCGGCACGTTGGCCAGCCATTACCTGCAAGACAACCGCTGGCACGACGTTGTTCTCATGGAGCGGATGCTCGCACCATGAACGTCGTCATCACCCAACCGATGCTGTTTCCGTGGGTCGGCCTGCTTGAGCAGATCATGCTGGCGGACGTGCTCGTCAACTACGCCGACGTGCAGTTCTCCAAGGGCAGCTTCACCAACCGCGTGCAGATCAAGGAGGTGGCCGGCACGCGCTGGATGACGGTGCCGCTGGAAAAATTCCACCTGGGCGCACGCATTGATGAGGTCAAACCCGCCACGAACGTCGACTGGCGCGCGCAGCATCTGCGCATGCTGGAGCAAGCCTACGACGCCGCACCACATGCGAGCGACATGCTGGCGCTGGTGCGCTCCGTGTACGAGGCGGACTACACCAACATGGGCGCGCTGGCACTGGCGTCCATGCGCGCCGTCTGCCGCTACCTGGGCATCGAGCTGGACCGCAAGTTTGTCGACGCGCCCGAGCTGAACATCCCCGGCCGCAATACCGACCGCGTGCTCGCCATCGTGCAGAAGCTGCAGGGCGATACCTACATCACCGGACACGGCGCCAAAAACTATCTGGCCCATGCCGAGTTCGAGCAGCACGGCGTTACCGTTGAATACATGAACTACGCCATGCGGCCGTATCCGCAATTGCATGGCGCGTTCACCCCCTTTGTCAGCAGCCTGGATCTGATTGCCAATCATGGCCCGGCGAGCAAACAGTACATGTGCCCTCAGACCCTCAACTGGCGCGAGTTCATCCATGCGTGAGATCGAAGCAATCCAAACCGAAGCGCTGCAAGACGTCGCGGCTGTGACCCATGACCAGATCGTCCAGCAGGTTGCATTGAGCGTCTGCATCCCGACCTACAACCGCGCCCGCTACCTCGACAACCTGCTCGCAGAACTCGTCGCGCAGATTGGCGAACTGAAATTCAGCTACGAACTGCTGATCGGCGACAACTGCTCGACCGACAACACTGAGGCAGTCGTCGCGCGCTATCAGGACAAGCTGAACATCCGGTATTTCCGCCGCCCATCCAACCTGGGGTCGGCTGAAAACCTGAACCAGCTCTATCGCAGCGCGCAGGGCAAATACGTGCTCTACCACGCCGATGACGACCTGCCGATCCTGGCCGAGATCAACAACAACATCGATATCTTCGAGCGCAACCCGGGCGTGGATGTCATCTTTGCACCGTGGCTCATCCACGATCTGCCGACGCGGCAAGACGTGACCGCCTTCTACCGCCAGGACGACAACTACCTGATCGAGCAGCACGATTACGCCAAGCTGCTGGCGCTGGTGTTGTCGCATCACCTCTTTCCGGAGATCTACCTGGCGCGCCGCGAGGTGATGAACCGCATCTACTTCAGCGCGCCCGAACACGCGTTCTACGCCTTCGTGCACGCGGCGGAAATGCTGGGCACAAGCGCTGTCTACTTCAGCAAGACGCCGTTCTACCGTTCAGTCACGCGCTACTTTGCCGACGAGACCCGCGCCCAGGCCGGCAACGAAGAAGTGAAATACGCATGGGACCGCTATCGCGGTGGCCTGGAATACCTGTTCGGCAAGTTCTCGCACACGCTGCCGGCAGCCGAGCGCCCGGAGTGGCTGAACGCCATCAACCAGTTCGTCCTGGCACGCATGAAGGTGGCGCTGCGCCTGCGCACGCATGAAGGCAGCAACTGGATCGACAACTACTACATCGCCAACCGCATCCGCGCGCTGGGTGAAGTGGCCGACCTGCCCGCGCCGTATGACTTGTACCGCGTCAACGCCGCGTTCGAATACCTGACCAAGCTCGACCCGTTCAAGCCCGAGCCGCCCAGGTATGCAACCCTGCGCCGCGCGCCGCTGCAGATCTTCCACCACGCGCACGGCTTTGCCGGGACGGCGTTTCTGGTGCTTGACGACGACGCGCCCATTCCGCAGCACACCATCGTCGTGACCCCCATTCCGCTGGACATTGCAGTACCGGCGGGCCATGACGCCAACTCGGTGCGCTTCGTCTCGGAACTCGAAACGCTGGCTAAATTCCCCTGAGTCACACCCCACATGGATCTCTCCAACGCCAACTCCGTGGTCTCGCTGATGAACAGCGTGCTGGCACCGTCCTCCGCAGTCGGTGGCAGCACCGCCAGCGACGATGCCGGCAAACCCAGTGTTGACTTCGGCTCCGTGCTCAAGTCATCGCTGGACCGCGTCGACGCCTCGCAACAGAAGGCCGAAACCATCTCGCGCAGCTTTGAAATGGGCAACAACGACGTCGACCTGCACGACGTGATGCTTTCGCTGCAAAAGGCCAATATCGACATGCAGACCGCCGTGCAGGTGCGCAACAAGTTGGTCTCGGCGTACCAAAGCATCATGAGCATGTCGATCTGACGTCACGTTCTTCCGCCCTTTTTCCACGTTGCGGAGAAGGGTTTCCGGTCGCTCTTGCTATTTATATTGTGTGCAATATAATTGCGTCATCGATTTTGAATCGATCCCCCGGCCGACATGTCGCCGACCGGGTTTCCCAGATAAGAGAACCCGACCATGAAGACGCTCTACCAGACCCAAGTCACCGCAGAAGGCGGCCGTGCCGGCCATGTTCGCAGCGCCGATGGCACGCTGGATCTGCCCCTCTCGCTGCCGCGCGAACTCGGCGGCGCGGGCGGTGCGGCCACCAACCCGGAGCAACTGTTTGCCGCCGGCTACGCCGCCTGTTTTGAAAACGCTGTGCTGCATGTTGCACGCGGCAAGCAGATCAAGCTGGCGTCGACTTCGGTCACGGCCACGGTCGGCATCGGCCCGCGTGAAGACGGCGGGTTTGCGTTGACGGTGTCGCTGACCGTCACCCTGGGCGGCGTCGATCAGGCGACGGCAGAAGCGCTTGTGGCTGCCGCGCATGGCGTATGCCCCTATTCGCATGCCGTCCGTGGCAATATTGACGTCCAATTGAACACGGTCACGCGCTAAGCCCTTTTTGGGCCGATGCGGCACTCGCCGCACGGGCGCCATACCGTCCCCCCGGGAGTTTTCCGTGAACGACGTGCTGGCGCTCGATCAGCAGCTTTGCTTTCCTCTGTATGCCGCCGGCCATCTGCTGACGCGCCTCTACCGCCCACTGCTGGATGAACTGGGCCTGACCTATCCGCAATACCTGGTGATGCTGGCGTGCTGGCAACAGGCGCCGTGTGCCGTGGGCGATCTCGGGCGCACGCTGTATCTCGATACGGGCACGCTTACGCCACTGCTCAAGCGCCTGGAAGAACAAGGCCTCGTCACACGCACGCGCGACCCTGAAGACCAGCGCCGCGTCGTCATTGAACTGACCGATGCCGGCCGCGCACTGCGCGAGCGTGCCGCCAAGGTGCCCGAAGCGCTTGCCTGCAAAATTCCGCTGGAACTGGACGAGATTGGCGCCACGCGCAACGTGCTGCGCAAGCTGCTCGACGCACTCGCCATGGCGGACGACCGCGAATGAGCACGCCATCCGCTTGTGCCGATCTGGCGTTGGTTGTCATCGCCCGCAATGAATCCGCCAGCATTGCGCGCTGCCTGCTCAGCGCCAAGCCGTTTGTCGATCGCATGGTGGTGCTCGATACGGGGTCAACCGACGACACCGCGGCGATTGCCGAGTCGTGCGGCGCGCGCGTCAGCCACATGGTGTGGACGAACGATTTCTCTGCCGCGCGCAACACCGCACTGCAGGCGGCCAATGCCGACTGGAACCTCGTCCTCGACGCAGACGAATGGCTGGAAAGCGGCGGCGAACATCTGCGCACGCTGATCGGTGCCAACCCGACAGTCGGCGTGGTGTGCATCAAGAACGACACGGAGAACGACAGCGACGCAGCCGGATCCGCCAGCCAACTGATTGCGTGGATTCCGCGTGTGCTGCCGCGTGGCGTGCACTACACGGGGCGCATTCATGAGCAGCCGGTATCGTCATTGCCCGTTGCGCGCGTGCCGATCGTGGTGCGCCATGACGGCTACACCGAGGCCAAGATGCAGAAGAAAGGCGAGCGCAATACGCAATTGCTGCTCGACGAACTCGCGCATCGGCCGGACGATCCGTATGTGCTGTATCAGCTCGGCAAGGAAACCGAACTGCATCACGAAGACTACGCAAAGGCCGCGAACTACTACGCCCGCGCGTTCAGCCTGGCCCCGCAGGATGCGCCGTATCGCCGCAACCTCGCGCTGCGATATGTATACAGCCTGGGCAAGGCTGACCGCATGGAAGAGGCCCTGACGCAAGGAGATGTCGGCATTCAAACGTGGCCGGACTTTCCTGACCTGTGTTTTGCGCTGGGATTGATCTTGCTGGATGCGGCGGCCAAGCACCCCGACGATGCAGGTGCCCGGTGGCTACCGCTGGCGGAACAGGTCTTCTACCGCTGCCTGGAGATCGGCGATCAGCCCGAGATGGACGGCAGCGTCATCGGCCGGGGCAGTTTCCTTGCTGCCCAGCAACTGGCGATCGTGTACCAGATGCAAAGCCATGCGCTCGCACGCAAGTCCGAGCACTATCTGACGCTGTCAAAACAACTGCAGGACGCGCCGTCTCTCAAGAAAACGCTGGGCCGCCCCGAGTTTTCTTGACCCCCTCGGGGGGGCCTGGCGCGAAGCGGCAGGTCTGGGGGCGCTCAATAACGCGCCATGCTGCCGTAAGCGTTGCTTGCGGCGGAGGCGCGGCGTGCCGTGTCGATACGCTTTTGCAGGCGGTCCAGGCGCGGATACACCATGGCGCGCACGCGGGCGTCATCTTCCAGAATGCGCACAAGCAGCGTGCGCTTGCGCTCCACATCTGCGCGCGAGAGTTGCGGATGCGGCTCGGAACGGCGCAGCGCGTCTACATAGGCGGCGCTTTCGCGCTCGAGCGTACTGACCACTTCCCAGTTACCCACTTCGGCTGCGCTGACCATTTCGGCGGTCAGGCGTGCGATGGCTTCGTAGCAGGTGAACAGACTTTCGCTGTCCTTGATCGGGATGTTGCGGTGCATATTGGCTCCAGTTGGGCCGAATTCAGTCAAAGGTCGTTTCACTACAAACAGCAAGCAATCAGCCCACAACGCTCAGGTGGTTGTTCGCCACGGCGGCGCCGGGCTGGCCAATCTGGCCGATGGCGAGCCACGCGTCCTGCAGCGGAGCAAGCAAACCGTCCACCTCTGCGAGGATCGTCAGATCGTTGTTGCTGTTGGCCACCAGCAGGCGGCGCAGCATGTAGTCGTACAAATTGTTCAGTTGCACGGCAATGTCGCCGCCGCGCTCATGATCGAGGCTGGCCTGCAGCCCCTGGCCGATGATCGACATGGCCTTCTCGACTGCGCGCAGCTTGGCGAGCACGTCTCCGCGCTGGATGGACGCAGCGGCCAGCTTGATGGCCGCGCGTGCACCGTCGAACAGCATGGCGATCAGCCGGTGCGGGTTGGCATCTACCACAGACGTCTCGATGCCGACTTGTGCGTAGGCACCAATGGCGCGGCGTGCTGCGTACATGGGAAGAGTCCTCGCTGTGTGATCTTGTTATCGGTGGTGCTTCAATCCTGGCTCAGCTGCTCTTGGTCTGGTTCTGCAGAGCCGTGAGCTGCGTGGTCAGGTAGTTGCTGGTGTTTGTCATGCTGGCCACCAGCGCCGACAGTGCGTTGAACTGCGTGTAGTACAGCGCCTGCTTGTTGTTCAGGCGCGTCTGCATGGTGCTGATCTGGTTGGCGAGCGAGGTGAGCGAGCTGTTGATCGCGTCGGTCTCGTTCTGGACCATGCCGGTGGTCGACAGCAGGCCGGTCATCACGGTGTTGAGCTGGGCGGCATAACCGCGCTGCACCGTCACCGTACCGCGAGCGCCCAGCGCGCCGCCGTTCACCTGCACGGTCAGGCCATCGACCGCCGTGCCGGTGGCGCCGTACAGGTTCTGGCCTGAACTGGTGGCGGCCACGCCGTTGATGGTGCCCTGCACATCCTTGCCCGCCACCGCGGTGGGGGCCGCGCCCATGAGCGACGATGCCCCGTTGCCCGACACCGACACCGCCGACACCGAGCCGAACTGGTTGTCGGTAATGGTCATCACACCGCCGCCATTGGCCGCGACCGACGCGGTGATCTTCGCGGTCTGCAGGGCGGTGGAAGCGTTGAGCTGGCTCTGGACCTGCGCCGCCAGGCTCGAAGCGCTGTAGGTACCAGCCGCCAACGTGACGTTGACGGCAATGCCGCTGATGTTGAAGGCGAGCGTGTCGTTCGTGCCCGCCGTGATGGTGGTGTTGGCCGCCGCCGAACCCGTGAGCGTGCCCTGCGTGGCCAGTTGCGTCACGTTGACGGCGTACGTGCCGGCTTTCGTGGTGTTTGAGAAAGACGGCACGCTGACCAGCGAATCCGTTGCCGTACCGGTGGCGGCAAACAGGCCGGCCACCTGCCCGGGGTTTGCAGCAATGGCTGCCGCAAGTTTAGTGCTGTTCACCGCCAGCGTTCCATCGGTCGGCTGCAGGGTCACGCCGATGCTGGACAGCGACGTGTACGTGCCCGTACCGATCGCCTGCGTCAGTACGCTGGAGATCTGATTGATCAGCGTCTTGGTGCTGACATCGCCGGCAAGCGGGCCGTTGTTGGCACTGTTGCCGGTGTCGATCTTGGTCAGTGCATTCAGTTGCGTGCGCAGCGCGTTGTAGCCGTTGACGAAGTTGGTGACGGCGGTGGTGGTGGCGGTCGGGTCGCTGGCCACCGTCACCGTGGTACTACCAACCTTGGCCAGCGTGAACGACATGCCGCTGACCGTATTCGACAACGTGTTGGTGGGGTTCTGCACCGCAACACCGTTGATGGTCGCCAGGGCATTTTGGCCGGTGGTGACTTCGGTCATGTTCTGCGTGGCAGACGGGTCATGCGCCAGCAGCGATTGCAACGTGGCGTCGCCCGACACGGCAATCTTCATCTCCGAATTCGAGCCGCCTGCCGTGGAGGTGAGCGTGAGGCGGTAGGGCGTGCCGCTGCCGTCGTTGACGATGCTGGCCGACACGCCCAGATTGGCCGCGTTGATGGCATCGCGGATGCCCGACAGCGTGTTGTTGGACGAATTGATGGTGATCGAGCCGCCTGGCAGGTTGGCGTTCTGCGTGAACGTGGCGCCGGTGTACTTGCCGCCGCTGAATGTGCCACCCGACACCGTGCCGAACGAGAACGAAATCGTGGTCGACGCACCGCCGCCGATAGCAGCCGTGGTGGACGTCTGCCCCTGTGCGGCCAGCACCTGCGACTGCGCGAGCTGAGTCACGTTCACGGCGTACGACGCCGCCGTGGCCGTGGCGGTGGCCGACGCGCTCAGCACCGACGTGTCGTAGCCGCTCGCCTTCATGGCGCTGAAGTTCGACGGGCTGGTCAGGTTCGACAGCGCGGTCTGGAACGTTGACAGCGCGCTCTTGAGCGTGCCCACGGCCGAGAGCTGCGCCTGATATGTACTTTGCCGGTTCTGCAGCAGCGTCAGCGGCTGGCTTTCCACCTTCATGAGGCTGGAAACCAGCGTATTGACGTCGATGCTCGTCCCAATACCGGGAATCGAGATTGGCGGAATGTAGTTGCTGCTCGTGGAGGTGGTGGTCGCCATGATCGGAAGGGGTGAGCGTCTGCGTTGGCGGGATTCTTTCTACACAACGGCAGCGCCCGCCAGTTCTTTAGGGCCTGAGCGGTCACCTGCACCGCGGCCTTCACAATTGAGGGCGCGCACAAGAAAAGGAAAAAGAAAAAAGCCGGCGCCCCACATGGAGCGCCGGCCTTCGCCCCAGCCGCCGGAAAACCGGGGCGGCCGGGCTGCATCGATCTGCCGATTAACCCTTCAGCAGGCTCAGAATGCTGTTCGGCGCCGAGTTGGCTTGCGCCAGCATCGCCGTACCGGCCTGCTGCAGGATGTTCTGGCGCGTCATGTTCGACGTTTCCGCTGCGTAGTCCGTGTCGATCATGGCCGACTTGGCAGCCGACAGTGCAGTGTTCGACGAGGTCAGCGTGTTGATGGTCGAGTTCAGACCGCTTTGCTGGGCACCCAGGCTGGCGCGGGCCGACTTCAGGCTGGCCAGGTCGGTATCGATGGCCGCCTGCGCTGCAGTTGCGTTGGCGGTGGACGTCACGCTCGTGCTCGACAGCGTGCCGAAGCTTGCCAGGTTGGCGTTGGTGACCGTGGCCACATCGGTTGCCGCGCTTTGGCCGTACTGGAACGTCGTGGACCTGATCGAGCCGTCGAACAGCTTGGCGCCGTTGTAGTTGGCGTTGACCTCGATGTTCTTGTTGGCCGTGGCCAGCTGTTGGTATTCCTTGTCCAGGTTGGCCTGGTCGGTGGTCGACAGGCCGCCGTTGTTGGCTTCCACGGCCAGTTGGCGCATGCGCTGCAGGTTGTTTTCAACCTGGCCCAGGTACGAGTCGGCCGTTTGCAGGTACGACATCGCCTGGTTGGAGTTCTGGATACCCTGCGTTTGCGAGTTCAGCTTGGTGGTCAGGCTGCTGGCCACAGCGTAGGCGGCGGCGTCGTCCTGGGCGCTGTTCACACGCAGACCGGTCGACAGGCGTTGCAGGGACGTTTGCAGAGCCCCGCGCGATTGCGACAGCGCTTGCTGCGTCTGCAGGGACGAGATGTTGGTATTGAGGCTGAGGGTCATGACGGCTCCTAAGTTTCCCGATGGTTTGTTGCCCGTGTTTGCTAATTCCGGCTAGGCCGAGCAACGTGACCTGCAACTTGAAGGGGGTCAGGTCTGCGTTGTACTCAGGTTATCGGTGGCCGCTGAGAAAAGTTTAGGGCCGCCTTGACAAATTTGTGCGTCGGCGGCGGTTTGGGCTTGCAGTCGCCCGCAATCCGGCACCCCTCCAAAAGAGGCGGTGCGCCTGCTTCTTGGCCGGCAGGCCCTCGGCTATACTCGTTCGACCGGTTCATAGGCGCCAGCGTCCCTCTATATAGAGCGCCCCGCACTGCACAGATGGGGAGTTGCAAGCCCGCCAGCACGGCCCAAAGCCCGCCGGCGGAAAGAAGCGCTCGATGCCAACCCGCTTGAGCCTGTATGACTCGCAACACCCACCATGCTCAATGTCCTGATCGTCGAACCGCACGATATTGCCCGTGTCGGCCTGCGCCAGATCCTCAAGGATTCGCGCCTGGCCCGCCAGATCGAGGCCGTGCCGGATCTGCGCGATGCCAACAACGACCTGCTCGCCCAGCGCGAGTGGGACGTCATGCTCTTCTCGGTGGAATCGGCCACCGGTGACGAATTCCAGACCATCAAGACCGTGCGCCAGCAGCATGCACGCCTGGCCGTGCTGGCGCTGGGCCGTCACCCTGAAGCGCTGCTTGCCGTGCGGGCGCTCAAGGCGGGCGCCGCCGGTTACCTGCCGATGGATGCCAGCCAGCCGCAGTTGCTGGCAGCCGTCAATGCCATCTCCAAGGGCAAGAAATACCTGCCCTCCGACCTCGTCGAAGTACTGGCCGACAACCTGAACATCGACTGGGACAAACCCCGCCACGACATCCTCTCCGACCGCGAATTCCAGACGCTGCGCATGCTCGGCTCCGGCCGCACGCTGGGCGAAATTGCCGAGGCGCTGCAGATCAGCGTCAAGACAGTCAGCGTGTACCGGGGGCGCGTGCTCTCAAAGATGAAGCTGCGCAACAACGCCGAGCTGACGATGTACGTCGTCAGCAACACCCTGCAACTCTAGGGCGCCCTGCAAAGCTACTGCGCGCCCCGATCTTGGCCTTGCGATGCTCGCCGTACACGTGTACGGCTGCGCTTCTCAGGCCAACCTCGGGGCGCTCGCTACGCTTTTCAGGGCACCCTGAAAAACGCTGGTTTATAGCAATCTTGGGATGCGTTCGCCGTAGCGGCGCGCGTTCTCGCGCACGAGCTCCTGCACCGCTGAGGGTTCCAGCGGCCGCGTGAGCAGATAGCCCTGGAATTCGTCGCAGCCGACTTCGCGCAGGAATTCGAGCTGACCGGTCGTCTCCACGCCTTCGGCCACGGTCTTCATGCCCATGGCCTGCGCCATCATGATGATGGCCCGCGTGATGGCGGCACGATCGGCCACGTGCGGCAGATCCTGCACGAATGAACGGTCAATCTTGATCGTGTCGATCGGGAAGCGGTGCAGGTACGACAGCGATGAGTATCCGGTGCCGAAATCGTCCAGCGCCAGCGATACGCCCATCGCCCGCAGCTCGGTCAGCAGCGCATGCAAAGATGGATCATCGCGAATCAAAATGCCTTCGGTCATCTCCAGCTCCACCGCGTTGCCGGGCAAGCCACTGGTCGATAGCGCCCCGCGCACCATCCCGCTCAGATGCCCCGAGCTGAATGCCTGGCCCGAGAGGTTGATCGACATGCGCAAATGCGGCAGCCCGATGCGGCGCCAGCGTGCAAGCTGGTCGCAGGCCGCGCGCAGAATCCAGCGGTCGATCTCGACGATCAGGCCGGTCTCTTCAGCGTCCTGAATGAACTGGCCGGGCATCATGTGGCCGAAATCGGCCGAATTCCAGCGGATAAGCGCTTCCACGCTGACGATGCGGCCGCTTTTGACGTCCACGCGCGGCTGGTAGTCGGCGTAGAACTCGTTGCGATCGCTTGCGCGGCGCAGGCCCGATTCAATGCGGAAGCGGCGCGAGACGCGGTCGTCCAGGTCACTCGTGAAGGTCTGGAAGTTGTTGCGGCCGCGTTCCTTGGCCAGGTACATGGCGGCATCGGCCTTGCGCAGCAACGTGTTTGGGTCGTCGCCGTCGTGCGGCGCCACGGCAATGCCGATCGACACGCCCAGATACAACTCCTGCCCTTCGACATGGAAAGGCGCGCTGATGGCCGAGAGAATGCGCTCGGCCACGCGCCGCGTGCCCAGGCTATCCAGCGCTTCGAGCATGACAACAAATTCGTCACCGCCCAGGCGAGCCACGGTATCGGCTTCACGCGCGCAGGCCTGCAAGCGGCCCGCCACCTCGCGCAGCAGCACGTCGCCAAACTGGTGGCCCAGCGTGTCGTTGACGTTCTTGAAACGATCCAGGTCGAGGAACATGACCGAGACGCGCGAGCGGTTGCGGCGCGCAATCGCCAGCGCGTGCTCCAGGCGGTCTTCCAGCGCGGAGCGGTTCAGCAAACCCGTGAGCGTGTCGTGCGTGGCCAGATGGCGAATGCGCTGCTGCGCTTCGCGGATCTGCGTGATGTCGACCAGCGACACGAGCACCGAATACGGTGTCGCGCCGGCTTCCGGCGCACGCGGCGAGGCAGTCATCGATTGACCGCCATCGGCATAAAGCGGCGTCCAGTTGCTGGAAACCCACACCATGCGGCCATCCACGCACCGCATCCCGAAAATCTGGTTCAACTGCGGCTGGCCTTCGGCGATCACGTCTTGATCGGGCCAGTCGGTCTCGTGAATGGAGGCGTCGAATTCATCCACGGCGGAGGTCACCACCGTGGGCAGCAGGCGCCCCACCAGCGCTTCCACCGGCAAACCCAGCAGCCGCGCGGCGCTCGGGTTGGCGTAGGTCACGCGCCGATCTGCGCCGCACACCAAGATGCCCTCGGTCAGCGCATTGACCATCGACAGCAAGTCCAGCTTTGGGCAAAAGCCCGGCGGCTCGCCGCGCGCAGGACAGTCGGCCGGCAAGCCGTCGGCATCGACAAGCGCAAGGTCAACACGGGTGGGAAAGGGCAAAGAATTCAAGACGGCTTCCGACAAAGCAACGCAGGTATGGCAGGGCCGGAACGTGCCGGCACCTTCCTTCCTTACAACGGCAAGCGCAGGCAAATCTTTTGGGCCAGCGTCACTTTTGTGGCAAGCCCGGTCGGCCAGGCAACCGGAAAGGCGCTGGATGTAGGTCGAGCGGCACATAAGAGTGAATCAAAATTCACTTTTAACGAACCTGCCGCCCCCGCCTTGTGCAGCACCAAACCCCCGAGATAAGCGGGATTGACCGCGTTTCTTGCTGGAATGAGCTGGACAGAGCTGGGGAAGAATGCCATCCGAGAACCCGACTCTGTGTCTTGCGCCGCTTTACGTTGTTTCGCATGACCTTGGCCGGGAAAGCCCACCCCCCCTAGTCCCCGAGTGATCCCCATGGCCGAAGCCGCTGCCGCCACTACCGCCCCCGCCCCTGCAAAGGGCGGCTCCACCAAGCTGCTGCTGATCATCCTGATCGTGCTCGTGCTCGTCGGCATTGGCGGCGCCGCTGCCTGGTTCTTCCTCGGCGGCGGCAATCACGCCGCGTCCGCCACCGCTGCACCGTCCAAGCCCAAAGAGCCGGTGTTCGTGCCGATGGAAACCCTCACCGTCAATCTGCAGCCCGAAGAGGGCAGCGACCGTTATCTGCAGATTGGTGTCACGTTCAAGAGCTTCGACAAGCATGCCGAAGATGGGATCAAGACCTATACGCCGGAACTGCGCAGCAAGATCCTGATGCTGCTGGCCAGCAAGACGCCCACCGAGCTGTATCCGGCGGAAGGCAAGGCCAAGCTGGCCAAGGAAATCGTCGAGCAGTGCGAACACGTCTTCAAGGCTGTCGGCAAGGAGTCGCCGGTGGCAGACGTTCTGTTCACCAACTTTGTGATCCAGTGACATGCTCAAGGAAGAGTTTCTCTCCCAGGAGGAGATCGATGCGCTCCTCAAGGGCGTGTCCGATGACGCGGACGACGACCCCGTCGAAGCCGCTGACCCGTCTGGTGTACGCACGTACAACCTGGGCTCGCAGGAGCGCATCGTCCGTGGGCGCATGCCCACGCTGGAAATCATCAACGAGCGGTTCGCGCGCAACTGGCGCATCGGGCTGTTCAACTTCATGCGGCGCAATGCGGAGATTTCCGTCGGGCCGGTGAAGGTGCAGAAGTACAGCGAGTTCATCCGCAACCTGGTGGTGCCGACCTCGCTCAACCTCGTGCACGTCAAGCCGCTGCGCGGCACGGCGCTGTTCGTGTTCGACCCCAACCTGATCTTCCTGGTGGTCGACAACCTGTTCGGCGGCGACGGGCGCTTTCACATGCGCGTGGAAGGCCGGGACTTTACGGACGTTGAGCAGCGCATCATCCAGCGCATGCTGCAGCTCGTGTTCGAGCACTACGCCCGCGCCTGGCAGCCGGTGTACCCGATCGATTTCGAATTCCTGCGCATGGAAATGCACACCGAGTTCGCCAACGTGGCCACGCCCAATGAAGTGGTGGTCACCACCAGCTTCAGCATCGAGCTGGGCAACAACGGCGGCGACGTGCACATCTGCATGCCCTACACCATGATCGAGCCGATCCGCGATCGGCTCACGTCTGCCATCCAGGGCGAAGCGCTGGAAGTGGACAGGCGCTGGCTGCGACTGCTGTCGCAACAGGTGCAGACCGCCGAGGTGGAGCTGATTGCCGACCTCGCCACGGCCAAGGTGCAGGTGTCCGACATCCTGAACATGAAGGCGGGCGACGTCATTCCGCTGGAGCTGGATGAGAGCGTGACCGCCAAGGTAGACGGCGTGCCCGTCATGGAATGCAACTACGGCACGTTCAACGGCCAATACGCGCTGCGGGTCAACCGCATGCTGAATATGAGCGGCAGCGAGCCTGCCACGGAGTCTGACGATGACAACTGAACCGACCATGAACGCTGACACCAACGCCGACGACATCGATGTCGAGATGACGATGGAAGAGGCCATGGCCCTGGAAGCGGCCCACCGTGCCCAAACCAGCGCACCGGCCGCCGCACCCGCTGCCGCACCCGCTGCCGAGTCCAGCCAGGTGTTCAAGCCCCTGACGGCCGAAGGCCTGGGCGGCGCCCAGCGCAACGACATCGACATGATCCTGGACATCCCCGTGCAGTTGACGGTGGAGCTGGGCCGCACCAAGGTGCCCATCAAGAACCTGCTGCAGCTTGCGCAAGGTTCAGTGATTGAACTCGACGCGCTGGCCGGCGAGCCGATGGATGTCCTTGTCAACGGCTACCTGATCGCCCAAGGTGAAGTGGTGGTGGTCAACGAGAAGTTCGGTATCCGCCTGACCGACATCATCACACCGTCCGAACGCATCCGTAAGTTGAACCGTTAAGCCGAACGATTCCGTCGCGCAGTTTCGCCGTGACCCGGCACCCTGACAGCAAGCAACCAATGCTCCCCCCGGGCAAGGTGTTGAAATGAACCATGCAGTGGATTGGGCCCGCACCCTTGGCGGGCTGTTTGTAGTGTTGGCGATGATCGTGGCGGCCGGCTGGCTGCTGCGCCGTCTGCAGCACCGCGCGGGCATGGGCCCCGCAGGTTTAGGCCGGCGCCGCAGCCAGGTGATCACGGTGGTCGCGCAGCAGATGCTGGGCGCCCGCGAGAAGGTCGTCGTCGTCGATGTAGAGGGCACGTGGCTCGTGCTGGGCGTCACGCAGCAGCACGTGCAGACGCTGCACACGCTGCCGCGCCCCGTGCAAGCTGCGTCCACCACGCCGGACGACAATGCCGGCGACGGCACCTCCGGCCCCAACAAGCCGCCCCGCTTTGCCGACGCGCTGTCCATCCAGCTCAAACGTCACCTGACGGGGAAGTCGGAATGAACGTGCGCGCCTTTCTACATTGCCTGCGAGTTTTCATCATCGGACTGGCACTGCTGGGCGCCGCACCCGCCGTGTTCGCGCAGGCGCAACCCGGTCTGCCGTTGCTCACGGGCACCGCAGGCGGCCAGAGCTATTCGCTGCCCGTCCAGACGCTGGTCTTCCTGACATCGCTCGGGTTTCTGCCGGCCATCATCCTGATGATGAGCAGCTTCACGCGCATCATCATCGTGCTGTCGCTGCTGCGCCACGCGCTGGGCACGCAAACCACGCCGCCCAACCAGGTGCTGATCGGGCTGGCGCTGTTTCTCACGTTCTTTGTCATGTCGCCCGTGCTCGACAAGGTGTACGCCGACGCCTACGTGCCGCTGCGCGACAACAAGATCACCGTAGAACAGGCTATGGACACGGCCGCCACGCCGCTGCGCCAATTCATGCTCAAGCAGACGCGCGAGCCGGACCTCGCCCTGTTCGTCAAGATGGGCAACATGCCGGCCATCACCAGCCCCGAGCAGACACCCATGCGCGCGCTCATCCCCGCCTTTGTCACCAGCGAGCTGAAGAGCGCGTTCCAGATCGGGTTTGCGATCTTCATCCCGTTCCTGGTGATCGACATCGTGGTGGCGGCCGTGCTGATGTCAATGGGGATGATGATGGTCACGCCGTCGATCTTCTCACTGCCGTTCAAGATCATGCTGTTCGTGCTGGTGGATGGCTGGCACCTGCTGCTGGGCTCGCTGGCGCAGAGCTTTGTGCAATAAGCGTCAATAGGAAGCCGACATGACACCCGAGTACGTTCTTGATATGGCCCGTCAGGCCATGCAGGTTGCCATGATGGTGGGCGCGCCGATGTTGCTGGTGTCGCTCATCGTCGGCCTGCTGGTGGCGGTGTTTCAGGCCGCCACGCAGCTTAACGAGCAGACGCTGTCGTTCATCCCCAAGCTGCTGGCCGTGGCCGCCACGATGGTGCTGGCCGGCCCGTGGATCGTCGCCGTGATCGTCGACTACACGCGCGGCGTGCTGACCAACATCCCGAACTACGTGAATTGACGTCACCGGGCGGACGTAGCGGCCAAATCCACCATGATCCAATTCACCGCCTCGCAGCTCAACGGCTGGATCGCCATGTACTGGTGGCCGCTGGTGCGCGTGCTGGCGTTCATCGCCATTGCGCCGCCGTTTGCCAACACCGAGATCCCGATGTCGATCAAGGTGGCGTTTGGCGTGGTCATCACGGTGGCGCTGGCGCCCATGCTGCCGGTGCCCGCAGGCGTGTCGGTGGGTTCATACGAAGGGCTGTGGATCACGCTGGTGCAGGTGGTGATCGGGCTGGCGCTGGGCTTTTGCGTGCAGCTCGTGTTCTCGGCCGTCAGTGGCGCTGGCGAGGTGATGTCGGTGCAGATGGGCCTGGGCTTCGCTTCCCTGCTCGACCCAACGCAAACCGAGAGCAGCATGCTGCTTGGCCGCTTCCTCGGCCTCACGGCCATCACCGCGTTCATTGCGGGTGACGGCCATCTCGTGCTGCTGCACGCCTTGTTCGACAGCTTTACCGCCCTGCCCATCTCTGCGGCGCCGCTGGCCAATCCGGGCTGGCAGACGCTGGCCGGCGGCGGCACGATCGTCTTTGCACTGGCCCTGCGCATTGCCCTGCCCATCATCGCGATCATGATGATCGTCAACCTTGGCTTTGCCGTGCTCTCGCGCACGGCACAGGCGCTCAACCCGTTTGCCGTGGGCATTGCCGCCACGCTGGTGGTGGGGCTGATGCTGGTGATGGTGATGATGACCTCGCTGGCGCCGGTGGTGGAGCGCTCGGTCATGGATGCGCTGGACCTGGGTGGGCGGGCGTTCAGCCAGTTCGGGGCGTTGCCGCGCTGATGCGGCGGTGCCAGATCGGCATGCCTCGCCCCTGGAGCATCGCCATTGCTGCGCAACGCCCGATGTTGAATGCGCCGACCCGGACATTCGGCGTGCAGCGCTCGGAATGTCGTGCCCTGCTCCCGGGATTCGGGGCGCTGATCTCCGCATTCGGGTCTTTAAGCTCGGCAACGGCGAGCTTCGCGAGCCGCTGCTGACGCCCTTTGCTCCGCACGCCGAGTGTTGCGCTTTAAAGCTGGCGCTTTTTGCTCGGCATTCGAGCTTCAGAGCGCCGACCCATCGGAGCTTTGATCCCGGCCTTCAAGAGTATTTGCCCGGAACGCGAACCTCAGCGGCTGACATTTGACTGTTTGGGCGTAGGACTCGGCGCTGATGGCTCGGCCTGCGAAGCGCCGAGCCACGGTTGCGACGCGTTGAACCTCGCGCGCGCGCCACTCAAGGCGGGTTCGTCAACCCATCCGACACGAGCATCGCGTTGTACGCCCCATCCGCATACTCCATGCACGTCCACAGGTAGTCCGCCTGACGCATCTCTTCCATGCTCTTGAAGTGTTCAAAGCCATTGGAATGCAGCATCCCAAGCATCGTGCGCAGCTTCGATAGTTTGTCGAACAACTCCGCATGCGCTTCAAAGCGTTGGGGATCAAGGGATTCGGGGATCGAGCGGGTCATCAGGGGGGTCCTCTTCAGGAAGATGAATGGAACCGCGCCACGCCCTGGGGGGAAAGGGGTGGGCGAGCACAGGCAAGGTGGAAGACCGATGATTGGTAATCGGCACGGCCGAAGCCGTTCAAGCCTGGCTCGCCCTTTGAAGACGAAGCCAAGCCATAGCTGTTGAGGACAAGCGCGTATGCCCGGCGCTTGCCCGTTACTCGCGAGGTTTCCACACCTCGACCACTTTCTCTATGGCACCGAAAGCAGTGCCGCGAGTTTAGGCGCTATGGCTTTGTTAAAACAACGGGCGGAACTATAAATCAGAATTTGCTGATCACGCGGCGCATGCTGTTAGGCTTGCGCACTTGAACGTTTGAGAATGGAGTCTCACCACATGAGCCGCCGTGTTCTTGTGACGGGCGCAAGCCGTGGCATTGGCCGCGCCATCGCCCACCAGTTGGCGTCTGACGGGTTTGATGTATCCGTCCACTGCCGCAGCGCCCGCAACGAGGCCGAAGCCATCGTTGCCAACATCCACGCAAAAAATGGCAGCGCCCGTGTGCTGCAGTTCGACGTGCGCGACCGCGCAGCGTGCCGCACGCAACTCGAAGCGGATGTGGAAGCACACGGCGCGTATTACGGCATCGTGCTGTGCGCGGGCGTCACACGCGACGCTGCCTTCCCCGCATTGACGGACGAAGACTGGGACGTGGTTCTGGAAACGGGGCTCGACGGTTTTTATAACGTGGTGCATCCGCTGACCATGCCGATGGTGCGCGCGCGCAAGGGTGGGCGCATCGTCACCATTGCCTCCGTCTCGGGCGTGATGGGCAATCGCGGGCAGGTCAACTACAGCGCGGCCAAGGCCGGGCTGATTGGTGCCACCAAGGCGCTGGCGGTGGAACTGGCTTCGCGCCGCATCACCGTCAACTGCGTGGCGCCGGGGTTGATCGACACCGACATGCTGTCGCACGTTCAGCATCTGGATCAGGCGCTGCAAGCGGTGCCGATGGAGCGCGTGGGCCAGCCGGCAGAGGTGGCTGCGGTGGTGGGTTTTCTGATGTCGGATGCCGCGTCGTACGTCACGCGGCAAGTGATTGGCGTCAACGGTGGAATGATCTGATGAACGATGCAACACAACACGTAGACGTCGCCATCATTGGCGCCGGCCCCTCTGGCGCTGTGGCGGCTGCGTTGCTGCGCAAGGCGGGGCGCACGGTGCTGGTGCTCGAACGCCAGCACTTTCCGCGTTTTTCCATTGGCGAAAGCCTGCTGCCGCAAAGCATGGCCTACCTGGAACAGGCGGGCATGCTGCAGGCCGTGGTGGAAGCGGGCTTCCAATACAAGAACGGCGCGTATTTCGTGCACCAAGATAAGCACGTCGCGTTCGATTTTCGCGACAAGCACTCCACCGGCTGGGGCACGACCTACCAGGTCGAGCGCGCGGTGTTTGACGAGATCCTGATCCAATGCGCCGCGCAGCAAGGCGCTGAAGTCCGTTTCGGCCACACCGTGCGCGCCATGCAACCGGGCACGGCGCCCGTGCTGGAAGTGGAAGACGAAACCGGACACGCCTATACGGTGCACGCCCGCTTCGTGCTCGACGCAAGCGGCTTTGGCCGCGTGCTGCCGCGCCTGCTGAACTTGGAAGCGCCCACCCGCATGCCGACGCGCGCCGCGCTGTTCACCCACGTGCGCGATGCCCTGCCCGCCGGCAGCACCGACCGCGACAAGATCTGCGTGGCCGTGCACCCGGAGCGGCGCGACGTCTGGTACTGGATGATCCCGCTGGCCGGTGGCCGCTCGTCGGTGGGCTGCGTGGCCGAAGCCAGCTTCCTCGATGTGCCGGAGGCCGAGCGCGAAGCCACGCTGCGCCGCCTCATCCAGGCCGAGCCGAACATCGCAGCGCTGATCGGCAACGCGCCGTTCCTGATGCCGGTGCGGCAGATTGGCGGCTATGCGGCCAACGTGGAGCGTTTGTTTGGGCCCGGCTATGCGCTGCTCGGCAATGCGGGCGAGTTCCTCGATCCGGTGTTCTCGTCAGGCGTGACGATTGCGCTGCGCTCAGCCGAGCTGGCGACGCGCACGCTGCTGCGGCAGCTTGATGGCGACACCGTCGACTGGCTGGCCGACTATGACAAGCCACTGCGCAAGGGCGTGGACACCTTCCGCGCCTTTGTTGAGCGCTGGTACACGGGCGAGCTGCAGGACATCATCTTCCACCCGCGCCATTCGCCCGGCATCCGCCGCATGATCAGCGCCATCCTGGCTGGGTACGCATGGGATGAAAGCAACCCGTTTGTGGTCGATCCGGTGCGGCGCCTCAATACGCTGCATGAGATCTGCCGGATGGAAACAAACGGAGCGGCCTGAGCGGCTCGGCGTCTTGGTCGGTCGTGGTCGGTCGGGCGCTGTGCAGCGCGGCTTATCTGCCGCGCGACACCAGATCGTCCACCACCGGCACCACGGCCAGCAGCATCAGGATGGACGCCAGCGGAATCGTGGCCGCATAGCCCAGGTGCTTGAACCCCAGCGCGCCCATCACGCCGCCCACAAAGAACATCCCCAGCAGTGAGCCCAGCAGCCGGACCTTGGGCCGGTTGGCCACCACGGCCGGCAGGTTGCGGTGCCCGTGGTTCCAGTACAGCGCCTTGCCGATCTCGATGCCGATATCGGTGGCCAGCCCGGTGACGTGCGTGGTGCGGATCTCCGCCTTCGAAATCTTGGTGATGATGGCGTTCTGCAACCCCATCAGAAAACACAGCAGCGCCACGGTGGCCGGCACGAACACCACGCGGTATTGCCCGAGCGACGTGCCCATCAGGCCGAAGAGCAGCAGCAGCGCGGCCTCCAGCATGAGCGGCAACGCGAATTCGCTCTGCGTGCTGCGCCGGCGCCCCCAGTTGACCAGCACCGCCGTGCACGCCGCCCCGCACAGGAACGCCAGCAGCGAGGCAAAGCCCCCCAGCACGAGCACGAGATCGCCCAGCACGAGGTCGTCCGCCATGGCAGAGACGATGCCCGACATGTGCGAGGTGTATTGCTTGACGGCAAGGAAGCCGCCCGCGTTGGCCGCACCCGCCACGAAGGCGAGCGATTGCCCGAGGCGGCGATTGGCGTCGTCCGTGCGCTCGGGGCTGGTCAGACGGCGGAGGTATTCGATGGGCATGACCGGTCCGGACGGTAGTCAGGCGGGCATTATGCGCCGCACACCCTGCCGCCCGCGCCGGTCAGCCTTTGATGTACTGGAACAGCGACATGCCCTGCATGGCCGTGAACGTCTTCTGCGCGGCCTGCAATGACACCTGCTGCTGAGAGAACTGTGAGATGGCGCTGGTGTAGTCCACCGATTGCAGCTTCGAGATCTGCTCTTTCAACTGCTCGCCGTAGTTCGAGCCGCTGCTGTTGAGCGTGGTGATCTGCGCTTGCTGCGTACCCACCGTCACCTGCGCTTGCAGCGCGACCTGATAGGCGTTGTCCAGGTTGCCCTGCGCCGTCTGCACAGCCTTCTGCAGGTTGGCAACGTCGGTGGCCTGGGTGGCCGCGTTGATCGGGGTCGACAGTGCCTTGATCAGGTTCTCGTACGTCTTGAAGATGCTCTGGTTGGTGTTCGGGTTGGCTGGGTCCGTGTTGGCAATGCGCACGAACACCGAATCGCCCGACACCGAATTCGGCATCGAAATGTTCTGTGACACCTGCACCGTGGGCGGCTGGCCGCTACCGACGTACTGCACGGCACCACCGGTATTGGTGAACGGATCCGTCGTGCCGTTGGCGCCGCCAAACAGGGCTACGCCCGAGGCATCGCGCTGGTTGGCGGTGGACAGCAGTTGCTGATACTGCTGCTTGACCTGCGCCAGCACGCCGATGCGCTGCGAATCCGTCATCAGCGAGGTGTTGGCCCCCACCATGGTTTGCTTGCCCTGCTGCAGCGTGTTCGCCAGGTTCGTCAGCGCGGATGCCACGGTGTTCAGGCGCGCATCGGTGGTGTCGCGGTTGGACTGGTACTGGTCGTTGGCATCCTGCGTTTGTTGCAGTTGCGACATCTGACCAAACGCACTGGGGTTGTC
Organism: uncultured Ralstonia sp.; assembly: GCA_963512445.1. Lineage (GTDB taxonomy): Bacteria > Pseudomonadota > Gammaproteobacteria > Burkholderiales > Burkholderiaceae > Ralstonia. Next base: position 39,393 of record CAUPMS010000004.1, read on the forward strand.
GCCCGCGTTGTTGAGCGCGATGCCGCTCGAAATCTGCTGCTGTAACGTGAGCAGGTTCGATTGCGTGTTCTGCATCGAAGCGGAAGACGCTGCAAAGAATTGGGCGGTACTGACTCGCATGATCGGTCCGGACGAAGGGCTTTAGGACGTTATCGGCAACTCGGGCGGTTTCTTCAGCCGCCCGGTCATCTACCGGCAATCGACAGCAGGCTGTCGAACAGCGAATTGGCGGTCTGCATCACCTTGGCGGAGGCCTGGTAGGCCTGCTGATACTTCATCAGATTCATCGCCTCTTCATCCAGGTTCACCCCCGACACCGACTGCTGCTGTTGCGTGGAGCTGGCCAGCAGCGCCTTTTGCGAGGTCAGGTTGGTGCTGGCCCGGTTGGCCTGCACACCCACCTGGGTGACGAGGTTGTTCCACGCCGAGCCGATCGAGGTCGTGCCGCCATCCAGCAGGTTGCTGTTGCGCAGCTTCGCCAGCGCGCTGGCGTTGCCGTTGTCAGTGCTGTTGGCGGTGTTGGCCGAAATGGCGAACGTGTCACCGTTGCCGGGCGAGCCCGACAGCGTCATCTGCACGCCGTTGAACGCGTACGTCGCGCCCTGCGTGTACGGTGCCGTGCCGCCCGTGTACGTGGTGGATGTGCCGCCCGCCGTGACCGTGACGCTACCCGGGAACCCCGACAGTGAGCCGCCAACGGCCGAGCTGTACGTCAGGTTGATCGGCGAGGTGAGCGGCGAGCTGGCATACGTGCTGTCCACGCCCAGAGACGACACCGTAGCGCTGCCCGTGTTGTTGCTGCCCTGGTTGAGCACCACGGGCGAGGCTGCGGCCACGTTGTGGTAGTCGGTAGTCAGCGTCTTCATGGTGGCGGCCGCGTTGGCGGTCGGGCGCACCAGGAAAGAGTCGCCGCTGTTCATCGTGCCCGACAGGTTGAGCGTGACACCGTCAATGGTGGTCGGCCAGCTCGTCACCGTCACGGCTGCCGAGCCACCCGGATAGTGCGACACGGTGTAGGCGCCGCCCTGGTACTTGACCTGGTAGTCGTAGCCCTGCCCCGCGTTGGCGTTGGTGATGCTGGCCGTGAGCGTGCCGCTGCCGGTGTTGTTCGTGCTGGGCGCAACGCTCGGGTTGGCCACGGAGAAGAGGTCCGTGCCCAGCTTGCCGTTGGCGTCCATGCCCAGCTTGTTCTGCGCGTTCACGTCGGCCGAGACTGCCGTGGCCAGGCGGCCCAGGCTGTTCTGCGCCGGGATGAGCGTGTTGTTGCGGAAATCCATCAGGCCGCCCAGCGCACCGCCGCCGAGCTGGCTGTCGTCAATGTTGACCGTGCCGCCCGGGCTCTTGTAGCCCACCGAAAGCTGCGTCGAGTCGTACTGCGACGGCACCGCCGTCAGTTGATAGCTCTGGTTACCCTGCACCAGCGCCTGGCCATTGCCCACGTAGATGTTGAACTGGCCATCGCCGGTCTGCACCACGCTGGCCTTGATCGATTGGTTAAGCGTCTGCACGAGATGATCGCGCTGGTCACGCAAATCGTTGGCCGGCTGGCCGGTCGACGCTTCCGCCTTGGAAATCTGGTCGTTCAACGAGGCGAGCTGCTGCGCGGTGCTGTTGACCGAGCTGATCTGCGTCTGCACCTGCGTGTTGACCTGGTTGTTGAGCGAGCTGATCTGGCCGGCAATCGAATTGAAACGGCTTTGCAGGCCGGCCGCAGCGTTCAGGAAGACCTGGCGCGCAGTGGTATCCGACGGCTTGGAGGCCAGGCCATCGGCGGCGTTGAAGAAGCTGGTGAGCGACGAGCTCAAGCCGCTGTTGCTGTCCGACATGTACTGGCTCAGGCCCGACACCAGGCTGTTGAGCTGGTCGGCGGCGCTGGTCGAGGCCTGGCCGCTCTGCACCTGCGCAGTCAGAAACTGATCATAGATGCGCTTGACGGTCGTGACATTGACGCCCTGGCCGAGATAGCCCACGCCGGCGTATTGCGGAATGTTCTCCGTCTGCACGGCTTCCTGGCGCGAATAGCCGGGGGTGCTGGCGTTGGCAATGTTGTTGCCCGTCACCTGCAGGTTGATATCTGCAACCCGCAGGCCGGTCGCGCCAATATTCAATAGGGAGCTGCTCATGATGGTCTCGCGGATTGCCTGGATACGGGCAGCACGAAGCCGCCTGAATAAGCTCTGGAAACAACATCGGCCGGCTCAGAGCAAACTTGAGCCGGCCGATGCCATCAAAATATGATTTTTAAGTCACTCAAGCGATTTGCTTGAGCACCGCCATGATCTTGTGGGCGTAGTTCGGATCGGTGGCGTAGCCCGCGCGCTGCAAGCCCTTGGCAAACGATGCCGCATCGTTGCCGTTGCCGGCTGCCACGACGTTGCTGTAGCGCGGGTTGTTGGCCAGCAGGTTGGCGTAGTCCTTGAACGCCTCGGCGTACGAACTGTAGGCGCGGAACTTCTCCTTGACCCTGTGGGCGACGCCGCCCACGTATTCGGTGGTCGTCACCTCGGCCGTCTTGCCCGTCCATGAGCCGCCGGCCTTGATGCCGAACAGGTTGTGCGTATTGCTGCCGTCATGGGCCTTGATCTCGCGGCGGCCCCAGCCGGACTCCAGCGCGGCATGGCCGATCATGAAGTTGGCCGGAATGCCGGTTTCCTGCGCTGCCTGCGATGCGTGGCCGATCAGCTTGTTGTAGAAGCTGGTCATGCGCTCGCCGCGCGGCTCGGATGCCACCGTGGACAAGTCCACATCGGCCGGCGCGCTGGTCGAGGTCTTCTCGGCTTCCGCCTGTTTGCGCAGCGCGGCCAGTGCGCGCTGCACGCGTTCTTCCAGGCCTGGGCGCGGCACGGTGCTGATGCCCGAGCCGTCGTCTTCCGTGCCCGGCGCGACTGCTGCGGCCATGCTGTTGAGCGACGAGCGGGCGATGGCCTTGGCAGCGTCACCCGTAGCGCCAGCAGTACCGAGCGCGGTGTTCGTGGCCGTGGTGTTCGACAGCGCGGTGTTCACTTTGCCACCCGCATCCGGGTTCACGTGATTGGCCTGACGCAGCATCTGCTTCAGAAGCTGGTCTGCCACGCCCACGCCGCGCGAGGCCATGGTCTGCGAAAGCTGCTGGTCGAGCATCGACGTATACATCTTGCTCGACGACGAATCGAGCAGCCCGTTCTGCGGCGATGCATCGCGCATCTGCTTGAGCATCATGTTCACGAAGATCGCGTCGAACTGCTTGGCGACGGTCTTGGCGGCGCCGGTCGGGTCGGTGCGCGCCGTTTGTTTGAGCGACTCGAAACCCTTGGAATCGAGCGCCAGGCGGCTGGTGAGGTCGGTCGGGTTCATGCGGTTAATTCCGGCGTTGGAACCGGCTCATGATCCGTAGCGAGCGACCCGAGGTTGGTTCGAGAAGCGCAGCCGTACATGGGTACGGCGAGCACGCATTTGGCAACTTCGGGGCCAAGATCGGGTCGCGCAGTAGGATCGTGAGCCGGTTCTCAGATGATTTCCAGATCGGCGCGTAGCGCGTTGGCCGCTTTCATCGCCTGCAGAATCGAGATCAGGTCTTGCGGGTTGGCGCCAATCGCGTTGATGGCCTTGACCACGTCCGCCAGGTTGGTGCCGCCCTTCACGTTGATGAGGCTGCCGCCCGCCTGCTTGACCTCGATGTTCGAGCGCGCTCCCGCAACCGTCTGCCCTTGCGAGAACGGTGCCGGCTGGCTCACCACCGGGTCCGTGCTGATGGTGACCGACAGGCTGCCGTGCGCCACCGCGCAGGGCTCGAGCTTGACGAGCTGGTTCATCACCACCGAGCCCGTGCGGGCGTTGATCACCACGCGTGCAGCGGCCAGGGCCGGCGTGACGTCAATGTTCTGCAGCTTGGCAAGAAAGCCGACGCGGTCCGACGCCAGGGCCGGTGCGCGCACGTTGACCGTGCGGCCGTCCGCGGCCTGCGCGGTGTCGCCGCCAAACTGCTTGTTGATGGCATTGACGATGTTCTGCACGGTGCCGAAATCCGTCGTGCCGGTATCGAGCTGGATGCTGCCGGCCTCGCCCACCGTGGCCTGCACGGCACGCTCCACTGTCGCCCCGTTGGCAATGCGCCCGGCGCCGAGCTGGTTGATCTGCACCTTGCTGCCGTTGGCCGACGCGCCTGCGCCGCCAATCACCACGTTGCCTTGCGCCAATGCGTAAAGCTGGCCGTCCACACCCTTGAGCGGCGTGAGCAGCAGCGTGCCGCCGCGCAGGCTTTTGGCATTACCAATGGACGACACCGTCACGTCAATCGTCTGGCCCGGTCGCACAAAGGCAGGCAGCGTGGCCGTCACCACCACGGCGGCGGTGTTCTTGAGCTGGATGCTCGCACCGGCCGGCACGTTGATGCCGAACTGCGTGAGCATGTTGTTAAAGCTCTGGACCGTGAACGGGGTTTGCGTGGTCTGGTCGCCGCTGCCGTCCAGCCCGACCACAAGGCCGTAGCCGATCAGCGCGTTGTCGCGCACGCCGGCAACGGTGGTCAGATCCTTGATGCGGTCGGCATGTGCCGCCGTGGGCGCAACCGCCGCGATTGCGCTCAGTGCCATCAGGGCCGCGCCAATGATTCGATGCAAAGTCATGGCAGATCCCTTAGAACGGTGACACGGTCAGGAAGAACCGCGACAGCCAGCCCATCTGCTGGGCTTCGGCCACATAGCCCGTGCCGCGGTATTCCATGCGTGCGTCCGCCACCTGGGTGGACAGCACGGTATTTTGATTGTTGACGGTGGTGGGATTGACCACGCCCGAGAACTTGATCGACTCGGTGCCCTGGCCCACGGCCATCTGCTTCTCGCCGCTCACCACCAGGTTGCCGTTGCCGAGCACTTCGACCACCGTGACGGTAATCGTGGCGGTGAAGTTGTTCTGCGCACCGTTGGCGCCCTTGCTGTCGAACTTGTTGGCATCGCTGGCCGAAATACCCAACAGTGACAGCACGCCCGGGTTCATGCCCGCAAAGGTCGGCACCGAAGCGCTCATGCTGCCCGTGCGGTTGACGCTGCCGGAGGTCTGCTTGCTGGCGGCCGTGTTCTCGGTGATGACGATGGTGATGGTGTCGCCCACCATATGTGCGCGGCGGTCTTCAAACATGCCGCGAAAGCCACCGCTGCCCGATGCCACTTCCTGGTAAATCGCCCCGTTCTGGCGCGGCGCCATCACCGGCATCGGTGGGCGCGCGGTGGTCGGGCCCTGCACGATCGGGGCCGGCGGCGGCAGCATGCCGCACGCCGTAGCGAGCAAGGCAGCCGTGCCGAGCACAACCAATCGAACGATACGAACAACGGGCACGGCGCGGCCGCCATGCTCGACATTCTTGAGCGAATAAACCGGGGGGGGATGCATCGCAAAACTTCCTTAAAAACGCCGCCGCGCTTAAAGCTGCGCCAGCTTCTCCAGCATCTGGTCGGAGGTCTGCACCGACTTGCTGTTGATCTCGTACGCACGCTGCGTCTGGATCATGTTGACCATTTCTTCCACCACGTTCACGTTGGACGTTTCCACGTAGTTCTGATTGAGCGCGCCCACGCCGTTCGAGCCCGGATTGGCCAGGCTGGCGGTGCCCGACGCTTCGGTTTCGGCGTACAGGTTTTCGCCCATGCTGCGCAGGCCGGCCGGGTTGATGAAGTTGGCCAGCTGGAACGTGCCCACCTGCGTGTTGTTGACCGTGCCCGGCGTGGTGACCGTCACAACGCCGTCCTTGCCGACGGTGAGGCTGGTGGCGTTTTGCGGCACCGTCACGGCCGGCTGAACCGGGTAGCCGCTGGATGTCACAAGCTGACCCTGCGCGTTGATCTGGAAGCTGCCGTCACGCGTGTAGGCCAGCGTGCCGTCGGGCATCTGCACCTGGAAGAAACCGTTGCCGTTGATGGCCACGTCGGTCGAGTTGCCGGTCTGCTGCAGGTTGCCCTGCGTGTGCAGACGCTCGGTGGCGACAACGCGCGTGCCGGTGCCGATCTGCATGCCCGAAGGCAGCGTGGTCTGTTGCGACGACTGCGCACCCGGCTCGCGCACGTTCTGGTACAGCAAGTCTTCGAACACGGCGCGCGAGCGCTTGAAGCCCGTCGTGTTGACGTTCGCCAGGTTGTTCGAGATGACATCCAGCTGCGATTGCTGGGCGTCCATCCCGGTTTTGGAAATCCACAGGGAGCGAATCATGTTCGAGTCCTTGGTAGGGGTCTGGTTTATTCACGCGCCAGCCGTTCAGGCGTGGCGCAGCAGTTCGTTGGCCGACTGGGCGTTCGTGTCGCTCGTGTGCAGCGATTTCATCTGCATTTCGAGCTGGCGCGAGATTTCGATCATGTTGACCAGCGAGTCGGTCAGGTTGACGTTGCTGCCTTCCAGCGCCCCGCCAGTCACACGTACTTTTTCATCCACGTTGGCGTCTTGACCGTCGCGCTGGCGGAACAGGCCGTCGGCGCCGCGATCGATGTTCGACGGATCAATGCTCACCAGCTTCAGGCGGCCCAGCGACACGGGCGGCGTGCGGCTGTCGGCGCTGATCGCGTTGACCGTGCCGTCCTTGGCAAACTGCACCATGGTGTTGGGCGGCAACGTGATCGGGCCGCCGTCACCCAGCACGGGCTGGCCAGAGAGCGTCTGGATCGTGCCGTCGGCGCCCAGCTGGAACGTACCGGCGCGGGTATAAGCCTCGCTGCCGTCCGGCGTCTGCACAGCAAAAAAGCCTTGGCCGTCGATGGCCACGTCCAGGCTGCGGCCGGTGGTCTCGATCGGGCCGGGCGCGAGGTCCGTCCCGATGGCCGAGGCCATCACGTAGCTGCGCGTGGGCGAGCCGTCGCCTTGCACACCCACCGTATGGAAGGCGTCGATCTGCGCCTTGAAGCCGGTGGTGCTGGCGTTGGCGAGGTTGTTGGCGCTGGCAGCCTGTTGGTCGAACAGGTGCTTTACGCCAGTCATCGACACGTAGATCGAGCGGTCCATAGTGGGCCCCTATCAGCGCATGCTGACCAGCGTCTGGAGGATGGTGTCCTCCGTCTTGATGGTCTGCGCATTGGCCTGGTACGAGCGCTGCGCGACGATCATGTTGACCAGCTCGGCAGAGAGGTCCACGTTCGACTGCTCGACGGCGGAGGACTGCAGCAGACCGAATGAGCCCATGCCCGGCGTGCCCAAGCCAGGCGCGCCCGAATTGGAGGTTTCCACCCACTGGTTGCCGCCGATGTTCTGCAGGCCTTCCGGCGCCTTGAAGTTGGCCATGGCGATCTGGCCCAGCACCGAGGTGCGGCCATTCGAATAGCGGCCCGTGATGGTGCCGTCGGTGCCCACCGAGTAGCTGGCCAGGCGCCCGGTGGCGTAGCCGTCTTGCGTGACGGTGGTGTCGTTGTAGCCACCGCCGTACTGCGTGGTGCCCGTGAAGTCGATGTTGCTGATCGACATGCCAGTCGGCGTACCAAACGTGACAGCAACCTTGCTGGGCGACGAGGTCAACTGGCCGCTCGTGTTGAAGGTGAGCGATGTGACCGGGTTGCCGCCAGTGGGGTTGTTACCGTCCACCTGCGAGTACACGTTCCAGCCGGTGCCGGTGCGCACGTAGTAGTTGGTCAGCATGTGTGCTGTGCCCGTGCCGTCGTACACCTGCTCCGACACGGAGTGGTTGAACGTGGCCGAGTTGGTGTTCGAGAACGGCGTGGTGGTCGGCACCGTGGCCGCGGCATCCAGGTTGATGGCGAACGCGGTGTTGGTGGTAGCCAGCGGCGCCAGGTCATTGACCGGAATCTGCAGCTTGGTCAGCACGGCCGTGTTGACCTTGCCGGTGGAGTCCACACCGTAGCCGGTCAGGTTCTGGCCGGTGGCGGAGATGACGTAGCCGTTCTTGTCGGTCTGGAACTGGCCGTTACGCGTGTACGACACCTGGCCGCTGCCCTGGTCGACCATGCGATAGAAGCCCGAGCCGTTGATGGCGATATCCAGCGGGTTGCCGGTGATGGTCACGTTGCCCTGCGTGAACGCTTGCGACACCTTGGTCACGCTCACGCCCTGCCCGATCTGGGTGTCGGAGGCACCGACCAGCGAGCGCGCATACACGTCGCCAAACTCGGCGGTCGACTTCTTGTAGCCGACGGTGTTGGCGTTGGCCACGTTGCTGCCGATGACGTCGAGGTTCTTGGAGGCGGCGTCGAGACCGCTGAGGCCCTGCTGGAATCCCATAGTGTTCTCCCGAGAAAGATTGGAAGCGGTGTTCGCCGCGTGATTCGTTATTGGATGGTGGTGACGTCAGACAGCTTGGCCGAGTTGCCCGAGGCCAGTTGCAGTTGCGTCGTGCCGTTGGTGATGGTCACGCCCGTCACCTTGTCTGCGCCCAGGGCGTTGGCGGCGGCGGTCTTGCCGCCCAGGGTGGCCGCGACACTGATCGTGTACGTGCCGTCCGCAAGCGTGTTGCCCTTGTCGTCCTTGCCGTTCCAGGTGTAGTTGCCGCTGCCGGCCGTCATCTTGCCCAGATCGACCGAGCGCACGGTGTTGCCGTTGGCATCCTTGATGGTCACGACCACGTCGTCGGCGCCGCTGGGCACCGAGATGCCGAAGTTGGCGGTGCCGGAAGCCAGCGTCAGGTGGGACGACGGCACCTGCACGGTGCGCCCGATCAGCGACGACGCCTGCGTAGCCGCGTTCTGCGTGGCCATGCTCGACATCGTGGTGTTCAGTTGCTGGATACCATTCACAGTGTTGATCTGCGCAAGCTGCGAGGTCATCTGCGAGTTGTCCATCGGGTTGAGCGGATCCTGGTTCTTCAGCTGCGCAACCAGCAGTTGCATGAACGTGTTCTGCAGATCGGTGCCGCTGGTGATGGCAAGCTGGTTGCCGGATGTCGTGCTCGAGGCGCTGGTGCTGCTGGTGGTTGAGCTGACGGTCATGTTCGTGTCTCGCTAGGAATAGTGCCGCTTACTGGCCCAGGGTCAGCGCCTTGGAGGCCATCGTCTTTGTGGTGTTGGCGACTTCCACGTTGGCCTGATACGAGCGCGACGCAGAAATCATGTTGACCATTTCGTCCACCACGTCGACGTTCGGCATCGTCACGTAGCCATCGGCATCGGCCAGCGGGTTGCCCGGCTGGTGCATGCGCTTCATGGGGGTGACGGTGTCTTCCACCACGCGGTCGACCGACACGCCGGTGGCGTAGTCGTCAGACGCCTGCGCGGGCGAGAACACCACCTGCTTGGCGCGGTACGCCTTGCCGTCCGGGCCGGTCACGCTTTCGGCGTTGGCCAGGTTGGAGGCGACCACGTTCATGCGCTTGGACTGCGCGGTGAGCGCGCTGCCAGCCACATCCATCACCTTGAATAGCGACATGTTGATTCCGATGTCTTCAAACACTGTTGCCGGCACTGCTGCCGGACCGATCCGGTTGTTCTGTATGGCGGCGTGCTCCGGGCCAATGTTTTCTGGCCCAGAGCGCCACACAGTTCCCGCCCATCTTTCGCCGCGCGTGATTGCTGCGCGGTCGTCTTAATGCCTGTCTGCTGCTCTTGTTGCGCTTGCTACGTCGCGCTAGCTGTTCTGGATGGCCGCCAGCATCGATTTGATCTTCTGCGTCACGATGCCCAGATCGGCCTCGTAACGCACGGTGTTATCGGCAAAGCGCATGCGCTCGCCGTCCATATCCACCGTGTTGCCGTCGATGGACGGCTGCTGCGACGTGCGGTACTGCATCTCGCCCTGCAGCGCCTTGGTCTGCTGGGACAGCGATGCCTGCATCAGCGATACATCGCCGGCTGGCGCACCGTCCACCGTCAGGTGGCCTGCAGCCGTTGCCGTCATCGGCAGGCTGTTACCGCTTTGCTGGCCGACTGCCTTCTGCAGCGCTGACTGAAAATCGAAGTCGCGCGCCTTGTAGTTCGGCGTATCGGCGTTGGCGATGTTCGAGGCCAGGATCTGGTGCCGCTGCGAGCGCAAGTGCAGCGCCTGCTCCTGAAAACCGAACAACTGATCCAGCTTGTCGACCATGTCTGTCATTCCTTGCGCGTGGCGCCCTGGTTAGGGCTGCCATCCGCCGGGGTTGCGTTCTGTACTGCGTTCCGTATTGCGTGTTCCCTTGGGCCGGAGAACTCGGCATCAGCGGCCCCTTCAAAACCGCCGATGCCGTCTCCAAACACCGCTGAACCGCTGTCATGCTGAGTTGCCGTCATGCAACCTCAGTGGAAAAGACCTGTCTGCGAATCCGAAAGCTGGCCGAAGAATGGGCAACCTCGCCGTCTATCGGGGCAGGCTGTACGGCCCGAAACTGCACAACAGCCGCACAACGCCAGGGACTTCACCACGTTGCACAGTCTAGGGGCCGGTGTGCAAGACCATTCGTCCGAATAAGGGGGGGATTGGCCGACATTTCCGCATTTGGCGCTCGCGCACGCGTGGCTACACTTCACTGGACTTTTGATGAAGGGGCTTTCCATGTCCACGCGGTTTGCACGCAGCGCGCACCACCCGATCCGACCCGCCGCCACGGCCACGTCGCTGGCCGGGCGCCAGCGCAAGCTGCTGCTGATCCTGGCGCTGGGCCTGCTGGCAAGCCTGGCGCACCCGATCCTGGCGCACGCCCAGGGCATGGTGCGCGTTGGCTATCCGCCGGCCCAGGCCGCGCAACAACCGATGCAGCCGATGCAGCCCACAACCATCCAGGGGCCAAACGCCATCCAGATGCAGATCCAGCAACAACTGCAATCACAACTGGACATCTTGGGCGGCACAAATGAGACGGGCACGCCACGTGCGTCGGTCGAGGTCGGCCCTGTCGATGCCCGCGTGGCCAACCAGCCCTGCGACCAGATCGACCTGATGCTGCCGGCGGCCAACCGCCTGCGCGGCCGTATACAAGTGGGCGTGCGCTGCCGCTCGCCGCACGCCTGGGCGGCGTGGGTGCCGGCCACCATTCAAATCACGGGGACGTATTACGTTGCCTCGCACCAGTTACCGCCGGGCAAGACGCTCGATATGGGGGATCTGGAAGCCCGCACGGGCGATCTGTCGATGCTGCCGGCGTCGGTCGTGCAGCAACCGGCCGATGTGGTGGGGCGTGTGCTGCTCACCAGCGTGGCCGCCAGCCAGCCGCTGCGCGCCGAAAGCCTGCGCCTGGCCGTTGCCGTGCAGGCCGGCCAGACCGTTAAGCTCATCGCCGAGGGCGGCGGCTTTCAGGTCAGCAGCGACGGCCGGGCGCTGAACCAGGCTGCCGTGGGCCAGGTCGCGCAGGTGCGCACCGCCAATGGCAACGTCGTCTCCGGCATTGCACAGTCTGCGGGCGTCGTGGCGATCCAGTTTTAAGATAAATTGATAACAATCGATCACTTTCACACTGTGATGCGTTATCGATACCTGCCGCTAAAGTTTGGGCCGGGGTTGGCCGATATGGGTGATAGGATGAACGCGCTCTTCGGAGACACCCGTGAAAATCAACCATATCGTGAACAACACGTCGGCCATTGCGCCGACCAAGGACGCTGCGTCCGGCGCATTGTCCGGGTCTGCGCGCGCGACCGGCTCGTCCTCGACCGCTGCGACGGCCTCGGGCGCAACGCGCAGCCACGACGATTCGCCGTCGCTGTCGGTCCAACAAGTCTCGCGCCAAGTGGGCAGCGGCGACTTCGACGCCGCGCGCGTCGAGCAGATCCGCAACGCCATTCAGAACGGCACGCTCAAGATGGACGCCGGCAAGATCGCCGATGCCGCGCTTTCCGACGCGCGATCGCTGCTCTCTACACAGTCCAAGAAGGTCTGACGGGGGTTTCCCGTCGTCCGTCCCCTGTATTTTCTAACGCTGCCAGCCTGAGGGTTTCCAGCCCTCGGCCGATCGCGGCGGGGCGGTGTGCCAGCCGGCGGCTGCCCAAGCTCCCACGCTTATAGGTAGCCACCATCACCATGGACAACACACTGCTGATCCGCACCCTTGCCGACGAGCAGGAACTGCTGCGCGCAGCCACCCTCACCCTGGATGCCGAAGCGCAGGCGTTGCGCGATGGCGACATGGTCGAACTCGAGCGCATCACCCAGACCAAGCAGAAACAGCTCGCCGCGCTGGGCGAAGCCGACCGTGAACGCCGCCTGTGGTGGGCACGGCACGGCGGCGCCGATCCATACGGGCTGGTCAAATACCTGCGCACCGATGAAACCGCCAGCCGCCTGTTCGACGAGAACCTGGCCCTGGCCCGCCTGCTGCGCCAGCGCAACATCGACAACGGCACCCTGATCGACCTGCGGCTGCGCGCCACGCAGAACGCGCTGTCCGTCCTGCACGCCGCCAACAACGGCGGCGGCACACCCTACGGCCGCGACGGCAAACAACCGCTGTCGATGCCGCGCTTCTCGGTCGTCGCGCAATAAGCCACTACAACACGATTTTTGGATACAAAAGCGCCGCTTTACGCTTACGTCAATGGGCGTGAAGTGGGGCTAGCTGCTGCTGTCTGATCCTGCTATGTATAGGAGGGTCTGGCGCACCACCGATCGGGGCAAACAAAAAGGTTTACATCCCATTGATGGGTGCAACAAGCATGCTGGGGATTTATTCTGCGATTTTTGGCGGGATTAGTCCTCCGCGCCTGGCGACATAAACAAGAAAAACCGGAAGGAAATTGCGCCTGAATGGCGTGCCAAGGTTTCGGCCCGGCGGCACCGCACTGCGGTGACTGCCGGTTGAACGGGGAAATATACCGAGACCGCACGCCAGAAGCATTTCCACAAGCACGGCTGCATTGATTTTGGCCCCCACAGGTCCAAATAGGTGCAGTGACAAGCTGATTCCGGAAATGGGCAAACAAACCATAACCAGACAGGCGGCGCAGTGAAATCAATCGTAGTAGAGGCACACCCTCTGGTGCGTGCCGGCGCGACCCATGTGTTGCAATCCTTGCCGGCCATTACCGAAGTGGTCAGCATTGAGCCGGACGAAGCCTTTTTTGAAAACCTTGCGGCGCATGCGGACGCCGAACTGGCCCTGATCGGCCTGCCGTTACCCGGCATCGACGATCTGCCGGCCCTCTCCCGGCTGTTGCAACAGCCGCATCCCCGACATGTCGCCGTACTGGGCGAAACCGATTCTGCGGCGCATGTGCGCACGCTCATGCAATTGAATGTCTCGGCGTATCTGCTGAAAAGCTATTCCGGCAAATTGATCGCAGCAGCATTGGAGTTGGTGCTCGCCGGCGGCCGTTATGTGCCGGCGTCCATCGTGCTGACCCGGCCTGAAGCCATTGCGGCAGGTTCGGCCAGTGGTAATGACGATTGTGCGTTGCTCGGTCTGACGCAGCGTCAATATGAGATTCTGGTCTTGTTATCGCGCGGGCATCCGGTCAAAACCATCAGCCGCATGCTCAGCATTTCAGAGGCGACAACCAAGGCGCATATCAATGCGCTGTATCGCCGGCTGGAAGTACGCAGCCGCACCGAGGCCGTGTTCGTTGCCACGCAGCGCGGCGCCATGCTGCTGAATCAGCCGCGGATTGGCGCCGAGCCCTCATCGTCGCTCTCACCACCGCTGCGCTTGGCGCGCACCGGCTGACGCCCCGCGCTTTCCTGCTTCTTCTTCGCACACAAAAAACGGCGCCCGGAATCCGGACGCCGTTGTAAATGCCCGCCCACGCTGTCGAGACGTGGGCGGTGACAAGGAAAAACAGACCGCGAAAGATTTAGAACTTCGCGCGAATGCCAACGCCGAAGGTATCGGCCGTCGACAGGTCCGACACCTTGTCGCGGAAGTACGCCGCATACACATCGGTGCGTTTGGACAGCGAGTAGTCGTAGCCGACAGCCCACGTGTTGCGCTTCACATCAGCTGCGCCCGAGGTCTTCGTGTAGGCATACGACGCCAGCACGGCGCCCGGGCCCACCGGAATCGACACGCCCAACTGGCCGCCGTTGCTCTTCGCGTCGCCAGTGCTGATCGTGTTCTTGATGTACTGATATTGGCCGTACAGCTTGACCACGCCAAAGTCGTACGTGGCCCCCAGTTGCCCCGCCGTCTGGCGCGAGAAGCCGGCCACCAGGCTGTTCAGGTCGCCCGGCGCGCCGTCGTAGCGCACCTGCTGAAACGCCGCCGTGGCCGCAAAGTTGCCGCGGAAGTACAGCAGGCTGCCGCCCCACTTGTTCTGACCGTTGTGGCCAGCCTGCTCGCCGGCGCCGTAGATCAGGTTGGCCGTCAGGCCGCCCATGTCCGGCGTGGAATACATGATCGAGTTGTCCCAGCCCGAATCGCCCACCAGACCCGAGATGCCCGCAGCGCCCGAACGGCCGTTGCCAAGGTAGGTGTGGAACACCATCGGCGAGAAAGTGTACGAATCGATGAACGGGTTAAACAGGATCGTCGAAACGAAATACGGCGGCGTGTTGCGGCCAAGCTTGATCGAGCCCCAGCTGTTCGACTGCAAGCCAACAAACGAATTACGCGCGAAGAAGTGGTCGCCATCAAAGCGGCCTGACTTGCCCGTGTCGGGGCGGAAGAACGCTTCCAGCGTAAAGATCGCCTTCAGGCCGTTGCCCAGGTCTTCGTTGCCTTTCAGGCCCCAGTACGACGTCGACATGCCGCCCGAATTGACGCCCCAGGCGCGGTCCTGGCCCAGGTTCTTGGTGGCGCCCGCCCAGGCGTCCACCTGGCCGTACAGCGTCACAGACGATTGGGCCTGCGCCGCGCCTGCGGCCAGACCGGCGGCAACGGCCAGCACTGCCAGCGTAAAACGTCGCTTGAGTTGCATGATTGATTTCTCCCTCTTGTGGTTCCGATGTGTTGAATCGACTGAATCAGCTTGATGGTGACAGGTGGCTCAACCCGCCCCGCCGAGATGGCGCGGTGAATGCAACAGCCGTGCCAATACGCTGTCGGCAAAGCGTCGCCTCACAAATGAATACGTTTTCTTGGGAAGGGGCGCAGACTAGCTTGAATACCCTGGACGGACAAGTCCCCATTGCGGGGTGTGTGGCGCCGTTTCTGCACCGGGCTGACGCAGTGCGCGTCTAGTCGTTTTGCAGCACGCGGATGTCGACTTCGCGCGTATAGCGCTCGGGGGAAAAATCGCAGTAGGTGAGGGAGATCGGCACGTCGGCCACGCTGTAGCCGATGCGGCGCACGCGCGCCAGCGGCACGCCCGCTTCCACGCCAAGCTGGGCGGCCTGGTGGACGTCGGCCACGCAGGCCAGCGGCGCCTCGCGCGAGCGCGCGATGGTCAGGTTGGCGCGCTGAAAGACCTGCACGAACAGACGATCTTCAAAGTCGCGCGCCTCAAGCATCGCCGCCAGCCTGGATGTCAGCCACGTACGCAGCAGCATGATGGGCTGCCCTTCCACCTGGGCGCGGCGCTCGACAAACGCCACCTGCGCGCCCACCGCCACGTCGAGCGCGGCGGCTACGATCTCGTCGGCCGGCTCGAGTCGAAATGCACTGACCGTATAGACGGCGCCCGGCACGTATTCCAGCGCCGCGTCGGACTGGCCCGGCGCATACAGCACCGGCCGATGCGGCCCCACGCGATCGAGCACCACGCTGCGCTGCCCGCGCGAGCGCTTGAGCAACCCACGCGCTGCCAGCTCGTTCAGCGTGCGGCGCGCCGTCAAACGGGATACGCCGTAGCGTTGGGCAACTTCATTTTCGCTGGGCGCGATACTGCCGGCCGACAGGGTTCCGTGCAGGATGTCGAGCCGAATGCGGTCAGCCAGTTCGAGGTATTTGGGCAGGCGGAGCGTCATGCCGCTGTTATACAGGAACGGCCATCGCGCACACCAATGCAAATGGCCCACCGTGCGGGTGGGCCATTTGCATTGCACGCTTGCGCGCGCGTCAGGCAGCGCCTGACAAATCAGGCGATCAGGAATTTATCGCGGTTCTTGCCGATCCAGGCCGGGGCTCGGCCACGGCCGGACCACGTTGCGCCCGTCTTCGGGTCACGATATTTGGCCGGCACCGGCGCCTTGGCACCGGCACGGCGACCGCGCCGCTGGGCCAGGCCCAGGTCTTCAGCCGTCAGGCCATATTCGGCAACCGTCTGCCGCACTTGCTGGACAACTGCTTCCAGTTCCTTGGCGCGCGCAGTTTCGATCTGCTCTTCCAGCTTGGCCTTTTGTGCAACCAATTCCTTGTATGTCGCCATATGCGCTCCTAATAAAGTCTGGTGTGAAGTCTGGTGTGGATCAGATATTAGATCAATTGTATTCATAACTGAAATAAAATTTCAACGTTTTTGACCGCAGCCCTTCAAACCGCGCCACTAAGCCAAGAGTCAACTCGTGGCACACCAGATGCTCAGGCTTGAACCGGAAAGTCAGATTGACGCATCGGATTAGCGTACGCGATCATGCAAGGCCACAAGCCGGTATCGCGCTGCATTTCAGTGCCATCACCATAGCAAGCGCTGCCGGGTCCCGCAATTCGAGCTTTTTTCGCAAACGGCAATCTGAGGTATCGCAGCGGTACTGCAAACGCAATATCAATTCATACGCAGGCCGCCGCCCCACGGGGCATGCATTGCGCCGCGATAGCACCTGCCATGGCGTGCCCATTTGGGTGGCCGGCAAAACGATTCAAAGCAACACCCTCTTGGTTGCAGTTGGATGAGACAACGATGAATTCGCCCTTGCCGCGTCGTTTTTACTATCTGCTTTCGCTCTTTGGCGTACTGGTGTGCATCCTGTTTGCCGCCGCGACGTTTTTCTTTCCTGAACGCTCAGTCGAGCGGATCAGCGCCTATTTCATCCTGACAATGGGGACATGCGTTTTGATGTGTGCAATCGGGTTGGCACTGACGCATCGCTGGATCGATCAGCATTTCGCCGCGCGAGAAACCGAAAATGCGCCGGATGCCGAAACGCAAACACCACCCACAGCCCAGCCGGAGCAAACCGCTTTGAAACCAGCGCCACAAACAAACAACACCGCGGCCGACAAAGCGGACTCACAATGTGTTGCATCCACCACAAACTAGACTTTGCGCCGCGCAAGACTTTTGCGCATTATGAAGAGCACTGCCTTTGGTGAGATGTCATAGGTGATACCCCAGGTTGGAGCGTGGGATGCAAGACGGAATTTCCTACCCGTTATCGGCGCAAAGCCTTCCGGTTCCGCTCTATGTGGTGCTCGAAGGCCGCATCGTCTTTGCCAATGCAGCCGGCGTTTGCATGGTGCGGGCGCTGTCGGCCGACCAACTGCTCGGCGAGCCCTTCTCCCGCTTCTTCCAGGACGTGCCCACGTGGCTGGAGGCGCGTGCCGGGGAAGACGCCGATGCGACGCCGTCCGACGCCCCTGCCATTCCGGCGGCACAGCTCGTCTCGGCTCTTTCCGCCGGCGATTCCAATGAGGTGATCAGCGTCCGGCTGACGGTCACGCCCACGCGCTTTGAAGGGCTGCCCGCGCAACAGGTGGTTGTACACGGGCTGCCGCTACCGCTCGATGCGCAACTGCCCGGCAAGGCCAGTGAACGCGTGCTGAGCGCGGAAGCGATCGGCGCAGCGTTGCCACACGAGCATCTCGATCATCTGCTGTCCACGTTGCCGTCTGCCGCCTCGCTCGGGGAGCGGCTGCATGCTGGGCTGCGGGCGCTGGAAGCGGCCTTGCCGTCGGCGCTGTGCGTGGCGGTGCGTGTCGTTTCGGGGCGGGCGCGGCTCTATGGCACGCAGCGCGCACGGGCGCGGCTGGCACTGCGCGACGACCATGCAGCCCACCTGGCTACCGCTGCACAGGGCGAGTTCGATATCGAGCTTGCCCGCATCGCGCCGCTGGTCAACGAGTTGGCGCCCATCGAACTGATTCGTCAATCCAATGCGCCCACCGCCTTGCGCGAAGCGCTTGTACGGGTGCTAAACACCGCGCAGCCGACATGGCTGTGCCGCATTCCAGCCCAGCATGGCGGGATGGCCGTCGCCGATGACCTGCTCTGCCTCTTCTACCCCGCTACCGCGCACGCAGACGACGCAACGCTGCGGGCCGAATGCGGCCGCTACATCGCCGCACTGGTCAAGCTGCTGCGCCTGGAGAACGAATATCGCCAAACCCGCGAGCTGCGCAATCAATACCGGCTGGTCGTCAATCATCTGAGCGAAGGCGTGCTGACACTGTCCGCCGATGGCCGCGTGCTGTCGTACAACCGCAGCGCGGCCGAGATCCTGCGCATGTCGGGCCCGTCATGGAAAGGCTCGCCGCGTGTTGCATTGGGCGACATGATGCTGGGCGAAGACGGCGCGATCCTGCCGCGCGCGGCATGGCCTTCCACGCTGGCGGCCCGCACCGGACGCGCGATCAGCAACGTGGTCGTGGGCGTGCCGGCCGGCAATGGGCAGATCGTCTGGCTGCGGGAATCGGTGCTGCCGATGTTCTCGCCGGACAGCGCATCACCGCACGCGGTGCTGGTCATCTTTACCGACATCACAGCGGAGCGCTCGGCCTACGAGCAGCTGCGCCTGCTGGAGACCAAGGATTCGCTCACCGGCCTGCCCAATCGCGCGGCGTTTATCGAGCGGCTCGATGCGCGGCTGGCGCTGCCGTCCACGGGGGAATCCGCGCTGCTGTATATCGGGCTGGACCACTTCAAGACCGTGAACGAGGCGATGGGCCACCACGTGGGCAACCACGTGCTGAACATGGCAGCGCAGCGCGTCCGTGCCCAGGCGGGCCAGCGCGCGCTGCTGGCCCGCCTGGGTGGCGACCAGTTCTGCGTGGCCATTGATGACCCGAACGCCGCCGATACGCTCGCGCAACAGGTGCTCGACACGCTGGCCCACCCCTTTACCGGCGGCGAACGCGAAGTGCATCTGTCGGCCAGCATTGGCGTGGCAGCCTACCCGGAAGACGGCAGCGATGCGGCCACGCTGGTCAGCCATGCCGAAGCGGCCATGTACCGGGCCAAGGAGAACGGCCGCAACCGCATCACCCGCTATTCGCGCACGCTGGAAACGCAGATGCTGCGCCGCTTCACGCTCAACGAGCGCATGCGCCGCGCGCTCGGGCGCGGTCAGGTGCGACTGATGTATCAACCCAAATACGCGCTGAAGTCACGCGAACTTGTGGCAGTCGAAGCGCTGATGCGGTGGTCCGACCCCGAGCTGGGCGCGGTGTCGCCCACCGAATTCATCGACGTGGCCGAAGAGTCCGGTTACATCCTCGAACTGGGCCGCTGGGCGCTCATGCAAGCCTGCACGCAGAGCGCGGCATGGGCGCGCACGTTCGGCTTCACGGGGCGCATGGCGGTGAATGTGTCCGCACGGCAATGCGATGCCGGCGTGATTGAGCGCGATGTGGATGAAGCGCTCAAAGCCTCTGGCATGGCCCCAGGCCTGCTGGAACTGGAATTGACGGAAAGCGTCTTGCTGGCCGATCGGCAGTCAACGCAGCGTCTGCTGATGAGCCTTGCCGCACGGGGTGTGCGCATCTCGCTCGACGATTTCGGCATCGGGTTCTCGTCGTTGTCGTATCTGCGCAGCTTGCCGATCCACAACATCAAGATCGATCGATCGTTCATCAGCGGCGTGCCTAGGGTGGCCGACTGCGTGGCGCTCACCAAGACCATCATCGCGATGGCCCGCGCGCTGAACATGACCGTTACGGCCGAAGGCGTGGAAACCCCTGAGCAGACGGCCTTTTTGACCGCGCATGCATGCGACGAAGTGCAAGGCTTCCTGTTTGGCCGGCCGCTGGAAGTATCGGCACTGGAAGAATTGCTGCGCACTCGCAGCCGCGCGCAGGCATAAAAAACGGACCCAAAGGGTTACCCCGGGGTCCGTTTCTGTTGAGTCGACACTCAGGTCGACATCCAATCAACGCGTCGATACGTTGCCCACCAGGCCGCCCAATGCAGCGCCGCCGAGCGTGGCACCCGGGCCGCCGATCAGCGCAGCGCCGGCCAATCCGCCCACACCCGCGCCAATGGCGGTATTACGTTGACGTGCCGTCATGTCGGCACAGCCGGTTGCTGTCAGCAGCGTGGCACCGGCCAGCAGAATCGTCAGTACCCGAACCATGTTCTTCTCCTTGAATGCGTCGGTCGCGATCAAGCCATCGCGTATTGGGAGTCTGGCCAATGGGCGCTCGACTTGCTGTTTCAAGTTGTAATCAATCGTTGCAATCTGCATGCGACGCTGCCCTGACAAGCCCTGCCACATTCCCGAGCAACGCCGATCAGAAGCCGTCCCCACGCGGGTCGGATGGTGTTTCCCACAGACTTATCCACATGTTCTGTGCATAACCCGCTTTGGCAACCGGAACCCCAGTCGCCAAAGGGCTTGACGGGTTTAGGCAAACGTGCAGATCACGTAAAACGTGTGCGTGCAGTGGAAGTTATCCACATCGGGCAGAGCTGTTACATCGTGCAACAAACCCTTGTGCGTCAATTATTTGCGGTGGGTTCTGCAAGCGGTGCGCGCATTGCTGTGGACAAGTTGCGTCGGCGCAAAAGCGATTTATGATGCACTTTTAGTCGAATTTAGATCGAATCGATCAAAATAGGGCACCGTATTTTTCAGAATGATCGATGCGCTACGCAACCCGCATCCCCTTGCCACTGAACAAAACAGCACAGGATTGCGCCACGCCGGGTTTGCGCACAATCCTCGATCGATCGGCTGAGATCAGGGTAAACATTGATCGATTCAATCATTTTTTAAATTACAATGACCGAATCGATCGATATGCTAGGCATATGGGCCGTGCATCGTTCCTGTTCAAGCTGACTCACGGGCCGCTCGCCCTCCACAAAAGGATCACCACATGACCACGTCGTTCAAAGGGATCGTCCCGGCCCTGATCACCCCGATGACCTCGACGGAAGACGTGGACGAAAACGGCCTGCGCTTGCTGGTGGATCGGCTGATCGATGCAGGCGTCCACGGGTTGTTCGTGCTCGGCACCAATGGCGAATTCATCGCGCTGAGCGAAGAAGAGAAGCTGCGCATTGCACGCATTACCGTGGAACAGGCGCGCGGCCGCGTGCCCGTCTTTGCCGGCACCGGCGCCTATGCCACGCGTGATGTGATCGCGCTGAACCACAAGATGCAGGACGTGGGGGTGGATGGCGTGTCGGTCATTACGCCGTACTTCAACGGCGCCACGCAGCCGGAGCTGTTTGCGCACTACGAGCAAATCGCGCGCGCCACGTCGCTGCCGATCCTGCTGTACACGATTCCGGCCAAGGCGGGCGTGACGCTCACCATCGACACCGTGCGCCGCCTGGCGGACATCCCGAACATCCGCGCCATCAAGGACAGCGGCGGCGATTTCGACCGCCTGCTGCAGCTCATCAACCTGCGCCGCAACGACTTTGCCGCCTTCACCGGCACCGATTCGATGATCCTGTGGACGCTGATTGCCGGTGGCGACGGCGCGGTGGCGGCCACCACCAATGCGGTGCCGCACGTTGTCATGTCGATCTGGAACCAGTTCCAGGCGGGCAACATTCCGGCCGCACGCGCCGCGCAGGAATCGCTGCGCGCGCTGCGTGACGCATTTGCGCTCGGCACCATGCCCGTGGTGCTCAAGACCGCCGCAGAAATGCTCGGCATGCCTGCGGGCCCGGCACGCTCGCCGGCCAAGCCGCTCGACGCCAAAAGCCGCGAACGCCTGGCCGAAGCGCTCACCATCTACCGGGCCGCGCTGAACGCCGCCTGAGCCTCGCCGCCCGCCCCCACATCACCGAACGCCATGTCCCAGACCTATCACTTTCAGACCGTCAAGCACATCGTCCACGGCGCCGGCAGCCTGGCGTTGCTGCCCGAGAAGCTCGCGCTGCTTGATGCGGGCCCGGTCCCCATCAAACGCATCGCCCTCATCACGCAGCCGGTGATGGAGCAGAACGGCGTGATCGGCCGTGTGCTGGAAGCGCTGGCCACGCGTGACATTGAAGCGCGCATCGTGCGCGGCGTTGAGCCCGAGCCGACCATTGAAAACGTCGAGACGGTGTTCCGCGAGCAGATCGCGCCGTTTGCGCCCGACGCCATCCTGTCGATCGGCGGCGGCAGCGTGCTCGATGCGGCCAAGCTGTTTGCGGTGCGCCTGACCAATGATCAGCCGCTGCGCGAATGGCTCGGCATTGATCTGATCAAGTGCCCCGGCGTTCCGCTCGTGCTGGTGCCGACCACCGCAGGCACGGGGTCTGAAGTCACACCCAACGCCATCGTTACGCTGCCCGATGAAGAGCTGAAGGTGGGCATCGTCAGCCGGCACCTGCTGCCGCAACTGGTGATTCTGGATGCGGAACTGACGTTCGATTTGCCCAAGCCGATCACGGCCGCCACGGGCATCGACGCGTTCGTGCATTCGCTGGAGTCGTACATCTCGACCAAGGCCAACCCGGTGAGCGACATGTTTGCGATGGAGTCGATGCGGCTCATTGGCGCGAACATTGTCGAGGCGTATCAGAACGGCCGCTCGGTCAAGGCGCGCGAGGCGATGATGCTGGGTTCGATGTACGGCGGCTTGGCGCTGACGGCCGCCGGCACCGCCGCTGTGCATGCGCTGGCGTATCCGCTTGGCGGCATGTTCGGCATCACGCACGGCGTGGCCAACGCAATGCTGCTGCCGCACGTGATGGCCTTCAACAAGGACGCCATCGTCGCGCGCCTGGCCAACGTGGCGCGCGCACTCAACGTCAGCCGTCATGGCAAGGGGAGCAACGACAGCGACGAAACCGCCGCCGATGCGCTCATCGAACGTCTGACCGAGTGGACCGACGTCGTGCAGATTCCGCAGGACCTGCGCCAGTTTGGCGTGTCGGAATCGCACCTGGATGCACTGGCCGAGGCCGCCTCCAAGGTCAAACGGCTGCTCGGCAACAACCCGAAGCCGCTGAGTCATGCGGACATCAAGGCCATCTACCAGCGCCTGCTGCCGTGAACACAGCCGCCCAAGCCGCTCAAGCCGCCCCAAAGCTGCTGATCCTGGCCGACGATCTGTCGGGCGCCGCCGATTGCGCGGTGGCCGGCGTGCGTGCGGGACTGCGCAGTGCGGTCACGCTCCGCGCTGATATGGGCCAGCCGATCAGCGCCGACGTGCTCGCGCTGGACACCGACACGCGCCGCGCCAATGCCGTCGACGCGGCAGCCAGACAAGTGGCTGCGTGGCACACGCTGGCCAGACCGGCCACACGTCTCTACAAGAAAATCGATTCGACCCTGCGCGGCAACGTGGCTGCGGAAGTGACGGCGCTCGTGCCGCTGGCCGGTCTGGCCATCGTCGCGCCAGCGTTTCCGGCCGCAGGGCGCACCACCCGCGACGGCCGGCAGTGGCTGCACGGCGTGGCCGTGGAAGACACCGAGGTCTGGCGCAACGAAAACATCGCGGGCCGCGCCGATCTGCGCGAAATGCTAGTGCACCAAGGTTTGCAGACGGCCGTGCTGACGCTGGCAGACATCCGCGCCGGTGCCGCTGCGCTGGCGGGCCGCCTGGCCGCGCTGCAAGCCGATGGCGTGCAAGCCGTGGTGTGCGATGCCGAAACCGACGCAGACCTGGCGTATATCGCCGATGCCTCGGTACGGCTGGCGCACGCCTTCTGGGTCGGCTCGGCCGGGCTGGCGCCCGCGCTCATTCGCGCGCTGGGGCTTGGCAGTGCCAACGCCGCCGTCGAAAGCCATGCAGCCAATGCCAGCACCGGGCCTGTGCTGACGGTGGTGGGCAGCATGTCCAGCGTGTCGCACACACAGGCCAGCGAATTGAAGGCAGGCGCGGGTGCCGGCTTGTTGGCGCTGGAGCTGCCCGTTGAAGCGCTCGACACACCGCAGGCCGACATTACCCAGACCGTGATCGACGCGCTGTCCGAAGGCCGCGATGTGCTGGTCACGCTCAGCCAGAGCACGCGCGGCACCAACGCCGACGGCCTGCACTTCTGCCGCCGTCTGGCTACGTTGTTGGCGCCTGCCCTGCCGCATGCCGGCGGGCTGATCGCCACCGGCGGCGAGACCGCACGCGCCGTGCTGTCGACCGCCGGTATCGACGCGCTGCAACTGACCGACGAAATCGAACCCGGCTTGCCGTTGCTGCATGCCCGACTCACTGGTGTCGGCCGTGCGCTGCCGGTCGTCACCAAAGCGGGTGGCTTTGGCGCACCCGGCTCCCTGCATGCCGCCTGGCAACGGTTGATCAAAACCGCGGCCGGCACCCCACCCAAAGGAACCCACGCAATGACCTATCGTCCTGTCATCGGCATCACCATGGGCGACGCCGCCGGTGTCGGCCCCGAGATCATCATGAAGGCGCTCACGCACCGCGCGGTGTACGAGCAATGCCGGCCGCTGGTGATTGGCGACACGGCGCGCCTGCGCGATGCCGCCCAACGCGCCGGTGTGGCGCTGGAAGTGCGCTCGATCGAACGCCCTGCCGACGCCGCCTTCCGCTACGGCGTGGTGGACTGCATCGACCTCGGCCTGATCCCCGCCGACCTGCCCTACGGCAAGCTCTCGCCCATTGCGGGGGATGCGGCGTACCAGTACATCGCCCGCACCGTTGAGCTGACCTCCGCCGGCGAACTCGATGCCATCTGCACCGCGCCGCTGAACAAGGAAGCGCTGCACGCCGGCGGCCACATCTTCCCCGGCCACACCGAAATGCTGGCGCACCTGACCGGCATCGACGAGGTGTCGATGATGCTGGTGGCGCCCAACCTGCGCGTGATCCACGTGACAACGCATATCGGCCTGCTCGATGCCATCCGCCGCATTGAGCCGGGCCTTGTCCAACGCACCATCGAACGCGCGCATGCCACGCTGGTGCGTGCGGGCATCGACAACCCGCGCATCGGCGTATGCGGTATCAACCCCCATGCAGGTGAAAACGGCCTGTTCGGCCACGGCGAGGAAGAAGAAAAGATCATTCCCGCTGTGCAAGTGCTGCAGGCACGTGGCTGGCGCGTGGAAGGCCCGCTGCCCGCCGACACGCTGTTCTTCCGCGCCGGCCGTGGCGATTTTGATGTGGTGGTCGCGATGTACCACGACCAGGGCCACGGCCCCGTCAAGGTCATGGGGCTGGAGGCTGGCGTGAACGTCACCGTCGGCCTGCCGGTGATCCGCACTTCAGTCGACCACGGCACCGCGTTCGACATTGCCGGCAAGGGCATCGCCGATGAACGCAGCATGCTCGAAGCCTTCCGCCAGGCCTGCGAGCTGGCAACGCACCGCGACGAACCGGAAGCCGCGCACGCAGCCTGAGACTCGCGCACACCCGCAGTACCCAATGATGTAGCGCGCCCCCGCGCAAGGCCTGACCCGACGGAGACACGCCGGGCTGGCCGGAGCAATCCGCTCAAAATCAGGAGACAAAGATGACCTCGTTTTCGAACTGGGACACCACCATGATCATCGCCATGGTCGTGGTCTATATCGTGGTGACCAGCGTGGCCAGCATCCGGTTGCGCAGCCGCAATTCCGAGCAGTTCATGGTGGCCGGGCGCTCGATGCCCGCCGTGGTGGTGGCCGTGCTGCTGATGTCGGAATACATCGGCGCCAAGTCGACGGTGGGCACGTCGCAAGAGGCATTCAGCGTGGGCATTGCCGCATCGTGGTCGGTGATCTCGGCGTCGATCGGCTTTCTGTTCTTCGGCCTGTTCATGGCCAAGCGGTTGTACGCGTCGGGGGAGTTCACCATTTCGGGCTTCATCGCCAAGAAGTACGGCAACACGGCCAAGCTGGTGGTGTCGGCCATCATGATCTATTCGCTGCTGCTGGTGAACGTGGGCAACTACGTGAGCGGCGCGGCGGCCATCTCCACCGTCATGCACATCAACCTGCCAACGGCGGCGGTCATTACGGCCATCATCAGCACGATCTACTTTGTGTGGGGCGGGCTCAAGAGCGTGGCCTATCTGACCATCGTGCACAGTGCGGTCAAGGTGGTGGGCATCGGCATCATCGTCGCGGTGGCGTGGAAGCTCTCGGGCGGCATCATGCCCATGGTGCAGACCATGCCGGAGCACTACTTCACGTGGAAGGGCGCGCTGTCGGGCGGCACCATCGGTGCGTGGATCATCGGGTCAGCCGGGGCGATCTTCTCGACACAGTTCATCGTGCAGGCCATCTCGTCCACCAAGAGCCCGGAATCTGCACGCTCGGCATCGTTGATGGCGGCAGTGCTGTGCGTGCCGATCTCGATTGCGCTGGGCTTCATTGGCGTGGCCGCCAAGTATCTGTTCCCGGGCATCAAAAGCCTGTACGCGCTGCCGGTGTTCATGCAGCACATGCATCCGCTGCTGGCCGGGGTGGTGACGACGTCGCTGGCGGCGTCGATCTTTGTGAGCGTGTGCACCGTAGCGCTGGCGATTGCCTCGCTCATCGTGGCCGACTTCTATGTGCCGCGCTATCACCCCACGCCCGAGCAAGAGCTGCGCGCCACGCGCTGGATTTCGCTGGCGGTGGGCGTGCTGCCGTTGGTGTTCGTGCTGTTTGTGCCGCAAATTCTGGCGCTGTCGTTCTTCACGCGGGCGCTGCGGCTGTCGGTGTCCGTCGTGGCACTCATCGGTATCTACCTGCCCTTCTTCAACAGCCGCCGAGGCGTGGTCCTTGGCCTGATCCTGGCAGCGGTAACGACCACCATCTGGTACCTGCTGGGCAACCCGTTCGGCATCGACAACATGTACATCGCACTCGTCACGCCGGCCCTGGTGCTGGTGGTGGAGAAGCTGTTCTTTCGCGCCGCGGAGCCTGCACAGGCCAACGCATCAGTCAGCAGCATCAAACCCAACAGCGCAGCGCATTGATCGTCCAGACACCGAGCATTGAGTTGAGACACAACATGACCGCAACCCTTCCTGCCTACGCCGTCTTCGATTCCAGCGTGCGCGCCGCCTATACCGACGCCGAACGCCGCGAGGCCTTCCTGCCGACGCCTTGCGTGCAGAACCACGCGGCCAACCTGCACGCGTTGCCCAACGGCGACCTGCTGTGCGTCTGGTTTGGCGGCACGCAGGAGGGCATTCCTGATGTGTCGATCTATCTGTCGCGGCTGGCCGCGGACAGTACCGAATGGCAACCCGCGACCAAACTATCGGAAGACCCGACGCGCTCCGAGCAGAACCCGGTGCTGTTCACCACGCCCACCGGCGAGCTTTGGCTGATCTACACCGCGCAGCTCTCCGGTCACCAGAACACGGCCATCGTGCGCCGGCGCATTTCCACCGACAACGGCCAGAGCTGGGGCCCGATCGAAACCCTGTTCGACCAGGCTGGCACCTTCGTGCGCCAGCCCGTTGTCGTGCTGCCCGATGGCGCCTGGGCGTGCCCCGTGTTCCTGTGCCGCACGCAGCCCGGCGAGCGCTGGGTGGGCAATGACGACATCAGCGCCGTCATGATCTCCGAAGATCAGGGCCGCACGTGGAGCCGCCACGAGGTGCCCGACAGCATCGGCTGCGTGCACATGAACGTGCAGACGCTGGCCGATGGCAGCCTGCTCGCGCTTTACCGCAGCCGCTGGGCCGACCACGTGTATGCCAGCCGCTCGCAAGACGGCCGCACCTGGAGCGCGCCGCAACCAACAACGCTGCCCAACAACAATTCGTCGATCCAGTTCGTGACGCTGCGCAACGGCCACTTGGCACTCGTCTACAACGAGAGCGATGCATCGCACAGCACCGGCCGCCGCACCTCGCTGTACGACGACATTGAGGACGCCGAAGACCACGGCGAGCTGCGCGATCAGCAAGCCTCCACGTGCGGCACGGCGTTCTGGGGCGCCCCGCGCGCACCGCTGTCTCTGGCCATCTCGGAAGACGGCGGGCACACCTGGCGCCGCCGCAACATTGAAATTGGCGACGGCTACTGCATGACCAACAATTCCGCCGACCAACGCAATCGCGAGTACTCGTACCCCTCCATCGTGCAGGGCAACGATGGCGCGCTGCACATCGCCTTCACCTACTTCCGCCAGCGCATCAAGTACGTGACGGTGGACGAAGCCTGGGTGCGCGGCTAACCCGAGGCAGGCGACGGGGGCAGCAAGGGACCAATTTGCTACAGTGAGCCCCCCATCTCCGGTCGGTTGGAT
This sequence comes from uncultured Ralstonia sp., assembly GCA_963512445.1. Lineage (GTDB taxonomy): Bacteria > Pseudomonadota > Gammaproteobacteria > Burkholderiales > Burkholderiaceae > Ralstonia. The sequence continues at coordinate 67,357 of CAUPMS010000004.1, forward strand.
ATTGCAGACATGAAAGTCACGAAGCGCCGCGAAGCCATGCTGAAAGCCGTGCTGGGCGGCATGAACGATGTCGCCACGCTATGCGAGCACTTCGGCATGTCGGAAGCCACCGTGCGCCGCGACCTGCGCGCGCTCGCTTCCGACCGCCGCATCCTGCGCACGTACGGCGGCGCGGCGGCAGTCGGCTCGCATGAGCCGGAAGCGCCGCTGGAAGAGCGCCGCACCAGCGCACGCGAGCAAAAAGAAGCCATTGCCCAACTGGCGCAGGCGCATATCGCTAACGGCGACACTGTCTTCCTCGATGGCGGCACGACCACCGCAGCGCTGGCGCGTCATCTTTCGGCCAAGCAGGTGCACGTTGTCACGAACAACCTCATGGTGGTGACGTCGCTGGCAGCCAACGGCATCCCCGTCACGCTCATCGGCGGCGACGTGCGCCCATCGAGCATGAGCACGCTCGGGCCGCTGGCGCAGTTGTCGCTTGGCCGCGTGAGCGTCGACAAGGCGTTCCTGAGCGCCGATGGCGTAGTCGCCACCAACGGCTTGTGCGAGGCCTCGGCCGATCAGGCGTATCTGAAGGAATGCGTGATCCGCCAAGCCGCGCAGGTGTTCGTGCTGGCCACGGCAGACAAGCTCGGGCGTGCCAGCCAGCAGCACTGGACGCCCATCGAACGGCCCTGGACGCTCATCACCGACAACGGCGCGTCGCCCGATCAACTGGAGCCGTTCCACGAGCGCGACGAAGTCGATGTGGAAATCGCCGCGCTGGAGTAAGCATGCCAATCCACACCGCACCGCAACCGGCTACACCTCGCCATGCCTTGGTGACAGGTGCCTCGTCAGGCATCGGCCGCGCCATTGCCGCGCGCCTGCTGGCCGACGGCTGGCGCGTGACGGGGCTGTGCCGCACCGCACCTGCCGAGCCTGTCGAAGGGCTGGAGATCGCGCACGCGGATGTGACCGATTTCGAACGCCTGGGCGAGGTGTGCGACAGCCTCGGCACAGTCGATGCGCTAGTGCATGCGGCGGGTTTCATGCGGACCGCGCCGCTGGGCGAACTGTCCGCCGCCGACGGCGCTGCGATGTGGCGCGTGCATGTGGATGCAGCAGCGTTCCTGGCTGACAAATTAGCGCCGTGCATGCCGGCCGGCGGCCGTATCCTCCTGATCGGCAGCCGCACCGCCAACGGCGCGCCCACGCGCAGCCAATACGCTGCCACCAAGGCGGCACTCGTGGGCATGGCTCGCTCGTGGGCAGCGGAACTGGCGCCGCGCGGCATCACCGTCAACGTGATCGCGCCCGGCGCTACGGACACGCCATTCCTGCGCGACCCCGCGCGCGCGCAAACCCCACCACGCATGCCGCCCATCGGCCGCTTCATTGCTCCAGAAGAAGTGGCCGCCATGGCCGCCTTTCTGGCAGGCGAATACGGCGGCGCCATCACCGGTCAGCAGATCGTGATATGCGGCGGCGCTTCGTTGTAAGCAGAACGGCGTAGATCAGCGCGCCAGATCGGCGGGCGTATCGACATCGCGCAGGATGCCGGCGTCATCGGTTTCGATGCGGATGAGCGTGGCGGGATCAATCAGCCGCCGCGCGCCCTCATCCCCGTCCAGTGCGGTCAGGCCGGCGAAAAAATCGGCGCCGAAGCCGATGGGGTGGCCTCGCTTCCCCGCATGGAAGGGCGCAACGCAATGGTGTGGGTCGAGTGCGTTAGCGACTTGCGTGATGGTGTCAGGAGCAATCCACGGCATGTCGGCCAGGGCGATGACCCAGCCACCAGCTTGCGGGCGTGCGGCCACGCCGGCAGCCAGGCTGGCGCCCATGCCAAGTGCGGCACCTGAACATCGCAATACCTCGCAGCCTGTCTTGGCCAACAGCGCGGCCAACTGGTCGATCTGCGCGCCATGTGTGGCAGCCGCAGGCACCACTGCCACCACATCACCCAACGCCTGCTTCAGGTGCCGTGCGGCGTGCACCGCCACAGGTGTTCCATCGGGCAGCGGCGCGAGCAGCTTGTTGACCGCGCCCGCTGCATCAAATCGGCTGCCGCGGCCTGCGGCCAGCAGTACACCAACAACCGCACCAACAACAGGCCGCTGCAGCATCAGGCCACCTCGGTCTTGAGCGTGACTTCCACGTTGTTGCGCGTGGCGTTCGAGTATGGGCACACCTGATGTGCCTGGGCCACCAGCTTCTCGGCATCGGCTTGCGACAAACCGCTGATGCGTGCGGTCAAACCCACCTTCAGACCAAAACCGCCTTCCTCCCGCGTACCGATACCCACATCGCAGTCGATCTCGATATTGCTCGGATTGAGCTTGAGCATGCTCTTGGCGACAAAATCGCACGCCGAGCCGAAGCAGGCGGCATAACCGGCGGCGAACAGGTCTTCGGGCGTGGTGGTGTTGGGCTTGCCGGGGCCGCCCATGGCTTTCGGGACCGACAGATCGTGCGAGACCTGGCCGTCTTCGGTTTGCGTGTGGCCGTTGCGGCCGCCTGTGGCCTTGGCGTGGGCGGTGTACAGGATATTCAATGCCATGACATGCTCCTCCGGTGGGTGGACAACAGAACAACACAACCGCGGACGCAAGAATCGGTCCGCCGAGAATGGACCAATAAACGAGAAAGCCGGCACACATGACTGCATGCCGGCTCCCATCACATCACGTGCCGATGACAACTACACCGTGTCGAACGGCAGCTTGCGCTGGCGCTTGCCGGTGAGCGTAAACACCGCGTTGGCCACGGCCGGTGCAATCGGCGGCGTACCGGGTTCGCCCAGGCCGGTCGGGTTGTCTTCCGACGGCACGAAGAACACGTTCACCGGCGGCGCGTCCGGCATGCGCACGGGCGGGAAGTCGGGGAAGTTGCTGTTCTTGGTGGCACCGTTCTCGATGTCGATGGCAAAGCCCGGAGCGATCATCGCCAGACCGAACACGCAGGCGCCCTGGATCTGCGCTTCCGCGCCCATCGGGTTGACCACGCGGTTGGCATGCACACCAGCCGTTACACGATGCACGCGCGGCTTGCCCTGATCGATCGACACCTCAACCACATACGCCACCACCGACTCGAACGACGCATGCACTGCCACGCCCCACGCCTGGCCCTTGGGCAGCTTGCGCTTGCCGTAGCCCGACTTGTCAACGGCCAGTTGCAGCGCCGCGCGATGGCGTTCGTGCTCTTTGCCGGTAAAGCGCGCCAGGCGGAAAGCCACCGGGTCTTGCTTGGCCGCGTGCGCAACCTCGTCGACCATGGTTTCCATCACGTAGGCCGTGTGCGTATGGCCCACGGAACGCCACCACAGCACCGGCACGTTCACATCCGGGTGGTGCACCGTCACCTGCATCGGGAAGCCGTAGTCGTTCTCGATCACGCCCTCGGTCATGGTGCTGTCCACACCGTTCTTGACCATGAAGGCCTCGAACGGCGTGCCCTTGAGGATCGATTGACCGACGATGACGTGGTCCCAGCCGACCACCTTGCCGCTGTTATCGACACCCACGTTGACACGGTGCAGATGCATCGGGCGGTAGTAGCCACCGCGAATGTCGTCTTCGCGGCTCCAGATCACCTTGACGGGGCCGTTGTGCCCAGCCGCCGCATAGGCCTTGGCCACGTTGGCCGCTTCCACCACGTAGTCCGATGTGGTGATCGCACGCCGGCCGAAACCGCCACCGGCCATCATCGTGTTCAGCTCGATCTTCTCGGGCGGCACGCCAAGCACCTTGGCAATCGCACCCTGGTCGATGGTCTGGAACTGCGAGCCGACCCACACCTTGGCGCCCGACGTCTTGCCACCGTCTTTCTGCAGATCGATCGTGCAGTTCAGCGGCTCCATCGGCGCGTGGGCGAGGTACGGAAACTCGTAATCAGCCTGAATGTGCTTCGCAGCGGATTGGATTGCGCTCACATCGGCGGCCTTGGCCACCGTGCCGGGCTGGCCCGCAAGCTTTTTGTACTCTGCCATCAACGCGGGCGTGGACACGGTCGAACCCGCGTCTTCCCACGTGATCTGCAGCGCGTCGCGGCCCTGCTTGGCCGGCCAGTAGCCATCCGCAATGACGGCCACGCCCGTGCCGCCACGGTCGGTCGGGATCTGCAGCACATCGACCACGCCCTTCACTGCCTTGGCCGCTGCCGTGTCGTACTTGGCCACCTTGCCGCCAAAGCGCGGCGGGCGGGCCAGCACGGCCACCTTCATGTTCGGCAGACGCGTGTCGAGGCCAAACTTGAGCGAGCCGTCGAGCTTTGCGCGTGCATCCAGACGCGGCGTCGGCTTGCCGACAATACGAAACTGTGAGGGGTTCTTCAGCGTGACCTGCGCCGGCACCGGCAGCGCCATCGCGGCTTGCGCAAGTTCACCGTAGGTGGCGCGGTTGCTGCCCGACGTGATCACGCCATTGGCCGTACGGCACGTCGACGGATCGACCTTCCAGCGCTCAGCCGCTGCGGAGATCAACATCGCACGCGCACGCGCGCCCAGTTCGCGGTATTGCTGAAACGAGTGGTTCAGTGCCGTCGAGCCGCCCGTCATCTGGATACCGAAGCCCGGGTCCTTGTACGGGTCCGCCGCCGGCGCGAGCATGCCGCGCACGTTGCGCCAATCCACGTCGAGTTCTTCAGCCAGTGCCATCGGCAGTGCCGTATGAACGCCCTGCCCAAACTCCAGCCGGTTCACTGCCACGGTGACGGTGTTGTCCGGCGCAATGATGATGAACGCCTGCGGTGCTGAAGGCGGCTTGGCCTTCGCGTCCTGCGCGCCAGCCAGTACCGGTGCAACCCCCAGCGCAAGACCGCCGCCCGCCAGCGTCGTGAGTTTCAAAAAGCCGCGGCGATCGAGCGTCGCAGCGCCGGCGTCAGCAGATGCCGGTTGATGTTGCGCGCCGCCACCGGCCAGCGCTTCAAGATTTCGGATACGCATCGTGACTTCTCCGGTGGGGCTCAGGCCAGCGACTTCGCTGCGTCGTGAATGGCCGCGCGAATACGTTGATACGTCGCGCAACGGCACAGGTTGCCGGCCATCGCTGTATCAATGTCAGCGTCGGTCGGCTTCTTCTTGGTGCGCAGCAGACCCACCGCGCTCATCATCTGGCCGCTCTGGCAATAGCCGCACTGCGCCACGTCGTGCTTGACCCAGGCATCGAACACGGCGCGGCCGACCTTGTCGTCAGTGATGTGTTCAGACGTGGTGATCTGCTGGCCCGCCACCGCGGAGATCGGCAGCACGCAGCTACGCGTGGGCTGGCCGTTCAGGTGCACAGTGCAGGCGCCGCACGAGGCGACACCACAACCGAATTTCGTACCAGTCAGACCGAGGCTGTCGCGCAACGCCCAGAGCAGCGGCGTTGACGGATCAGCATCAACTTCCACGGATTTGCCGTTGATATTCAGCGTGACCATGGTGGGGATTCTCCTTGTGGGGCCTCATGGGGCGTAATGGAGTCGCACCGTTATGTAGCATTGGATACAGCGTTTTCTCGGTACGAGCGGGGTGTATTAAAGCAGGTTCGCAACAGTTTTGCAGACGGCGCCCAGTTACTGGCACGCGCCTGCGCCGGGCCAACACCAGCCAGGGCGATAGTCGTCGAGCCAGCTCCGCAGGTTGGCATCGGACTGATGGCAAGACGCCCGCCGGCGACCGCAGTGTGGGCTGCTACCCCAGGGCCAATTCTTTACCTCGATCACGCCAACCACAAATCAAAAAGGTCATGACAATGCCGGCACAAACAAGACCGGGATGGGCTGAATTTCGAAGCTAGGCGTTATCTGTACAAGCTTGCGCAGTCGGGGTTTCAAGCGTTCGCCCCGGCGCTGAATCGGTAACAAATCAGCCAAATAAAGATAAAAAAATTTGCTGAGTACGGCACGCCCAGCACACACACACTCCAGCAGACGGGCCTTCTCGCGAGTGCTCAGTCGCACTGAATCTCACACGGATGCCCAGCCAAACCGCTTGCCAATGACTCGACACGTGAGCCGCCCACCCGACCGCTTGTGAAGCCTGCTGGCTAAGCACTCTGGACATCGTTTCATCATCGGATCAGCATAATCCTGGTCCGATTTAGGTGGGGATTACCATAAAAATGCCCCATGGTAAGGCGGCACAATTTATTTAATATTTTTCTTATAACGACACAATTTATTTAATATTTTCCATCATAACAAAAAACACCATTCAAAACCCGCCTATTGCCTGTGGGAAAAGATAATAATCCCAGCTTTGATCGGCAGCACTGGCATCGCGACACAAAAACCGTCGCCGATAGCTGAGCGACCGCCACGCCACACACCTTATGACGCAAGCCAAACAAGACAATGCATTACACCTGTACAGCAACCGAACCGCCCGTCGATGGCGCGCCCCACCAGCAACCCGGTTCAAAATTGAATCCTGCAGTTTTTAAAAAGGGCGGCGTGATGTTTGCCGCCGAAATGCAAGGAATCGTCAAAGATTACTGGCTTGACCAAGTCAAGGTTCCCGCCATCTGCGATGCCGGACTCGAAATCGCCAATGGAAGATTCACGGTATTGGCGGGGCCTTCCGGCAGCGGAAAAAGCACGCTGCTCCACCTGCTTGGCGGCATCGACAGGCCCGAGGCGGGCATAGTCAAGGTAGCGGGCCACAACTTGGCCGAGCTGTCCGACGACGCGCTTAGCGACTTCCGTGCGCGCCACATCGGTTTCGTTTTCCAGAACTTCAATCTGCTGCCCGTTCTGTCGGCGTATGAAAACGTCGAATATCCACTATGGTTGCAACGCGTGCCGGGTGCCGAGCGAAAAGCGCGCGTGATGGAGATGCTGGATGAAGTCGGCCTGGCCGACAAGGCGCAGCATCGCCCGGGCCAACTGTCTGGCGGCCAGCGCCAGCGGGTCGCCATCGCGCGTGCGCTGGTACATCGGCCGGCGCTGGTACTCGCCGACGAGCCGACCGCGAACCTTGACAGCCTGACCGGCCGGTCCATTCTGGCGCTGCTGCGCCGGCTTCAGCGCGAGCACGCGGTCGCCGTGGTGTTCTCCGCCCACGATCCCCAAGTGATCGCCGCCGCCGACGATCTGCACCACGTGAGCGATGGCAAGGTGAAACGCCAGGAACGCGATACGCCTGCACGTTGGCGCTCTACCGAACACAAGGCGGCAGCAGCATGCAATTGATCATGCTGGCGTGGCGCAACCTGCTGCGCAATCGCCGCCGCACACTGGCGACGTTGTTGACCATGATCGTGGGCATGGTCGGGATATTGCTGTTTGGCGGCTTCAATCGTGCCGTGCAGTACGGCCTGGAAACCGCGTTTGTGCGCGGGCTCGGCCATTTGCAGATCCAGCACCGTGATTACCTGCAATACGGCAGCGGCAATCCGACGGAATATGCGCTGCGTGACTATCGCCGCATCCAACAGACCATCGCGGCCGATCCCATCCTCGCGCCAATGCTGACAGCGGCCACGCCTATCCTGAACATGGGTGGCGTCGCCGGACATTACGCGACCGGTGCGTCGCGCCCTGTATTCGTGCAGGGAACCGAGCCGGAAGGGCAGAACCTCTTGCGGCACTGGGACGCCCACGGCGTGGGGGCCCCATTCCTGCCGTCGGGGCTGACCGATACGGCACCCAATGCAGCGATTCTCGGACGCAGTCTTGCCATCACACTCGGCCTGCCTATCGACGGCGAAAACAGCGGCCCGCCGCCGACGCAAACGCAAACGCAAATGCAGTCGGCCGACGTAGCGCCACTGCCTTCCGATCTGGCGGCGCTCGTTGAAGACACTGCTGCCGCAACCGAAAAGGGAAACGGCGACGCCCGGATCGAATTGCTGACCGCGACGGCGGCGGGCGCACCCAACGTCGGCCGCCTGCAAGTCGTCGGCCTTGAAAGGCAGGGGGCGCGTGAACTCGACGACATCTACGTCGGCCTGCATCTGGCACAAGCCCAGCGCCTGCTCTATGGCAATGGCGAGCCCATGGCCACGGCGGTGATCCTGCAATTGCGCGACACATCGATGATCCCGGCGGCACGAGCCCGGCTCGAACATCTTTTTCAGAATGGGCTGAGCACGCAGCCGCTGGCGGTGCACGACTTCGCCACGCTGCAGCCGCTATACGGGCGCATCGTCGACATGTTTGGCCTCATCTTCGGCTTCGTCACTGTGCTGATCGCGTGTGTGGCGCTGTTCACGGTCAGCAACACCATGAACATGGCGGTCATGGAGCGCACGCTGGAAATCGGCACGCTGCGCTCCATCGGCCTGAGGCGGGGCGGCATTCAGCGGCTTTTCCTGTGCGAAGGCGCGCTGCTCGGCGCGCTGGGCTGCGCGTGCGGCTTGTTGATCTCGCTTGCGTCGTCCTGGCTGATCAACCATGCCGGCATGACGTGGTTGCCTCCCGGCGTGACCGAGCCCAGCCAGATCGTCATCCGCATCTGGGGTGAACCCCGCCTGATCCTGACGACGACGCTCGGCCTGGTGGCAGTTGCGCTGCTGTCGTCATGGCTGCCCGCCCGGCGTGCAGCGCGTGCCAACATTGTGACGGCCCTGCGGCACGCATGAACGCATCCGCCCGTCAACGGAGATATCGAAACCATGAGCAACGCAAATTCGCGCAGCGGCCTCGCCAGGCTTTTGCGCCGCGCAGTGACTGGCCTGGGCCTGATGTGCGCACTATTCCTGGGTGGCGGCGTGCAGATTGCATGGGCTGCGCCCAACGCGCAAGAGATCCTGGCGCTGAGCGATGAAGTGCGTAACCCCGGCAAATCGTTCAGCCTGAAAATCGACCTGGTCGGCTACAAGCAAGGCAAAGCCGATGAATCCAGCACGCTGGTGCTGTATTCGCGCGCAGACCCGAACCGCGGACAATTCCGCAGTCTGCTGCGCTACGTAAGCCCGCAACGCGACGCCGGCAAGCTGACGCTGAAAAGCGGCAAGGATCTGTGGGTATACGACCCGAACAGCAAAGCCAGCATCCCGATCTCTCCGCAACAGCGCTTGCTCGGACAGGCGTCGAACGGCGATGTCATGACGGTGAACTGGGCACTCGACTATGACGCAAAACTGGTGGCAGAAGACACCATCGTCGACGGCGAACGGCAGTCGCGCGAGACCTACAAGCTCCGGCTAACCGCGCGCCGGCCCGACGTGACCTACGGCGCGATTAATCTGTGGGTTGACCGCCAGGGCTACCGCACCCGCAAGGCACTGTTCTACGCGTCCAGCGGCGAACTCCTCAAGACGGCCTACTACCGTCGCTACCAGCAGGCCCTCGGCCGAGATCGCCCCACCGAGACGGTCATCATCGACGGGCTGAACGCGCAATGGGTCACGGTGATGCGATGGAGCGACTTTGCCTGGCGTGACGTGCCCGAAGCCTGGCTGCAGCGCGACTATCTGCCCCGTTTCCGCGCCGAATAGCGTGGTGAACCGCACCAGCCCGCAAGCGGGCTTGGTGCGCGATCCCGACCGCCCCCCCCGAACGCAGAACCCGCGCATGCCATTCCTCACCAATCTCCGTTTCATCATGCTCTTGCTGCCGCTTGGCAGTGCGGCCACCGCGCGAGCCCAAGACGACGGCACCCCGCAACCCGCGGATGAAGCCGCGCTGGAAGAACCGCGACAGAAACGGCTAGAGCCTCAAGACAACCAAGAGAGCGATCCGGACGCATCCGCAAGCACACGGCCCGATGACGACGAAGCGCTGCAGCTTGCGCTGCAACTCGCCGATGACACCCAGTTCAAAGAGCGGCGCTCGCGCGACCTGAAACTGCAAGTGGACGTTGCCACAATGGACTCGCAGGGCAGAAATACGCAACGGCTATCGCTCGACGCACGCTGGGACGGCCGCCTGAGCCCCGAGTGGCGGGCCGTCTTGGCCAACCGTGTGGATTGGAACCTGTCGCACGCGCTGCAGAGCGGGCGTGCCGTCAACCTGCTCAAAGAAGCGTACGTCAGCCATGAGTTCGACCAGCGCACGATGATCGATGCAGGCCGCATCAACACCCGCTATGGTGTGGCACTCGGCTACAACCCGACCGATTTCCTCGGTGCGGGCACCGTGCGCTCCGTCGTCTCGCCCGATCCGGACAGTGTGCGTCAGAACCGCCTTGGCAACGCCATGGTGCGCGGGCAAAAGGTCTGGAGCCGCGCCTCCGTGACGGCGATTTGGTCGCCCAAACTTGCAGACCGGCCCAACCAGAGCGGCGGCAGCCTGGACTGGGGAGCAAGCAACCCAAGGCAGCGGTTCCTCTTGGCTGGCAGCTATCGGTTTGCGGAAAACCTCAACCCGCAATGGCTGCTGTTGCAGGAACAAGGCCGTTCGCCGCAACTGGGGTTCAACGTTTCACGCGTGCTGACCGACTCCACCGTCGCCTATCTGGAATGGGCGGGAGGGCGGCAGCAAGGCGCATGGCAGCAATGGCAGACGCCCGGCAGCCCCGCCGGAACAGTCGCCTGGCGTAACCGCTTCGCCACCGGCCTTACCTGGACCGGCAATAACAAGCTGAGCGTGACACTGGAAGGCCAATACGACGGCGCCGCCCCCGATACGGCCGAATGGAAAGCGCTACGATCCGGCCCCGCTTATCAGGCCTACCTCAGCCAGAACGCCTACAGCGGCAATCTGGCGACGCGGCGCGCGGCGCTCGCGTACGTCCGCTGGCAGGATGCATTTGTAACCCACCTGGATCTCACCGCGATGCGATCGTCCGACCTGGTTGACCACAGCGCGCTGAACTGGGTGGAAGCCCGCTATCACGCGGGATCGGTCGACCTGGCCTTGCAATGGCAGCGCATCACCGGTGCGTCAAATACACGATACGGTGCGAATCCGGCACGGCAAACGTGGCAGTTTGTGCTCAGTTACTATTCTTGACGATCTGTATTGCAAAGGAGCTTGGCTACCGCAAGCCTGTCGCCGGGCCGGCCCCGCATTCCAGCAAGCCGAACGCGGCGCAAGAATGCGGCCGATCCGTACTGTGCGCTGGCAAGATACCGCCTTGACAAGCCAACTTTCCGACGGCAACATTGCTCGATGCACTCTCAGCAGACCATCCCCCAAACCGCTCCTGCCCGCACCCTCTCGTGCGAGCGCGGTCTGCTATCCGCTTCTCTACTACGCGTGTAAACGCGTAGACCTCTCTTTCCCCCTCGTTCCGGTGTTTGACCGGTCCGTGCCGTAACCGGTGATGGACCTTGTGTGGCGCCTCATGTAGCACAACGGGTGCGCCGAATCGTTGGAGCCGCGCATGCCCACCTCGATCCCGCTTTCGCTACGACGACTGATCCTACCGATCGGCGTCCAGACCACGCGCCCGTGGCTGTCTGGCCGCCACACCCTCACCCAGATTCCGGCCACGCCGGACGCCGCGCGCGCGGTCGTCCCCGACGTAATCCACCGATCTCGATCTCACAGGACGCACACACCATGTTGAAGAACCCCGCCACCAAGTACCACCCCTTCCCCGCCATCGCCCTCGCCGATCGCACCTGGCCCAGCAAGACCATCACCCGCGCCCCGATCTGGATGAGCACGGACCTGCGCGATGGCAACCAGGCCCTGTTCGAGCCCATGAACGCCGAGCGCAAGATGCGCATGTTCAAGATGCTCGTGCAGATCGGCTTCAAGGAAATCGAAGCCGCTTTCCCCGCCGCCTCCCAAACCGATTTTGATTTTGTACGCGAGTTGATCGAGGGTGGACACATCCCCGACGGCGTAGCCATCGAAGTGCTCACGCAGGCGCGCGAAGACCTGATTCGCCGCACGATGGAATCGCTGCGCGGTGCCAAGAAAGCCATCATCCACGTCTACAACGCAACAGCGCCGGTATTCCGCCGCACGGTGTTCAACACCGACCGCGAAGGCGTCAAGCGCATTGCCGTGCAAAGCGCCAGGCTGATCCGCGAGATTGCACAGACGATGCCCGAGACACAGTGGACGTATCAATACAGCCCTGAAGTCTTCAGCGGCACCGAACTGGATTTCGCGCTCGAAGTTTGTAACGCGGTGACCGAGGTCTGGGAGCCGACGCCCGAGCATAAGATCATCTTCAACCTGCCGGCCACCGTGGAGATGGCCACACCCAACATCTACGCCGACCAGATCGAGTGGATGCACCGGAACCTGGCGCGCCGCGATTCGATCATCCTCTCGGTGCATCCGCACAATGACCGTGGCACCGCCGTGGCAGCGGCCGAGCTTGCCGTGATGGCCGGCGCCGACCGCGTGGAAGGCTGCCTGTTCGGCAACGGCGAGCGCACCGGCAACGTGGATCTCGTCACGCTGGCGCTGAACCTGTATTCGCAAGGCGTTGATCCGGAACTCGATTTCTCGCACATCAATGACGTGGCACGCACGTGCGAAGACTGCACGCAACTGCCGGTGCATCCGCGCCATCCGTATGTGGGCGATCTGGTATTCACGGCGTTCTCGGGCTCGCATCAGGATGCGATCAAGAAAGGCTTTGCGGTGCAGAAACCCGATGCGCTGTGGGAAATGCCCTACCTGCCGATCGATCCCGCCGATGTGGGCCGCACGTACGATTCGATCATTCGCGTGAACAGCCAGTCGGGCAAGGGCGGCATCGCGTATCTGCTCGAATCCGGCTATGGCATGGCGATGCCGCGCCGCCTGCAGGTGGAGTTCAGCAGCACCGTGCAGCAACTGACCGATGAAAGCGGCCGCGAAGCCACCGGCGCTGACATCTGGGCGCTGTTCCAGCACACCTATCTTCGCGGCGACGGCACCATCGGCTATGTGTCGCACCGCCTGACCGAGCGTGACGACGGCAGCCAGCACATCCGCCTGGTGGTCAACATTGCTGATCACGAGCACATCTGCGAAGGCACTGGCAACGGGCCGCTGGACGCGCTGGTGCATGCGCTGTCGTACGTGCTGACGGCGCCCGTGTCGATCCATCACTACGAAGAACGCGCGTTGGGCCAGGGCGCCAATGCCGATGCCATCGCGTTTGCAGAAATGGCCGCACCAGGCGTGGCGGGTAGCGTGTTCGGCGTTGGTGTGGATGCCAACCTGACCACGGCGTCGATCCGCGCGGTGGTGGGTGGCGTGAACCGCCTGATCGCACGTGCGGGCAACGGCATGCTGCATAGCGGCAAGAGCGAGACGCAAGCGGTGTAACGCGCAAGTCGGCCTCACGCTGTGGAGCGCCAGTTGCTAAATTGGAGAGATGCGGCCCGTGCGATGCGCGGGTCCATCCCATCCGAAGCGCGCCCGCGTGCACATCCACTGCCACAGGAGAACCGACATGACCACTCGTCCGACCGCGAAAGAGAACGCCAAGCGTTTTGCCAGTGTGATCCAGGCGCTGCAGGCATGCGAGGCCGCTTGCACGCATTGCGCGACGGAATCTGGCAAGAACGGCCACGCAGAAGCCATGGCGCGCTGCATCAGCGTGTGTACGGATTGCGCGGAATACTGCGGCCTGACGCGCAAATTCCTGGAACGCAACAGCGAATTCGCAGAACTGCTACTGGAAGACTGCGCCGAAATCTGCAACCAGTGTGCGGAAGAATGCGAACATCACGGCCAAGGCCATTGCAGTGCCTGCGCAGCCGCCTGCCGCGCCTGCGTGGACGCCTGCCTGAAAGTCGCGGGCGTCGAGGCTGTCACCGCTGAACCCACGGTCTTCTGATTTCTCTTTTCAACGCGTATGAAAATTGGCGAACTCGCCCAGCGCACGGGCATCAGCATCGAGACCATCCGCTTCTATGAAGCGCAGGGCCTGCTGCCCCCGCCGGCGCGCGCCGCCAACAACTACCGCGTCTATACGCCCGAGCATGTCGAGCAACTGGCTTTCATCGCGAAGTGCCGGTCGCTCGACATGGCGCACACTGAAATCCGCCGGTTGCTCGAACTGCAGGCCAACCCGCAGGCCTCGTGCGAAGAGATCAACAACCTGCTGGACGAACACCTGCGCCACGTCGAAGCGCGCATTGCGGAACTGACCGACCTCAAAAGTCAGATCGAAGCGATCGGGCAGCGCTGCACGACCGCCGCTTCGGTGGCTGAATGCGGCGTGCTGCAATCGCTGCACGAGGAGTCCGTTGCCGCCAATCATCACGGCCACAGCCATGAACATGGCGAAGGCGAACACGCGCATCGGCATATTCGCGGCGTGCATCGCTAGCCCACTTTTCATCTGCGCGGCACGGCACATGAGACGCGCGCATTACCAGCTTGCGTTGATCGCGTTGCCCTGCACGCGTGCGGACAATCAGGCGCGCGTGCGCATCACGCGCAAGCCGTTGAACACCACCAGCAGGCTCGCGCCCACATCGGCGAAGATCGCCATCCACAGCGTTGCATCGCCCATCACTGCCAGCGCCAGAAACACTGCCTTGATGCCCAGCGCCAGCACGATGTTCTGACGCAGCACAGCCACCGTGCGACGACTGATGCGGATGAAGCTGGCGAGCTTGCGCGGGTCGTCGTCCATGATGGCCACGTCTGCGGCTTCCAGCGCGGTGGCGGTGCCGGCCGCGCCCATGGCGAAACCGATATCGGCACGCGCCAGTGCGGGGGCGTCGTTGATGCCGTCGCCGACCATGCCAATGAAGCCATGTTGTGCGGCGAGATCAGCCACCACGCGCTGCTTGTCGGCGGGAAGCTGCTCGGCGTGTACGTTGTCGATGCCGACCGTCTTGGCGATGACCTGTGCGGCGCGGCGGTCGTCGCCGGTCAGCATGACGGGCGTGATATCCAGCGCGCGCAGTGCGGCGATGGCCTCGACGCTTTCGGGGCGCTCACGGTCGCGCACGCCGAAGAGCGCCACGGCACCGTTCGCATCGCACAGCGTAACGGCGGACATGCCTTCAGCTTGCAATGACTCAGCAGCGGCACGCCAGACCGATGTGTCGAAACCGCGATCGGCAACGAGCGCCGCGTTGCCCAGGTGCCAGCGCACGCCGTTGCGCGTGCCGGCCACGCCGCGACCGGGCAGCACGGACAGATCGTCAACCGAGCCGGCATCCACTCCACCATGCACGGCAGCCGCCCGCACAATGGCCACGGCAATCGGGTGCGTGGTGTTGGCATCAAGCGCGGCCGCCACGGCCAGCGCATTCAGGTGCGCGGCGTCGGTTGTTGCATTCAATTCCGCCACGGCGCGGCGCGCGCCTTCGGGCAACATCACCGCATCGAGGACCGGGCGACCGGCGGTCAGCGTGCCGGTCTTGTCCAGCGCCAGTGCGCGCAGGCGCCGGCCGCTTTCCAGATAGACGCCGCCCTTGACCACAATGCCGCGGCGCGCGGCGGCGGCCAGCCCACTCACCACTGTGACCGGGGTGGAGATCACCAGTGCGCACGGGCAGGCAATCACCAGCAGCACCAACGCGCGATACGTCCACGCGAGCCAGCCGTCGGCCGTGATCAACGGGCCGATAACGGCAACCACCAGCGCCAGCAACATCATCGCGGGCGTGTAGATGGACGAGAACTTGTCGACGAAGCGCTGCGTGGGTGCGCGCTGCGATTGCGCTTCCTGGATGGCCCCCGCGATGCGCGCGAGCGTGCTGTCCGCAGCCAGCGCCGTGGCCTGCGCCTCGACCACGCCGTCGGTGACGATGGTGCCGGCGAGGAGAGTGTCCCCAATGGTTTTTTCCACCGGCAGGCTTTCGCCGGTGACAGGCGATTCGTCCAGCGCGGCGCGGCCGCTCACGATGCGCGCGTCGACGGGAACGCGGCTGCCAGTGCGCACACGCAGGCGCGCGCCGACTGCAACGGTGTCGACGGCCACATCGCACCAACCGCCCGCGCCGTCGGCCAGCTCGGCGGTGTCGGGCGCAATGGCGGTGAGTGCGCGCACGGCATCGCGGGCACGCACCAGCGCGCGCGCCTCGATGGCTTCCGCCACCGCAAACAGGAAGATCACCATGGCCGCTTCGGCCCACTTGCCGATCAGCAGCGCGCCGATCACGGCCACCGCCATCAGGAAGTTGATGTTGAACGTGAGCGCACGCACGGCAATCCAGCCCTTGCGCAGCGTCGGGCCGCCAGCCAACGCAAGGGAGGCGAGCGCCAAGACCAGCACCGGCCAAGCGTGATCGCCGAGCGACCAGGCGATGGCCTCGGCGCCGAATGCGGTCACCCCGCCAATGCCCAACAACCACGTACGGCGCGAAATACCTGCGGGCTCCGCAGGAGCGGCGGCCAGGCGATCGTGCTGTTCGAGCACCTCGCCGTCCATGCCGATGGCGCGCAGCGCCTCCAGGAACGGCGTCACATCATCAACGGTGTGGTGGATCGTGAGGTGGCGCTCCAGCAGGTTGAAGTCCAGTGCGATCACGCCATCCGCGCTGCCCAGCTTGGCGCGGATCATGCGCTCTTCGGTTGGGCAATCCATCTGCTCGATGCGCACGAGGGTGCGGCCAGTGGCCGCGGCGCGCGCGGCACCATCAACCGGTGCAGCGGCTTCGTGCACGTGGCCATGATCATCGGCGTGATGGGAGGTATCCCTTGCAACCGGGTGCTCATGGCCGCAGCAACCGCCGCAACCGGTGGATTCCGGTTTGGCGGCGTGGTCGTGGACAGGCAAGGTGGAGGCGAGATCGGGTTTCATGCCGCCATTCAAAACCCTGAAGAAGCTTCAGGGTCAAGCCCGTATCTCAAATGAGGTCTTTCATCCACTTTGTAACAATGGCGCGGGCTTCCGGCCAGTCACCCAACCCCGATTCGGCATTGATATGGCCACGTGCGCCCACGTCGACGGGCTCGGCGCCCCACGCTTGAGCCTGACCGAGGCTCCAGGCAGCATTGCTGAATGGATCGTTGGTGCTGAAGACAAGCACGGCGGGAAACGGCAGCCGCTGCTGCGGTATCGGGCGAAAGTCGGCCAACTCCGGCGGCATGTCGGCGCGATCGAGCTGCGGCGGTGCAACCAGCAGAGCGCCGCGCACCCGCACGGCACGGGCAGAAGTGGCGGCCCAATGCGCCGTCAGCACGCAACCCAGGCTGTGCGCCACCAATACGACATCGCCGGGCGCCGCGCTGACTTCGGCCTCAAGCGCGGCGACCCAATCCGCACGCCTCGGGTAAAACCACTCGCGCTGCTCGACACGGCGATCCCCATGCAGGCGCTCCCAGCGCGATTGCCAATGCGCGTGGCCGGAGTTCTGCCAGCCGGGCAGGATCAGGACGGTCGGGATGGCGCTCACGGTGTCTCCAGACGGTGGATTGGTTTTTGGAAATCCGAGACATTCTGCCGGGATTCGGCAGGCGGCGTCGGCATCACTCATCTAAAAATCCGCACAATCGATCCAAATATTCTGTTTCACAGGCAGATCGCCAGCTCCTACAGTCGCCAAACAATCCCGGCAACAGGGATTCCGAATCGAAGAAAACTCGGAGGAGACCATGCTCGCACTGCTCGGGCTGCTGACCATCGTCGCGCTGTTTGTCGTCATCCTGACCAAACGCATGTCGCCACTGGTCGCGCTCATCGCCATTCCCGTCATCGCCGCGCTTGTGGGCGGCTTCGGGCTCAACACCAGCAAGTTCATCATCGGCGGCATCAAAGACGTTGCGCCCGTGGCGGGGATGTTCATCTTCGCCATCCTGTACTTCGGCATCGTCACCGATGCCGGCATGCTGGACCCGATCATCGACCGCATCCTGCGCACCGTGGGCAGCCGCCCGCCACGCATCGTGGTGGGCTCGGCGCTGCTGGCGCTACTGATTCACCTGGATGGCTCGGGCGCGGTGGCGTTCCTCATCACCATTCCGGCCATGCTGCCGCTGTACGACCGGCTCGGCATGGACCGCCGCATTCTGGCGTGCGTGACGTCGATGGCGTGCGGCGTGAATTTCCTGCCGTGGACGGGGCCGATGATCCGCGCATCCGCATCACTGCACATGCCGGTGACGGACATCTTCAACCCGTTGATCCCGGTGCAGGTTGCGGGGCTCGTCTTCGTGTTCGCGTGCGCATGGCTGCTGGGCAAGCGCGAAGAAAAACGCCTGGGCCTTGCCAACCACGCCGGCGGCGCGCAAGTCGTCGCGCGCCCGCTGACGGAGGCTGAGCAAGCGCTGCGCCGCCCGCGCAATTTCTGGATCAATCTGATTCTCACCGTCGTCGTGATGGGCGTGATGGTCAGCGGCAAGGTCGACCCGGTGGTGATGTTCATGCTGGGCGTGGTCGCTGCGCTGCTCATCAACTACCCGAACGTCGACCAGCAACGCCAGCGCGTGGATGCCCACGCCAAGGCCGCGTTGATGATGGCAAGCATCCTGCTGGCTGCAGGCGTGTTCACCGGCATCATGAGCAAATCCGGCATGCTGACTGCGATGGCCAAGACGGCGGTGGATTTCATCCCGCCCGGCATGGCGCACCACATTCCGGTGGTGCTGGGCGCGTTGTCGATGCCGCTGTCGCTGCTGTTCGATCCGGACTCGTTCTACTTTGGTGTGCTACCGGTGGTGGCCGAGGCGTCGAAGATGCTGGGCGTGGCACCCGTGCATGTGGCGCAGGCTGCGGTGCTCGGCCAGATGACCACGGGCTTCCCTGTCAGCCCGCTCACACCCGCGACCTTCCTCGTGGTCGGCCTGTGCGGCATTGAACTGGCGGACCACCAGAAATTCTCGATCCCCTTCCTGTTCGGCGCCTCGCTGCTGATGACCGCAGTGGCCGTGGTGCGGGGCGTGCTTCCGTGGTGATGGCATGAAGACACTACGCATCGGCGGCGGCGCCGGTTATTCAGGCGACCGCATTGAACCAGCGCTCGAACTCGCAGAGCACGGCGATATCGACGTGCTGATGTTCGAATGCCTGGCCGAGCGCACCATCGCGCTCGCGCAGCAGGTGCGCCGCAAAGACCCATCGCACGGCTACGACCCGCTGCTCGAAGCGCGCATGCGGGCAGTGCTGCCAGCGTGTGCCGCGCGCGGCATCCGCATCGTCACCAACATGGGCGCGGCCAACCCGCAAGCGGCAGCCGAACGCACGCGCGACATTGCGCGCGAACTCGGCCTCAAGCTGCGCGTGGCAGCCGTCACCGGCGACGATGTGTTCAGCCTGCTGCAAGCGCGCGGCCACGACTTCACCCTGATGGATGACGGCGCGCCAGTCGCCTCGCTCGGTACGCGCATCGTGTCGGCCAATGCGTACCTCGGCGCGCAGGGCATCGTCGATGCGTTGGCACAAGGCGCGGACGTGGTCATCACCGGGCGTGTGGCCGATCCGGCACTGGCGCTCGGGCCGCTGATCCACGCCTTCGGCTGGCGCATGGATGATTGGCATCGCCTCGGCTGCGGCACGCTGGCCGGGCACCTGCTCGAATGTGCAGGGCAAATTACCGGCGGCTACTTCGCCGATCCGGGCGTGAAAGATGTGCCCAACCTCGCGCGCCTCGGCTTCCCCATCGGCGAGGTGGGCGAGGATGGCTCCGTGCTCATCACCAAGGTCGCCACGGCCGGCGGCATCGTCACCGAGGCTACGTGCAAGGAGCAGTTGCTTTACGAAATCCACGATCCGGCGCGCTATCTCACGCCCGACGTCGTGGCCGATTTTTCCAACGTGCACATGCGCGGCGACGGCAAAGACCGTGTCGTCATCGAAGGCGCAACGGGCACACCGCGAACCGGTCAGTTGAAGGTCTCCATCGGTTATCTCGACAGCTACATCGGCGAAGGCCAGATCAGCTATGCCGGCCCCAGCGCAGTGGCCCGCGGCAAGCTGGCGCTCGACATCGTGCGCGAGCGATTGGCGCTGACCGGCGTGCAGATGACGGAGACGCGCTTCGAGCTGATTGGCGTCGATGCGCTGCACGGCCCCGCCCTCTCCCGCACGGATGCCGAGCCGTACGAAGTGCGCGTACGCGTGGCCGCTCGCACCGAATCGATGGCCGAAGCCATCCGCATCGGCAACGAGGTCGAAACGCTGCTGACCTGCGGCCCCTCCGGCGGCGGCGGCGCAACGAAGAGCGCGCGCGAGATCATCGCCGTGGCGTCGACGTTGATCCCCGCTGAACTGGCCCCGCACGCCGTGCACATTCTGGAGAGCTGACATGAGCCGACTGCTTCGCGACATCGCCCACACCCGCGCCGGCGACAAAGGCGACATCTCATGCCTGTCCGTCATCGCCCATCGCGCGGAAGATTTTGCCGTGCTGGAGCAACACGTAACAGCCGAACGTGTGCGCGCACATTTCGCAGAACGCGTCCACGGTGACGTCGAACGCTACGTGCTGCCGCAACTGGGCGCGCTCAACTTCGTGCTGCACGGTGCGCTGGCCGGTGGCGTCACGCGCTCGCTGGCGTTGGATGCGCACGGCAAGTCGCTGTCGAGCGCGCTGCTTACGCTGGAGATTCCGGCGCGGGTTCAGAGATAAGCTGGCGCGCTCTTGGGACATCACGCCCGGCCCTCGCCATGAACCTCTCTGTCAAACAGCTCCGCGCCTTTGCCGCGCTGCGCGAGCACAAAAACTTCACGCAGGCGGCACAGACGTGCCACTTGTCGCAATCGGCCTTCAGCGCGCTGATCCAGAACCTGGAGGCCGATGCCGGCGTGCGCCTGTTCGACCGCAACACGCGCCATGTTGAATTGACACCCGAGGGCGAAGCGTTTGCCGAATCCGCACTGCGCCTGCTGGCCGATTTCGAGGCCACCTTTTCTGAGCTGCGCGATCGTGCCGCTGCCCGCACCGGACGCGTAACAGTGGCGGCGCTGCCGTCCATTGCGGCGGGCATTCTCCCGGGGGTGCTGGCGGCGTTTTCGGCGCGGCATCCGGGCATTCAGTTGGCGCTGCACGATCAACTGTCGGACCCGTGCATCGATATGGTCCGGCGCGGCGCGGCGGATTTCGCCATCGCGGCCATGGGTGCCGACATGGCCGGCCTCTGCGCGCAGCCGTTCTGCACGGACGACTTCCACCTCGTCTGTCATCAGGATCACCCGCTCGCACGCAAGCGCGCGCTTGCCGTGGGCGATCTGGTCGACGCGCCGTTCATCCACCTCGCGCGCAACACGAGCATCCGGCAATACCTCGATGCGGCGCTGCACCCGACCAAGCTGCGCAGCGGCATGGAAGTCGAACACCTGGCCACGGCGGCGGCGCTGGTGGCGGCCAACCTGGGCATCACCGTGATCCCGGCGCTGGCGCTGTTCCAGTTCCGCTTGCCGGAACTGGCGGTACGGCCGCTGCCACTACCGGGGCTCGTGCGCACGCTGTATGTGATCCGGCGCGACGGGCGCAGCCTGTCGGTGGCGGCGCAAGGGCTGCTGGACCTGCTGCTGGCCCACCCCGTGCATGCCAACAGCGAGGCTTGATCGGGTTTGACACGGCGCATGGCGGCAGCAAACCGGGCTGCTAGAGTGTGAGCATTCCAACGCCCGGAGCGCACCATGTATCAACGCATCCTTGCCGGCTTTGACGGCAGCCACGAAGCCCAGCTCGCCGTGGAACACGCGGCGGCTCTTGCCAAGGCATTCGGTGGCCAGATGCGCGTGGTCTGGGCCATCGGCAGCCCACGCATGCCTGAGACGCGCGAGATCTACAGCGTCGACAAACTGCGCGACGCTGAACGCCAGACCGCCGACCACTCCTTGGCCGAACTGCACCGCACGCTGGAAGCCGACGGTATTGCCATTGAAACCGGCGTGCTCATGCTCAACGCCACTGACGACGACATCGGCAGCGCACTTGAACACGAGGCCGTGCGCTGGCAGGCCGACACCATCGTGGTCGGCTCGCAGGGCAAGCATGGGCTCGCGCGCATCCTGCTGGGCAGCGTGGCGGAACGCACCGCTCGGCTGTCGCACCGCACCGTCATCGTGGTACGTGCACAGCACCCGGAACACGCTGCCGGCTGAAACAGCTGAAGTCGAATCGATCCACTATGCAACTTGTTGCATATGGAAAGTCGGCTGTGCTATGTTGCATCCCACGTTGGTGCAATCCGTTGCACTTTCTGCTCAGGAGCCAGCATGCCGCAACCGACCCCGTCTACTTTGAACGCCCCCGCACAAGCCACGCTCGACGCTTGGCACGTCATGCTCGAGAGCGGCAACATGGACGATCTCGACCGGCTGTTCGCCGATGAAGTGGTCTTCCGTTCGCCCGTGGCGCACACGCCCTATCCGGGTCGAACAGCCACCACGCTGGTGCTGCGCACCGTCAACACCGTCTTTGAAGACTTCAAATACCACCGCAGCTTCGCCACTGACGAGGGGCTGAGCGTGGTGCTCGAATTCAGTGCCAACGTCAGCGGCAAAGCGCTCAAGGGCATCGACATGATCCGCTTCA
This sequence comes from uncultured Ralstonia sp., assembly GCA_963512445.1. Classification (GTDB taxonomy): domain Bacteria; phylum Pseudomonadota; class Gammaproteobacteria; order Burkholderiales; family Burkholderiaceae; genus Ralstonia. The sequence goes on from CAUPMS010000004.1 coordinate 89,604, forward strand.
ACGCCGACGGCAAGATCGTGGAGTTCGAGGTGATGGTGCGCCCGGCCACCGGCCTGCAGGCGCTCGGCGCCGCGATGGGCGCCAAGCTGGCCGACAAGATCGGCCTGCTCAAAGCCGGCGCCTGAACGCCTTCCCGATTTCAATCCAATACCAATACCAAGACCAACGGAGACTGCCATGTCGCTGCCGCCGATCCTGCAAAACCGCCTGTCCGTGCCCGTGGTGGGCTCGCCGCTGTTCATCATTTCCAACCCTGACCTCGTGATCGCGCAGTGCAAGGCGGGCGTGGTCGGTTCGTTCCCGGCGCTCAATGCGCGCCCGGCCGAGCTGCTGGAAACCTGGCTGCAACGCATCACCACCGAGCTGGCCGAGTACGACGCGCAACACCCGGACAAGCCATCGGCGCCGTTCGCCGTCAACCAGATCGTGCACAAGTCGAACGACCGCCTGGAGCACGACCTGGCGCTGTGCGTGAAGTACAAGGTGCCCATCGTCATCACCTCGCTCGGCGCGCGTGAAGACGTGAACCAAGCGGTGCACAGCTATGGCGGCATCGTGTTGCATGACGTGATCAACAACAAGTTTGCCAAGAAGGCGATCGAGAAAGGTGCGGACGGCCTGATTGCCGTGGCAGCAGGTGCGGGCGGCCATGCGGGCACGACCTCGCCGTTTGCGCTGATCCACGAGATTCGTGAGTGGTTTGACGGCCCGCTGCTGCTGTCGGGCGCGATTGCCAACGGCAACGCCATCCTGGCAGCGCTGGCGGCCGGTGCGGATCTGGCCTACGTCGGCTCGGCGTTTATCGCCACGGAAGAAGCCAACGCGGCGGAAGGCTACAAGCAAGCCATCGTTGAATCCAGCGCCACCGATATCGTCTACACGAACCTGTTCACCGGCGTGCACGGCAACTACCTGCGCAAGAGCATCGAGGGCGCCGGGCTGGACCCCGACGCGCTGCCGGAATCGGACCCGAGCAAGATGAACTTCGGCTCGGGCGGTGGCGCCAAGGCCAAGGCGTGGAAAGACATCTGGGGCGCAGGCCAGGGCGTGGGCGCAGTCAAGCGCGTGGTGCCGGCGGCGGAACTCGTCAAGCGCTTTGCCGAAGAGTTTGAAGTGGCGCGCCGTCGCCTGAACAGCATCGAGGCGCTGTGGGCCCCGGCGGGTAACAAGGCGACGGTTTAATCAAGTCTAAAGAGCCTGTTCACGATCCGTAGCGAGCGGCCCGAGGTTGGCGTGAGAAGCGCAACCGTACGTGAGTACGGTGAGCATCGCAAAGCCAAGATCGGGCCGCGCAGTAGGATCGTGGACAGGCTCTAAGCAGTCACCGAGGCTGGCTCTAGCAACGGCAGCACATCGTCTGCCCACGCGAGCCAGCCTTCTTCGTAAACGATGCCGCGTTGAAGCACCGCGTGCTGCAACTGCTGCGCACGTGTGAGATCAGGCCGCGAAAAATCGCGCTGCTCGATCTCGCGGAAGGTGTTCAGGCGGGTGCGGTGCTGATCGATCAGGCGCTGCATCTCGTCGGCAAAACCGAGTGGGCCGATCACCGCGTCGGCGCGCAGCTTCACCAGCACCTCTTCACGGTTATCCGACGACACAGTCGGCTCCAGCACCCAGCGCGCGAGTTCTTCGCGGCCCGGCGGCAGCACGGTGTAAGTCTTCTTGCGGCTGTCTTCCTCTTCTTCCGCGCTCACCCAGCCGGCCTCGGCCATGCGGCCAAGCTCACGGTAGATCTGCTGATGCGTGGCGCTCCAGAAATAGCCCATCGACTTGTCAAAGCGGCGGGCAAGCTCGTAGCCCGACGAGGGCTTTTCCAGCAGGGATGTCAGCAGTGCGTGTTGGATGGACATGAGCAAGAAGTGACGTGAGTCTTTGTTTTTCCATCGATCGGGTTTTGAACAGCCATGCCCGGTCCAGTCTGCGAACTTTACAGAACAGTAATGGATGCGTCATGCACTGTTTGCCAGCGTTGACTCGAAATCGAGTGTCGCAAATGCAGTGGTGAGCATGCCCATCTCCGGGCACCCCGCATAGACGCGAGCGTACGGCGATTCGCATACTCGGCTCTCACCTCTGGCCCTGATGTTTGGTGTCCAAACGCGCGACTGACCAAGGACTGGGCGACGATTGGGAGACGCCAGTGCGGGGTGTCGCCCGCGCTGCCATCGCTGTCTGGGCAACTGGACCCTCTCCAAAAACCCGAGCGCCCCCCCGATTCCCTCTGCGCTGGACAGTGCTGTTGGCCCGTGCACGCGAACCCGCCATGTTGAATTGAGGCGGCGCACGAACGCGTTCAGCGCGCCTCATTCTCCAGCGCACTCACCATCTCCGCCGCTGCGCGCTGCAATTCGGGAACGAAGCGCCGCGTTGCCTCGGCGGGGCTGACCGCCTGCTCCAGATAAACCACGTTGAGGCTTGCGAGCACGCGCCCACCCGTCTCGATCGCCACGGCCACGGCACCGATCTTGCGCTGATCGGCCCAGTCGCCGTGGTTGGAGCCAAAGCCATCCTTGCGCGTCTGCCGCACGAGATTGCGGAGATAGACATCGTCCAGCGCCAGTTTGCGTTGCTGCTCGCCGCCCGCCCCCGAGCGCAATACTTCGAGAATGTGCTGCCGCTCGGCCTCCGGGCACATCGCGAAGTAGACACGGCCGGCGGCGGTCTGCAGCATCGGTAAGCGCCGGCCCACCATCGCGCGATGGAACGACAGCGGGCTGAACCGGTGCGTGGTCTCGCGGATGATCATGGCGTCGCCGTCCGGTGTCGTCAGGTCCGAAGGCCACACCACGCGCTGCATCAGTTGCCCCATGATCGGCGGCGCGATGGTTGCGATGCGCTCGTCGTGGGTGAAGCCTTCGCTCAATGAACGCACGTCGAGCGTAAGCCGGAAGGTGTCATCGGAGGCGCTGCGCCGCACGAACGCTTCTTCCATCAGCGTCTCCAGCAGGCGCCGGACCGTAGTGCGATGCAGGCCCGTCGCATCGCTCAGTTGCTGGCTGGTCGCGCGGCCGTTTTCCATGGCGTTGAGTGCCCTCAGCACTTGCAGTCCACGCGCCAGGCCACGCACGCTCACATACTTTCCCACGGAAAATCTCCTTATAAATCAATAGCGTGCATTCTATGCACATTTCTCACAAATTGTTGAGCGGGTATCCGTCCGTGCCTAGACTCCCTGCAAACCACAGAGATAACGGAGACGCCCCCATGACCCACCGCGCCGATCGTCAGCCTTGGCTGACCCGCGCCCTTGCGCGCAGCAGCGCATCGCCCACACGGTCCGCCGCCCCATCCGCCGCCCATCCGCCGCCCAGCCGCCGCACCCGGGCACCTGAGCCGCACGCGGCCGCACCGGGCCGCTTTCAAACCTGCCTTTGGAGCACAGCCAATACGCGCTCAGCGCGGAGGCACGCTCGCGCCTTGCAAGAAGGAGACACATGAACACAACCGCCAAACAGACGGCACCAGACGACCGTCCACCGCTTTTGCGCACCGACGTTGCCATCATCGGCGCCGGCCCGGTCGGACTGATGCTCGCCAATATCCTCGGCCTGCAAGGTGTACGCGTCACCGTCATCGAAAAGCTCGAGCAACTGGTCGACTATCCGCGTGCAATCGGCCTGGATGACGAAGCGCTGCGCGTTTTCCAGGCAGTCGGGCTTGCAGATGCACTGCTGCCGCACACCACGCCCGACCACTGGATGCGTTTCGTCACGCGGGGCGGCCATTGCTTTGCGTCCATCGAGCCGCGCACGGACGAGTTCGGCTGGTCGCGCCGCAATGCGTTCATCCAGCCGCTTGCCGATCGGGTGCTCTTTGAAGGGCTGCAGCGGTTTGAGCACGTCGAGATATTGTTCGGCCATGACTTGCAAGCGATCGGCCAGGATGCCGATGGCGTAAGCATCGAAGTGCGCACAGCAGGGGGCGAGCCCCGCACGATCCGCGCCGCGTACCTGGTTGGCGCCGACGGCGGCAACAGCTTCGTGCGCCGCGCGCTGAACGTGCCGTTTGAGGGCCGCACCAAGCCGAACCAGTGGATCGTCGTGGACGTACGCAACGATCCGATCGGCACACCCCATGTCTACCTGCATTGCGACCATGAGCGGCCATACGTGTCGGCGGCGCTGCCCCATGGCATCCGACGCTTCGAATTCATGGTGATGCCGGGCGAGACCGAGGAAGAACTGTCCAGGCCTGAAAACATGGCGGCCCTGATCCGCAAGGTCGTCGCGCATCCGGAAAAGGTCGACTACATCCGCAAACGCGTCTACACACACAACGCGCGGCTGGCATCGACCTTCCGGGTCAACCGCATCCTGCTGGCCGGTGACGCCGCCCACATCATGCCGGTGTGGCAGGGTCAGGGCTACAACAGCGGCATCCGCGATGCCAATAATCTCGGCTGGAAACTGGCGATGATCGTCAAGGGCACGGCTGACCAGCGCCTGCTCGATACCTACACGGCGGAGCGCAGGGCGCATGCGCGCTCGATGATCCATCTCTCCGAGGTGGCTGGCGATATCTTCGCGCCAACCACGCGCTTTGGTGTGCGCTTTCGCGACGCGTTCGTGCGCGCCTTCAACGTCTTGCCATCGGTCAAGCGCTACTTCATCGAGATGCGCTTCAAGCCAATGCCCCGCTATGAAGAGGGCGTGGTGCTGCTGCCGCCGCCGCGCAAGACCGGCGGATGGCTTGCCCGCACGCTCGAGCGCTCAGGCAGCTCGCCGCTCGGGCGCCTGCTCGGCCTGATGAGCGAGAAACGCGATTCGTTGATCGGTCGGCTGGCCTACGGCCGCGATCCGCACGCGGGCTCACCGGCCGGACGCCTGTTTATCCAGCCACGCGTGCGCACCTGCGACGGCCGCCTGACCCTGCTCGACGACGTCATCGGTAATCACTTTGCCGTGATCGGCTGGGGTACGGACCCGACGTTCTGCCTCACGCCGCAAGCGCGCGCGCTGTGCGAGCAGGCAGGCGTGCGCTTCGTGATCGCAAAGCCGGACGTGCAGCTTGTGCATGTCGACGACGTGCCGGAAGGCGTGACCGCGATCGGCGATGCCACGGGCCGCCTGAAAGACTGGTTCAGCCGCCTGCCGGAGTCGGTGGTGCTGCTGCGCCCGGACCGCTTCGTGGCAGGCGTGTGCACGCCGCAACAGGTGTCCGATGCCATCGCCGAGTTGGCCACCAGGCTTGGCATGACCGATGTGCCGCCGCGCATCGGCGCGACCACTCCATCGCCATCGTTGCGCCCCGCGCGCGATCCGATTGACGTCGCACGCGCCATTGGAGCCTGAGGATGCCGATTCACCTGGAATGTCTTTCGCACACACCGTTGCATGGGTACTTCGATCCCGCGCCGGAAGTGGTTGCCGAGGTCGCACGCGTGCAAGCCGCGGCACGCGAACGCGTGCGCGCCTTCGACCCCGAACTGATCGTCATCTTCGCGCCCGATCACTTCAACGGTTTCTTTTATGACCTGATGCCGCCGTTCTGCATCGGCGCAGCCGCCAGCGCGATCGGTGATTTCAAGAGCCTCGCCGGAACGCTTGCCGTGCCGGAAGCGTTGGCGCGCGCGCTTGCAGAGAGCGTGCTCGCGGCAGAGATCGATGTGTCGCTGTCATATCGCATGCAGGTCGACCATGGCTGCGCTGACGCACTCGAAAGCTTGACCGGCGGGCTGGATCGCTACCCGGTGATTCCGGTGTTCATCAATTCGGTCGCGCCACCCATGGCTACGCTGCGCCGTGCGCGCCTGCTGGGCGACGCCATTGGCCGCTTTGTTTCCCAGCTGGACAAGCGTGTGCTGGTCATCGGTTCGGGCGGGATTTCGCACGAACCGCCGGTGCCAGAGCTGATCGACGCGAGCGCGGAGGTTGCCGAGCGCCTGATCGCGGGGCGCAATCCGTCGGCGGAGTCCCGCGCCGCCCGCCAGGCCCGGACGGTTGCCGCCGCACGGGCGTTTACCGCGGGCGATAGCCGCCTGCACCCGCTCAATCCGGAGTGGGACCGCGCATTCCTGGCGTCTCTCGCCTCTGGTGATCTGACGGTCGTTGACGGCATGACCAACGACGCCATCACGCGCGACGGCGGCAAGTCCGCGCACGAAATCCGCACGTGGGTGGCGGCATTCGGGGCGCTGGCCGCTTACGGCCCGTACCGCGCATCGGTCGACTACTACCGCGCCATTCCCGAATGGATTGCAGGCTTCGCCACCATGCATGCCGAGCCGCGCGCCGCACTGGCCTCGGCCGCCTGACCCGAACAAGGAGAACCCAATGTCCGATCACCAGACCGTGAACGCACTCGCCGCACGGCTTCGCGAAGCGCAAGCCTCGCGCCAAACCATCGCGCCGGTGCGCGGCGAAATCGCGATCGACGACATCGCAACCGCTTATGCGGTACAGCAGGCCAACGTCGATGCGCGCGTCACGAACGGCGAACGTATCGTCGGCCGCAAGATCGGCCTGACTTCACTAGCCGTGCAGAAGCAGCTCGGCGTCGATCAGCCCGACTTCGGTGCGCTGTTCGCGTGCATGGCCTACGGCGACAGCCAGCCCATGCCGCTATCGCGCCTGATCCAACCCAAGGTTGAAGCGGAGATTGCACTCGTGCTCGAACACGATCTCACGCACGAGAAGCACACCTTTGCCGACGTGCAGCGGGCGACAGCCTACGCGGTGGCGGCAATCGAAGTCGTCGACAGCCGCATCCAGAACTGGGACATCCGCTTTGTCGACACGGTGGCCGACAACGCGTCGAGCGCGCTGTTCGTGCTTGGCAGCCGCCCTGTGCCGCTCTCCGGCATCGACCTTGCCGCGTGCGTGATGACGCTCTCGCGCGATGGTGAAGTGTTGTCGCGCGGCACCGGCGCTGCGTGCCTTGGTAATCCGCTGAATGCCGCGGTCTGGCTGGCAGACCGGATGGTGCAGCTGGGCACGCCGCTGCGTGCTGGCGACGTCGTGCTGACCGGCGCGCTCGGCCCCATGGTGGCCGTCACGCAGCCCGGCACATTTACCGCCCAGATCGAAGGGCTTGGCAGCGTCCGCGCGACGTTTGCCGAATAACACAGGCATGCATATGGCTTCCGAAAAACGCAAGGTGGCAATCATCGGCTCCGGCAACATCGGCACCGATCTCATGATCAAGATCATGCGCAACAGCAAGCATCTGGAGATGGCGGCAATGGTCGGCATCGATCCCACCTCCGACGGGCTGGCGCGCGCCGCGCGCCTGGGCGTCGCGACAACCCACGAGGGCGCCGAAGGGCTGACGCGCCTGCCGGTGTTCGACGACATCGACTTCGTGTTCGACGCCACCTCCGCCGGCGCACACATCAAGAATGACGCGCTGCTACGCGCGCTCAAGCCCGGCCTGCGGATGATCGACCTGACGCCGGCCGCCATCGGGCCGTATTGCGTGCCCGTAGTCAATCTGGACGCACAACTGGACGCGCCCAACGTCAACATGGTCACCTGCGGCGGGCAGGCCACCATTCCCATGGTCGCGGCGGTGTCGCGTGTGGCAAAGGTCCACTATGCGGAGATCATTGCGTCGATCAGCAGCCGATCCGCCGGCCCGGGCACCCGCGCGAATATCGACGAGTTCACCGAAACCACCTCCAAGGCAATCGAAGCCGTCGGCGGCGCCGCGAAGGGCAAGGCCATCATCATCCTCAACCCGGCCGAGCCGCCGGTCATGATGCGCGACACCGTCTACACGCTGTCTGAGTTGGCCGACCCGGACAAAATCGCGGCCTCCATCGAAGAGATGGTGCGAGCCGTCAACGCGTATGTGCCAGGGTACCGCCTCAAGCAGACCGTCCAGTTTGACGAGATTCCGGCCACCGCGCCGCTGAACGTGCCGGGCCTTCGCCGCTTGAGCGGGCTGAAGACTTCGGTGTTCATCGAAGTGGAGGGCGCCGCCCACTATCTGCCTGCCTACGCGGGCAACCTCGACATCATGACGTCCGCAGCGCTGGCAACCGCCGAGCGGATGGCGCAATCGCTGCTGTGCGTTCAAGGAGCCTACGCATGAGCACCGCCATGACCCGGAAACTCTATATCTCCGACGTGACGCTGCGTGACGGCAGCCACGCGATCCGCCATCAGTACTCGATCCAGAACGTGCAAGACATCGCGCGCGCCCTGGATCGCGCCAAGGTCGACAGCATCGAAGTCGCGCACGGCGACGGTCTGCAGGGATCAAGCTTCAACTATGGCTTCGGCGCGCACAGCGATCTCGAATGGATCGCGGCCGTGGCCGAGGTGGTGCAGCACGCGAAGATCGCCACGCTGCTGCTGCCCGGCATCGGCACCACGCACGACCTGAAGGCGGCCCACGACGCCGGTGCGCGTGTGGTGCGCGTTGCCACGCACTGCACGGAGGCGGACATCTCGAAGCAGCACATCGAGTACGCGCGCGAACTCGGCATGGACACGGTCGGTTTCCTGATGATGAGCCACATGACCACGCCCGAGAACCTCGCCGCCGAAGCGAAGAAGATGGAAAGCTACGGCGCGACCTGCATCTACGTGGTCGATTCCGGCGGTGCGCTGACGATGAACGACGTTCGCGCACGCTTCCGAGCGCTGAAGGACACGTTGAACGCCGACACGCAAACCGGCATCCACGCGCATCACAACCTGTCGCTCGGGGTGGCCAACTCGATCGTCGCGGTGGAGGAAGGCTGCGACCGTATCGATGCGTCGCTGGCCGGCATGGGCGCCGGCGCGGGCAATGCACCGCTCGAGGTGTTCATCGCCGCAGCGGAACGCCTTGGCTGGAACCATGGCACCGACCTGTACACGCTGATGGATGCCGCCGATGACATCGTACGCCCGCTCCAGGACCGCCCGGTGCGAGTCGACCGCGAAACGCTCGCACTCGGCTATGCCGGTGTCTATTCGAGCTTCCTGCGGCACTCCGAAGTCGCCGCAAGGAAGTACGGCCTGAAGACCGTGGACATTCTCCTCGAGCTCGGCAAGCGCCGGATGGTGGGGGGCCAAGAGGACATGATCGTTGACGTCGCGCTGGACCTGAAGAAACGCTCGCTCGAAGCACGGCAATGACACGCAGGGCGGCGCGCCTTGCCGTGCCGCCGTTAGCTTGAATGAACACCAAAGCCATGCCGCCACCTAGAGCGGCTTTGATTCACAACCCGGAGACAACCATGAACACGTTACAGACAAGCAGCGCCGGCGAACGCACCGCGCGCGGGAGCATCGTCACCATCGGCCTTTGCCTGGCGATCGCACTGCTCGAAGGACTGGATCTGCAATCGGCGGGCGTTGCCGCGCCGCGTATCGCGAAGGCGTTCTCGCTTTCAGTAGCACAGATGGGCTGGGCGTTCAGCGCCGGCGCCATCGGCCTGCTGCCGGGTGCAGCGCTGGGCGGGCGGCTCGCAGACCGCCTGGGCCGCAAGCGCGTACTCATGTTGTCGGTGGCCTTGTTCGGTGTGTTCTCCCTGGCGACGACGCTGGTGTGGGATTTCCAGAGCCTGCTGGTTGCGCGCCTGCTGACTGGCCTTGGCCTTGGCGCTGCCATGCCGAACCTGATCGCGCTGTGCTCGGAAGCGGCATCGCCCCGGCACCGCAGTACTGCGGTGGGCGCGATGTATTGCGGCATGCCGTTCGGCGCCGCGCTGGCAGCCGCGATCGGCGTGGTGAGCCCCGGCGAGGATGCCTGGCGACATATCTTCTATGTGGGCGGCTTCGGGCCCCTGCTGATGCTGCCGCTGCTCGCGCTGTGCCTGCGCGAATCGGTGCAGTTTGTCGAGGCCAAGTCATCGGCCGCAGACACCACCACGCCGGGCTTCGTCGACGCGCTGTACCACCACGGGCGCGCACGCACCACGCTTGCGCTGTGGATCAGCTATCTGGGCACGTTGATCGTGCTCTATTTCCTGATGAACTGGCTGCCGTCGATGGTGCTGTCCAACGGGCTGTCGCGCACGCAGGCAGGCGTGGCAATGATGATGTTCAACATCGGTGGCGGCATCGGCGCGGTCGGTATCGCCAACGTGATGGACCGCTTCGGCCGGCGCCTCACGGTCGTCGCCATGTATGCAGGCACCGCGGCGGCGCTGGCGGGCCTTGCGAGCGCCGGCGGCAGCCTGTCGATGGCGTGCGGCGCGTTCTTCTGCGGCCTCTTCCTCGTCGGCGGGCAGTCGGTGCTGTATGCGCTCGCCGGCCAGGCGTATCCCACCGAAGTGCGCGGCACCGGCGTGGGGGCGGCGGTTGCCATCGGCCGGCTCGGCTCGATTCTCGGGCCGCTCGTCGCGGGGCAGCTCTTCGCGCTGGGGCAGAGCCCGTCGATGCTGGTGGGGGCCAGCATTCCGCTGATTGCCATGGCGGCGGTTGCCGCGCTGAGTGTGGTGGGTTCGTTCCCCAGACACCTGGACTCGGGCGCCGTGCTGGCGGACGGGCAAGGCGCCTGACAGGTGAGGGCTTGTGCCCGGCGCGACACCTCTCTCGTTCACGTTTCAGTTCAACTTCAATCCAAATTCTGTCCAGGAAGGAAGATCATCATGGATGCAGCAGTACACCCGATCACGGAAGCCTCGACCAGCCGGTTCGTCACCATCAAGGACGGCGACACCCCATTCCGGATTCACTACAACGATGCCGGCGCAGGCACCGAGACCGTCGTGATGCTGCACGGCTCGGGCCCAGGCGCGAGCGGCTGGGCCAACTTCAATCGGAACGTCGAGCCGCTGGTCGCAGCCGGCTATCGCGTGTTGCTGGTGGATTGCCCCGGCTGGAGCAAGAGCGACCCGGTTGTCAGCACGGGCTCGCGCTCGGAGCTGAACGGCCGCGTGCTCAAGGCTGTGCTCGACGCGCTCGACGTCGAGCGCGTACACATCATCGGCAACTCCATGGGTGGGCACAGTGCGGTTGCGTTTGCGCTGGCCAATCCCCAGCGTGTCGGCAAGCTCGTGCTGATGGGCGGCGGCACCGGCGGGCCCAGCCAGTTCGTGCCGATGCCCACTGAAGGCATCAAGCTGCTCAATGGCCTGTACCGCGAGCCAACCATCGAGAACCTGAAGCGGATGATGAATGTGTTCGTCTATGACGCCAGCTCGCTGACCGATGAACTGATGCAGACGCGCCTGGACAACATGCTCGCGCGGCGCGACCACCTCGAGAACTTCGTGAAGAGCCTGGCCGCAAATCCGAAACAATTCACCGACTATGGATCGCGCCTGGGCGAGATAGCAGCGCCCACGCTCGTGATCTGGGGCCGCGACGACCGTTTCGTGCCGATGGATGTCGGTCTGCGCCTGATCGCCGGCTTGCCGACCGCGCAGATGCACATCTTCAATCGCTGCGGCCACTGGGTGCAGTGGGAGCACGCTGATGCGTTCAACCGGATGGCCATCGATTTCCTGGCCCACTGACTTGAGTCCGCCGGATTGGGCACCGCTTGTGGCGGCGCCCAATCCGTCAACTGCGCGGATGCGCCGCCGTCCTCATGTGACCAACATCTCATGGGGAGCCGCGACGGTGCACACGCCGAACCCAGCTCAAAGCTTGTCCATGGCAATGCCCTTATCGCTGACCCGGAAGCGCATCATGTCCTCGCCAACCACCAACGGACCTTCGTAGGTTTTGCGTGTCTCGCTGATCAGTTGCTCAGCCACACTGCCCTTGAAATTGCCGGGCGCGACAATGTGGCTGTATACCGCGAGCTGGGGCTTTGCAATCGTGAAAAGCCTGCCCGCGTCTTCCGCCGTGATGTGGTGGTCCAGCACGGCACGGTAGAACGGTTCGGAGGCCACCAAGGTGTCGGCTCCACCGCCAACGGTGGCGACCTCGTGGATCAACAGGTCGGCTCCAGCCCCCTCCTGCTCGACCGTCTTGGCGTAGCGCGTGTCGCCGGACAGGACGATCTTGTGCCCCTTGTACTCGATCTTGTAGCCATAGGCCGGCTTGATCAGCTCGCCATGGAAGACCGGGAAGGCGGTCACCCGGACACCACCGACGTTGTAGACAACGCCCGTGCCGATGTCGTGCGCCTCGATTTGCGCGGCGTCCAGGCTTTCGTGTTCGTCCGCGTGACGGATGCGGCGGTCTTCCTCGAAGGCGTCGTACAGATGCTGCATCATTGCCTGTGTGCCTTTGGGCCCGTAGACGACGAAGGGCTTCACGCGGTTGGCGTAGGGCGCGCCGATCCAGCCAGACAGGTACAGATCAGGTAGCCCGTTGATGTGGTCCGAGTGCAGATGGGTGATGAAGTGCGCCGTGATGGCGCCCAGCGGGATGTGGGCGCGCGAAAGCGCCACCGTGTTGTTGCGGCCCATGTCGAACATCAGCTTCTGGCCAGCGACTTCAACCAGCGTGCTCGGCCCGTTCCGCTCGGTGGACGGGCGCGGCGAGCCCGTCCCCAGCAGGGTGACGCTGAACAACTCTTCTGCGCTGGCGGGCGCGCATGCTACCGCAGCGGTGAGTGCAGCGACGCACAGCGTGAGGCCTGCGTGGCGGAAAATCGTCTTCATTGGAATGCTCCTCCTTGGGGCTTGTCGCATCGCCCCTCGTCTTTGGTTGGGGAGCGGGGGCGATGGCAAGCGGTTCTCGAATCGCCCGATGCTGGCGTTGGCACAGCCCGGGGCTGCGAGCATTGTGGCGCGGCCGGATGCGCAATTTCATGATAGATATCGGGCAATCTATACAGTCAGATGCATAAATCGAGGCGGTGGCGATGACACAAACACGGGGCCGGAGCGGGCGCAGTGACCCAGGCAGAAGCGCGATCTCGCCAGCCGCGCCGGCCGGCGCCGCCGAAGCCTTACCGAACGCCTTGCGCCGCCTGCGCTTGCGCGAGCTGGAAATGCTGGACCTGCTCGGGCGCACCCTCAGTTTCAGCCAGACCGCCGAGGCCGCAGCGCTGTCGCAGCCTGCGCTGTCCAAATGGCTGCGCGAACTGGAACAAGAGCTGGGTGTCGTGCTCTTCGTCCGCACCACGCGCCGCGTCGCTCCCACCGTGTACGGCGAAACGGTACTGGCGAGCATCGAGCGCATTCTGGCCGACCTCGGCCGGCTGCCTGCAGCGTTGGGGGCGCTCCGGCAAGGCATGGGGGTGCCTGTTTCCATTGGCTTTCTGCCAGGCATTGCGGCGGTGCTGCTGCCGCAGGCGATCGAAACGCTGCACCGCGACGGCAGCGCGATCCTCCTGCAGATGCGCGAGGGCACGCTCGACCAGTTGCTGCCGGCAATGCAACGGCGCGAGCTCGACCTGCTGGTGTGTCGACTGGAAGCGACGGCCATGCAATCCGGGCTGGTCGCGCAAGGGCTGTACCGAGACGAAGTTCGCGTCGTCGCGACTCGCCGTCATCCCTTGAACGGGCGGCGCAAGATCACGTGGCAGGATGCTGCGCAGTACCCGTGGATCGCGCCGGCATCCGGCACGCCGATGCGCCGGGCGATCGAGGCCGAGTTCGCGCTGGCCGGACTGTCCATGCCCCGGGTCGTGCTGGAGTCGTTGTCCTTACCGACGAATCTTGCCGTGGCGGATCGCCTGAACGGGCTATTCGTCTCCTCGCTCCAAAGCGCGAGCCGCGCGCTGGACGGCGATCAGTTTTGTTTCCTGCCGCTCAAGGTGTCGAATGTGGCACCGGTGGTCGGTTTGCTGCATACCGCCCCTGCAGGCGCGCCGGTAGAGGCAGTCATCCGCGCCTTGCGCAATGCGGCCGCCACGCTCGGTACACCGTGCGCGTGAAACATCCGTCTCGTCGCCAACGGCATCGCAGCATGGGGCACGGCGTCTCGTCAACCGCTGTTGCCGAGCGGATATCCCAACACCATCACATCATGCCCAGCGCCTTGGGGAGCCAGAGCGAAAGGATGGGCATGTACGTCGCCATCACCAGGAATACGATCATCGTCAGCAGCCACGGCCAGACAGCCACCGTCAACTCGGTAATGCCCATGCGCGTGATGCCGCTGGTGACATAGAGATTGAGCCCGACCGGTGGATGACACAGGCCAACTTCCATGTTGATGATGATCATGATGCCGAAATGGACGGGGTCGATACCCAGCTTGACCGCCACCGGAAACAGGATCGGCGCCATGATGAGCACGATTGAAGACGGCTCCATCACGTTGCCGGCAATCAGCAGCAGCACATTGACCATCAGCAGGAACGTGACGGGTCCCAGCCCCATGTGCAGCAACCATTCCGCCATCTGCTGCGGAATGTTCTCCGAGGTCATCAGGAACGAGAACAGCACAGCGTTGGTGATGATGTACAGGATCATCGCGCTCAGGTTGGCCGATGCGAGCAGGACTTTCGGCACATCCTTGAGTCTCATGTCCTTGTAGACGAACACGGCCACGAAGAACGCGTAGACCGCACTCATTGCCGCTGCCTCAGTGGCCGTGAAGATGCCCGAATAGATGCCGCCGATCACCACGACAACCAGGAACAAGCCCCAGATGCTCTCGCGGAAAGCGTTGAAACGCTCGCCCCAGGTGGCCTTGGGCATGCGCGGATAGTCGTTCTTCCTGGCGATGTGCGACGTGGTGACGGCCAGCATCGCGGTCAGGATCAACCCCGGAATCACACCCGCGACGAACAGTGCCCCGATCGACGTGTTGGTCGACACCGCATAGATGACCTTGACGATCGAAGGCAGCATCAGGATGCCGAGCGCGCCCGATGTCGCGATCACGCCGGCGCCAAATTTGCGGGGAAAGCCCTGCTGCTCCATCGCCGGCAGCACGACCGAGCCGATGGCCACGACCGTCGCCGGGCTGGAACCGCAGATGGCGGCAAACAGCGCGCAGGCGACCACGCCCGCCAGCCCCAGGCCGCCATGCCAGCGACCGATCATGGAGGTGGCAAAGGCGATCATGCGCCGTGCCACTCCGCCGTGTGTCAGGAAGTTGCCCGCCAGGATGAAGAACGGGATCGCCATGATCTCGAACTTCTCGATCCCGGTGAACAACTTGAGTGCCACCGATTCAATCGGCACGTGCGTCATGGTGAACAGATACGTCAGCACCGTGAGGCCGAGCGAGATCGAGATCGGCATGCCCGTGATCATCAGCAGGATCAGCAGGCCAAAAATGATGTATGCGCTCATTGCCGTGCCTCGTGGCTCAGGTCATGCGGGTGGAGGTCTGGCGCGGCGGCTTCGTCCACACCCTCGACATGCGCAATGTCGTGATGCGGCAGCTTGCCGGTGCGCACAAAGTTCCAGGCCACTTGCAGAAAGCGGAAGCACATCAGGTACGAGCCGCACGGAATGGCCAGGTAGACCAGCCACATTGGCGCTTCAAGGTCCGGCGACACCTGATCCGTGTGCGCGATCTCCCAGACGAAGCGCGCACCCATGGTGCCGACGATGCCGGTGAACAACGCGCCGGCCAGCAACCCGAATACGACAAAGCCGCCGCGCAGGCGGTCGCCGAACCGGTTGATCAGCACGTCCACGCCCACGTGGATGCCGGTGCGCACGCCGTAGGCGGCGCCGAACTTCGCCATCCAGATGAACATGTAGATGCACAGCTCCTGCGCCCAACTCATGTCGATCTGGAGCAGGTAATCCTGCAGGACGGGAATGCCTGAGGCATAGCGGTGCACCACGGCAACGAAGATCACCAGCGTTGCCGCCCCGATGAGGAAGGCGATCAGCCACTCCTCGAGGTGATCGAGAATTTTGAGGATCATAGGACCTGCCCGGTCTTGGGGTCTGTTCGCGCGGGGAACGTGCGTACGTTCCCAATATGAGCAGACCTGGTGAATGCGCAATCAGATGGCCGCCGCAGCATGACCGCCGCGGCCAGCACCGGCCGGATTACGGCTTGGCGAGGTCGAAGCCCGTCGCCTTGTAGATGGCCTCGATCGTGTCCTTGCCGACACGGCTCTCCTGCTGGTGATGCACCTTGACCAGCGCCTGCTTCCATTGGGTGCGTTCCGCCGGAGTGAGCGCGATGATCTGCGTCTTGCCCGTCGCCTTGATCTTGTCCAGCGTGTCGTCGTTCTCCTTCTTGGCAATGTCGTCGGCATAGGTGGTGGCATCGCGCATCGCGCCTTCGAGCGTGCTGCGGATATCCGGCGGCAGGCCATCCCAGAACTTCTTGTTGACGATCACCGCGTAGCCGATATAGCCGTGGTTGGACGCCGTCAGGTACTTCTGCACCTCGTTCATGCGCTGCGTGAGGATGTTCGAGGTGGTGTTCTCGGTACCGTCGACCACGCCGGTCTGCAGGCCCTGATACACCTCCGAAAACGCCATGACCTGCGGAATCGCGCCCAGCGCGCGGAACTGCGAATCCAGCACCTTGGACGACTGGATTCGGAACTTCAGGCCCTTGAAGTCGGCCGGCACGCGCAGCGGCTTGTTTGCAGTCATGACCTTGAAGCCGTTATCCCAGTACGCCAGCCCGGTAATGCCCTTGCTTTGCAGCTTGTCGAGCAACTGCTTGCCGACCGGGCCCTGCGTCACCTTGTGCAGCTCCGCATAGTCGGAGAACAGGTACGGCAGATCGAACGCCTCGAATTCGCGCACGCCCAGCGGGCCGAACTTTGCCAGCGACGGCGCCAGCATCTGCACCGAGCCGAGCTGCAGCGCCTGCAGCTCCTCCCCGTCCTTATACAGGGTGCTGTTCGGATAGACCTCGACCTTGACGCGGCCCTTGGTACGTTCTTCCGCGAGCTTCTTGAAATACTCGGCGCCCAGCCCCTTGGGCGTGTCATGCGCCACCACGTGGCTGAACTTGATGACGATCGGCTGCTGTTGGGCGGGGGCTGCGCTGCTGGCCAGCAGCGCCATGGCGCCAAATAGTGTTGTCAGGGTTTTCTTCATTGTCTCCTCCACGTTGTGCAGTCGTTACGATGGACTGCTCGATAAAATCCTCTGCGCCTTGCGTATCACGGGCAGATCCACCATCTTCCCGTCCACTGCGACTGCCGCCCCGCGTGCGGCGTCGGCCGCTGCAACGATACGCCTGGCCCAGGTAACGTCTTGTTCGGAAGGGCTGAGTGCAGCATGCACGCAGCCGACCTGCCGAGGATGGATGCACAGCTTTGCCCCGAACCCGAGGCGGCGCGCACGCAGCGTATCGGCGCGCAGTTGTTCGGCGTCGTCAAGGGCGGTGCTCACACCGTCGACAGGCGACGGCAGCCCCGCCACGCGGGACACCAGCACGAGATGCGAACGGTAGTACAGCAGGTCGTCTTCATCGGCATCCATATCGAGATCGACCTGCAGGTCGATCGAGCCAAACATGAGCCGCTGCACGCCGGGTGTCTGCGCCAGCGCGCGCGCATTCCAGATGCCCTGCGCGGTCTCGATGAGCGGGAAGATTGCCGTGCCAGCAGATGTGCATCGATCCAGGATCGGCCCGTCAAGCGTCTCGGCCTTCGGCAGCACAATGCCGGCCACGCCCGGCGCGCTACACAAGCGCAGATCCTCTTCGAATGCCTCGCTGCCGGCACTGTTGATGCGAACCAGCACCGGACGCTCGGGTGACAACCATGCCGTGAGCGCGTCGCGCGCGGCGGCCTTGTCCTGCGGCGGCACGGCGTCTTCCAGATCGACAATGACCGCGTCCGCTCCGGCGCCAACCGCCTTGTCGAAGCGATCCGGCCGATGCCCGGGAACGAACAGGTAGGAGCGCGCAGTCTGCGGGGTCATGACGCACTCACGTATGGGACGGCATCAGCCGGCCGATGCGCTCGGCCCCGGCGAGACTCCGGATCGATGCAAGCACGGTCCGCATTTGCGCCGCATCGGCGGCTTGGCTGAACGCCGCCAGACGCACCGCCTTGTCTTCCAGCTCGCTGCGCGACAGCGTATTGCCAGGATCGCCCTTCGGCTCGTCGACACGGCCATGCAAGCGTCGCCCATCCGTGGTCAGCACCGTCACCTTGCCTATCCAGCGCGCCGGATAGGCTTGATCAACCTCGGCATCCAGCTCCATCACGACCTTGTCGCGCAACGCCACAACCTCCGCATCGTTGAACCTGGACGCGAACTCGTCGACACCAGCGCGCCGAAGGTGCGCGATCAGCCCGAGCACCGTGCCCATCGAGAACTTCGCCTGATGGACAGTCTGCGGGTCTACCACCGGCCCCAGCACGTCGATTGCGCCCTGGTGGACATGCGCCGTGACGCAATCAATCTGCGCGGGCGAGAGCCCATGTGCCTCCACCACCTGCAGCAGCGCATCGGCCGCCGGATGGGTATGGCGACATGAGGCGTGGTATTTGAACGAGGTCTCGGCGAGGGCCCAGCGTTGGCCAAGGCGGTCGGTCAGGCGCGCCGGATCCGCGTCCTGCGACATGCCGGCAGCCATTCCCTGCTCGCCTTCGAGAATGCGTCGCGCACCAGTGAAACCATCGCGCGCCAGGTAGGCGGCCGACAAACCACAGGCAGCAGCATGCGCGGTGTGCAATTGCTTGGAGTCGGCCGCATCGCGCAGAAATTCCCACAAACCCGCCGACTGAGTACCGGCTGACCCGAACGCATCGAGCATCTGGGTGGGCGAAAGCCCCAGCAGACGTCCGGCCGCGGCGGCAGCCGCGAGCGTGCCCGCAGTGCCCGTGGTGTGAAACACCTTGTAGTGCGAACGGCCAAGACACTCGCCGACACGGATGCCGACCTCATAGCCGGCAACCGCCGCCGTCAACAGATCGCGGCCGGCGCACCCCAGCGCCTGCGCCACCGCCAGCGCGGCCGGAAACACCACCGTCGCAGGGTGGAACACCGAGCCGTTGTGAACGTCGTCCTGCTCGGCGAAGTGCGAGGCAGCCGCATTGACCAGCGCGGCAAACAGCGGCGAGGTCGATCGGCGCGAGATCAGCACTTCGGCCGATCCGCTGTCCGGGCCCATCGCGCGGGCAAAACGCTCCAGCGTCTCGACCGGCCGCGCACCCTTGCCGGCAAGGCAGGAGCCGACCCAGTCAAGGAACAGTTCTTCGGCGCGCAGCACGACCGGCGCGGGAATGTCGCCGAAACGCAGCGTCGAAGCAAACGTTGCGAGGGCTTGGCTCGGGTGGTCAGTCATGGGGGGGTGTCCTTGCGTCCCGTTGTATTCAGATGGCCTGTTCCGCACGCAGGCGGTCAATCGCCTCCTGGCTGTATCCAAGCGCGACCATGATGGCCTCGGTATGCTCCCCAAGCGCGGGAATCGGGTCGAAGCGCGGCACGATCGCGTCCGGTATGCCCGGTGGCCGCAACGCAGGAATCTCTCCCGCCGGGGTCTTCACATTGGCCCAGCGGTGACGCGCCTTGAGTTGAGGGTGCTGCCAGACGTCCTGCATCGTGTTCACGTGTGCATTGGCGATCTGCGCCTGGTCGAGCCGTTCGATGAGCTGCTCTGCATTGAGCCCGGAAAACGCCGCGTCAATGATCGCGCGCAATTCCTCTCGCGCAACCGTGCGCCGGGAATTGGATGAGAAGCGCGGGTCCGTCGCCAGCGCCGGCTGCTGTAGCACCTTCGCGCAAAACGCCTCCCACTCGCGCTCGTTCTGCAACCCCAGGATCACGGTCTTGCCATCGCCCGCAACAAACGGGCCGTACGGATAGATCGTGGCGTGCGCCGCCCCCGCGCGCTGCGGCGGCTGGGCGCCGTCAAACGTGTAATACAGCGGAAAGCTCATCCACTCGGCCATGCACTCGAGCATCGAGACATCGATGCGGCAGCCCTCCCCGGTTTTGCCGCGCGCGATCAGCGCGGACAGGATATTGCTGTATGCATACATGCCGGCCGAGATGTCAGCGATCGAACAGCCCGCCTTGGCCGGTTCCTGCTGCGTGCCGGTGACCGACAGGAAACCCGACTCGGCCTGAATCAGCAGGTCGTAGGCCTTCTTGTCACGATACGGGCCATCTGCGCCGTAGCCCGAGATGTCGCACACGATCAGGCGGGGAAATCGTTCATGCAAGGCTTCGAACGACAACCCAAGACGCGCGGCCGCGCCTGGCGCGAGGTTTTGCACCAGCACGTCCGCCTGCGCAAGCAACTGGATGAGCACGTCTTGTGCTTCCGGATGCTTGACGTCGAGCGTCAGGCTTTCTTTCGAACGGTTGGTCCACACGAAATGGGATGCCAGGCCGCGCACGCGTTCGTCATAGGCGCGTGCGAAATCGCCCACACCGGGCCGCTCGATCTTGATCACGCGCGCGCCAAGATCGGCCAACTGGCGCGTACAGAACGGCGCGGCAATCGCATGTTCGAGCGTCACGACAGTAATGCCGTCAAGAGGAAGCATCGCTTGCTCCTTCAGAAATTCAGAAAATCAGAACGAACGCGGCAGGCCGAGAACGTGCTCCGCCACGTACGACAGGATGAGGTTGGTCGAAATCGGCGCCACCTGATACAGGCGCGTCTCCCGGAACTTGCGCTCGACGTCGTACTCGTTGGCGAAGCCGAAACCGCCGTGGAACTGCAGGCAGGCGTTGGCCGCCTCCCAGGAGGCATCGGCGGCCAGCAGCTTGGCCATGTTGGCCTGTGCGCCGCACGGCTGATGCGTGTCAAACAGCTCGCACGCATTGAAGCGCATCAGGTTGGCCGCTTCGATATTGATGTAGGCGCGCGCAATGGGAAATTGCACGCCCTGGTTCTGCCCGATGGGGCGCCCGAACACCACGCGTTCGTTGACGTATTTCGAGACCTTGTCGATGAACCAATAGCCGTCGCCAATGCATTCCGCGGCAATCAAAGTCCGCTCGGCATTCAGGCCGTCCAGGATGTACTTGAAACCGTTGCCCTCTTCACCGATCAGGTTTTCCGCCGGAATCTCGAGGTTGTCGAAGAACAGTTCGTTGGTCTCGTGGTTGACCATGTTCGGAATCGGCCGCACCGTCAGCCCCTGGCCGATGGCCTGATGCAGATCGACCAGGAAGATCGACATGCCTTCCGACTTCTTCCTGACTTCAGACAGCGGCGTCGTGCGGGCCAGCAGGATCATCAGGTCCGAGTGCTGCACACGCGAGATCCACACCTTCTGGCCGTTCACCACGTAACGGTCGCCGTGCCGCACAGCGGTGGTCTTGAGCTGCGTGGTGTCGGTGCCGGTGGTCGGCTCGGTCACGCCCATCGATTGCAGGCGCAACTCGCCGCTGGCGATCTTCGGCAGATACGCGCGCTTCTGCTGCTCTGAACCGTGGCGCAGCAGCGTGCCCATGTTGTACATCTGGCCGTGGCAGGCGCCCGAGTTACCGCCAGCCCGGTTGATCTCTTCCATGATGACGGACGCCTCGGTCAGGCCAAGGCCGGAGCCGCCGTATTCCTGGGGGATCAGCGCCGCGAGCCAGCCCGCCTGCGTGAGCGCGTCAACAAACGCCTCGGGATAGCCGCGCGCCTCATCGATCCGGCGAAAGTATTCGGAGGGGAATTGCGCACACAGGTCACGTATGGCGTCACGGATGTCCTGGTACTTGTCGGCTGCCATCAACACGGGGAGCTTCCTTTGGTGGATCGAGAAGAATCGAATTTGGGTGGGAGATGTCAGACCAGTGTGGCGGTCGCTTCCATGGCGAGCCAGCCGCTGGCGTCCTTGGCCCAGAGCTTGACGGTCTTGCCGTCGGCCTCGGGCTTGCCGCACACCGAAAACGGCGCGATATCAAAGAGCGGCCGGACGGCGCGAAACGCAAAGCCGGTCAGTTGCGCATCCGGCATGTGGCGGCGCAGCAGATCGACGAGCAACGTTGCGATCAGCGGTCCGTGCACGATCAGGCCCGGATAGCCCTCGACCTCGGTGACGTAGCGGCGGTCGTAGTGAATGCGGTGGCCGTTGAAGGTGAGCGCTGAATAGCGGAACAGCAAGACATCGTCCGGGTGGACAACGCGCTCCCACGCGGCATCGGTCGCAGCCGCCTTGGGGGCCGGAGCAGGATCGTCCGGCCTGGGGTTGTCCCGATAGACGATGTCGTGCTCTTCGGTCACGGCCAAGCCGTGCGCGTTACTGATCTCGTGCCGTACCAGCACGAAGACCAGGGCACCGGTGCGGCCGCTCTTGTGACTGACGTCGACAATGCGCGAGGTGCGCTCGATCTGCTCGCCCACACGCAGTGGCTGATGGAACCAGAGGCGGCCACCCGCCCACATGCGACGCGGCAATGCAACCGAAGGCAGGAAGCCGCCGCGCCTTGCGTGTCCGTCAGGTCCGATTTCCGATTGCTTGTGCAGCGGCAGAAAGTACAACCAGTGCCACAGTGGCGCGAGGGTGTCGCCGGCGCTCGGATACGGATCATCGCGATCCAGCGTGGCCGACAGGGCAGCCACCGGCACAGGAGCGATCTGGTCGCTACACGTTTCGGTGCGACCGATCCATGCCTGGAGCGCCTCTGCATCGGGGGTCATCTCTGCCTCGCTGTCTTGTTGAGACGGCCGGACACTGAACGATGCATCCGGCACAGACCCGCAGCGTAGCGAGGCTGCGCGGGCAAGAGAATTGCGCAGTGGTCAACGCTGCCTTCGCCAATTGCGAAGACCGTATAGACCCTAGTCGACGTGTTCGGGCGGTCACGTCCCGTTTGCTTGTACCTGAGGCGCCTCCGCCTGTGGGTGTGGGCCGATCAGATGCTCGACCAGCCGGCGCCCGATGGCCGGAAGCGCAGCAAAATCCCGCACACAAACAAACATGCGGCGCTCAGCCCAGGCATCCGTGAGCGAGATCAGGCGCAGCCCCATGTCCTTGGCGAAGTTGGACGCAGCAATCTCCGGCAGCACCCCAACCCCCATGCCTGCCTGCACGAGCTTGCACACCGCCTCGAAGCTGTTGACCTGCATGCGCAGGCGCAGCGACAGCCCTTCTGTGGCGGCGGCGTCTGCCACCAGCCGCCACATTGCCGTGGAACTATCCAGGCCGACAAAGTCGTATTCGGCCAGCGCGGAAAACGCCACCCGGCGCCCGCGCAAGGCATGCCCCCGCGGAACGATGGCGACCAGCCGGTCGCGCTGGTATTCGTAGCAAATCAGCCCCTCGCGCGAAGGCCCGTCAACCACGACGCCGATATCAGTCTTGCCTTCCCGCACAGCCTGGGCGATGTCGCCACTGCGGCGCTCCTTCAGATCAAGCTTGACCTCCGGATACCGGGCTGCAAAGACGGAAAGATCCTTCGCCAGAAATTGCGTCATGGCGGAAGTGTTCGCTTGAATGCGGAGTTGTCCCTTGGCGCCTTTCGCGTAGTCGGACATGTCCGCCTGCAACCTCTCCGCCTGCTCCATCATCAGTTGCGCATGGAACGCGAGCGCCTTGCCCGCGGCCGTTGGCTCGACGCCCTGCCGCGACCGATGCAGCAACAGCACGCCATAGCGGTGCTCAAGCAGCGCGATGCGTCGGCTCGCTGCTGCAAGCGCAATATGCGACTGCTCGGCGGCCTTTGACAAACTGCGTGTCTCGACCGCGCGCCAGAACAGCGCCAGGGAAATCATGTCAGGAAGCATGGCAATTGGAGGAAAAGCGCTCTGCCCCGGGTGCGGTCATCACGGAGTGCGGCCGATGCTCGGGGCAGCATCGGGCGGCGAAGCGAATCAAGAGGCCTCGCAATGAAGCTGCGTGCTTATTGTGGGGTCATCGTCATTTTCGTGCATGCAAGGCGCCGGCGCTGCTGACGAGCCGGTCGACGGTGCTGCCAGCATTCAGCTTTGTATTTGCCATTGCAAATGGTTGACCTCGAGATAGCGAACCGCTGCGCAACCTGCATTCCGACATCCCGGGTAAACGCCTATCCAGCATCTCTGATGACGACCGTTAAACGAGGCGATGCCCGATTTGATCTCGGCTCGTCAGCGCTCGCGCGCTCCTCGGAGAAAACAAGTGCAGAAACCGGTCATCACGATCCGACTCAAATTATTGCTGGCGTTCGGCACGAGCGCGGCACTCATGTTTATCGTTGGGCTGCTGGGCGTCGTCGGCTTATCGCATCTGGATGCGAATACGGCTGAACTGTATCGCCCATTGCTGATTGCGCAGATCGCGATTGGGTCGATCGGCTGCATCGCCAACCTTTGCAGTACCTTGCATTTTCTGCGCGTCGTATGCGGTGGCTTCGAGCGCATGCGTGGGAAATTCGAAGAAATTTCACGCACGCTCGATCTGTCCAAGCGTGCCGCGAGCCCTCGCATGGACGAGTTTGGCCGCTCCGCCGTTGCATTCGACAAGCTGATGCTGCGTGTGGAACAAACCGTGTCCGCCGTGAAGTTGTCGACCGATTCCGTGACCACCGCCACACACGAGATCGCCGCTGGAAACCTTGACCTGTCAACGCGCACGGAAGAACAGGCTGCGTCGTTGGAGCAGACCGCCTCCAGCATGACGCAACTGACGGAGACTGTGAGGCAGAACGCCGACAACGCGCATCAGGCAAATGCTTTGGCGGCGAACGCCGCCCATATCGCTGCAGCCGGCAACGATGCTGTACTGGCTGTGGTCAGCACGATGGCGCGCATCAGCGGCAGCTCAAGCAAGATCTCCGATATTACCGGCGTCATTGAAGGGATCGCATTCCAAACGAATATTCTCGCGCTCAATGCTGCCGTGGAAGCTGCCCGTGCCGGCGAGCAAGGAAGAGGGTTTGCGGTGGTGGCCAGCGAAGTGCGCAGTTTGGCCCAGCGCTCCGCCGCAGCGGCAAAGGAAATCAACGAGCTGATCGCCTCCTCTGTCGTCACCGTCCGGGACGGTTCGCAGCAGGCCGCCGAGGCTGGCAATGTCATGAGCGAAGTCAAGTCCGCGATCAAGCGAGTTTCCGAAATCGTCGGCGAAATCGCTGCGGCGTCTGAAGAGCAAAGCCGTGGCATCGAGCAGGTGAACCAAGCCATCGTTCAGATGGACCAGGTGACGCAACAGAATGCGGCGCTGGTCGAGCAGGCAGCTGCGGCCACCCAATCGCTTGAGGAGCAAGCGGCCAAGCTGAAAGGTGTCGTCTCATCATTCACGCTGGTGGGAAATGCCCGTACTTCAGCGGCACTCCACGCGTAAGCGGTAGCGCGCTCCCTTTGGGACGTGGCAACGCGTCTACGCACTCGCTTTCACCGGCGCATGTCTGGCCGCGTCTGGGGAAAGACCCAGACGGACCCAGACGGACCCAGACGATCACCTGAACAAGCATCCCACAGGACGTGTTGACCATCTCCTCGCGCGGAGCCCGACCCAGCACAGACTCTTCCGATTGGATTCAGCCAGGCAAAGATGGAGTGGCTTTCATCGGCTGCCACAAGGCAAAGTGCGCCACCACATCGAACGGCCAGCTCGTGGCCAGGAAACGCATGGCAATTGGCATCGTCCGTCTAGGTGGCGCGACAAATCCGATCAGTTGGGTTGATTGACCGCTTGCCTGGCAAGCATCTTCCATCCGGAGGATTCCTGCACCCATACCGAAAGAACCTGAAGGTGCACCGGAGCGGCAGGTTTTCCTGCGGGATGTGTGTCAGCGTCGAAGATGTATCGGACGGTGGCTGCATGGCCGACGACGTCGATCTTCAGCTGTGAGAGGTCGATGCGGGTGAACTTTGATGTGCCGGTAAGAAGCGCCTTCATCAGGCTGGCTTTGTTGTCCACCTTGGCGGAAGAATGGCCATAAGTGAGGTGGTCGTGCAGCAGCGGATCGAGTTTGGCGGCATCGGGCGCAAGCATGGCCGCGCGGAGCTGCTCGTTGGCGGCAGCAAGCTGCCGGACCTCGTCGGTTTGCGCATGCAGTTGCGGGGAAGCGGCCAAGAGCATCGTCGAGAGCAGCATCGCTCGGTGAATGGCGGATCGCAGTTGGGTCATAGGGTCTCCTTTATGTGCCATTGCTGTTTGATGGGTGAAATTGCTCGATGTGGATGGCCTCGCATCCCATACGCAGGTGGAGAGCCAGGCGCAGGTGGCCCGCTTCGCGTCAGGATTTGACGCTTTACACATCCAGTTCGATGCGCCTGAACTGGCCCGCAAGCAAACCATACGCAAGAATCGCGATCAGACCATGCGCACCCACGAACCACAGGGCACGATCGAATGAGCCCGTGGAGGCAACGACGAATCCAATGACGATGGGCGTCACGATTCCAGCGACGTTGCCGATCCCGTTGAACACACCGCCGCTCAGGCCCGTCATTTCGCGGGGCGCGACATCGCCAAGCACCGCCCAGCCGATCGCGCTCAGACCTTTACCGAAAAAGGCCAGCGACATGATGGCCACGACTGCAGTGTTCGTCGTTGCCCACGGAACCGCCATGACGATGGTGGCGATTGCCATGCCCATCATGAATGGCGTCTTGCGTGCGAATGATGGGGAGTGCCCCCTGGCGATCAGGTAGTCGGATAACGCGCCACCCAGAATCCCGCCGCTGAAGCCACAGATCGCGGGCAACGCTGCAACGAAGCCCACGGTCATGATGTTCATTCCGCGCGCCTGGACGAGGTAGATCGGAAACCACGTGATGAAGAAATACGTGAACGCCGTAATGCAGTACTGGCCGATGTAGGTGGCCCAGAGCATGCGGTTGGTGAACAGCGTTGAAATCTCTCGGCGTGTGAAGCGATGCCGGGTGGTGGTCGTACCGGCGTCCAGGCTCACCAAGGCGCCATTCGCCGAAATGTAGTCAAGCTCCGCCCCGCTCATGCGCGGATGGGTCTTGGGTGCCCCCATCGTCGCGAACCAGACGCATGCCAGGATCAGCCCCAAGGTACCCATGAAGAAGAACACGTAGTGCCAGCTCAGCGTGTGCGTCAACCAAGCCATCAGTGGCGTGAAGACAACCACGGCGAGATATTGCGCAGAGTTGAACAGTGCGCTGGCCGTGCCGCGCTCGGCAGTAGGGAACCATGTCGCCACGATGCGTGCGTTACCCGGAAACGCCGGCGACTCAACCAATCCCAGCATGAACCGCATCACAAACAACGCCGCAATGGCGGAGGTGGCGCTACCGAAGAGGGACACAGTGCCCTGACTGAAAGTGAATAGCGACCACAGCACGATGCTGGAACCATACACAGCCTTGGCACCGAACCTGTCGAGCAGCCAGCCTCCGGGGATCTGCCCAATGGCGTAGGCCCAGCCAAATGCAGAGAAGACGATACCGAGATCCGCTGAGCTCAGCCGAAGATCCTTGGCGACGAAGGTGCCTGCAATCGAGAGCGTGGCCCTATCGGCAAAGTTGACGACGGTCACGAGGAAAATCAGGCCAAGGATATAAAACCTGAAATGTCCCGCTTTGGCATTGGACGCGGGCGTAGCCCGCGTTGCCATATTGAACGCATCCATATGTCTCCTCCCTGGTGTCGGGATGTTTTGTCTGATGAACGGGCCGTCATCGCGGCCCGCCTGCGCGTGCCTTACGGGGTCACGCTGGTCTGCGGCCTGCGGCCCGCGAAACTTTCAGCGAGGCTGGCAAGCACGATCGCGGCCATGGCCTCGCGCGTTTGCAAGGTGGCGCTTGCGCGATGCGGCTGCAGCACAACGTTCGGCAGCGACAGAAGTTCGGCCGGCACGTTGGGCTCGTCGACAAAAACGTCGAGCCCTGCTCCGGCAATCCTCTTCTGGACCAATGCCTGCACAAGGGCTTGTTCGTTGACGAGCTTGCCGCGCGCAACGTTGATCAGATAACCCTGCGGTCCGAGGGCGTCGAGGATGCGTGCATCGACGATGCTCTGCGCGTCGTCGGCAGAGGCGGCCAGGATGAGCGCGTCGCTCTCGCTGGCGAGCGCGTGCAGGTCGGCCACGAAGCGGTATGGCACGTCGCCCATTTCGCGCATGTCGGTGTAGCTGATGGCGCAGTTGAAAGCCGCAGCACGCGTTGCGATGGCGCGGCCGACACGGCCCAGGCCAACAATGCCCACACGCATATCGCTGACCTTTCGGGCCAGCGGCAACACGTCCTTACCCCACTTGCCGTCGCGCACATAGCGGTCGCCAACGCAAAGCGCGCGGCAGACCGAAAGCAGGAGACCCATCGCAAGATCGGCCACATCGTCGGTCAGCACACCGGGGGTCGTTGAGACATGAATGCCGCGCGAACTGGCGTAGGCGAGATCGACAGCGTCAGTGCCGATGCCGTTGATGGCCACGATACCCAGCGAGGGCAACGCATCCATCACGTCATTGCTGATACCGGATGCGCCACCGGTGACAACACCGCGAACGCGGTTGCCTACGTCGCGCAGAAAACCGTGCTTGTCGGTTTGCGCGTAGTAGCGATGGACGGTGTAGCGCTCACTGAGCGCCCGGTCCAGCGAGGGGACAACAGGATTGATGAGGAGAACTTCAGCAGACATATACGTTCCTTCGACAGCGCTGACGCCCCGGAAATCGGGTCGAGCAGACAGTGCGCGACACGCCGGGCATGACAAAACTGCGACCGAGTATAGGTATGCGATTGATAAAGGTCTAAGCTATATTCCGCATCGATCAATGCAAAAATAGAAATGATTGTTGAGCTCAACCACCTACGCAGCTTCGTCGCCGTCGCGGAGGAATTGCACTTCGGCCGGGCTGCCGCGCGTCTGTTTATGACCCAGCCGCCACTCAGCCGACAGATCCAGCAACTGGAACAGGTGCTGGGTTTCATGCTGTTCGAGCGGCATAGCCGCAGCGTGAAGCTGACGGAGGCGGGTCGGGTCTATTACGTTGACGCTGTGCGGATCCTGCGATTGACGGATCGTGCGGCGGACTCGGCAAGGCAGGTTGCTCGCGGCGATGCCGGCCAGGTCACACTTGGCTTCACGGCTGTCT
This sequence comes from uncultured Ralstonia sp., assembly GCA_963512445.1. GTDB lineage: Bacteria > Pseudomonadota > Gammaproteobacteria > Burkholderiales > Burkholderiaceae > Ralstonia. The sequence continues at coordinate 118,261 of CAUPMS010000004.1, forward strand.
CGGGCTATCAGATCGTTCCCGAGCTATTGGCAGCTGCGAGCTCGGCGTTGCCGGGTATCCGGATCTTGCTCAAGGAGATGGTGTCGACGCACCAGATCAAGGCGTTCGAGACGCGGGCGATCGATCTGGGCATCATGCGATCGCAATTTGGCGCGAAAGGCGTGGTCTTTCATCACCTCGTGCGCGAGCCACTCATGGTGGCGATGCATTCAACGCATCCTCTGGCCAAGCTGCCGTCCATTGCGGCTCAACATTTGCAAGACGAGCCGTTCGTCATGTATTCGCCGGACGGTGGGCAATACTTCCACGACCGAATTGCGGGCCTGTTGAATGCCGCAGGCGTGCCTGTGAATTTCGTCCAGTACATCGACCAGACCCATACCATTGTGGCGCTGGTACGCAGGAATCTGGGGATTGCCATCGTCCCCGCTTCAGCTCAGGAATTGGGCATGCGCGATGTGGTGTTCCGGCCCGTTTGGACAGACGATGGCTATGCCGATACGCATTTGGCATGGAGCGAAGAACCACAAAGCGAAACCGTCGAACGTTTGCGCACCTTCGTTATCGACTATTTCTCAGGTCGCGGTTCGTCCGCTTCGTCGTAGATGTCTGCAGGTGCTGCGGGACGGCCACCGCTAATGGCAACGCTCTGTCGATATCAATAGGCGCCCTGCACCAAATTCGTCGGCCGCCCTGCAACGAAGTTCTCGATGTGGTCCATCAATTGATCGGCCAGCGCCTGCTGCGCCTCGTCGGAGGCCCAAGCCACGTGCGGCGTGAGGATGACGTTATGTCTCGATGCGGCCTGCATCAGCGGGTTATCCGGCGCAGGTGGCTCGCCATCGACGACGTCAAAACCTGCACCACTGATCAACCCCTCGTCGAGTGCACGCACCAGGGCCGCTTCATCCACCAAACCGCCACGACCAGTGTTGACGATCAGCGGGCGGCGCTTCATCGCGCGGAACTCCGGCATGGCAAGCATGCCTCGTGTTTCCTTCGTCAGCGGTAGATGCAGCGTGATGACGTCACTGGTCTCGAGCACCTGCTCCCACGGCGTGTACAGAGAACCTAACCCGCTCTTGCCCTTGTGGCCGGCAAACAAAGGGATCATGCCGAAGACCCGCGCGATTTCGGCAACGCGCTGGCCCAGCACCCCTGCGCCGATGATCCCCAGGCGCGCGCCTGACAGGTCGCGAATCGGGTGGTCGAAGAAGCAGAACTGGCCGGACTGCTGCCAGCGCCCTGCGAGCACCGCCTCGCGGTAGGCCACGACATTGCGGCGTAGCGCGAGCATGAGCGCAAAGGTGTGCTCGGGTACGGTGTTGACGGCGTACCCCCGGATATTGGTCACCGCCACGCCTCGGGCCTGGCAAGCCGCCTTGTCGACGCAGTCGGTGCCGGTGGCCGCCACGGCAACCAGGCGCAACGCAGGAGCGCGTTCCAGCGTTGCAGCGGTGATGGGCACCTTGTTGGTGATGACGATGCTGGCGCCATCCAACCGCTCGGCAACGTCGTCGGCAGCCGTGCTTGCATACTCGACGAACTGATGCTCGAACGCCGGCTGGCGCAGGCGAATCTGCGGTGCGACGGTGGAGCGGTCCAGGAAAACGATTTTGTGCATGCTTGATCGGCCGGTCAGTTCGGGAGTTGAAGCAGGCGCCTGGCCTCGGCAGCCACAGCGGAGGGCGTGATGCCGAAGAGCTCGTACAACGCATCGGCCGGACCCGACGCACCAAAGCCCGTCATGCCGATGAAGCCGCCACGCTCGCCGAGATAGCGGTCCCAACCGAAACGCACGGCGGCTTCGACGGCCACCCGCACCCCGCCGGGCACGAGGACAGCCGCACGATAGTCGGCGTCCTGGGCATCAAACCGTTCGCAACACGGCATCGACACGACCGCAGTGGGAATCCCGTCGGCCTGCAGGAGGTCGCGCGCCTTGAGCGCGATCGCCACCTCCGAACCGGTGGAGAGCAGCGTCACGGCGCGTGCGCCGCCTTCGGCTTCGACAAGCACGTAGGCGCCGCGTCGTGCCAGGTTCTCGTCTGTGTGCGTGCGCCGCACGGCGGGCAATGCCTGGCGCGCAAACACCAGCGTCGCCGGACCACCGCCATGCTCGAGCGCGATCTCCCAGCACTCGGCGGCCTCGACCGCGTCCGCTGGGCGCAGCACCAGCATGTTCGGCATGGCACGCAGCGAGGCGAGTATCTCCACCGGTTGGTGCGTGGGGCCGTTCTTGCCGACACCGATCGAGTCGTGGCTGAACACGAACTTCACCGGCAAGCCCATGAGCGCCGCCATGCGCATGGCCGGGCGCTCGTAGTCGGAAAAGGCGAGGTACGTCACCGCAAGCGGCAGCACACCGCCATGCGCGGCCATGCCGTTGGCCATGGCGCCCATCAGGTGCTCGCGCACGCCGCAATGCACATACGCGCCGCTACGGTCCTCGGCGGTGAATGCCTTGAGACGGCGCTTGTGGCTGGTGGGGGCTTCGAGGTCGGCGCAACCCACCATGCGTTCGGGCAACACTTCAGTCAGGTGGTCATTGATTTCCGCCGAGATCATGATGCCGCCCGGCGCCTCGTCCGTATCGATGGCGCGCCGCTTGTAGTCCAGCAGCACTTCGCGCCAGCCCGACGGCAGTTCGCCGGCCATCACCCGATCGAACTCCGCACGCTCTGCGGCGGGCAGCGCATCGCGCCGCACCTGCCAGGCGGCATGCTCGGCAGCGCTGCGCTGGCCGGCCTCGCGCCAGGCGCGCAATACTGGCTCAGGAATCACGAAAGGATCATGCGGCCAGTCGAGTTCCTGACGGGCAATGTCGGCATCCTCGGCATGCAGACGACCGCTATGGCCGCCCCGCTGCCCTTGCAGGCGGGCAATGCCGCGCGCAATCACGGTGCGGCAGGCGATGAGCGACGGCCGCGGGTCCAGTTTGGCGGCCGCCAGCGCCGCCGATACGGCCTCAAGATCATGTCCGTCAACCTCGACGACATGCCAACCCGCAACGCGAAAGCGCTCCGCCACATCCTCACTGATCGACAGATCCGTGCTGCCGTCGTCGGTGATGCGGTTGTCGTCCCACAGCAGCACCAGCTTGCCCAACTGCAGATGCCCGGCCAGCGAGATCATCTCCTGGCCCACCCCCTCCTGCAGGCAACCGTCGCCGACGAACGCATACGTATGGTGGTCCACCAGGCCGCTGCCAAAGCGTGCGTTGAGGTAGGCCTCGGCCACCGCCATCCCGAACGCATTGGCGATGCCCTGCCCCAGCGGGCCGGTGGTCACCTCGATACCGCTGGCCGGCGCGAACTCGGGGTGGCCCTCACATTGCGAGCCCAGCTCCCGGAAGCGTTTGATCTCATCGATCGAGACGCGCTCGTAACCGGTGAGGTACAGCAACGCATAGAGCAGCATCGAGCCGTGGCCATTGGAGAGCACCACGCGATCACGGTCCGGCCAGGTCGGATCTGTGGACAGGAATTTCAGATGCCTCGAATACAGTGCAGTCGCAATTTCCGCCATGCCGAGCGGTACGCCCTGATGGCCCTCAGCGGCGCGCACGATGGCGTCGATGGCGAGGAAGCGAATGGCATTGGCAAGTGGCGACGTTTCGTGTCTGGACATGACAAAAGTTCTCTACGCCGCCCTCGTGCTGCAAGGGCGGTGGAATACGCGAGGATGTAAAGGGTTAAGGCGTCTTCACGCCAGCGCGCCGGCGTTCTGCTCCAGCAGTTTCCAAGCCTCGTCACCGAACTTCGCGCGCCAGTCCTTGTAGAAGCTGGTCTTGGCCAGCGCGGCCTTGAAGGCATTCCGGTCGACCTCAGCGATTTGGAGGCCCTTGCCTTGCAGATCAGAGCGCAGCGACTTGCTCAGCGCTGCAATGTCGGCACGCTCGTCGGCGGCCGACTTTTCGAATTCGCGGAATACGATCTCCTGGATGTCCTTGGGCAACCGTTCGACCGCCTTGCGATTGCCGAGAATCCAGTACGCATCCCATACGTGGTTGGTCAGGCTGCAGTACTTCTGCACCTCATACAGGCGCGCCGTACTGATGATGGCCAGCGGGTTCTCCTGGCCTTCAACGAGCTTGGTCTGCAGAGCCGAGTACACCTCGTTGAAATTGATCGGTGTCGGACTCGCGCCCAGGGCGCTGAACAGCGTAGACAGCATGGGCGCTGATGGCACGCGCAGCTTCATGCCACGCAGGTCCGCGGGCGTGTTGATCGGCTTGGTCGAGGTCGTGACCTGACGAAAGCCGTTATCCCAAGGCTTGGACATCGTCAGCAGGCCAACCTTCTCGATCTGGGCACGCACGTACTTGCCCAGACTGCCATCCATGGATGTCCAGACGTGATCGTAGTCGTTGAACGCGAAGCCGGTGTTGACGATGCCGGCCGCCGGCACCAGCGTCGACAGCACGGAGCTGGCCTGGTTAAAGAACTCCACGCCGCCATTGCGCACCTGCGAGAGCAGGTCCGTGTCCGAGCCGAGCTGGTTCGCCGGGAACAAACGGATTTCCAGACGCCCATTGGTGGCCGCTTTGATGCGGTCAGCAGCCTCCTGCGCACGCTTGTTGACGGGATGGCTCGGGTCCTGGCCTGTGGCAAGCTTGTAGGTGAATTCCGCCGCGCGGGCGCGCCCCGGCAGGATGGTGAACAGCGGCAGCGCAGCAGCGCCGATCAGGCATTGCCGGCGGGTCATGCCGGAACGAGGGGTCTCGGGCTTGGTCATTGCGTGTCTCCTATATCGTTTATGGTCTTGATGGGCTGCTGCTGCGTGGGTGCGTGGGTGTACTCAGTGAATCAACATGCCGCCGTTCACGTCCAGCGTGACGCCGGTGCAATACTTGGCAAGCGGGCTCGCGAGGAACACGACGCACCCAGCCACGTCGCCGGGCTCGCCAATGCGATTCAGCGGGATCTGCTCCAGGATGCCCTGCATGCGGTCTTCGGGGATCAGGCCCTTGTTGATATCGGTGGCGATGAGGCCGGGGGTCACGCAGTTGATGCGGATGCCGTCGATGCCGAACTCCCGTGCCATCGCGCGGGCCAGCCCCAGCACGCCCGCTTTGGCGGCGGAATAATGCGGGCCACCGAGGATGCCGCCGCCGCGCTGCGCCGACACCGAAGAGATGCAGACAATGGCGCCGGACTTGGCGGCACGCATCGCCGGCAGCACGGCTTGCGACATGTACAAGGTGCCGCGCAGGCTGACATCGAGCACCGCATCGTAGTCGGTGCCCGAGATGTCGGCCGTCTTGCGCGGCTGCGTGATGCCGGCGTTGTTCACCAGGATGTCGATGCTGCCGCACTGCTCCAGCGCAGCCTTGGCGGCGCGCTCGCAGGAGTCCTTGTCGGTCACGTCCGCCACCAGCCCCACGTGTTGCGGCCCGAGGCTGGCAGCCGCGGCAGCCGGGTCTGCACGTTCTAGATCGATGATCACCACACGGGCGCCCTGAGCGGCCATCATCTTGGCCGTCGCAAAACCCAGCCCGTTCAGGCCGGCACCGCCGGTGATAAGCGCCACTTTGTCAGCGAGAAGCATTGTCTGTACTCCAGAGAGAGATTGGTTTGAAGGGAATGGAAGCAGGTTGATCGGCGTTGTGCCTGTTCAGCCCAGCCAGTTCTTGACGCGCGCGGCGAGCGCGTTGCAACTGATGCCGTAACGGTCGTGCAGTGTGGGCAGCGCCCCGGCATCGAGAAAGGCGTCGGGCAGACCGGCCAGTTGGAAGGCCGCGGGCTGCACGCGATGGCGCAGCAGCGTGCTGGCCACTGCATCGCCCAGGCCACCAATGACAGAGTGGTTCTCTGCGACGACCACCAGCCGGTGCCGGTAGCGCACCGCGTCGATGATGGCCGACTCGTCGAGTGGCTTGATGGTGGGACAGTGCAACACGGCAACGCCGATACGATCGCTGGCGAGCGCCTGCGCCACTTCGAGCGCGCGCATCGTCATGAAGCCGCTGGAGATGATCAATACGTCGTCGCCGTCGCGCAGTAGCTTGGCCTTGCCCAGCTCGAAAGAGTAGTCGTACTCGTCGAGCACCAGCGGTACGTTGCCGCGCAGCAGCCGCATGTACACCGGCCCCTTGTGCGCCGCGATCTGCGGCACGGCCTGCTCGATGTCCAGGGCGTCGCACGGGTCAACGATGGTGAGCCCGGGGATGCCGCGCATCATCGCGATGTCTTCGGTGGCCTGGTGGCTCGGGCCATAGCCCGTGGTCAGGCCGGGCAACGCACAGCACATCTTGACGTTGAGGCTCTCCTCGGCAATCACCTGGTGGATGAAATCGTAGGCGCGGCGCGTCCCGAACACGGCGTAAGTGGTTGCAAACGGGATCAAGCCCTCCTTGGCCATACCGCCCGCAGATGCCATCAGTAACTGCTCAGCCATGCCCATCTGGAAGAAGCGCTCGGGATAGGCCTGCCCGAAAAGATGCAGGTCCGTGTACTTCGCCAGATCGGCAGTGAGACCGACGATCTCGGGGCGATCGGCGGCAAGCTCGACCAGTGCCTTGCCAAAGGGCGCCGCCTTGACGCGCTGCCCCTCGGAGGCAATCGAGGCGATCATCGCCGACGTGGTCAGGCGTGGTTTCTTTTCGGCAGTGACGCTGCTCATGCCAATGCTCCTTCGGACTGCGATTGATCAAGGATGGCGATGGCCTGTTGCCACTCCGGCGGATCGACGCGTATGAAATGGTTCTTCTCGCGCTGCTCCAGGAAGGGCACGCCCTTGCCCATCAGGGTGTCAAACAGGATCACGCGCGGCTTGGCCTCGGCAAGCTGGCGGGCGGTGTCGAAAGCGTTGAGCACGGCCGGCAGGTCGTTGCCATCTACGCGCTGTACATGCCAACCGAAGGCGGCCCACTTGTCGGCAAGCGGCTCGAAGCCCAGCACCTTGCCCGAGGGACCATCGGCCTGCTGGTTGTTGATGTCGACCAGGCACACCAGGTTGGACAGCCCATGGTGGGCAGCGCCCATGGCCGCCTCCCAGGTCGAGCCTTCGTCGAGTTCGCCATCGGACATCGAGTTGTAGACGAACGCCGGGTTCTTCTTGTGGCGCAGCGCCAGCGCCATCCCTACTGCGATTGGCAACCCCTGGCCCAGGGAGCCGCCGGAAATCTCCATGCCCGGCGTGTAGGTGGCCATGCCCGACATCGGCAGGCGGCTGTCGTCGCTGCCGTACGTCTCAAGTTCGCTCTCGGCAATGACGCCGGCCTCGATCAGTGCGGCATAGAAGGCAATCGCATAGTGGCCGTGCGACAGCAGAAAGCGATCACGCCCTTCCCACTCGGGCTCGCCGGCCCGGTAGTTCAGCGCGTGGCCGTAGGCCACCGCCAGCACATCGGCCCAGCCGAGCGCCTGGCCGATGTAGCCCTGGCCCTGCACTTCGCCCATGCGCAGGGCGTAACGGCGAATGCGGTAGGCCCGCTCACGCAATGTGGTGATCAAATCAGTCATGTCGATCTCACAGGGGAAAAAACGTCCGTCGTGCCGGCATCAATGCAGCAGCCCGACCGAGAACCACGGCACAAAGGCGACCAGGAGCAAGCCGGCCAGCAAGGCGCCCAGATAGGGCCAGATGCGCCGCAAGGCGGTGTCAGGATGGACGCGGCCAATGGTGCAGGCCGCGTAGTAGCCCAGGCCGAAGGGCGGCGCGAACAGCCCGATGCCCATCGCCAGGATGACCACCATCGCGTAGTGCACTTCATGCACACCGACCACGCGTGCCACCGGGAACAGCAACGGAGCGAACAACACCATCGCCGGGATGCCTTCCAGCACGCTGCCCAGCACGACGAAGACGGCGATCGAAACCAGCAGGAAGCCATACTTGCCGCCCGGCACGCTGGTCATGAAATCTGCCAGACCGTGGGAAAACCCCGACTGCGTCAGCGCCCATGACATGCCGGTGGCGGTACCGATGATGAAAAGGATGGCGCCGGACAACGCGGCCGTGTCCACCAGCATCGGATACAGGCGCCGCCAGTCGAAGCGACGGTAGACGAGCAGTCCGATCACGACCGTGTAGGCGATACCGATGGTCGATACCTCGGTCGCCGTGGCCACGCCCTCGACGACCGCCGTGCGAATGAGCACCGGCAGCAGCAGTGCCGGCAGCGCCACCAGCAGCGTGCGGCCGACCACGCTCATCGGCGCCCGCTTGAGGCCCTGCGCAACCTCGGCACTGCGAAAGCGCGCCAGCGCAGCCAGCATGACAGCCAGCACCACGCCCGGCAGGATGCCGCCGGTAAAGAGCGCGCCGATGGAAATGCCCGCAACCGAGCCGATGGTGATGAGCACCAGCGACGGCGGAATCGTCTCGGCCATGGCACCCGAGGCCGCGAGCAGGGAGATCAGCTCACCCTCGTGGTTGCCGCGTCGCTTCATTTCCGGGAGCAACACGGGAGCGACTGCGGCCATATCGGCGGTCTTCGCGCCGGAAATACCCGACACCAGCAGCATTGCGCCAAGCAGCACGTAGTTCAGGCCGCCGCGCACATGACCCAGCAGCGAGGCCAGGAAATCGACCATGGCCTTGGCCATGCCGGTCATTTCCACCAGGTGCCCCAGCAGGATGAACAGCGGCACTGCCAGCAGGATGAGCGAGCTCATGCCCTCGTCCATGCGGCCGCTCACGACAGCCAGCGGCGTCGAGGTCGTGCACAGCAGGAAGGCGACCGTAGCCAATCCGAAGCAGAACGCAATGGGTATACCCAGCAGCACGCCGGCGCCCAGCAGAAGCGCAAAGAAGATGAAGAGGTTCCAGTTGCCGATGCTCTGGAGCCAGTTCGCGCCGAGATACAGCACGCCGGCCAGTGCGGCGATGGCGAGCGCCACGCCAAGGAGCTCGGCCACGCCACGGCGTGCGAGGCGCAACAGCGCGATGGCGATCATCATTGAGCAGCCCACCGGCACTGCAGCAGCGCGCACGGTATTCGGCCACGACAGCGCGGGCGTCTGCACCATCCATTCGTCGCTGGCGTACTCGGCCATCGGGCCGATGAGGATCAACAGCAGCAGGCAAGGCGCCGCGGTCGCCAGCACTTCGACCCAGGCCTGGGTGCGCGGGCCGAAGCGCGACACGAGCGCCGTGGTACGCATGTGGGTGCCGCGCCGCAAGGCCACGGCGGCACCCAGGTTCGCGAGCCAGAGGAAGAGAATCGACGCAAGCTCGTCGGCCCACGGCAACGGGCTGTTGAAAACGAAGCGCATGATCACGCCCGCCAGCAACACGAGCACCTCGCCAACAACCAGAACGGCAGCTGGCACCTCGATGAGGTGGCCCAACCAGCCCTCAGCGCGTGTCAGGAGCGAATGGCCCTGCTCGACGGGTTGGGGATTCACGAGCACGGCACTCATCACCGGCTCCAGGCACAGCGCCCGGTGCGCAGGCCCATGCTGATGTGCGATGACGGGAAGGATGGGCTGCCCAGATGGGGGCGGCGCGCGAGTACGGCCGTGGTTGCAGTCATGCTGTCTCCTGTCGTGAGGTAAAGCGCAGTGCGCCCTGACCGGTGGCTCGATTGGAGGCCGTTCACGTCGAGGTGATGCCGGCCATGTCCGATGAGCGTCCGAGTTCGTGCGACAGATATTCAGTGCCCGACAGCATGATGACAAGCGAATTGTCATCAGGCTAAGATGACAGTTCATCATCTTAAGCTAGGGTTTGTCCCATGGCCGCCGTCCCTCCACTCGCCAATCTCCTGGCTTTCGAAGCTGTCGCGCGCCGCCGCAGCTTCGCGCACGCCGCGGCGGAGCTGCACCTCACGGCGTCCGCGATCAGCCACCAAGTGGCGCGGTTGGAAGTACAACTCGGCGTGCGTCTATTCGAGCGAAGCGCGCATGGCGTTCGATTGAGCGTTGCAGGTGAGCGCTACCTGGCGCGAATCAGTGGGGCGCTGTCGGCACTCGTGGCCGCAAGCGACGACTTGCAGCAAGGCGTCAACAACAGCTTGTATGTCCACTCGACGCCAAGCTTTGCAAGCCTATGGCTACTTCCGAGGCTGCAAGCGTTCGCGACGACCTACCCCGAAATCACCTTGAATCTCTCGGCCACGCCCACGCACAGCGACTTCGCGCTCGGACAAGCCGATCTCGATATCCGCTATGGCGTGCCGCAATGGCCCGATCTCATGGTCGAACCACTGTTCGAAGAGTGCATTGCGCCGCTGGCCAGCCCGGATTTCATCCGCGAGCATCGACTCAAGCGCCCCGAACAACTGGTCGATGTGCCCCTGATACAGAGCAACGTCAACATCGTCCAGTGGTCCGACTGGTTCGCCGCCATCACCGATCGGCAGGCACCGGAACGCTTCGGCATGCGCTTTGACCGCGCACAAATGGCGCTGGACGCCGCAGCGCAAGGTGTTGGCGTTGCCCTGGAGAGCACGACCCTTGGCGCGAAACATTTGGCGGAGGGGAAGCTGCGGCTGGTCTTGAGCCCGGACAAGTCGATCCGGGTGAAAGCCCACTTCCTGGTCTATCCAGCGCGTCATGCACGGCGCGGGCCGGTCGACGCATTCCTGACCTGGCTGCGCGGCGAGACAGCCAAGGCCAGACAGCGATGAACCCGCTCGCCCAGCGGATTCGCCAGAATAATCAAGCTCGGTTGCTCGGGCTATCGACCACGTGAGCTGCGCCTCATTGCACCATGGAACTCTATCAACTCAAGGCGGTACTTGCGATTGCACACACTGGCCAACTCGTTCGCGCCAGCGAGCAGTTGCACCTGACGCAGTCCGCCATCTCCAAACAGATCAAAGGCCTGGAGGAAGAGCTGGGTGTGCTGCTGTTCGAGCGGACCCCAACCGGCATGACCGTAACCGCGGCAGGCCGGCGCCTGCTCCCCATCGCGGGGCGCATCGTGGATGCGACACAGGAGATGGCTGCGCTGGCGGCATCCTTGCGCGGAAACGTCTCGGGGGTGCTGCGCCTAGGGACGATCATCGATCCCGAATCCATTCGCCTGGGGCCCCTTCTGGCGGCCCTGCTCAAGTTCTATCCGCATATCGACGTGACACTGGCGCACGGTATTTCCGGCAGCGTCTTGCAGATGCTGCGCGACGCTCAGGTGGAGGCCTGCTTCCATCTGGGCACGGTGCGTGACCCGGAGATCATGAGCCACCAGCTCGCGGTGGAGCACTACGTCGTGGTGGCGCCCGCGGCGTGGGAAGCGCGTCTGCGACACGCCACTTGGGAGGACCTCGCCGGCTTGCCGTGGCTTGCAACGCCAGCCGGCAGCTCGCAGCACGGCATGGTCGCGCAGATGTTTGCCGAGCGCGGGCTGTCCTATCACACCGTTGTCCAGGCCGACCAGGAAGCGTCGATGATTGAGCTGGTGCAATCTGGTGTGGCACTGGGCATGATGCGCGAACGCCTTGCAGTTGGCATGGCGCAGAGCGGACAGGCCGTCATCTGGGGAGGTGCGCGCCTGGCGTGTCCGCTCTGTCTGCTGCACCGGCGCGCCAGCGCCGACGCCCCGCTGGTCCAGGCCCTCCTGGCAACCGTGCCGATGGTGTGGCAACCCAAAAGCGATCCTGCTTGAGGGGGACGTGCGCCGCCTCGGGTTTCCGTTGGCGCCCTCCGGCTCAAGCCACCACAAAACCACCACAAAGCCTCGCCGCACAAGGGGTTTCCCGCGCGTCCACGCAGCCTTGAGGAATTACCAATAGGCGCAGCGCAGGCCTGTTCATAGACTGCCGGCTGCTGCACCAATTGGTGCAGCGCGAATCGACCACCTCATTCGAGGCATCCTATGAAAACCGTGCCCCAATCCACTCAGCGCGCACTGCTGCGCGCGATGTTCGACGCCGCGGTGGCCAGCGCCCAGCCGGCACGCTGCCTCGCACCGCATCTGCCAGTGCCGCCCAAGGGGCGCACCCTCGTCATCGGCGCCGGTAAGGCATCGGCAGCCATGGCGCAGGCACTGGAAGCGCATTGGCCGACGCCACTTGAGGGGCTTGTCATCACACGCTATGGCTATGCCGTACCGTGCGAACACATTGAGGTCGTCGAGGCCGCGCATCCCGTGCCAGATGAGGCGGGCTTGCTGGCCACCGCACGCATACGCCAGATGGTGTCTGGCCTGACCCAAGACGACTTGGTCATTGCCCTGATTTCCGGTGGCGGATCGTCGCTGCTGGTGGCGCCCGGAGATGGCATTACGCTGGCAGACAAACAGGCTGTGAACGCAGCACTGCTCCATTGCGGTGCCAACATTGCGGAGATGAACTGCGTGCGGCGCCACCTATCGCAGGTCAAGGGCGGGCGGCTTGGGGCGGCTTGCCACCCGGCGCGCGTGCTCACGCTGCTGATTTCCGACGTACCAGGCGACAACCCGATCGATATCGCCTCCGGCCCCACGGTGCCCGACCCCACCACATGTGCAGATGCACTGGCGATTCTCCAGCGCTACCGCATTTCCGTGCCCGACAGCGTGCATGCCTACCTGGGCCGCGACCAAGCCGAAAGCATCAAGCCCGGCGATGCACGCCTGCAAAACTGCACGACGCGCTTCATCACTACGCCCCAGATCGCGCTGGAGGCGGCCGCCAGGGTGGCGCAAGCTGCCGGCTATACGCCGTATATCCTGGGCGACAGCCTGGAAGGCGAAGCGCGTGACCTGGGTCTGGCCATGGCCGGCATTGCCAGGCAGGTGGTGCAGCACGGCCAGCCGTTCGAGGCACCGTGCGTATTGCTCTCTGGCGGCGAGACCACCGTCACTGTCAAGGGCCGTGGCCGTGGCGGGCGCAACGTCGAGTTCCTGCTATCGCTCGCGGTCGCGCTTAACGGGCTGCCCTGCGTGCACGCCATTGCCGGTGACACGGATGGCGTAGACGGCGCCGAAGAGATCGCCGGCGCCTATGTCACTCCGGACACGCTGACCCGCGCATGGGCACTTGGCATCCACCCGCGCCAGCGCCTCGACGACAACGACGGCCACGGTTTCTTCCAGGCGTTGGGCGATTCGGTCATCACAGGCCCGACGCTGACCAATGTCAACGATTTTCGCGCCATCGTATTCGATCCGCGAACTTGACAGAACCCGGGTGGACGCGTCATGCACTGGTTTGCCACCGTTGGTTTGGTGCCGAACCCTTGCGTTTCTGCGCCTTTGCAAAAGCGCTGCGCCTCACTCGGCAGCCTGCGCCGGCATGAAGTCCTGCGCCGCGCTCACCAGCCATGTCCGCAGGGCTTGCAGCGGCGGATAGTCAGCGCGGCTGGTGGGCCAGGCGAGGTAGTAGCGCTCGGCGCTTTCCATCTCGGGCACATGCGGCAGCGCGCGTACAAGGTCGCCCTGCTGTAGCTCGTGGGTGATCAGAAAACGCGGCAGCAATGCCACGCCCAAGCCAGCAACGGCAGCTTGCGCGGCGGTAGCGAACTGATCGAACAACATACCTTGGGGCTCTGCCCCCGCCACCCGATGGCTAGCCAACCAGCGCGGCCAGGCATCGGGGCGCGAGGCCAGATGCAACAGCGGCGCGTTGAGCAGATCGCGCGGCTGGGCAAAGTCGTACCGAGCCAATAGCGCAGGGCTGCAAGCGGGGACAACGGTTTCGCTCATCAGCAGAGCGAGTTCCGCCCCCGGCCAGTGCGGCGTGCCGAAGTGGATGGCTGCATCCACCGCTTCCAGTTGAAAGTCGAACTGCGACAACCGCGTCGTCAGGTTGATGGTGATACCGGGGTGCTGGTCGAAAAACGCCGGCAGGCGCGGTGCCAGCCAACGGGTGCCGAAGGTCGGCAGGATGGCCAGATTCAGGCTGCCGCCCTGCGGATTGGCACGAAAGCCCACGGTGGCGCTGGAGATACGCATCAGCGCGCCGCGAATTTCCTCCGCATACGCCTGGCCCGCTGCGCTCAGGCGCACGGTCTGGCGCTCGCGCACGAATAACTCGGCGCCCAGGCGGTCTTCCAACGCGCGAATCTGGCGGCTGACGGCGCTTTGCGTCAGGTGCAGCTCAGCAGCGGCGGCTGTAAAGCTCTGATGGCGCGCGGCCGCCTCGAACGCGCAAAGCAGAGACATCGGCGGCAGAAAGCGGCGTGACAGGAACATGGGGACCGAGGGCGGGAAGTGGAGTTGTGCGGTGCGGAAGACGGTCAGTTCATTCTATTTTGGAATGATCTACGCCCGGATTATCGTTTGACCAGCTTGCATTTACCACCCTAGCATCGCCTCAACCCTTGCCAAACCCGATCCAGTCATGAGCGCTACGCATCAACCTTTGGCCTCCAACTTCATCCACTCAGATGAAATCCGCTCGCGTTTTTCGCGGGCCATGTCGGCCATGTATCGCGAGGAGGTGCCGCAGTACGGCACCCTGGTCAAGCTGGTGGCCGACATCAACGCACGCACGCTGGACGCCCAGCCCGCGCTGCGCACGCAGATGACGCAGTCGGGCGAACAGGAGCGGCTGGATGTGGAGCGCCACGGCGCCATTCGCGTTGGCACGGCGGCCGAGCTGGCCACGCTGCGCCGGCTGTTTGCCGTCATGGGTATGGAACCGGTCGGCTACTACGATTTGTCAGTGGCCGGCGTGCCCGTGCACTCGACGGCGTTTCGCCCCGTGACCGATGCCGCGCTGCTGGTCAATCCGTTTCGCGTGTTCACCTCGCTGCTGCGGCTTGAGCTGATTGCCGACACGGCCCTGCGCGACAGGGCCGCCGCCATCCTGGCGCGCCGCCAGATCTTCACGCCACGCGTGCTGGCATTGATCGCCCAGTGCGAGACCGACGGCGGCCTGGCCGATACAGATGCCGACGCCTTTGTGTGCGAGGCGCTGGAGACCTTCCGCTGGCACAGCACGGCCACGGTCGACGCCGAAACGTATCGCGCTCTGCAGGCCGCCCACCGCCTGGTGGCCGATGTGGTGTGCTTCCGCGGCCCGCACATCAATCACCTGACGCCGCGCACGCTGGACATCGACGCCGCGCAAGCCGCCATGCCCAAACGCGGCATGGACGCCAAGGATGTGGTGGAAGGCCCCCCGCGCCGCGACTGCCCCATCCTGTTGCGCCAAACCAGTTTCAAGGCGCTGCAGGAAGCCGTGCGCTTTACCGATGATGCAGGCGCCCACACTGCGCGCTTTGGCGAGATCGAGCAGCGCGGCGTCGCCCTGACCCGCAAGGGCCGTGCGCTGTACGACCAACTGCTGGCCGAGGGGCGCAGCATGGGCAATGCCGGCGGCGCCGCGCCCAACTATGAAGATCGGCTGGCACAGGCGTTCCGCGCCTTTCCAGATACCCATGAGGCGCTGCGTGCGCAAGGGCTGGCGTTCTATCGCTACACCCTCACGGCATCGGGCCATGCACACGCCGACACGGCAACGGCGGGCGATGCCACATTGGAAGAACTCCTGGCCAAGCGCTGGGCGCAAGCCGATCCCATCACGTACGAAGACTTTCTGCCGGTGAGCGCGGCGGGCATCTTCCAATCCAACCTGGGCGGCGAGGCGCAGAAGCAGTATCAAGCCCACGCCGCGCAGCAAGCGTTCGAGGCCGCGCTCGGTGCGCGCGTGCATGACGAAATCGCGCTGTACGAGGCGGCGCAGCAGCGCTCGATTGATCAGGTGCGCGCCGTGTTGCGTGGCACGCCCGTTGTGGATGCCGCATGACCGAGCTGCACACACACGCCGCCATGCCGAGCTTTGCCGCCCCGTTTGCGCACCCTGCCGGCTCGCCCATCCGCGAACTGTTTCCGTACCTCAGCCAGCCGGGGATGATCTCGCTGGCGGGCGGCTATCCGTCGCCCAGCCTGTTCGATGCCGAAGGGCTGGCGCAGGCCGCCGCCCAAGCCATGGCGGGCGATGCGCAGGCCCTGCAGTACGGCGCAACAGAAGGTCTGCCTGTTCTTCGCGCGGCCCTGGTAGCGCTGATGAATGAGCGCGGCATCCAGGCCAGTGCTGAGCAGATGATGGTGACCACGGGCTCGCAGCAAGCATTCGACCTGCTGGTGCGGGTGCTGATCGAACCGGGTGATACGGTGCTGGTGGAAGTGCCCGCCTACCCTGCCACGCTGCAAGCCTTGCGCCTGGCGCAAGCCCGCATCGTGCCCGTGCCAATGGACGAACACGGTCTGCAAACCGATGCACTGGCCGAATTGCTGCACCAGTTGCCCGCCACGCAGCGCCCAAAGCTGCTCTACACGGTGCCGAACTTTTCCAACCCGCGTGGCACGCTGCTGTCTGCCGGGCGACGCGAAGCGCTGGTGCAGTTGGCTTGCGCACATGATTTCTGGATCGTGGAAGACGATCCTTACGGCGAGCTGCGCTTTGACGCATCGGATAACAACCCCGCCCCCATGCCCCCAACGCTACGCGCGATAGGCGACCGGCTGGCCGCAGGCGGCGTCAACCCGGTGGTGTATCTCTCCAGCTTGTCCAAGACCGTCGCCCCCGCGCTGCGCGTGGGTTGGATGCTGGCTGACAGCAGCCTGCTGCGCCGCTGCACCATCGCCAAACAGACGGTGGATTTGTGCACCTCCCCGCTGGCGCAGATGGTGGCGGCCCGTTATCTGGAGAGCGGGCGCTATCCAGCCACGGTGCAGCGCGCCCGCATTGAATATGCGCGGCGCATGCAGGCCCTGGTGCAAGGCATCGCCACGCAGTTGGCGGGGCGCGTACATTGCGCAGCGCCGGCGGGTGGCATGTTTGTCTGGGTGACGTTCGCGCCGTCCATCGACCCGCAGGCGCTCTTTGATGCCGCCATATCTCAGCAGGTGCTCTATGTGCCCGGCAAGGCGTTCTACCCCGACAACGCGCAACGCAACACCATGCGCCTGTCGTTCGCCGCGCCCGAGGTGCCGCAGATCGAGCAGGCGGTGCAGCGGCTGGCTGCGGCGGTAACGCTGGCCATGGGCTGAAGGCGGCCTCGCACAGACCACCTCATCGCCACCATTCACGTTCCTGCATTGCCAATTGCCAATTGCCATGACACCCGACGATCTCATCTCCGCCCTGCACGGCATCGTGGGGGCCACCAACGTTCTGACCGGCGATGCATGTGCCGAATACGAATCCGACTGGCGCCAACGCCTGCACGGTAAGGCGCTGTGTGTGGTGCGGCCCGGTTGTACGGCGGAAGTGGCGGAGGTCATGCGCGCGTGTGCGCAAGCTGGTGCCTCGATCGTGCCCCAGGGCGGTAACACGGGTTTGGTGGCAGGCTCGGTGCCCGATGCCAGCGGTCAGCAGGTCCTCCTGAGCCTGCGCCGCATGCAGGCCGTGCGCGCCATCGATACCGCCAACATGACGATCACGGTGGAAGCCGGCTGCGTACTCCAGTCGCTGCAGGAAGTGGCAAGCGAGGCGGGCATGCTGTTCCCGCTGAGTCTGGGTGCGCAAGGCAGTTGCACCATCGGCGGCAACCTGGCGACCAATGCGGGCGGCACGCAGGTGGTGCGCTACGGCAACGCGCGGGAACTGTGCCTGGGGCTGGAAGTCGTGCTGTCCGACGGACAACTTCTGGAAGGCCTGCAAGGCCTGCGCAAGGACAACACCGGCTACGACCTGCGCAACCTGTTCATCGGCAGCGAGGGCACGCTGGGCATCATCACGGCGGCCACGCTGCGCCTGTATCCGCAACCCGCCGCGCAATTGACGGCATGGGCCGCCGTGCCTTCACTGCAAGCGGCTACCGCGTTGCTGGCCTTGTCGCACCGGCACTTGTCTGCCTCACTCACGGGCTTTGAGGTCATGAGCCAGGAAGGGCTCAGGCTGGTCGACACGCACTACCCCCACCTGCGTGTGCCGATGTGGCACGAGGCGATGTGGTGCGTCTTGCTGGAAGCCTCCGACAGCGAATCCGAAGCGCACGCCAGAGCGCGGTTCGAACATCTGCTGGAGACGGCAATGGAAGACGGCATCGTGACCGACGCGATCATCGCCGAGAACATCCGCCAGGCGCATGACCTATGGCACATCCGCGAGAGCATTACCCTGGCCCAGGCGGCCGAAGGGCCCAACATCAAGCACGATGTGTCGGTGCCGGTCTCGCGTATCCCCGACTTTGTGGCGCAGACCGATGCGCAACTCCAAGCGCTGGCCCCGGGGCTGCGCCTGATCAACTTCGGGCACCTGGGCGATGGGAATCTGCACTACAACGTGCAGCCTCCGGTGGATGTGGATGCCGCGGCGTTCATCATGGCGCACGAGACGGCGATTGGGGATGCGGTCTATCAGTCCGTCCACCGCTTTGGCGGATCGATATCCGCAGAACACGGCATCGGCTCACTCAAGCGCGACCAGCTTCCTCTGTACAAATCCCCCGTTGCGCTGCAACTGATGCACACCCTCAAGCGAGCCCTCGATCCGCAGTGCCTGCTGAATCCGGGCCGCGTGCTCGAAAGGTAAATGGCAACCTGATCAGATGGCGCCTCAGATCGCACCTCAGATCGCACGATAAGCATCGCTCACCGCCATGGATTGCATGGGGCGGCGCAACGTCGGGTCAAACGGGTTGATCTGCGTGGTCAGCCGGTTGGCCTCGCGCAGCAGCATGTCGTACACGATGGGCAGGCGGTCGGCACTCAGGCGGTTGGCGAGCGTGCCCACGGAGAGCGCGGCGACCACGTTGCCATTGCGATCGAACACCGGCACGGCAATGCCGGCCATGCCTTCCAGCAACCCGTCCGTCTTGGCGCTGTAGCCGCGTTCGCGGGCCTTTCTGACCTCGGAGCGCAGGTAGACCTCGTCGTACACGCTGTAGTGGCGGATGCGCGGCAGGTTGTAGCGCAGCACCTCCTCCTGCTCCGCGTCCGGCAGGTGCGCCAGGATGACCAGCGCGCCCTGCCCGACGCCCAGTTCGATCCGGCCACCCACATCGCCCGTGAACGTACGAATCGGGTACTGGCCTTCCACGCGGTCCAGACACACCGCATCAAAACCCGAACGCACCAACAGCAACACCGTGTCGCCCAGGCTGGCATTCAGGCGCAGCAGGGCCGGCCGCGCCACCGCGCGCAGATCGTTCACCGCGCCCGCCTGGGCCGCCAGGCAGAACAAGTCCAGGCTCAACCGGTACAGCTTGTTCTGCTGATCCTGCTCGACCATGCCCTCCTGCGTCAGCCCCTGCAGCAGGCGGTGCGTCGTGGCGGGGGTCATCCCGAGCGTCTTGGCCAGATAGGTGACACGCACACCTTGGTGCTGCTGCTCCGCCATGGTGCGCAGGATCTGGAAGGTGCGGTGCATGGCGCTGCGCTGATGCGCATCGTCGTCGGAATCGAAGGACATGAAGCTGGAATGGAGTGAATTTGCTTGATCGATTGTATTCCGTTGAACGGAATAAATAAGAGAAATATTCCAACCACAGCGTATACACCTAGGCAAAACCGATGTTTTGGCATGCGTGTTGCAATAGCATATCCATATTCTTCAGATACCGAAGTCTGGCGATGCCCCTCGCTTGCAAACAGCCGCAAAGGATGACCGATGAGCTTTCTGCGCCTCAACCATGTCTCCAAGCAGTACGGTGATCTCCGGGTAGTTCAAGACTTCAACCTGGACGTGCACAAGGGCGAGTTCGTCTCGCTGCTGGGCCCGTCGGGCTGCGGCAAGACCACGACCCTGCAGATGATTGCGGGCTTCGCAGAAGTGTCCGAAGGCTGGATCGAGCTGGACGGCAAGGACATCACCCGCGCCCGCGCCAACGCGCGCGGCCTGGGGATCGTATTCCAGACCTACGCGCTGTTCCCGCACATGACGGTGCGCGAGAACGTGGAGTTCGGCCTGGAGATGCGCAAGTGCCCGGCAGCCGAACGCCGCGAGCGCGCCATGCAGACGCTTGCGCTCGTGCATCTGGACAAGCACATCGACCGCTACCCGCGCGAGCTGTCCGGCGGGCAGCGCCAGCGTGTGGCCCTGGCACGCGCGCTGGTCATCAAGCCACCGGTGCTGCTGCTGGACGAGCCGCTGTCCAACCTCGACGCCAAACTGCGCGAAGAGATGCAGTTCGAACTGCGCGAAATCCAGCGCAAGGTGGGCACGACCACCATCATGGTCACGCACGATCAGGCCGAAGCCATGTCGATCAGCGACCGTGTGGTCGTCATGGAGGCGGGCCGCATCACGCAGGTGGATACGCCGCTGGCGGTATACGAGCACCCGCGCAACGCGTTCATCTCCACCTTTGTCGGCAAGGCCAATCTGCTGCATGCGTCGGTGGGGCGCGGCAACGATGGTGAGATGCGCGCCACGGTGGGGTCGATTCACGTGGCACTGCCGCCGGGCACGCCTGTGGGCAGCAAAGTCGTGCTGGCGCTGCGCCCCGAGAAGATGACGTGCACCGCCGACGGCACCGGCCGCTGCGAAGGCCGCGTGACCGAACGCTTTTTTCTCGGCAATCAGTGGATGTACACCGTCGACACGCCGCTTGGCGCGATGCTGGTGTCAGCCGTCAACGACGGCGATGCCCCGCGCGACGTGGGCCAGACCGTGGGCGTGGATTGGCAGGACCGCTATGTGCGCGTGATCGGCACGGAAGGGGCCGCAGCATGAGCCAGCGACCCACCTGGGTGCCATGGAGCATGACCGGCCCCGCGCTGGCCCTGTTTGCCGTGATGCTGTTCGTGCCGCTGGCATTGAGCGTGATCCTGTCCTTCAACGCGTTCGATGCCGACAAGGGCCCCATTGCGGGCACCTTCACGGTGGTGCATTACCTGCACGTGGTGCAGGACCCGTACTACTACGAAATCTTCTGGCGCACGCTGCGCGTATCGGCGCTGGTAACGCTGGTGTGCATTCTGATCGGCGCGCCCGAGGCCTACATCCTGAGCCGAATGCGCAAACCCTGGCGCTCGATCTTTCTACTGGTGATTCTGGCGCCGCTGCTGATCTCGGTGGTGGTGCGCGCATTCGGCTGGAGCATGCTGCTCGGGCCCGAAGGGTTGATCAACGCCGCGTTCAAGGCCATCGGCATCGGCTCGGTCAAGCTGCTGTACAACGAGACGGCCGTGGTGATTGCGCTGGTGCACGTGATGCTGCCCTTCATGGTGATCCCGGTGTGGACCTCGCTGCAGAAGCTCGACCCGTGGGTGGAGAACGCTGCGCTCTCGCTGTCCGCATCGCACTTCACCACCTTGCGCCGCGTGGTGCTGCCGCAGGTCATGCCGGGCATTCTGTCGGGCAGCCTGATCGTGTTCGGGCTGTCGGCCAGTTCGTTCGCCATTCCGGGCCTGCTGGGCGGGCGCCGCGTGAAGATGGTCGCCACGCTCATCTATGACGAATACCTGAACGAACTCAACTGGCCGCTGGGCGCGGCCATTGCGCTGATCCTGCTGGCGGCCAACCTGATCATCATGCTGGGCTGGAACCGCATGATCGAAGGCCGCTACAAGAAGACGCTGGGTTGAGGAAGGCGCATGCAAAAGAACGGACCGCTCGCGCTCATCTTCAACGCGCTCGTCATCACCTTCATGCTGGCCCCGTTGGTGATTGTGTGCATCGTCGCTTTCACGCCCGAAGAAACGCTCACGCTGCCGACCCGCCATTTCTCGCTGCGCTGGTTTGATCAGGTGGTGCATCACCCTGACTTCGTGCAGTCGTTCTGGAACAGCCTGTGGCTGGGGTTGGCAGCCGCCACGCTATCTACCGCGCTGGCGGTGCCGGCGGCCATGGCCATCGTCCGCTACCGGGCGCCGGGTCTGCAGACCCTGCAAGGCGTGTTTCTGTCGCCGCTGATCATCCCGCACCTTGTGCTGGGCGTGGCGCTGCTGCGCATGTTCTCGCTGGTGGGTGGGCAAGGCAGCTTCGGCTGGCTGATCTTCGCGCACGCGTTGATCGTCACGCCGTACACCATGCGGCTGGTCATGGCGGCGCTCGTTGGCTTTGACCACTCGGTCGAACAGGCGGCCTATTCGCTGGGCGCGAGCAGCTTTACGGTGTTCCGCCGCATGACGCTGCCGATGATCCTGCCGGGCATCACGGGCGGGTGGCTGCTGGCGTTCATCAACAGCTTTGATGAACTGACCATGTCCATCTTCGTGGTGTCGCCCGCCACCGTCACGCTGCCGGTGCGCATGTACATGTACGCAACCGAATCGCTCGACCCGATGATGGCCGCCGTCTCGGCGCTGATCGTCTTCCTCACGCTGGCGCTGATGCTGCTGCTGGACAAGGTCTACGGCCTGGACCGGATTCTGATCGGCAAGCATTGAGACAGAGACCACGATGATTGCTCCTGCAAACTCCTCTGCGCACGCGCAACTTCAGCGCATCAAGGAACGGAATCGCCCCACGGTGGCGTTCGTGCTGGATGGCCGGCCCGCGCAAGCCCTTGCCGGCGACACCGTGCTGACAGCGGTGCTCACGCAAACGCGCCAGTTGCGCATCAACGAATTCAGCCAGCAACCGCGCGCCGGCTTCTGCCTGATGGGCGCGTGCCAGGACTGCTGGGTGCGCCTGGCCGATGGCCAATCGCTGCGCGCCTGCCAGACCATGATCGAACCGGGCATGCACATCTGCACACAACCAGCAGGCACCGGGGGCGCGGCATGATGGCGCAAGCTGCTCCGACACTGCCGCGCCAGACGCTGCAGGATTTGCCGCCGGTCATCATCGGTGCGGGGCCCGCCGGTGTGCGCGCCGCCAGTACCTTGCTGGCGCATGGCCTCAAACCCATTCTGCTGGACGAGGCACCGCGTGCAGGCGGCCAGATCTACCGTCGCCAACCCGACGGCTTCGGCCGCACCGCCGCCGAGTTGTACGGCACGGAAGCCGCGCGTGCTCAAGCTGTGCATGCCACCTTCGACCGACTCCGGCCGCAGATCGACTACCGCCCGCAGACCCTGGTGTGGAATGCGCAGCCCGATCTGCTCGACCTGTTGCATGTGCCCACACGCGAGGTCAGCAGCCTGCCCTGGCGCGACGTGATCGTCGCCACCGGCGCCACCGACCGCGTGCTGCCCATCCCGGGCTGGACGCTGCCGGGGGTCTACACACTGGGCGGCGCACAGGTCGCACTCAAATACCAGGGCTGCGCGATTGGCGATGCCGTCGTGTTTGCCGGTACCGGCCCCCTGCTGTACCTGGTGGCCTGTCAGTACGCCAAAGCGGGGGCCAAGGTGGTAGCGGTGCTCGACACGGCACCGGCTGCCGCGCGCTACAAGGCAGCGCCGGCCATGCTGGGCCAGCCCGCCGTCATGGCCAAGGGCATGGCGCTCGTCGCCCGGCTCAAGCTGCACGGTGTGCCCATGCACCATGGCGTGCGACTGTTGCGTGCTGAAGGCGATGCGGCAGTCGCGCAGCTCGTGTGGCAGGACAGCGCCGGCCGCGAACAGCGCACCGCCTGCTCCGCCGTGGGCATGGGTTACGCGCTGCGGCCCGAGACACAGCTCGCTGATCTACTGGGCTGCGCGTTCGCGTTCTCCACACTGCACCGATGCCATGTACCCAGCATCGATGCCATGCGGCGCAGCTCCGTCGCAGGCGTGTACCTGGCAGGGGATGGCGCCGGCATCATGGGCGCCGATGCAGCCGAGCACTCTGGCGAGCTGGCAGCGCTGGCGCTGCTGCAAGATCGCCAGATTCCGATCGATGCGGATCGCCTGCCACAACTGCATCAGCGCCTGCAGAAGATCGAGCGATTCCGCCACGCGCTGGAGACCGCATTTCCGTTTCCCGACGACTGGGCCGCGCACGCCAGCGACGATCTGGTGGTGTGCCGCTGCGAGAACGTCACTGCCGGCACGCTGCGCCAGACGGCAACCGAATGCGGTGCGCACGAACTGAACCGCCTCAAGGCACTGTGCCGAGTCGGCATGGGCCGCTGCCAGGGCCGGATGTGCGGCGCAGCGGCGGCAGAAATTCTGTCGCACGCGCAGTCCGTGCCGCTGGCACAGGTGGGCCGTTTGCGCGCTCAGGCACCGATCAAACCGCTACCGCTGGATGTGACCGAGGCAATCGAACCGGAGGACCACCATGCGTGAGCAACTGGCGTGCGACGTGGCCATCATCGGCGGCGGCATCATGGGCAGCGCCACGGCGTTGTTCCTGCGGCGGCGTGGGCTGACGGTCACGCTGCTGGAGCGCGACCTGTGCGGCTCGCGCTCCAGCGGCGTCAATTTTGGCGGCGTGCGGCGCCAGGGGCGCTTCATCGAGCAGTTACCGCTGGCCCAGCGTTCGCACCACATCTGGGGCCGCCTGACCGAGCTGATCGGTACCGAAGCGGAGTACGAGCGCAGCGGGCACTTCAAGATCGCCCGGAGCGTGGCCGACATGGAATCGCTGGCCAACTACGCCGAGCGCAGTCAGGGCTATGGCCTGGGCTTGCAACTCATCGAGGGCCGGGCAGCGCTGCAGAAAGTCTTTCCGATGGGCGGCGACCAGATCGTCGGCGGCTCACTGTGCCCGGAAGACGGGCAAGCCAATCCGCGCCTGCTGTCGCCCGCGTTTGCCCGCGCCGCGCAGGCGGCAGGCGCCGATGTGCGCGAGCACGCGCCGGTGCAATCGGTCGAGCATGACGGCGCGCGGTTCGTCGTTCATGCGCGCCAGCATGACCGTGACCTGGAGATCAAGGCCCCCGCGCTGGTCAACTGCGCCGGCGCGTGGGCTGCGCAGTTTGCGGCGCAGTGGGGCGAAGCGGTACCCATGTTCACCATTCCGCCCACCATGGGCGTGACCGAGCCGCTGCCGTTCTTCCTGCCCTGGAGCCTGGGCGTGGAAGGCGGCGGCATCTACTGCCGCCAGGTGCGGCGCGGCAACGTGGTGTTCGGTGGCGGGCGCGGCTACCTGCTGGACGATCAGCGCGCACGCTCGTCGCACGTGGCCATCCTGCGCCAGTTGCCGCAATTGGCTGCCCTGCTGCCGCAACTCAAGGGCGCCCACATCATCCGTACCTGGAGCGGCACGGAAGGCAACCTGCCCGACGACCAACCCGTGATTGGCGCCAGCGCCCGTCGCCCTGGCCTGTTCCATGCCTTCGGCTTTGCCGGTGCCGGCTTCCAGCTCGGGCCGGGCGTGGGCGACGTCATGGCCGAGCTGATCGCCGAAGGACGCACCACCACGCCGATCGAGCCCTTTTCCATCCACCGCTTTCTGCAACCCGCTGCTTGATGCACTTGATGCACTGATGCCCCAGGAGACCACCATGCTTGTGAAACCCGCACACACGTCATTCACGTCCTTCATTGCAGCGGCAGCCGGCGCTGCGCTGCTTGCCGCTGGCGCTGCCCACGCCGAAACCAAGACGCTGTACATCGGCATGAACGGCGGCAATATGGAGCGCACCTACACGCAGTTCGTGTTCCCGCCGTTCGAGAAGGCCAACAACGTCAAGGTCGTGGTCGTGCCCGGCACCTCGACCGACATCCTCGCCAAGGCCCAGGCCACCAAGGGCCGCGCGCAGATGCATGTGATGACGCTGGACGACGGTGTCATGTTCCGCGCCATCGGCATGGGGCTGTGCGAAAAGCTCAAGCCTTCGGCCAACCTGTCGGCCGTGCCCGCCATTGCCCACCTGAAGGACGATTACGCGGTCGGCCTGTCGCTGGGGCTGACGGGCCTGGCCTACAGCACCAAGATCTTTGCCGACAAGGGCTGGGCGCCGCCCACGTCGTGGGGCGATCTGGCTGACCCGAAGTACAAGGGCAAGGTGGTGGTGCAATCCATGCCGGCATCGTCGTTCGGGCTGGACGCCTTCCTGATGTTCAACCGGCTCAAGGGCGGCACGGAAAAGAATGTCGACCCGGCCTTCAAGGCATGGCCCACCACCATCGGCCCGAACGTGGTCGAGTACATCCCCAACTCGTCGAAGGTCGTGGAGATGATGCAGGCGGGTGATGCCGCGCTGTTCCCGTACACGCTCACGCAGGTGGAGCTGATGAAGTCCAAGGGCATCCCGATGGAGTTCGTCGCGCCCAAGGAAGGCGCTGTCGTGCTGCTGACCGCACAGTGCGTGCTGGCCAACAACCCGGACGCTGATCTGGCGCAGAAGCTGTCGGACTACCTGATCAGCCCCGAGGCGCAGGCGCTTGCCATGGAAAACGGCTCCTACAATCCAGTCAACCCCAAGGCCTCGCTCAAGGGCAAGGCAGCGGAAGAGCAGAACAAGATGAACAACATCCTCAAGACGGCCGTTGCGCTGGACTGGGACGTGATCAACGCCGAGCGCCCGGAGTGGAGCAAGCGCTGGAACCGCACGGTCGAGCGTTGAGCGCCACCGCAATGCAACCGTTTTTCGATTGAACACGAGAGAACAGCAAGGATTCGCGCTATGTCAGATTCCCGAACACGATTGCAGGCTGTACTGAATGCCCTGGGCCTCGATCTGAAGGCCTACGAAGGGTCGGACTGGACGAGCCGCGCCCCGCGCGACGGGGCAGTATTGGCGACCGTGAAATCACATACGGCCAGCCAGACAGAGGGGGCGATCCAGAACGCACATCAAGCGTATCTGGCATGGCGCACCGTGCCCGCTCCGGTGCGCGGCGAGCTGGTGCGCCGCCTGGGCGAAGTGCTGCGCACGCATAAGGCGGCACTGGGCGAACTGGTGTCGCTGGAGGCGGGCAAGATCACCTCCGAGGGCATGGGCGAAGTCCAGGAGATGATCGACATCTGCGACTTTGCCGTCGGCCTGTCGCGCCAACTGCACGGCCTGACCATCGCCAGCGAGCGGCCCGGGCATCGCATGATGGAGACCTGGCACCCGATGGGGGTGGTCGGCATCATCTCGGCGTTCAATTTTCCGGTGGCGGTGTGGTCGTGGAACGCGGCATTGGCGCTGGTTTGCGGCAACGCCATCGTCTGGAAACCGTCGGAGAAAACACCGCTTACCGCCCTTGCTTGCCAGCACCTGATGCAACAGGTGGTGGATGCGTTCAATGCGGAGAAGCCCGGCGCGATTCCCGCAGGGCTGAGCCAACTGCTGATTGGCGGGCGCGACGTGGGCGAAGCGCTGGTGGCGAGTCACCTTGTGCCGGTCGTCAGCGCCACGGGCTCGACCCGCATGGGCCGTCAGGTGGGCGTGAAAGTGGCGGAGCGCTTCGGCCGTTCGATTCTGGAACTGGGCGGCAACAACGCGATGATCGTCACGCCCTCGGCTGATCTCGAACTGGCGGCCCGCGCCATCACCTTTGCCGCCGTCGGCACGGCAGGCCAACGCTGCACATCGTTGCGCCGCTTGATCGTGCACCGCTCGGTGGCCGACACGCTCCTGGCTCGCCTGGAAAAGATCTACCAGAGCATTGCCATTGGCGACCCGCTGGCCGATGGCACACTGGTCGGCCCGTTGATCGACCAGGCCGCATTCGACGGCATGCAGCAGGCGCTGGCACAGGCCCGCGCCGAAGGCGGCGAAGTGCTGGGCGGCGAGCGCGTGCGCGAAGACCAGGGCGCGGATGCCTGGTACGTGCGCCCCGCGCTGGTCAGGATGCCCAAGCCGACAAAGGTGATGGAGACCGAGACCTTCGCGCCCATCCTCTACGTCGTGACATACGACGGCGATACCAACGAGGCCATCACCATCCAGAACGGCGTGCCGCAGGGCCTGTCATCGGCCATCTTTACTGCCAGCCTGAGCGATGCCGAGCGCTTCATGTCGTCGGCGGGCAGCGACTGCGGCATCGCCAATGTCAACATCGGCACATCGGGCGCGGAGATCGGCGGCGCATTCGGCGGAGAGAAGGAAACCGGCGGCGGCCGCGAATCCGGCTCGGACGCGTGGAAGGGCTACATGCGCCGCGCCACCAACACCGTCAACTACAGCGGTGCGCTACCGTTGGCGCAAGGCGTTCGGTTTGACGTTTGATCCGCGTTTGATCTGCGTTTGATCGAGGTGCGGCAATCAGGCGGCGGCGTGCAATGCGCCGCCGCCCTGAAGTTCAACGCGCGGCGCCACCCGTTTCGGTGATCGCGCTGTAGACCAGCGTGCGCAACTGCCGCCGCACCGGGTAAGCGGACGAGGGCAGGACTTGCGTCAGGAACAGGCCGATCAGGTCCTCCTGAGGGTCTACCCAGAAGAACGTGCCCGCCGCACCGCCCCAGAAGAAATCGCCCGTGCTGCCGGGAATCAACGTGGCCGGCGGCGCGATGGTGGTGGCAAAGCCGAGCCCGAACCCAACGCCGTCGTATGCCGCCTCGCTGAACATCGAAGGCGGCGACAGGCTCGACATGTCGGACCCGCCCGGCAGATGGTTGGCCGTCATCAGCGCCAGCGTTTTCGGCCCCAGCAGGCGCACGCCATCCAGCTCGCCGCCTTGCAGCAGCATGCGCGAAAAACGCAGGTAGTCCGCCGCAGTAGAAAGCAAGCCGCCACCACCGGAAACAAAGCTGGGCGGTTTGAGATAGGGGCTGGTGCGCGGATCGTCCTGCAAGACCGGCCCACGGTCGGACACCGCCTTCGAGCCGAGCGACCCGACGGCATAGCACGCGCAGAAGCGCGACGCTTTCTCCTCCGGCACATGGAAGGCCGTATCGACCATGCCCAGCGGATCAAAAATCCGCGCCTTCAGGAACGTCTCAAACGGGACGCCGCTGATCTTGCCGACGAGGTAGCCCAGCACGTCGGTGGAGACGGAGTAGTTCCACGCCTCGCCCGGCGAGAACTCCAGCGGCACACCGGCCAGCTTTTCGATCATCTCGTCGAGCGTGCCATCGGTGGCAACGTCGCCCAGTTTCAGCCGCCGATACGCCGCATCGACATTGGTGTTCTGGTGAAAGCCATAGGTCAGGCCGGAGGTGTGGCGCAGCAAATCGACCATGCGCATCGGTCGCGCGACAGGGCGCGTCTGGAAACCCTCCATGAAGCCGCCCGCATGCACGCCCAGGTGTTCCCATGCGGGGATGACTTTGCTGACCGGATCATCCAGCGCGACCTTGCATTCCTCCACCAGCATCATGAACGCCACCGACGTGATCGGCTTGGTCATCGAGTAGATGCGGAAGATCGAATCCTCAGCCAGCGGCACCTGGCGCTCGCGGTCAGCCAGGCCCAGCACGGAGTTCAAGGCCAGTTCACCGCGCCGCCACACCTGGACGAGTGCGCCGGGCAGCTTGCCGGTCGCAATGTAGGCGTCATCGATGAAGCGATCGACCCGTTCAAGCCGATCGCGGGACATCCCCAGCGTTTGCGTGCCTTGCCTGTCCATGCCGTCTCCTTGCATTGGTGCCTGCACCGGCGGCGCAGGCTTGCCAGACTCCGATCCGGTCTGCGCGGTATTCCCAGCCGCGCCGATCCGCCCAGCGACACTGTACTGCGGCGACCGTTGCCTGTGCCCGCGCACAGTGCGCGGCCCGCGCCTATGCTTCAATGCGGTTCGACCGCAACCTCGCCTCAACATGAAGCGCTTTGACGACCTGTATCTCTTCACGCGCGTAGTGGAAGCCGGTGGCTTTTCTGCCGCCGAGCGCGCCACGGGCATTCCCAAGTCACGCCTGAGCCGGCGCATTGCCGAGCTGGAAGTGCAGCTCGGCACGCGATTGCTGCAGCGCTCCAGCCATCGCGTGTCGGTCACGCCCGTGGGCGAAGCGGTGTACCGGCATGCGCGTGACATGGCCGATGCATCGGCGGCCATCGAAGCGCTGGCCGGTGCGGCACGCAGCGAACCGGCGGGCGTGCTGCGCGTCGGCACGTCGCCTTTACTGGCGGAAACGCTGGTGGCCGGTTGGCTGGCCGAGTTTGCGGATGCGCATCCGAAGCTGCGCATTGAGCTGGACTTGTCCAACGCCTATGCCGACCTGATCGAGCAGCGCATTGACGTGGCGATCCGCGCGGCCACGGGGCCGCTGCCCTCGCGCGATGTGGTGGCACGGCATCTGGCTGTTTCGCCGCGTGTGCTGGTGGCCAGCCCCGCGTTGATCGCACGGGTGGGTGAGCCTGACACGCCCGCCGCGCTGGAAGACTTTCCGTGCCTGGGCCAAGGCTCGCTCACGCGCAGACGCGATTGGGCGCTGCAGGATGCGCGCGGCCACCGGCTGACGCTGCCGATTCGCCCGCGCTTTGCCAGCGACAACATCATCGCCCTGCGTGAAGCCGCCATCGCAGGGCTCGGCCTGGCCATCCTGCCGCAGCATTGCTGTCATGCGGCGCTTGCCGATGGCCGCTTGCGTACTGTGCTGCCGGGCTGGACGGCTGAGCCGGCCGACCTGCACGCGCTGTATCCATCGCGCGCGGGGGTGGCACCTTCGGTCAAGGCGCTGGTGGCCTTCCTGCGCGAGCGCTTTGCCGCTGAAACCACCCTGCAGCCGCTGGCCTGAATGGAAACGTGGAAACCATTGAATCAATACTTTCCAAGTTACATGAAATTTTCCCATTGCTCGCATTCCGATCCGAGATGCCAAACAAAACGGGCACGCCGTCTGGCGTGCCCGCATGGGATGAATGCAGCAGGAAACCTCAGGTGGGCCGCTCAGGTGAGTCTTTCAAGCGCCTGCACGGCAATGCGGCGTGTGATGGCCTCGGCCGAGTCTTCCGTGGCCAGTTGGCCCGCTTGGCCCGACCACAGGTTGATGAAATCGCCCGAGCCGGTCGGCTCCGTCTTGGCACGCAGCGGGGCCAGTGCCCCGCCGGCCGACGGAAAGGCCGGCGCAAATGCGCTCATCGGGCCAATCTCACGCATCAGCCGGTTGACGATGCCGCGCGCCGGGCGCCCGGTGAACAGGTTGGTGAGCGCAGTGTCGGCATCCGTTGCCCGCTTGAGCGCCGCGCGATGGATGGCCGATGTCCTGGCCTCCGGCGACAGCATGTAAGCCGTGCCGATCTGCGCTGCCGATGCTCCCAGCGCCAACACCGCCACCACGCCACGCGCATCGCCGATACCGCCTGCGGCAATGATGGGCACCTTCACCGCATCGGCCACCTGCGGCACCAGCGCAAACGTGCCGACCTGCGATTCGATGGTCTTGGCGAGGAACATGCCGCGATGGCCACCCGCCTCGTTGCCCATGGCGATGATGGCGTCCACGCCGCGCGCTTCCAGCCAGCGCGCCTCTTCCACGGTGGTGGCGGCTGAGATGATCTTTGCGCCCGTGGCCTTCACGCGCGCCTGCAGCTCAGGCGTGGGCAGACCGAAGTGAAAACTCACCACCTCGGGCTTGATTTCTTCAACCAGCGCGCAGGTCGCTTCATCGAACGGCGCGCGATTGACTGCGGGCGCCTGCGCATTCGGATCAATGCCGAACTCTGCGTAGTACGGTGCCAGATGCGCACGCCACTTGGCCTCGCGCTCCGGGTCGGGCTGCGGCGGCGTGTGGCAGAAGAAGTTCAGGTTGATCGGACCACGCACGGCCGCGCGAAACTGCTCGACCTGCTGGCGGATCTGGTCTGCGCTCAGCATCGCGCAGGGGATTGAACCCAGGCCGCCCGCACGCGCCACGGCAATCGCCAACTCGGCACCACCCACGCCAGCCATCGGCCCCAGCAGGATGGGTACTTCAATATTGAACAACGTCAGCACGCGTGCATCGGGCCATGCGCTCATGATCCTCTCCGGCAAGTCACTGGGATGCCACATGGTAATGCGGCGACCCTCTCAACGAATTGAGCCGTTGAAACGCGCACGCAATAAGTAACCGGAATAGAGCGTTAAATTGGTTACGATTCAGACATCTGCCTTCTTGCAAACCACCATGCCCACGCCCACAGCCACCGCTCCCGTTGCGCCCCTGCTGATCGCCGACGATCCCGTGCTGGACATGCTCAACACCATGGCGAACATCAACGGCCAGCTGCACGATTTCTGGCAGACCGACAACGATGTCTCCGATTGGCTGGTGCGCGCCGGCTGGCTGACTGGGCCGGTGGCGGGCCGCTATCCGCCCGGCGTGCTGCTGGCGGTGGCGCGGCACCTGCGCGCGGTGATCCGAGCGCTGGTGGAAGCGCGCAAGGCCGGCCGCCCTGCCAGCGCGGATGCGCTCAACGTCTTCCTGCGGCAAGCCCCCAGCCACCCCGTGTTGGTATGGGATGGCGACACCCCGCGGGTAGACCGTCTGCGCCCGACCGATTCCGTCGAGCAGCGCCTCGCCCCGCTGGCCGAAGCTGCTGCACACCTGCTGGCGGAAGGCGATTTCCAGCTCGTGCGCGTGTGCGAACACCCGGAATGCACGCTGTGGTTCTACGACCGCACCAAATCGCACAAGCGCCGCTGGTGCAGCATGGCGGTCTGCGGCAATCGGCACAAGGTGGCCGAATACCGCAAACGCCAGCAGGGCTGAGCGCGCGTCCGCGCGTTCCAATGCTGGAACGCCGCGTCGCCGCCAAGCCGGCTGCGCGCAGGCCGGCCAGTTCGTAACCTGTTCGCCCGAAACATCGCCCCTTTCAGGAGAACACCATGTCGCAAACCCAATCGCCCTCAACACAGCGCCCGACCGGCCGGACGGCCATCGTCACCGGCGGCTCACGCGGTATCGGCGCTGCCGTCGCGCGTCGGCTCGCCGCAGATGGTGCACGCGTGGCCGTGGTCTATCGCAGCAACGGCAGTGAGGCCGACGCGGTGGTCGAGTCCATCCGCAAGGCTGGCGCGCAAGCCATTGCCGTGCAGGCAGACGTGGCCGACGCTGCCTCCGTCAACACGATGGTCACCACGGTGCGTGAAACCTTTGGCGCCATCGACATCCTCGTCAACAACGCGGGCATCCTGGAAGGCCAACCGGTGGGCGCAATCGATCAGGCGTCGTTCGACGCGCAGTTCCGCACCAATGCCTTCTCGGTCATCCTCGTGACCCAAGCGGTGCTGCCGCACATACCGGCGCGCGGCGGACATATCGTGAATGTGTCGTCGAGCCTGGTGTATCGACCACGGGCGGGGCTGGCGGTGTATGCCGCAAGCAAGGCGGCCGTCGATGGGCTCACGCACGCGTTTGCCGTTGAGCTGGGACCGCGCAACATCACTGTCAACGCCGTGGCACCGGCGCTCACACGTACCGACATGACGGCGCCCATTCCAGACGAGGTGAAGGACCGCATGCGCGAATCGACCCCGCTGGGCCGCCTGGCGGAGCCGGAGGACATTGCTGACGCAATCGCCTTTCTGGCCTCGGACGACGCGCGCTGGATCACCGGCCGCACGCTCATGACCGACGGCGGCTTCATCTAGGCAACGCGCCAATAAAAATGCCGCGCCTGCTTTTGCCGGCGCGGCATTTTGCACTTGTGCTGATGCTTATTCAGCCAATTGCTTGACGAGGCGATACAGGAAGTCACGCCCGTCATACAGCCGCGCGATCTCGATACGCTCATCCAGGCCATGCGTGCGCAAGTCCGACGGCTCAGTGAACAAACCCGACACGCCGTACATGGGGATGCCGGCATTGCGCATGAAGCGGCTGTCGGTGGCGCCCGTGCTCATGGCAGGAATAACCGGCACATTCCACATCTGCTGCGTGAGCGTATCGACCGTCTTCACCAGATCACCGTTGAGCGGCGACGCCGGGCTCGCCAGCGGCTTGTTGATGTAGCGCACCGCAATCTTGTCGTTGCCGATCACTTGCTTAAGCTGGCGATCGATGTCGGCCGGGTCGTCATGCGGCAGGATGCGGCAATTGACGGTTGCCTTGGCAGATTGCGGCAACGCGTTCTCGGCATGGCCCGCGTTGACCATGGTGGCAACGCACGTGGTGCGCAGCTGCGCGTTGTAGAACGGGATGGCCGACAAGCGATCAATCGCTGCCTGATCCGGCTTGCCGGTGCCGACGGAACGCATGTCGTCTGCCAGTTGGCCCGAGGCCAGCGGCGCGCTGCGCGCGAAGTAGGTCTGCGTCACGTCTGCCAGTTTGACGGGAAATTGATACGCGCCCAGCCGATCCAGCGCTGCCGACAGCGCATACACCGGGTTCATCTTGGTCGGCACCGAGCTGTGGCCACCCACATCGCGCACTTCCAGTTCATAGGTGGTGTACATCTTCTCGGCCACCTGAATGCGATGGAGCACCGGCTTGCCGCCGCGCAGCTCGCCACCGCCACCTTCGTTGATGCCGAATTCGGCCTTCACCAGTTCGGGCTTGTTGTTGACGATCCAGTACGCGCCATTGCTCGGCACGTCGCCGCGTTCTTCGTCGGTGGTCAGCGCCAAGATGATGTCGCGCGAGGGCTTGAAGCCTTCCTGCTTGAGCTGCCTCAGCACCGAGACAAACGCCGAGGCCATCGCCTTGTCGTCAATGGAGCCACGCGCGGTGAAGTAGCCGTCGGTCTCCTGCAGCTTGAACGGGTCAGTCTTCCAGTCGTCGCGCTTGGCTTCCACCACGTCGATATGGGCCAGCAGCAGAACCGGCTGTTTCGCGCCCGTGCCCTTGTAGCGCAGCACCAGGTTGCCCTTCTTCGGGAAGGGCTCGATCACCTGCATGTCGGAAGCGGCAAAACCGGCATCGGCCAGGCGCTTCTCCATCGCACGGGCAGCCTTGGTGGTGTCACCCGCCGAATGCGTCGTGTTGATCTCGACCAGCTCCTTGTAGATGTCGTGATAGCGCTGCTGCTCGGGCGTGAGCGTAGCGGGCACTGGCTTGCTGGCTGGGATGGTCTGGGCAATCGCCCCGGCGCTGCACGCCAATACGGCGGCAGACACGAGGGCGCGGACAGGAACACGACGACACTGGAAACGCATGACACCTCCGAATAATCGTTATGAGTGCACCGCATAAAACAAAGCGGGGCCGACCCGAAGGCCGACCCCGCAGTGTAGCCCCGCGGCAGCCACTTCGCTGCCGGGGCAATTCTTGAATGCCGGTGCGTTACATCGCCACGCGGAACACCGCCACAGCGCGGCGCAACTCGTCCGCCTGCTCTTCCAGTGCCTGGGCGGCAGCGGCAGCCTGCTCAACCAGCGCAGCGTTCTGCTGCGTCACGTCGTCCATCTGCGTCACGGCTTCGTTGATCTGCTCGATGCCGGTGCTTTGCTCGGCCGAGCCCGCGCTGATCTCGCCCATGATGTCGGTCACACGCTTTACGGCCACGACGATCTCTTCCATCGTCTTGCCGGCACGCGCCACCAGCGTCGAGCCCGATTCCACACGCGTGGCCGAATCTTCGATCAGCGATTTGATTTCCTTCGCGGCACCCGCGCTGCGCTGCGCCAGCGTGCGCACTTCACCCGCCACCACGGCAAAGCCGCGGCCCTGTTCACCGGCACGTGCGGCTTCCACCGCAGCGTTGAGCGCCAGGATATTGGTCTGGAACGCGATGCCCTCAATCACGGCGATGATGTCGGTGATCTTGCGCGACGACTCGCTGATCTCGCCCATGGTCGTCACCACATCCTGCACCACGGCACCGCCTTGCACGGCGATCTCAGAAGCGTTCACGGCCAGCGTGCTCGCCTGACGTGCGTTGTCGGCGTTCTGCTTCACGATGCTCGTGAGTTCTTCCATGCTCGACGCGGTTTCTTCCAGCGAGCTGGCCTGCTCTTCCGTGCGCTGCGACAGGTTGGTGTTGCCCGCTGCGATCTGCTGCGTGGCCGATGCGATCGACTCGCTGCCGCGGCGCACCGTCACCACGGTTTCCTTCAGCTTGCCCTGCATCTGCTGCAGGCCTTCCATCAGCAGGCCCATCTCGTCACGCGAGTGGATGCGCACTTCGGTGGTCAGGTTGCCGGCGGCAATCTCGTGGAAGTGCACCAGCATGGCTTCCAGCGGACGCGAAATGGCACGCGAGAGCACGAAGTAGCACCCGGCGGCCAGCGCCACGCCCACACCAATGACGATGATGAACGTCCACACCAGGTCGCTGAAGAACGACTGCGCCTTGTTGTAAGCCGACGCGGCCACTTCGGCCTGGATGGCGTTCAGGCGATCGGCCTTGATGGCGTACGGCACGAACAGTTCGTACAGCTTGTCGAGCACCAGCGGGCGCGCGGTAGCGTAGTCGTGGCGATCGAACGCCGCCAGGGCGGGCTTCATGCCGTCATTGAAGAATGCATCGCGCAGGCGCTTGGCTTCGCCGGCCACGCTTTCTTCTTCCGGCGTGGCGAAGGGCATCGCGTTGTACGCCTTCCAGCCGTCGTCGCTGGCGGTGATCTGCGCGCGCGCGGCCTTCACCAGATCGGCGATCTTGGCATCATCCGTTTCATAGACGGCACGATCCAGCGCCGTGCGCACCTGCACCAGCCGCGACACGGCCTGGCCCAACGCCCGCGTGGACGCGAGCTGGTTCATATAGGTTTCTTTGAGCGCCGCATTGGAGCGCATGTTGCCGTACAGGCCCAGCGCGCCAACGCCTGCCAGGAATACAGCGAGAACAAACAGCACCAGCGCAAGCCGTGCCTTGATGGAAAGCGTCTTCATATCTGCCGTGTCATTCTCAATGGGATGTGATCTTCTGCCGGGTGCTCAAGAAGGCATTGATATGAGAAAAATTAACGACAGATTCATAACGATCTTTAATCGCTGCAAAGACACGATCACAACCTCCCTTCCCGCCGAAAGCCTTGCTGGGAGCCAATCGTACAAATGCGCCGATCAGAATTGCGTTCTAGTCATGAATGCGTTGGCCAGGGGCACGCCACGCACCGTGACGGTCTGGCGTGCGATCACGGCAAACCCGTTTCGGGTGAAGAAGGACTCGGCGCTGAGGCTCACATGGGCGTGCACGCACGACAGACCGCGTTGCGCGGCCAGATCCAAAATGTGATCCATCAGTTTCTGGCCGATACCTTGTCGTGCATGCGTGCCCGCCACGAAGAAGTGGTCGATATGGCCATCCGCCTGTAGATCGGTATAGCCAACGGGTTGCCCGTCGATCTCGGCCAAAAACGGTTGGTTGCGGCGGATGCGCTCGGCCCATTGCGTCATATCGTAGTCAGCGGGTGCCCAGGCGTTGAGCTGTTCTGGGCGATAGCGGGCAGCGGCAATGCCGTGCACAGCGGAATGGAAGACCGCGTGCAGGGCGGGCTCATCGCCAGGGTGGAAGGGGCGGATCACCAATAGGCGGTGCTGGGGTAGTGCGGTCACGTTCATTGTCCTGCGTGCGGCAAATCTATCAACGCTAGCACGTCCTTGATGTGCTGCGCCGCCTGCTGGGCGTTCTGCGCTGCGGGCACCGGCGGTTGCTGATCGGTCGACAGGTTGCGCACGTGGTCATCAATGCTGATGCCGGTACCCAGCGGCGCGAGCATCGCCGCCGATTCATGCATGGCCCATTGAAAGTCGTTGAGCGGCGCTGCTGCAGCGGCGCTACCCGCGCGTGCAAGTGCAGAGCGACCACATCTTCATCCACGACGGGCCGGTGTGGACTTCAGCGGGGATTTCCTCGGGCATCGATCTGGCGCTCGTGCTTATTGAAGAAGACCTGGGCGTCGACGTGTCGCGCGCCGTGGCCCGCGAGCTGGTGGTCTATCACCGGCGACCGGGCGGGCAATCGCAGTTCTCGACCTTGCTGGAGCTGGATCCGGCATCGAGCCGCATTGCGCGCGCTGGGCTATGCGCGGGAACATCTGCATGAAACGCTGGACGTCGACCGGCTGGCCGAAGTTGCCCACCTGAGCCGCCGCCAGTTCGACCGCGCCTTTGTTGCCGAGACCGGCCAGACGCCCGCCAAGGCCATCGAAAAGCTCCGTGCCGAAATCGCCCGCCCGCGCGTGGAAGCAGGTGCCGAATCGTTGGAGCAAGTCGCACGCGCCGTGGGCTTTGCCGACCCGGAACGCATGCGGCGCGCGTTCATTCGCGTGTTCGGGCAGCCACCGCAGTCGGTGCGACGCTCGGGGCGCTCGGGGCACGCGCGTCTGGTTGCGTGAGACGCACCACGCCAATGAATCCGTTACCCTGAAGGGCTTGCACGCAGCCTTCAATCCGCACCCGATGTCCGACCCGATGTTCGACCACACCGCCCTGCCCCTGCTCTACAGCTATCGCCGCTGCCCCTACGCCATGCGCGCCCGCCTGGCGATGCTGCAGGCCAACCGGCGCTTCCAGACATTCGAGATCGTCATGCGCGACAAGCCCGCTGCGTTGCTCGCGCTGTCGCCCAAAGGCACCGTGCCGGTGTTGCATCTGCCCGATGGCAACGTGCTGGAGGAAAGCCTGGACATCATGCGCTGGGCATTCGAGGCGCCTGATGCAGAAGGCTGGTGGTGCCGCGCCCAGTCCGACGAGAACCTCATCCTGCTACGCACCAACGATGGCGATTTCAAACGCCTGCTCGATCGCTACAAATACCCCGACCGCTATCCGCAAGAAACTACGCCGCGCGAGACGGCACGCACACAGGCGGTGGAAACCCTGCTGATGCCGCTGGAATCACGACTGCAGCATCAGCGTTATCTTGGCGGGCCCACACCATGCGCGACCGATCTGGCAATCTTCCCGTTCGTGCGGCAGTTTGCGGCGGTCGAGCCCGATTGGTTTGCGAACCAGCCGCTGCCTGCGCTGCAAGCCTGGCTGGCCGAGTGGCTGGGCAGCCACCTGTTCGAAGTCTGCATGACCAAGCAACCCGTGCAGGCCGTTGCCGTGTTTCCCGAGTATCAGCATCTCGATTGATCGACTGGTCCCCAATGGAGGCGTGTCCGCGATGAGCGAACCACAGCGTGCAGCACCCGAGAGCACCGCAGCGCGTGTCGCGTTGTGGCGTGCCTTGCATGTGCAGAGCGATGCGCCGCCGCACGTGCTGGAAGATGAAGTTGGCCTGAAGCTGCTCGCGCCCGAGCCCGGCTGGCAACAGCGCGGCGACATGGACCCACAGTTCACGCGGCCGTTTCGCGCATCCATCGTGGCGCGCGCACGTTTTATCGAAGACCTCGTCATCGAGCAGGCGGCGCGCGGGTTGAGCCAATACGTGATCCTGGGTGCGGGGTTGGACAGCTTTGCGCAACGGCGGCCGGATGTGGCGTCGCGCATGACGGTGTTTGAAGTGGATCAACCCAACCCGCAGGCCTGGAAGCGCCAGCGTCTGGTGGAGCTGGGCTACGGCATTGCGCATTGGCTGCGTTTCGTGCCGGTGGATTTCGAGGCACGCCAGTCCTGGCAGGATGCCCTCGTCGCGGCCGGGTTTGATGCGCGCAAGCCCGCCATCGTGGTGTCCACGGGCGTAAGCATGTATCTGACCAAGGAAACCAACGCGGCCACGCTGCGGCAGGTGGCAGGTCTGGCGCCGGGCTCGATGCTGGCAATGACGTTCCTGCTGCCGCTGGAGATGGCGGACCCGGCGGTGCGCCCCGGCCTTGAGATGGCGGAGAAAGGCGCACGCGCCAGCGGTACGCCATTCCTCAGCTTCTTCACGCCGCCCGAGATGCTTGCGCTGGCCCGCGAAAACGGCTTTCGCGATGCGCAGCACATCTCGGCAGATGCGTTGACCGAGCGTTACTTTGCTGGCCGCCCAGATGGCCTGCGCCCGCCGCGCAATGCCGAAGAACTGCTGATCGCGACAGCGTAGCCGCGCGCCTGCCGTTCACCTACCGTTCACGAACGGGCCCGGGCAGCGCCTTGAGGCCAATCCACAGCACGCCGATGACCACATTGACGGGCACGCTCAACGCGCTGGGCACATAGAACAGCACTGACAGGCCCGGCGTGTTGAGCCCCAGCTCCAGCACGCCGCCCAACGCATAGCAGAGCAGCCCGCACCAGAGCCAGCGCCGCATATAGGCCAGCAGCCAATGTGCATGCGCCTGGTTGAAGCGCCACGCGGCGGAACGTTCGAATAGGTTGCCACGGCTGGCGTCTTTAAACAGCCACCCGAAGAAGAAGTAGCGATACAGCAGGGTGCGAAAGGCAAGCTCTTGCATGGTGGCTCCTTCAGCCCACGCGCGCGCCGAGAATGCCGAGGATGGGTTGCCAACCCCGTTGTGCCACAAGCATCACTCACGAGGCGCTGCAGCAGCAGCGCGCGACGCCGGCCCGATGCAATCCAGCGTATCAAGGATTCAGCGCAAGGGGATCACGAAAGTGCCCGCCCGGGGCGCGGCGGTATACGCCACCACGTGAGCAACACTGCCAGCAGGAACGCCACGTAACTCGCGGCAAACACCCAGAGCGGCAGATCGTAGTAGAGCAGCACGCTCACCCAGCGCTGGATGAAGCCGCCCGCGTCAACCGTGCCGCTCGCGCCCATGCGCAGCCAATCCTCCAGCAGGGTCAGCGGACATGGCACGTCAAACGCGGCCAGCGCTGCCACCACGCTGATGGCCGCAAGGTGCGTCAGCCGGAACACGCGATTGCGTGCCCAGCTTTGGCGCAGCGCGGCGCCCACCCAGACGGCCGCCAGCCCGCCGACGATGAACAGGACAAGCAACGCGTGCAGCACAAGCACCGCATCCGCCAAGCCCGTCATGCCAAGCCTCCTCGCGTTCAAGAAGG
Source organism: uncultured Ralstonia sp. (assembly GCA_963512445.1). Taxonomy (GTDB): domain Bacteria; phylum Pseudomonadota; class Gammaproteobacteria; order Burkholderiales; family Burkholderiaceae; genus Ralstonia. Next base: position 158,468 of record CAUPMS010000004.1, read on the forward strand.
CCAGTGTGGGCGCAAGCGGTTCAGCTTGCCAGTTTCTTGAACGTCTCGAGCACTGCGTCGCCCTTGAACGGCTTGACGATCCAGCCCTTCACGCCGGCAGCCTTGCCGCGGTCTTTCATGGCGGGGCTGCTTTCCGTGGTGAGCATGATGACGTTGACCGTCTTGTTGCCCAGCTCGCCGCGCACCTTTTCGACCATGGTCAGGCCGTCCATGTTGGGCATGTTCACGTCGCTGATAACGAGTTTGACGCCCGGATTGGCCTTGATCTTGGCCAGGCCGTCCTTGCCGTCCACGGCGGTGTCCACTGCCAGGCCGTGCTTCTTCAGAAAGCCGGCAACTTCATCGCGCACGGTGCTTGAATCGTCGACAACCAGAATCTTGCTCATGACTCTTTCCTCGTTCTCAATCTTGTAATCAAAACAACTCCAGCTCGCCGCCGGATTCAACTTCGTCGCTCACATCGGCAACGAAATCGAGCGGAGCATGGGCACACACGCACACGGTAGCGTCCACCCGCACCGTATCGTTGATGGTGACGGCGTAGGTAGCCACATAGCCGGGTTTGAGCACATCCAGATACGGCAGGCAGCGCGCGCTCAACATATAGGGCGTTGACATGCCCAGGTCCGGAAACGCCTGCAGCAATTCCTGGTTCAGCGCGCCGCAGCACAGGTTGCCGATTTCCAGGCGGGCTTCTTCAAACGAACGCCCCGTGCCTTCACCGGCGAAGTACGTGCGCGTGGCATCTGATTCGTCAAAACGCAGCACCAGCAGCAGGCGGAAAGCGATGGACGAAATGGTCAGGATCAGTGCCTCCTCGCCAGTGATGGCGCCGCTCACGGCGCCCTCAGTTGCGGAGGCAATGTGACAGGTGTCTTCCGTCTGCCGTGCGAGCCGCGTACGTGCGGCCTTGCGGAAAATGCGATCGAAACTGTCTTGCGCGTTGCTGCGGATCACTTCAGTTCTGCCTAATGAAGCTGGGTTTGAAACTGGCTGGCCAGCGCCTCAACGCTCGACAGCGACGCGGTGATCATCTTGCCGCCCGCCTGGATGTCCTGGAACGTGGCGGTGGTGGTCAGATCATTCAGGTGCAGGCTGTTGCGGTAGCTCTTCGACAGCTCTTCCGAACGCGCCGCCAGCGAGCGCACCTCGCTGGCCACCACGGCAAAACCACGCCCCGCCGTGCCCGCGCGCGCCGCCTCAATGGACGCGTTGAGCGAAACGATCACCACATGCCGCACGATGGATTGCAGCTCCTGGTTCTTGGTGTGCATGTCGTGGTTCTGCTCCATGAGCGAGATCATCTGCTCGTGCCAGCGCTCGAACGTGAGTGCCAGGCCGCGCAGGCGCGCCGCTTCCTCGACGATCTGCCCGGCGCGGCTCGCCCACTGCTCCTTGGCTGCGGTTGCCGACTGCAGTTCGGTGCGCAGTTGCTCGATCACTTCCAATTGATCGGAAGCAGCATCGCGCATCTGGGCAACGGTTGTTTCCAGTGCGGCCACTTCACGCGCACCGCTTTCCACCAATGCAGCCTGCTTCGCAAGATCGGTCGACAAGTCGGCGATCCGTCGATCGGCGTCGCCCAAGGCGCGTGCCATCGCATTGACCGTCGGCTGCCGAATCACCCACACCATCACGCCAGCAACCAGCCCACCTGCCAGCACGGCCAGAACAATCGCCCCCATCACGATGCTTCCTTATCCAGATCCATGTGTACTGCGGGTTGCGCGCCAAGCGCGGCGCTCACGCCATCCACCGCAAAACGTTCGGGCAGGCAGACCACCATCTGGAACTGGCGGAACGCGGCGCCCTTGTGGTCGTCGGTAAAGCGCAGTTCGATGCGGCCGTGCTCGCGCTTGAGGAACTCCAGCACCGCATCCATGCCGACGCCGCGCCCCGACACCTCCGTCACCTTGTCGGCGGTGGAGAAGCCCGGCCGGAAGATGCACTGCGCGACGTCTTCGTCGCTGGCGTGTTCATCGGCGCCGATCCAGCCGCGCTCGACGGCGATGCTGCGGATGCGATCGAGCGCGAGGCCACGGCCGTCATCGCACAGCGTGATCTGCAGCATCCCCTGATCGACACCGACTTCAATGTCGATCGCGCCCCCTGCCGGCTTGCCGTGGGCGATGCGTACGTCGGCGGGTTCGATGCCGTGGTCGATGGAGTTGCGCAGCAGGTGCATGAATACGTTCTGCAGGACGCCGCGCGCTTCAGCGCGCACGCGGTAGCCGTTGTCGTCAATGTGCACGGCCACGGGCGCCTTGCCCAACTCCTGCGCAAGCGACGGCAGCGATTGCAGCGCGCCTGACAACAACGCGTCCACCGTCTCGCTGCCCAGCAAACGCAGCAGTTGATAAACCGAATCGCGCATCGCCACCAGTTCGTACAGGCTGCCCGGGTTGGCCGATTCCAACAGGCGCAGGCTTTCCTGAATGCGCGCCATCGCATCGGGCGCGGCTTGCACGGCATTGCCTGGCACCGCGTCACCCTTGCGACCCAGTTTCACCTCGTTGAGGCGGGCGTAGTTTTCAATGGCTTCGCGCACGCGGGTCAGCTCTTGCATCAGCCAGTCCTGGTCCCACGTGTGTTCGCTGTCGGCTTCGCGCAGCGCGTGGTAGGTCTGCTCGGTCTCGTGCACCACGTTGGTCAGGTGCTGCAGGTTGTATGTGCGCGCGTTGCCCTTGATGGTGTGCATGTTGCGGAACAGCGCCGCAATGGCCGCGCTGTCCGCCTGCGAGTACTGGCGAATGATCCGCTCGTTCTCGTGCACAAAGGTGGTGGAGCTGTCGATGAAGTGCTGGAACTTCTCCTGGCTCACCGCCAGAATCTCGCCAATCATCTCCAGGTTACGGCGCTGCTCGCTGGCTTCAGCCGCCAGCTTGCGCAGCTCGGTCACGTCGCGCACGCACAGCATCAGGCGCAGGATGGTGTCGCTCTCATCCGTGATGGCCGACCACGACAAATCCAGCGTCTTCACCCGGCCATCGGGCATGCGCTTTTCCACTTCGCTCGTCAGCAGATGCTGGTTGAACGCAAAGTTGATGATGTCCTGCCCCAGGCATGCATCTACCGCGGCTTCCACCTGCGACAGCGCATCGGCGCCCAGGCTGGTATCGGCAAAGATCAGGTCCATCAGCTTGCGGCCGGCAATCTCCTGCGTCTCGAAAATCGATTCGAGGTAGATCGAATACTCCTCGTGCACCACGCTGCCTTCGACCACGGTCAGAATGCCCTGCTGCATGTTCTGCAGCATCGCCTGGATGTCGGCCGTCTTCTGCTTGAGCAGCGCCTGATTCTCCTGGATCTTCTCGATCATCTGATTGAACGCCACGACCGAGTGGCCGATCTCGTCCATGCGGCCCACCGGCACGCGGCGCGTGAAATCCTGGCTGGTGGCGATCTCGCTCATCTCGGCCTGCATGCGCGTGAGCGGGCGCGTGATCTGGCGATACAGCAGCATGCCGATGGCGGTGAGCAGCACAATGGCCACGCCACTCACCACGCCAATGGTGGTAGCCGTGCTGGCGAGCTTGCCGTTCAGGCCGGCAATGGCCTCGTCCTTCTCGCGGTTCTTCTCGATGCGCAGCGTCTCGACAATTTTCTCGAGCACGTCGCGATAGCTGGCCACGTTGGCAAACAGGAAGGCCTGCGCCAGCTCGTCCTTGCCCGCCAGCTTCATGTCGGTGGTCTGCTGGATGGCCTCGACGTAGCTGTCGACGCTCTCCTTGGCCTGCGCAACCAGCCCTTCCTGGGCATGGCTGTTGGCGCGCTTGGCCTGCAGGTCCAATGCAGCCCGCAGCGCAGCCTCTTTGGCCTTCAGATCGTCCTTGGCCTGCGCGACGATGTTGCCGTCGGGCGCGTACACCAGCACCATCGTCGCGAGCTGCACGTCCTTGACGAGTGATACCAGGTCAGCCGACGCCAGCGCGCTCGGCACCACGCCCTCGGTCACCTGGCGGACCTCTGCAGCGCTGCTGCGGGTCTGGTAGACCGAGTACCCGCCAATGGCCGCCAGCGCGACAAACATCAGCACCACCAGCAATGTAATGCGATGACGAATCGTCATTTGAAAGTCTCTCGATTTAATCGCCCCCCGAAAGAAGGGTGCGATCCAATAGGCTTGCCTGAACATCGGAGGCGCAATTATTGAAGTCGAAAGATGACCAATCGATGACTGTCACACGAATCATCGGGGCATTGCACGATTGCATTTCTGCACGCGGGCACGATGCCTCACACTGTCGCCAGGCTTGAATTCCGGGCAAAAACTGCGGCGAAATCGTTTCGCACCCCCACTCAAGTGGGGAATTGCGAGAGAACGCTAAAGTTATTTTTCCAATCGCCGTTTACTATCCGCCTCGTTATTTCTTTTTAATTATTCCCCGCTTTTTTTGCCTTGATTCCAAATACAACAAAAAGGCGTTTCTAAGTTTTTACCGACAACCTGATCAGCATCTCGCGCGCCGGTGTCGGGTGGCTGCGGGCCCGGGTTCCTGCCAGAATGGTCTGCGTGGTCCACCAGGAGGCAGACACCGATGAAGAAGAGCACCCAGGACAACGCCGCACCCGCGTCCGAGCTGATCGAGGCCCGCATTGCAGAACTGAACGACTGGCGCGGCGAGATGCTCGCCCGCCTGCGCGCGCTCATTCATGCGGCAGACCCCGAGGTGGTTGAAGAATGGAAATGGAGCGTGCCCGTGTGGTCGCACGATGGCCTGATCTGCACCGGCGAGGCCTACAAGCAGGCGGTGAAGATGACGTTCTCCAAAGGGGCCTCCGTGCCCGACCCTTCGGGCCTGTTCAACGCCAGTCTGGACGGCAACACCCGACGCGCCATCGATTTTCATGAGGGCGACAAAGTGAACGAGAAAGCGTTGAAGGCGCTCATCCAGGCTGCCGTTGCCCTGAACAAGGCCGGCGCCAAACGTTGAACGAGCACTGAAGCTCGTGCGGGTCAGGCAGAAGCCGTTAACATACCGCCCGCCTGATCAACCAACGGAGTAACCGCAGTGATTCAACCGACCAACGTATTCAAGGACAACCTCGCCCAACTGCCCGCCATTGACGGCATCCAGCGCATCGATCTGGTCGACAGCCAGGGCGCCGTGGTGGCCGACATCGAAAATAAGCCGGGCAAGCAAGGTTCGGTGGCGGTGTATCACTACCTGCAGCAAGCGTTTGGCCAACTCGATGCAGAAGCCGCCGAGCACGGCTTGGCCGTGTTTGCCGAACACACCATCGATGCACGCAGCCGCCCGGGCGCCCACCCGAATGTAGACCGCCTGCTGGCCATCGTGGCGGGTGCGCCTGCGCTGCGCATCAACGTCGTCAAGGCTTGATGACACGTCGCCAGGCCACGCCTGCATGTAGCGAGTAAACGACCCGTTCTCTCGCTGCACCGCACACAGCAGCACCAGGGCAACTGACGCACCGCGCACCCTGATTGCCAGCCATGGGCACGCGGCGTAGCATGAGGCAGCCCATCTTCGGGAGCCGCCTCATGTCTGCCCAGCACGAAGACAAGGTCCGCCAGCACATGGCGGATGCAGTGGCCCTGGCGCGCGTTCGCGCGCCCGATATTGCCAACCTGTTTGAGCCCTTCCTGCGGCACTACTACGGGCTGGCAGACCCTGAAGACGTGATCTCGCGCAGCGTGGCCGACCTGTACGGCGCAGCGATGGCGCACTGGCAACTGGGCCAGAAATTCGTGTCGGGGCAACCTCGGGTGCGTGTCTACAACCCGAGCCTCGAGCAGCACGGCTGGTACTGCGGCCACACGGTCGTCGAGATCGTCAATGACGACATGCCGTTCCTGTTCGACTCCGTGACCATGGAGATCAACCGGCAAGGGCTTGCGCTGCATTCAGCGTTTCATCCGGTCTATCGCGTGCAGCGCGATGCCGCAGGCATGCGCGTGGCGGTATCGGCCGGCGGCGGCGTGCAGCGCCCCGCCGCCCTCACGGGCGACATGCCTGACACACCCGCCGATGCCGATAGCGAAACCCACGGCGTGGCGCGCTTCGAGTCGACCATCCACATCGAGGTTGATCGGTTCTCCGAGCCGCAACGCATGCAGGCACTGCACGATGGCCTGATGCACGTGCTGGGCGATGTGCGCGCCGCAGTGGAAGACTGGAAGCCGATGCAGGCCGAAGCACGCGCCTCCATCGATGCGCTGGCCGCACGCGCCGCGCAAACCTCCACCAGTGAGGCCGAGCGCGCGGAGATTGTCGAAACGCAGGCTTTCCTGGTCTGGATGCTGGAACGGCACTTCACCTTCCTCGGCTATCGGGACTACGAACTCGTCATCCAGAACGACGGCCATTACCTGCGCGGCATGCCAGGAACCGGGCTTGGCGTGCTGCGCGAGGCGCTGCGTGACCCCACCGCGCCAGATATCTCGCGGCTGTCAGCGGATGCCGCCAAAATCATCGACGCGCCCGAGCCGATCTTCCTCACCAAGGCAAACTCGCGCGCGACGGTGCACCGGCCGGGCTATCTCGATTACGTCGGCATCAAGCTGTTCGATGCGGAGGGCCGCGTGTGCGGACAGCGGCGTTTTCTTGGGCTGTATACGTCGAACGCCTACATGGTGCCGGCGCAGGACATTCCGCTTGTACGGCGCAAGGTTGCCAGCGTGATCCAGCGCACCGGCTTTCTGCCGAACGGTCATCTGGCCAAGACGCTGGCGACCATTCTTGAGCAGTACCCGCGCGACGAGCTTTTCCAGATCGACAGCGAAGCCCTGCACGACATCGCGCTCGGCATCCTGCGGTTGCAGGAGCGCCAGCGTACGCGCCTGTTTGTGCGCCGTGACCCGTTTGACCGCTTTGTGTCGTGCCTCGTGTTCGTGCCGCGCGAGAAGTTCAACACCGACCTGCGCGTGCGCATCCAGGGCCTGCTGCAGGCGGCATACAACGGCACCGCGGCAGAGTTCACACCGCTGCTATCGGAATCCATGCTGGCGCGCATCCACATCACCGTGCGCACGCAGCCTGGCAACGTGCCCGAGGTGGACGTGGCCGAACTGGAAGACCGCATCGTGCAGGCTGCCCGGCGCTGGCAGGACGACCTGGCCGATGCGCTGCTCGAACGCGGCGGCGAAGAGCGCGGCAACCGTCTGCTGCGCCGCTATGCAGGCGCGTTCCCCGCGGGCTTTCGCGAGGACTACGCCGCCCGCCTTGCCGTGCGCGACATCGAGCTGATGGAGCCGCTGCTCAATGCAGACAATGCGGATGCCGCCGACAGCATGCTCACCATGCAGTTGTACCGGCCGCTCGAAGCGCCGCCCGGCGCCCTGCGCTTCAAGATCTACCGCGCCGGCCAGCCGACGTCGCTGTCGCACAGCCTGCCAATGCTTGAACACCTGGGCGTGCGCATCAACGAAGAACGCCCCTATTGCATTGAGCCCGCTGACGCTGCCCCGATCTGGATGCACGACTTCGGCATGGAGACCATCGACGGCAGCGAGGTCAACCTCGACGAGGCTCGCGCGCGTTTTGAAGACGCCTTCGCACGCATCTGGAGCGGCGAGCTGGAGAACGACGATCTGAACCGCCTCGTGCTGCAAGCCGGCCTGACCTGGCGCGAGGTGCGCATCCTGCGAGCGTATGCGCGCTACATCCGCCAGATTGGTTCGACCTTCAGCAACGCGTATATGGAAAGCGCGCTGAACGGCAATCCGTCGATTGCGCGTGCGCTGGTGCGGCTGTTCCTGGTGCGCTTCGACCCCGCGCTGGCGGATGCCGAACGTTCGCGCGCGAGCGAAACGCTGTGCAAGCAGATCGACGAGGCGCTTGAAGACGTGCCGAACCTGGATGAAGACCGCATCCTGCGGCAGTTCCTGGGCGTGCTGGAGGCCACGCTGCGCACCAACTACTTCCAGAGCACGGCGCAAGGGCAGCCCAAACCCTACCTGTCATTCAAGTTTGACCCCGCGCGCGTGCCGGGCTTGCCCGAGCCCAAGCCGATGTTCGAGATCTGGGTGTATTCGCCGCGCGTGGAAGGGGTGCACCTGCGCGGCGGCAAGGTTGCGCGGGGCGGGCTGCGCTGGTCTGACCGGCGCGAAGACTTCCGCACCGAGGTGTTGGGCCTGGTCAAGGCGCAGATGGTCAAGAACACGGTCATCGTGCCAGTGGGCTCCAAGGGTGGCTTTGTCGTCAAACAGCCGCCGCCGGCGAGCGACCGCGATGCGTATCTGGCCGAGGGCGTGGCCTGCTATCAGACCTTCCTGCGCGGGCTGCTGGACCTGACCGACAACTACGCCGATGGCCGTGTCGTGCCGCCGCGCGATGTGGTGCGCTACGACCAGGACGACCCCTACCTGGTAGTCGCCGCCGACAAGGGCACCGCCACGTTCTCCGATTACGCCAACGCCATCTCCGCCGAATACGGCTTCTGGCTGGGCGATGCCTTTGCCTCCGGCGGCTCGGTCGGCTACGACCACAAGAAGATGGCCATCACCGCGCGCGGCGCGTGGGAATCGGTCAAGCGGCATTTCAGCGAGATGGGCGTCGATACGCAGACGCAGGACTTCACCGTCGTGGGCGTGGGCGACATGTCGGGCGATGTGTTTGGCAACGGCATGTTGCTGTCGCGCCATATCCGGCTGCTGGCGGCATTCGACCATCGGCATATCTTTCTCGACCCTGCGCCCGATGCGGCCACGAGCTTTGCCGAGCGCGAGCGCCTGTTCAACCTGCCGCGCTCCAGCTGGGCCGACTACGACCGCGCGCTGATCAGCCCCGGCGGCGGCATATTCCCCCGCACGGTCAAGGCCATTGCGCTTTCACCCGAAGTGCGCGCCATGCTGGATCTGCAAAACACCAGCGCCACCGAGATGACGCCGAACGACCTGCTGCACGCCATCCTCAAGGCCCCGGCGGATCTGCTCTACAACGGCGGCATCGGCACCTACATCAAGGCCAGCACCGAAACACATGCCCAGGTGGGCGACCGCGCCAACGACGGCCTGCGTGTCAACGGCGCCGAGCTGCGCTGCAAGGCGGTGGCCGAAGGCGGCAACCTGGGCTGCACGCAACTCGGCCGCATTGAATATGCACAGCATGGCGGACGCATCAACACCGACGCCATCGATAATTCTGCCGGTGTGGATTGCTCTGACCACGAGGTCAACATCAAGATCCTGCTGGGCCTGGTGGTGGCCGATGGCGAGATGACGCTCAAGCAACGCAACACGCTGCTGGCCGAGATGACCGACGAGGTGGGCGAGCTGGTGCTGGGCGACAACTACTTCCAGACGCAGGCGCTCTCGCTCGCGCGCACACGCACGGCGCTGTGGCTCGACCCCGAAGCACGGCTGATGCGGCATCTGGAACGTAGCGGACGCCTGAACCGGGCGATCGAATTCCTGCCCTCCGATGAAGACATCGACACCCGGCGGGCGGCGGGCGGCGGTCTGACCACGCCCGAGCGCGCCGTGCTGATGGCCTACAGCAAGATGTGGCTGTACGACGTGCTGCTGGGCAGCAACCTGCCGGACCAACCTTTCGTGGCCGATGGCCTGCCGGCGTATTTTCCACAGCCGCTGCACACACGGTGCGCTACGTCGATCCCACGGCACACGCTGCGTCGCGAGATTCTGGCGACGATGCACGCCAACGCGCTCGTCAACCGTGCCGGCGTGACCTTCGTGCACCGAATGGCCGAAGAAACCGGCGCAGAACCGCTTGCCGTGGTGTGGGCAAGCCTCGTTGCGCGCGCCGTCTACCGGCTCGACGTACTCTGGCACGACGTGGATGCCCTGGATGCGCAGGTGCCGCACGAAACGCAAACCGCCCTGTTCACCGCGCTCGCGCAATTGCATGAGCGCGCCACGCTGTGGTTCCTGCGGCGGCGCATGACAGATGTGCCGGCCACGGTCGAGCGCTTCCGCGCGGCAGTCGATGCGCTCACCTCTGAAATCGACGCGCTGCAAACGGAGGAATCTGCACAGGATGCCTCGCAACAGCAGCAGGTCTTGACCGAAGCCGGTGTGCCGGAAACCCTGGCGCGTGTGGCGACTGGCGTGCCGGCGCGCGTATCACTGCTCGACATTGCCGAAGTTGCCACCGCCAGTGGTTGCGACGCACGGCTTGCTGCGCGCGTGTACTTTGCCCTCGACCAACCGCTTGGCTATGGGTGGCTGCAAGGCGGCATCCTCGGCCTGCCGACACAAACGCATTGGCAGATGCTGGCGCGCGCAACGCTGCTCGAAGAGTTGGGACAACTGCGGCGACGGCTCACGCAGTCGGTGTTGCAGGATGCGGCACCGGGTGCCAGCGCGGACGCCCTCATCGACACATGGCGGGCGACGCGGCAAGAGGCGCTGACGCGCTACAACCGCGTGATTGCCGATCAGGTTGCGGCCGGATCGGCGGACCTGGCGATGCTGTCTGTGGGGCTCAAGGCGTTGGCGGAGGTGGATGCCTGATCTTCAGGTGTCCACCGCGCTCACTGCACGTGCGCGATGCGCAGCAGGTTTGTCGTGCCGGCCATGGCAAACGGCAAGCCGGCCGAAATCACGATCGGCTGGCCCTGCGCGCCAAAGCCTTCGCGCAGCACGGTGCGGCTGGCCAGATCCGTCATCTCGGGCACGTCGGCCACCTCGTGGCAGAGCACCGCGTGCACGCCCCACACCAGTGCCAATCGCCGCGCGGTGGCCAGTTTGGGCGTCATGCCGAGGATGGGCACTTCGGGCCGCTCGCGCGCCATGCGCAGCGCGGAGTACCCCGAACTCGTATACGCCACCGTGGCCGGCACTTGCAGCAAGTTCGCGACGTGGCGGACGGCATAGCCGATGGCGTCGGCAGTGTCCTGGCGCGGCGCGGTGTGCGATGCCTGGATGGCCTCGTGATAGTGCGAATCCCCCTCCGTGCGGCAGATGATGCTGCTCATCATGCTGACGGCTTCCACCGGATACTGGCCCGAGGCAGATTCGGCTGACAGCATCACCGCATCGGCACCGTCATACACGGCGGTGGCAACGTCCGAGGCTTCGGCGCGCGTCGGCACCGGTGCGCTCACCATCGATTCGAGCATCTGCGTGGCGACGATGACGGGCCTGCCCGCCCGCCGGCACGCCCGCACGATACGCTTCTGCAGCGAGGGCACCCGCTCGGCCGGCATCTCGACACCCAGATCGCCGCGCGCCACCATCACGGCATCCGCCTCGGCGACGATGTCTTCCAGGCTGTGGATGGCCGCGGGCTTTTCCAGCTTGGCGACAATGCCGGCGCGGCCCTGCACGATGTCCTTGATCTCTGCGATGTCTTCTGCGCGCTGCACGAACGACAGCGCGATCCAATCCACCCCGAGCGTCAGACCGAACTCGAGATCGCGGCGATCCTTCTGCGTCAATGCGGACAGCGGCAGCACCACGCCCGGCACGTTCACGCCCTTGCGATCCGACAGCTCGCTGCCATCCAGCACGGTGGTCTCGGCAAAGTCGGCGCCGCAACGGTCCACCCGCAGGCGCACACGGCCATCATCAAGCAGCAGTTCGGCGCCCGGCTGCAGGGCCGCGAAGATTTCCGGATGCGGCAGGCTCACACGCTCGGTCGTGCCGGGTTGATCTGCCGCCAGATCGAGCCGGAACCGCGCGCCAGACGCAAGCGGAATCCGCCCGCCCTCAAACGTGCCGATGCGCAACTTCGGCCCTTGCAGATCGAGCAGCACGCCGATGGGGCGGCCGCTGTCTCGCTCGATCGCGCGGATGGTGTCCAGCCGCTGCTTGTGGTCGTCATGCGTGCCATGGCTGAAGTTCAACCGAAACACGTCGGCGCCCGCATCGAACAGCGCGCGGATGACCGCATGATCGGTGCTGGACGGCCCCAGCGTGGCTACGATCTTGGCATTGCGAAGGCGTCGCATGGTCAGGTTCCAGAAATGAGGATGGCGCGAAAGTCGTTGACGTTGGTGAGCGTGGGGCCGGTGACTATGGTCCTGCCGCGCGGGGGCGCAGGCAGATGCTGCGCGAGCGTGACAGCCGGCTGGGCCGCTGCAATGGCTGCAGCAACCATGTCACGCAACACCTGCCGTGCTTGATCGGAATGCATGGTGCAACTCCAGTCAACGCGCCAGCGGGGTGTGCACGGTGTCCACCTTCTGCATGGGCACATGCGAGACGTGCGAGACGTGCGGTTCCGGTTGGGCCTGCGTCTGCACATCGCCGTCCAGCGTGGCCTGCAGGCGTTGCATGTCGACCGCGCCTACCCAGCGGGCGATGGCAAGCGTACCGACGGCATTGCCGATGGTGTTGGTGATGGCGCGCGCTTCCGACATGAAGCGATCAATGCCGAGCAGCAGCACCATGCCCGCCACCGGAATCTTGCCCAGCGACGCCAGCGTGGCCGCCAAGGTGATGAAGCCCGACCCCGTCACACCGGCCGAGCCCTTGGAGGTCAGCAGCAGCACGCCGAGCACCACCAGCTGGTCCATCAGCGTGAGCGGCGTGTTGGTAGCCTGCGCCACGAAGATGGCGGCCATCGTGTAGTAGATGCACTGGCCATCGGGGTTGAACGTGAGCCCCGCCGGCACCACCAGGCCGACCACCGGCTTCGACACGCCCGCCGTCTCAAGCTTCTGCATGAGCTGCGGCACGACCGATTCCGACGAGCTGGTCCCCAGCACCGTGAAGATCTCGTCCTTGATGTAGCGGAGGAACTTCCACAGGTTGAAGCCCGCCATGCGTGCCACGCCGCCCAGCACGATCACCACGAACAGGAGGCAGGTGATGTACATCGTGCCCATCAGTTTGCCCAGTGACACGATCGAGCCCAGGCCGTACTTGCCCACTGTGAACGCCATCGCACCAAACGCCGCAAGAGGGGCCAGCCGCATGATCATGCCGACGATGGTGAACACGCCGTGCGTGAACGCATCCAGAAAATCCACCACCGGCTTGGCGCGCGAGCCCATGCGCGACAGCGCGATGCCGAACAGCGTGGCGAACACCAGGATCTGCAGCACGTCGTTGCGCGCCAGCGCGTCAATCACGCTCGACGGCACCAGGCTCATCAGGAAATCGACGAAGCTCTGCGGCTTGGCGGCGGCGTGCGTGTAGCTGGCGATGGTCTTGGTATCGAGGTGTGCGGCATCGATGTTCATGCCCTGCCCCGGCTGCACCAGGTTGACGACGACGAGCCCTAGCGCCAGCGCAAAAGTGGACAGCACCTCGAAGTAGATCAGCGCGCGCACGCCCACACGGCCAAGCTCCTTCATGTTTTCCATGCGCGCAATGCCCAGCGTGACCGTTGCAAAGATGATGGGCGCAAACACCATCTTGATGAGCTTGATGAACACGTCACCCAGCGGTTTCAGATCGGCGCCCAGGTTCGGGGCCAGTACCCCGAGCGTGATCCCGGCGGCCACACCGATCAGGACCTGCACGTACAGCTTGCCAAGCGTCTTGCGAATCATGGCTGTCTCCTTGTGTTTGCTGCTGCGCTCGCCGGCCGGCTCTGTGGCCAGTCTTGAGGTGGAAAACGCATGAAGGCGGCGGTGTTGCGCGCCGCCCGGATTCCCTGACTACCGTGTGATCACGTCATGCCGCCTTGGCCTGTTCGGCAACCAGGAAGTCACACACAGCCTTGGTGACCTGCGCGGTGGTGGCGTTGCCGCCCAGGTCGCGCGTGTGCAGCGACGGCTTGGCGGTGACGGCCTCGATGGCCGCCATCACGCGCCGCGCGGCAGCCTGCTCGCCCAGGTGCTCCAGCAGCATCACCACCGACCAGAACGTGCCGACCGGGTTGGCCAGGCCCTTGCCCATGATGTCGAAGGCCGAACCGTGGATCGGCTCGAACATCGACGGGTAGCGGCGCTCCGGATCAATGTTGCCGGTGGGTGCAATGCCCAGGCTGCCGGCCAGCGCAGCAGCCAGGTCGCTCAGGATGTCGGCGTGCAGGTTGGTGGCGACGATGGTGTCGAGCGTGGCCGGGCGGTTGACCATGCGCGCGGTGGCGGCGTCCACCAGCTCCTTGTCCCACTTCACGTCAGGGAATTCCTTTGCAACCTGCACGGCGATCTCGTCCCACATCACCATGGCGTGGCGCTGCGCGTTGGACTTGGTGATGACGGTCAGCAGCTTGCGCGGACGCGACTGCGCGAGCTTGAAGGCGAAGCGCATGATGCGTTCAACACCGGCGCGGGTCATCATCGACACGTCAGTGGCGGCTTCGATCGGATGGCCCTGGTGCACGCGGCCACCCACGCCGGCGTATTCGCCTTCAGAGTTTTCGCGCACGATCACCCAGTCCAGATCTTTCGGGCTGCAGCGCTTGAGCGGTGCGTCGATGCCCGGCAGGATGCGCGTCGGGCGCACGTTGGCGTATTGGTCGAAGCCCTGGCAGATCTTCAGGCGCAGGCCCCACAGCGTGATGTGGTCGGGGATCTGCGCATCGCCGGCGGAGCCGAACAGGATGGCGTCTTTTTCGCGCAGGGCGTTCAGGCCGTCCTCGGGCATCATCACGCCGTGCTGGCGGTAGTAGTCTCCGCCCCAGTTGAAGTTCTCGAATTCGAAACGGAAACCGGCGCCTGCGGCAGCCAGCGCTTCCATGACTTCACGGCCGGCGGGCACGACCTCCTTGCCAATGCCGTCGCCCGGAATGGTTGCAATACGGTATGTCTTCACTGCGGTCTTCATGAGGTGTCTCCTGAGTGGAATGCGCTGCGGGTTGCGCTATGGGTCGTCATGGGGTGTGCGGCGATTCTCAGGCGTGGACACGGTTGTGGATCGGCTCTAAAGTTAATCCATTCTTAACCCCTGGTTAAAGGTGAAACGGTGTCGGCTCCTGGCGTCCAACCCGCAGAACTCGGTTTTTTCGTGGCACTGGCCACCGCCGGCAGCCTGAGCTCGGCGGCGCGCAACCTGGGCATCACCACACCCGCCGTCAGCAAGCGGCTGGCGCAGATGGAAGCGCGGATCGGCATGCCGCTCATCACGCGAACGACCCGGCGCATGAGCCTCACCCCGGAAGGCGAAGTCCTTCTGGAACGCGCGCGCCGCATCCTGGGCGAGATCGATGATCTGGATCAGTTGCTCACGCAATCCAAAGACCGCCCGAGCGGCCTGCTGCGCGTGAACGCCACGCTCGGCTTCGGGCGCATGCACATCGCACCGGCCATCTCGGAATATGTGAAGGCGTATCCGGACGTCGACGTACAGCTACAGCTCTCTGCCGATCCGCCGCCGCTGAATGAAGACCTGTTCGATGTGTGCGTGCGCTTTGGCGAGCCGCCCGACGCGCGCATCATCGCGCGCAAGGTGGCGCCCAACCGGCGCCTGCTCTGTGCGTCGCCCAACTACCTGCGCGAGCACGGCACACCCGTGACACCGGCCGAGCTGGTGCGCCACAACTGCATCGGCATCCGCCAGGGCAGCGATGCCTACGGCGTGTGGCGGCTGACGTCGGGCAAAGGGGCCAAGCGCCGTTCGGAAACCGTGCACGTGCGCGGCAACCTCACCACCAATGACGGCGAGATTGCAGTGAACTGGGCATTGGAAGGGCACGGCATCGTCATGCGTGCCGAGTGGGACATCGAGCGCTACCTCAAAAGCGGGCGGCTCGTGCAGGTGCTACCGCAATATACGACCCCCGAGGCGGACATCTACGCCGTGTACCACCAGCGCCATCAGCTCTCATCGCGCATCCGGCTGTTCGTGGAATATCTGGTGGGGCGGTTTGAACAGATTCGGGTGGGATGACCCCCCCCGCAAAGGCACGCATTGGGCACAGGTTGGCCGCAGCCAGTGTGTTTCTGCGTATATCGATCGCGCACATCACTCTCTGCCTGAGCTTTGCGCTCAAGCAGCGACTGGCTGCACTGCAATGAGGAAGGACTGCCTAGTGAGACGCGGCCACCGCGCGGCGGCCGCTGGTGCGAACGTGTCCGGAGGCCTTGAGCAGGGCATAGCCCTGAAGGGTCACCCGGGCATAGCAGTGGTCGGGGCCACGACGCTCCAGCGTAACGAGCTGCCGCTCGATCAGCGCTTCGACATCGGCACGGTCCAGGCCGTCGGATTCAGCGCCGTCGTTGACGAGAAGCAGTACGGCAAATTCATGGGGACTCAGCACAGTTGGCTCCAGCTTGTCTGTTGGCCACGGCAAGCAACCCGTGGCGGTGGGCTTGGTTTCACTGACACCATGAGCACTGCAAGAGCCGCCGAAACACCGAGAGAGGGAGCGCTGTGCTTGCAGGAGAGGCCAGCATAGGCACCCGCGCAGCGGCAATCAAGAGGGCAATTTCGCGTTTCTTCTGCTGAGATGGCTGGGCCGCCGTTGAAGGAGGCACGCCAACCGTTTGCCGTGCAGCACAGCGCACGTAAGACAACGATTGCGCAGTGCATCAGGCGTTCTGCTCTCGTCTATTTGCGCTAAGACTGCTTGCATAAAAAAAAACGCGCCCCGGTGATTCGCATCACCAGGGCGCTGAGCGCTGCGCTCGGAGTGAACCTTACACGTCGTCGGCGACGATGTTGGCGCGGCGGCCAAAGCCGTGCAGCGGGTCAACGTGTTCAACGCGCTTGAGTCGCGCGTACGGATCGTCCAGTTGTGCGTGCGCACCAAATGCATGCAGCGCACGATAGCTTTCCGTCACACGATCCGCTGCCTGCACTGCAGCACGGCCATGCACCACGGCGGTCACGCTGCCGTAGTGGCGGGCCATGCCCGGGCGCATCGCATACGTATGGGCCGCTGATTGGGGCGACTGCGGGAGCGACTGCGGCTCGACCCAATCGCTACGGCCAAGGCGGCCGCGATACCCAAAGCGGTGGAAGCCTGCGGCATCGGCCGTCACCGCATCCACGGCCTTCACCACCGCCTTCACCACACCAAGCGGTTGCTGTACCGGTGCATCAACGCGCGCCAGCGAGGGCTCTTCGCGGTCGATGTTCTCCAGCATGATGGCTTCGCTCACTGGACGAGCGCGAGCGGCCAGCACCGGCTCGTCCGGATCGTATTCCGGGCTGCGGGTAAACGCCGTGGGCGGCGTGGCCGCACCGGCAGGTGCCGGGCGGCCCGACCACTCCTGCCACGAACGCACGTGGGTGATGTCGCCGTCATCATCGTGGTCGACCACCAGCAGGCGCGTGTTGCGCGGGCGGTGCCATGCCGGTTGCTGCTGCTCATGCAACGCCGCACGCGACGCGCGGGTGGAGGCTGCGGCGGATGTTGCCCCCGCAGCCGGCGCGCGCGCCATCTTGCGGCGGATGGCGCGATCCATGTGCGACAGGATCATCCACACTACAAGCACTCCGCCCATGCCGGCGATGATGTTGCCGTACATGCGCAGCTGCTCGAATGGCAGGCCGCTTGGGCCAACGCTGCTGATGGAGTACCCCACATACAGGCCCAGCAGCCCCCAGATCGAGATCACGAGCACCGGCCGGAAGATGCGAAACCACAGCACATGGTGCACGGTGCCGACGACACCCTTGTCGGAGAACGACTGTCGGATCGAGTTTCGTGAAACATCAATGACGAGCATGGTCATGGTGAATTCCCCTGTTGTTGTTGGATGCCCCGGTCAGGGCTGGTCCAGCGGGCACGTGCACGCGTGCGCTGGAAGGCGACGGCCGGAAAACCGACCACCGTGGTGACGAGGTTCAGAATCCAGAATGCGACCGGATACCAAACGGTGTCGACGAAGTAGCGCAGGATGTTGTCGTCGTAGCGGCGGTCGATAAAGCAACCGACCAGCAACTGCAGCACGCACGTGATGAACAGCAGCGTGCCGTGCCAGCGCGGAAGGGCTTCCATGCGCCATTCGGGCGGCAGGGTGATGAAGAAGCCAAGCAACGACCACGAGATGACGATCAGCATGTTGTACGCCCACACAACGGACAGCGCGTACTCAAAGAAGATCGGCCACATCATCGATTGCCGCAGGCTGACCATGGCCGGGGCGTACTTGATCAGCGCCTGGATACCGCCCTTGGCCCAGCGCAGGCGCTGCTTGTACAGGCCACGGAAAGTCTCGGGCATCAGTATCCACGACAGCGCGCGCGGCTCGTAGCGGATCGTCCAGCCGCCCACCTGCAGCTTCCAGCTGATGTCGATGTCTTCGGTCAGCATGTCGCTGCTCCAGTAGCCGACATCTTCAATGGCGTGCTTGCGGAACATCACGACCACGCCCGACACCGTCAGCAACCGGCCGTACACCTGCTGCGTCCGCTTGATGAGCCCCACGATCGACGAGAACTCACCCACCTGCATGCGCCCCAGCAAGGTGGAGCGCGTGCGGATGCGCGGGTTGCCCGTGACGGCGCCCATCGCCGGGTTCTCCAGCATGTGGCGGATCATCCAGGCAATCGCATCCACATCCAGGATCGAATCGCCGTCGATGCACATCAGGTACTCGGCGTCAGTCACCTGCGCGGCGGTGGTGAGGCCAATCGCCTTGCCCTGGTTGGACGACTGGTGAATCACCACCAGTTGCGGGTATTGCGCAGCCAGCTCGTTCAGGCGCTCACCGGTGCGGTCAGAGCTGCCGTCGTTCACGGCGATGATGTCGTAGTTCGGATACCGCATGCGTGCAAGGTGGCTGATCACCTCGCGCACATTGGCCTCTTCGTTGTAGCAAGGCACGATGATCGACACCTTGGGGTAGGTGCTCACCCCCAGCAGTGCCAGCGGATGCCGCACGTTCTGCGTGCCCCGTTCGAGGAGGAAGTAGTGAAGCAGCCCGCCGATCATCCAGAAATACGACATGAAGAACGGGTAGTAAAAAACGAAGCCGGAGATCCAGCGCTTGGCGATCAGTGCATCCACCATGTCAGCCTCCCGCCTTGTTGGACGACGTTGATGCTTCGGTCGTCGCGGGCTTCTTGTCGGCGCCGGCCGCACCTGCATTGGGCGGCTGGCTCTGCGGCGCAGCGCTGTTGTTGAGCTTCTCAACGCTGCCTGTATTGCCGCCCGGCGGCTTGCGTGTCTCGATATACGTCTTGAGCGACATCACATCACGCAGCATCTCGGTATCGGGCCGACCGGCAATGAAATCGTCCGGGTAGTAGCCGTAGTTGAGGGCACCCGCCGAGCGCAGCGCACGCATCTGGTCACGCAGCACTGTCGTCGGGATCGACTTGTCCTGGTTGCGCCAGTCCACCGCTTGCAGCTCGAAAATGGTCTTCTTCAGGCCACCCTTGTGCTTGGCCACGGCGGCGGTCAGGTCCTTCATCCAGCCCTTCGGGTCTTTGGCTTCTTCCATGTACGGCATGGCTTCAAGCGCCACGTAGTCGTACGCGTTCAGGAAGTCGTCAAAGTTCTGCGCTGTCCACTCCTCGGCCTTCGGGTCGAGCACCGGACCGGCGAAGATGTTGCGCGCGGTCAGCATGTCGCGGCCGTTCTGGTAGCCCTGCGCCACCGCAATCAGCTCCTTCGAGAACGAGATCAGCGCAGCGGTCTTGTCCCGCGTCCACTTCTGCATCAGCTCGGGCGACTGGCGGATCTTGCTGATGTCACCCGGCAGGCCCATGGCCTCGTAGGCCTGGAGCGCGGCGGGGCTGGCGTCTTCGTAGTCGTCGAGCACGCCGTCATCGTGGAACAGAACACCGTCGATGATGGAGTTCTTGGCCAGATCCTCATAGATGTCGCGGATCATCTGACGCGCCTGCGGATCGAACGGCGACAGGCGCGGCGGCTTGACGGTGCCCGGCTTGTCCGGCGCGCCCGGCAACGCCTGCACCAGGTGCGTGGCAGCGGGGTTGTTGGCCGGCAGCTTGTACGACAGCATCGGCAGCCACGCATACACCTCCACCTTCGCACGCGTCTTCAACTGCCACGACACGCGCGAGAACAGGTCAGCCCGCATCGGCATGTGGCGGTTCGGGAAGTACACCGCATCCACGGCGCCGTTGCCCTTCGGATCAGCAAAGGCTTGCAGGTAGACCACACGCGGTGCAAGATCCTTGATGCGGTCGATCAGCTTGCCGAGGTTGGCTTCCTGTTGCTTCGGGTCCGGGTCGTAGACGTAATCCATATCGACCTGCACCACGCGCTGCACGGGGTTGATCTCGCCGTGGTGGGTCACGGGCTCGCGCAGCGAGCGCTCGAGATCGCCGGTGTTGGTGTCATAGCCCATCAGGCTTCGGCGGATGGCGGTGAGCGGCACGTCCGGCGTGTTCGGGCCTGGCTCCAGCGTGAGCATGTACTGCAGGCCCACCTTGGTGGCTTCCTGGTCGAGCATCAGGTTGTGCGCGCCGTACGGCCACACCACGGTCTGCACCTTGTTGCCGGCGTTCTTCTGGATGATGTCGATGCTGCGCTGCAGATCAGCACGCACGCGCTTGCGGTACTCGTCATCGGTTTCATACCGGCCGAGCTTGGGCAGGTATTCGTGCGTGCTGGCGGCCGGCATCTCGTTACCCTGCGGGTTGCCAAGCGCGCCGTGGTGCATGTCTGCCGTGTGGGTGCCGAATTCCGCCAGGCCCGAGGCCTGCATCTCGCGGATCTGGTTCCAGTTCATGAAGAAATCACGCGGAACGATCTGCGTGTTCGAGAGCTTGATCTTCGCCCCCTGGGGTGCGTTGGTCCAATCGGTCACCAGACCGAACACGGCGGGGAAGCGGAACTGTTTGAGCAGCGGGAAGACCTTCGTGTAGTGGCTTTCGTAGCCGTCATCGAACGTCAGCAGGATCGGGCGCTTGGGCAGCGGCTTGCCGCCATGGCGCGCTTCGCCGATCTGCGCGAGCGTGACCGGGTGATAACCGTTGGCCTGAATCCAGCTGAACATGTTCGTCAGCATCTTGGTCTCGACGGCAAACCCGTCGGGCAACGTCTCGAAGCTGGCGCGCAGGTTGTCGCGGATGTCGTGAAAGCACAGTACGCGGAAGGTCTTGCCGTCGTCCGGATCGGGCTTGGGCAGGAAATCCACCTGGACGGCGGCGGCCGGGCGAACAACGGCAAGGAAGGTCAACGCCAGGGCCAACGCCATCCTCGGCGCCATCCAGGTGATGAATCGTCGCAATGACGGTTGTCGGGAATATTGCATGGGCATGAGCGCGATCACAGCGGAATGTTGAGGTTCAGGTACAGGAACTTGCGGTTCTCGGGCTGGCCGTCGTAACTGTGGCGGCCAAAACCGATGCCGTAGGACACCTGCGTCTTGCGGTTGATCTGCCACACGTGTTCCAGCCGCGCTTCGTACATCGGGCTATTGCCGAACGACTGCTGGTTGTACATGCCGCCGGTCAGGTACAGGCGCTGCGTGAACGACTTGTCGGCATAGCGCCAGGGCGTCCAAGACCAGATGGCCGTGGCCTGCCCGCTGTAGTCGCGCGAGGGGGTGAAGTAATTCAGGCCGGTCATCGTGTTGCGGCTGGTGTCGGCCCCAAACAGCACGCCCACGGTGTGGCGCGGCGAGGTGAACACCTGCTGGTAGAAGTTGGCGGCCACGCGCTGGCGCAGGTTGTTGTCGGTATAGCGCGACACGCCGTACGTGAGCGATGCGTAGCGCGTTTCATCCCACGTGTAGCGCACGTTGCCGCTGACCGTCTTGCCGGTCACACCCACCTGGTAGGCCTTGTAGGGCACCTCCAGGTCATCGTTGGTGACCATGCCCGAGACCTTCCAGTGGTCGCTCGGGATCCAGGCGGCATCAAGTGTGCCGCCGGTCTTGCCGGCCGAGCCGACGGAC
Organism: uncultured Ralstonia sp.; assembly: GCA_963512445.1. Classification (GTDB taxonomy): domain Bacteria; phylum Pseudomonadota; class Gammaproteobacteria; order Burkholderiales; family Burkholderiaceae; genus Ralstonia. The sequence goes on from CAUPMS010000004.1 coordinate 180,104, forward strand.
TGGTGCACCTCGCCGTTCACTTCCACACCGGTGTCGAACCACTGCACGCCGGCGCCATTTCGCACACGGCTTTGCGCTGTGCCATCAAACTTCGCACGGCCCGCAAAGTTGTGGAAGAACAGGCGGTAGTGATCGGCAAACGGGCTGCTGTAGGCTTTGGTGTCGACGCCGTACTCGTTGTTGGCGAACACCGAATTGCCCTTGTCGGCCGCCGACTGAATGATGAGCTGCGGGCTCTGGTAGACATCCAGGTCCCTGCGCAGCGCATGCACCGAACCGTTCTCGGGAAAGCGCTCATCCAGCCCGTTGGCGGTGTCCTTGGCGGTCTTCAAATCGTCCACTGCCAGCGATGCACGGCCATAGCCGGCCACCACGCTCAGGTCATCCGGGTGCTCGGCCAGCGCGGTCTTGTACATCTCGCGCGAGCGATACGGCTCGGCCTGCACCATTGCACCATCGGCACGTGCGCTCACCAGCGATGCGGCGAACGGTGCTTCGTGGCGCCACTTGTCCAAATCGGCAATGCCCTGGTGCGTGCGGCCCGTCAGGATCAGGTACTGCGCTTCCAGACGCTTGATGCGCGAGTAGTCGGGATTGGGCGTACCCGCTTGCGGCGCCAGGCGCACGTATTCCGGGTTGTCGGCCTTCATCTTGTCGAGCAGCGCGCGGGCATCTTCAAAGCGGCCGGTATCGAGCATGGCGTAGAACAGGCCTTCCTGAACGTCGCCGGTTTCGATCTCGCCGGGGCTCGCATCCTTGAGCGCCTGCGCGTACGCAGCGGCAGCCTTGTCCGGCGTGTTGAGATACGAATAGGCATCGCCCGCAGCCACACGCGTGTAGGCAGGTACCTTGCCCGCTTGCGACATGGCTTCGTAGCGCTTGACGGCGTCTTTCATGCGCCCGCGCGAGGCCAGTGCCACCACTTCGTCTGCCACCATTTCCTGACGAAACTCGGCGTTCTCTGGCGTATCGGGCACCTTCTTGATCAATGCCTCGATCTCGGCCAGGGCCTGGTCGATGATGACAAAGCGCTCCGGCCCGTTGATGACCTTCAATTGTTGACGCCCCCAGCGGATGCGCTGTGCAGCGGCAGCATGATCGACATGCCACGATTCGCTTTCCTTGAACCAGTCCGGGTGCTGACGCAGGTTCTCTTGCGCCAGCGTGGCCGCGCCTTCGCGTGCCTCGCGCATGACTTCATCGTGAAAGGCCCGGCGGTCGGTCGGCATTGAGCCAACGGGCGTGTTGTCGGGAGCATTGCCGGCGGCGTGGGTGGCCGCTGCATTGGCCGCTTCCGGCGACACCTGCAGCGGTTCCAGCGCACCCGGCCCGCGAGCGCTTGGGCGCGCAGGCATGGCCGGGGCCTGCGCGGCCGTATCCGGTGCCGGGGTGCCCGGCGGCAGGACCACCGTGGGGGATGACGACGCCGGCGGAGGGGCCGGGGATGCCGCATCGGCAGCAGGCATCGGCGACGTGGTGGCCGCAGGCGTGGTGGCCGGCGCCGTAGTTGCAGGCGACGTTGTAACGGAGGAATCCGCGGGCGGCACCGCCTGCTGCGCAACCAGCAGTGTGCTGGCCGGAGACGGCGGCACGGCATCACCACCCGCAACGACGGTGGTGGACGCAAACGTCGCCGGGCCCCTGGCTGCCGCGTCGGTCAGTTGCGTGTCGATCAAGCGACGCGTGGCCGCATTGGACGCATCGTCGATCGCGGCGTGCGCGAACATCGGCACCGTGCCGACCACCACAACGGTGGCAGCGGCGATTGCGCAGCGGCGGGGATGCCATGCCGCGGCCGCGCGGGTGCGCTCGGCCGGCAGGCTCCAAAAAATTGGCTCGTGGGTTGTCATTGTTGTCATGTCCAGTGAGCGGCGCGTGCGAGCGCACGCCATCCGCATTGCACGAAGGGCTGCCAGGGCTGAATCAGCCGAGGCGGGCCGTACCGTTGGCGGTGCGCACCGGGGCGCGCATCGGCTTGGTAGGCGTCACGCCCCCGAATGCGCGTGTCATGGCAGCCCAGCGCGATTCAGCGCCCGATTCAGTGGCCGATGCCATGCCCCGATCGGACGCCCCTGGCTGGGGGGAAGAAGACACCATCACCGCGTCCCGGGCCGGCGTGCTGGCCTGGAGCGGATACGGTGCGCGTGCAGCGGTTTGCACGAACGCGTCTGCGTCCTGCGCATCGTCAGACACCTGGACCGATGTCTGCACAGATGCAGCGCTGTTGGTGGCCGCAGGCCCACCCTGCAGTTCCAGCGGAATACCCAGGCGCATGGCGGCGTACACCGCTTCGCTCTTGTTGCGCACGTTCAGGCGCCGATACAGCGTGCACGCGTGCGTTTTGACGGTGGCTTCCGAAATGCCCAGCAGACGGCCAACCCCCTTGACGGAGTGGCCGCGCGAGAGCAGCACCAGCACTTCGTACTGTCGCAGCGATACGTTCAGGCGCTGCGCCGCTTCCGAAGCATCGAGCGAGAGCATCGGCAAGGCCGAGTTGGCCGCACGCGGCATCAGCGCCGGATAAGACTGGCCACCGGCCAGCACCAGCCGCAGCGTGGCCAGCAAGACTTCCGGCGATTGGGATTTGGCGACGTAGGCGTCCACACCGCACGTCATGGCGACGTGCGCTTCTTCGGCAGACAAGCTTGCAGCGAGCAGCACCACACGGCTGGCCTCACTGGTGACGATGGCCTCGCGCAATTGGGCAGCGAATTGGACAGTGAGTTGGCCAGCGTCGGTCGGGCCATCGGCCTCGTCCAAGCCGATGACGAGCAGATCGGCGCGTTCATCGCAGGCATGCAGTTCGCCCGGAAGGCCAGCAGGCAATGCCGGGGCGACGACCTCCAGGCCGAGGGTGGGATGCGCGAGCAACTGCGCAAGCCCGGCTCGCAGCAACGGATGATTCTCCAGCAGGACTGCTTTCATGGTTTCCTCGTTTTCTTGTGAAGCGATTCCGGCCAGGCGCGCGCAGGCCAGCCGCTGCGGGCGAGCACGCACATGACCGTCGAAACCCCGGGACCGTCCGAGAAAGCGCCCTGCCGCCGGCTATGTGCCGGCTCTGGAGAGGCGAAGTGCGAATGCCGTAGAAACCGTGGAGACCAATCCGGTTCCGGATTCGCTTATAGGAGAAACATGTTCTGCATGTGGCGGAACTGCCTTGCACATGCAGAATGACCGCATGACATGGAGCAAGCATCGGGCCAGCTCCGTGCAGCGCAACATCTGCTTACACCTACGGCACAAGAGATGTCATGCAGAAGGCGGGGAAAACCCGCTGTAGCAAAGGATTGCCGGGCAGCCGCGTCAATTGCTGCATTGCGGCGTAGCGGGCGATTTCTGTAACGATTCGGTTACGTTTTCGCGACATGTGACTCAGGCGTGATCGTGCTGCCGGCTGTCACCTGAACGTTTTTACAACCAGGTTTAAAACTTACCGAACGAGAGAGGCGAGCGCCACTCGACATGCGATGCCGGCGCCGCCCGGATGACCGATGCGTCCCTTGTCGCCCCGATCAGGGCTTATGGCGCATGGCAAAGAGGAAGAGGCTATCGATCGCGCCCACCATGAAGATGAGGCCAGCTGCCGTGTGCAGCATCCACGCGCCATCGGAAAACGGCAGAGGAATCGACGTATGCGGAATGGCCGCCACCACACCGGCCACCACCGAGGTGCGCAACATCGGCACCCACCACGTGCGCTTGGCGGGCGGTAGGTCGTCGCGATGGCGCGGCGCGGGGTCGGGCGTCGGACAAGGCATGCGGCGAGGGTGAGAAGTGATGGTCATGCTGCATTGTTGAACACAACCGATCGAAGCGAAACAGAAAACAGCGCTCCAGAATCCCCGCATTTCCCCTAACTGACGCCGCCTAGGCGGGGGGCGTAGCCAGATGCGCAAGGTTCTGCAGCATGTCGGCCGTGATCTCCGCCAGACCAAATTCGGGTTGCCAGCCCCAGTCGCGCCGGGCAACCGAATCGTCGATGGAATTGGGCCAACTGGCCGCGATCGGCTGGCGAAAATCCGGCGCGTAAGCCACGTCAAACGACGGACGGTGCCGGCGGATCTCAGCCGCCAGTTGCTCCGGCGTAAAGCTCACGCCCGCCAGGTTGTAGCTGCCGCGCTCGCCAATGCGATCGGCCGGTGCCTCCATCAATTCGATGGTGGCGCGCACAGCGTCGGGCATGTACATCATGGGCAGCGCCTCGTCGTGATCGAGGAAGCACGTATAGCGCTCGCCACGCACGGCCGAATGAAAGATGTCGATGGCGTAGTCGGTTGTGCCACCGCCCGGTGCGGTCTTGTACGAAATCAACCCCGGATAGCGCAGGCTGCGCACGTCCACACCGTGGTTCTCGAAATACCAGCGGCACCAGCCCTCGCCCGCCAGCTTGGAGATGCCGTAGACGGTCTTGGGCTCCATGATCGTGCTCTGCGGCGTGTTGTCCGCAGGCGTGGTGGGCCCAAACGCGGCAATCGAGCTGGGCCAGAAGATGCGCTCAAGCTGGTGGTTGCGTGCCGCCTCCAACACGTTGAGCAGGCCGTTCATATTGAGCTGCCAGCCCCACGTGGGCGATTGCTCTGCTGCGGCCGACAGCGCTGCCGCCAGGTGATAGATCTGCGTAATGCCGTGGCGCTCGATGATCTCGCGCAACTGCCCGCGGTCGGTCACATCCAGCGTCTCGTGGCGAATCTGCGCATGGCGCCCCCTGGGCACCATGTCGCTGGTCACGACGTTGGCGTTGCCGTAGCGCTCGGCCAGCGCAGTGGCCAGTTCAGTCCCCAATTGCCCGTTGGCCCCGATGATGAGAACGCGCGGCCGAGTGCCGATAACGCCGCTGGTTTCGATCCCCGTGCTCATCAGATGATCCCCAGTTCCTTGCCGGCGGTTTCAAACGCCTTGAGCGCCGCATCAAGCTGCGCGCGCTCGTGCACCGCACTGATCTGCACGCGGATGCGCGCCTGCCCCTTGGGCACCACCGGGTAGAAGAAGCCGATCACATACACACCAAGTTCCAGCAAACGCTTGGACAACGCCTGCGCCTTGGGCGCGTCATACACCATGATCGGCACGATGGGGTGGTCACCCGGTTTGATGTCAAAACCGAGTTCGACGATCTTGCGACGGAAATACAGCGCGCTGTCTTCCAGCTTGTCGCGCAGCGCGGTATCGGCCTCCAGCAAGTCGAGCACCTTGATGCTGGCCCCCACAATGGACGGCGCCACCGTGTTCGAGAACAGATACGGCCGCGAGCGCTGGCGCAGCAGCGCCACCACTTCCTTGCGCGCGCTGGTGAAGCCCCCCGACGCACCGCCCAGGCCCTTGCCCAGCGTACCGGTGATGATGTCGATCTTGCCGAACACGCCGCGGTGCTCGTGCGAGCCGCGCCCGCGCTTGCCCATGAACCCCGTGGCATGGCATTCGTCGATACCGAGCAGCGCGCCAAACTCATCGCAGATGGCGCGAATCTCATCGAGCCGCGCAATGGTGCCGTCCATCGAGAACACGCCGTCGGTAAACACGAGCTTGAAGCGCGCACCCGCCGCATCGGCCGCCTTCAATTGCGCGCGCAGGTCATCCAGATCGTTGTGTTTGTAGCGATAGCGCTGTGCCTTGCACAGGCGGATGCCATCAATGATGGACGCGTGGTTCAGCTCGTCACTGATCACGGCGTCTTCGGCCCCAAGCAGCGTTTCGAACAACCCGCCGTTGGCATCGAACGCAGAGCCGTAGAGGATGGTGTCTTCCGTGCCGAGAAACTTCGCCAGCCGCGCTTCCAGCGTCTTGTGCAGATCCTGCGTGCCACAAATGAAGCGCACCGAGCTGAGGCCGAAGCCATGCGTGTCGAGCGCTTCATGCGCTGCTTTCAACACCTCGGGGTGCGACGACAAGCCCAGGTAGTTGTTGGCGCAGAGGTTGATGACCTCCGTGCCATCGTCCGTACGGATCACACTGCCCTGCGGTGACGTGATGATGCGCTCGATCTTGTAGAGACCGGCTTGCTCGATCGCTTCCAGCTCGCGGCGGATGTTCGCGTAGAAGGCGTCGGTAGAGGCGCTGTTGGAACCATTCTCTGGCGTTGTCCCCATGGTGCTGCTCCTGTAGACTGCGTTGATCGATAAATCGAACATGTTCGATATATCGAATAATTTGTTCAATTTACAAGATACCAACCGATGGCACAAGCCCCCGCCACCCGTACGTTCGACGAAGGGCTCGCCGACGGCCCGCCGGCAGTCGGCGCCAAGCTGCAAACCCTGCGCCAGGCGCGCAAGCTCTCGCTCGATGAACTATCGCGCCGCGCGGGCGTGTCCAAATCCATGCTCTCGCAGGTCGAGCGCAATCTGGCCAACCCGACGGTTGCCGTGCTGTGGCGCCTGGCCACCGCGCTGGGCGTAGGGCTGGCGGATTTCCTCTCCACCGAAGGCGCAGCCGATGCTGCGCCCGCGGTGACGGTCATCCCCGCTCACTCCATCCCAGTCATCAAAAGCCCGGATGGCAAGTGCGAATTGAAGATTCTTGGCCCCGTAGACCTGGCGGCACGCTTCGAGTGGTATGAACTGGCGATCCAGCCGGGTGGCGTGCTGGCCTCGGAGCCGCACGAGGTGGGAACAAAGGAGCACCTATCGGTGCTCAGCGGCACGCTGGCAGTGCAATCCGGTTCGAGCGAGAAAAAGGTGCGGCACGGAGAATCCGCGCGCTACCCGGCAGACGTGCAGCACGCGATTTCGAATGCGGGTAAGACGGTGGCGACGGCGTTGCTGGTGGTGGAGTGTGCGCAGTAGCGACTGCCGACGCAGCTGCCTAGGCCGCCCGCAGTTGAGACGCCCGCCACACCCGCGGCAGCAGCACGCCGAGCATCAACCCGCGCAGCGCCATAAAGCCCAGCATGGCCAACCACAGCCCGTGGTTGCCCCACAGCGGCTGCAGCGTGATCGACATCCCCCAGAACGCAGCCGCCGCCACGGCCATCGTCACCAGCAGTTCACGCGTGCGCGTGGCGCCGATGAACACGCCGTCAAACTGGAAGCCCCACACCGACACGATCGGCAGCAGCGCGGCCCACACCAGATAGTGGCGCGCAGCTTCGCGCACGGCCGGCTGATCGGTCAGCACGCCAATGATGGCCGAGCCCGCCAGGGCATACACCGCTGCAAACAGCCCGGCCCCCAATACTGACCAGAACGTTGATACGCGAATCGCCATGCGTAGCGCAGCGCGATCTCGTGCGCCCATGGCGGCGCCCACCAGCGCCTCGGCCGCGTGTGCGAAGCCATCCAGCCCATAGGCCATGAAGGTCAGGAAGTTGAGCAACAGTGCGTTGGCCGCCAGCACCACGTCACCTTGCTTTGCGCCCGCGTGGGCAAACCAGCCGAAGGCGGCCAGCAGGCAGAGCGTGCGCAGAAAGATGTCGGTGTTCAAGCCCATCAAGCGGCGCCAGGCGTCGCGCGCGAGCAGTTCGGCACGTGTGAACGGCGGCAGACCAATCGGCCGTTGCAGCCATAGCAGCAGCATGCCCAGCGCAAAGCCGGCAATGTCGGCCAGCGCCGTCGCGGCCCCAATGCCGCCAACGCCCATGCCCGCCCCGAGCACGAGGCTCAGCACAGCGATCATGTTCACCGTGTTGATAAAGACCTGCAGCAGCAGCGCGCGCCGCACCTGTTGGCGCCCGAGCAGCGTGCCGAGCACCACGTAGTTGGCCAGCGCAAACGGCGCTGACCAAATCCGCGCGTGGCAATACACCTCGGCCATGCGGGTGACGGATTCGCTCGCGCCCAGCAGCGCCAGCGTGATGCGGATGGCCGGTACCTGCAGCACCAGCAGCGCCGCCCCGATAGTTAGCGACAGCAACAGCGCGCGCACCACGCTTGCCCGCAGGGCCTGTGTATCGCCCGCGCCATGCGCCTGCGACACCAGCCCCGTGGTGCCCATGCGCAGGAAGCCGAAGCCCCAGAACACAAAGTTGAAGAACACCCCGCCCAGCGCCACGCCGCCAATGTATTCCGGCCCCGGCAAATGCCCCGCCACCGCCGTATCGACCGCCGACAGGATTGGCTGCGTCAGGTTGGCCAGTACGATCGGAAACGCCAGCGTCAGCACGCGCCGGTGCCACTGCGCAGGTGATGCAGGTGCAACCGATGTGACGAAAGAGGACTCCATTGGCACAAAAAACTGCGTGGAATGGTGAAAAAGGCGGTGCAACCGGCAACGATTTCGCTATCATTGCGCCCCATTGCGGGCTCCGGAATCGGGCGGCAAGTGCTCTACAAAGCACAGCGTCGCCGATGGACTATACGCGAATCCCCCCGGAAGGCAGACACCGTGTTTTGCCTTTCATCGCGGCCGGACGAGTGCAGTTGATGCTACGCATCATCCGGCACACGCATGTCCCTGGTTGGTGACACCCACCACATGGGACGGCGGGCGACGCCAAAACAGCATCGCCTCGGTAGAACTAAGCGGACTGGTCAACACACCGCGATGCCCTGTCGAATTTCCGACTCGCCGGGGCGGAGACTCCTCTTGGAAAAAAACGTACAACGCAATCTCAGCGCCTGGGCATTGATGCTGACTGGCCTGGGTTCGATCATCGGTTCGGGCTGGCTGTTCGGTGCCGGCCATGCGGCACAGGTGGCGGGCCCCGCTGCCATCTTCACCTGGGTCATCGGCGCAATCGTTATCCTGGCCATTGCCCTGACGTATTCCGAACTGGGTGCAATGTTCCCGGAATCGGGCGGCATGGTGCGCTATGCGCGCTACTCACACGGCTCGCTGGTGGGCTTTGTGGCAGCCTGGGCCAACTGGATCGCCATCGTCACGGTCATCCCCATCGAGGCCGAAGCGTCCATTCAATATATGAGCACGTGGCCGTGGCCGTGGGCGCAAACGCTGTTCCAGCACGGTGAGCTGACGCCGCCGGGGCTGGTGCTGTCGGCGGTGCTCGTCGTCGTGTACTTCCTGCTGAACTACTGGGGCGTGAAGGTGTTTGCCAAGGCGAACAACGCCATCACGATCTTCAAGTTCATCATTCCGGCGGCCACGGCCGTGGCACTGGTTGCGGCGGGCTTCCACCCGGGCAACTTCGGCACCGGCACCGATGGGCAGGGCTTTGCGCCGTACGGCTGGTCTGCGGTGCTGACCGCCATTGCAACCAGCGGCATCGTGTTTGCCTTCAACGGCTTCCAGAGCCCGATCAACCTGGCGGGCGAGGCGCGCAACCCGGGCCGCAATGTGCCCATCGCCGTGATCGGCTCGATCCTGCTGGCCGCGGTGATCTACGTGGCGCTGCAGGTAGCCTTCCTGGGCGCGGTGCCGCCGGAAGCGCTGGTCAATGGCTGGCATGGCATTGACTACCACTCGCCATTCGCCCAGCTCGCGATTGCGCTGAACCTGAACTGGCTGGCCATCGTGCTGTACATCGATGCGTTCGTCAGCCCGTCGGGCACGGGTAGCACGTACATGGCCACGACCACGCGCATGATCTACGCGATGGAACGCAACAACACCATGCCGGCCATCTTCGGCCGCGTGCATCCGGTGTTTGGCGTGTCGCGTCCGGCCATGTGGTTCAACCTGGCGGTGTCGTTCGTCTTCCTGTTCTTCTTCCGGGGCTGGGGCGCGCTGGCTGCCGTCATTTCGGTGGCGACGGTCATCTCGTACCTGACGGGGCCGATCAGTGTGATGTCGCTGCGCCGCACGTCGCCCCAGCTGCATCGCCCGCTGCGTCTGCCGGGGCTCTCGCTCATCGCGCCGTTCGCGTTTGTGTGCGCATCGCTCATCCTGTACTGGGCCAAGTGGCCGCTGACCGGCGAGATCATCGTGCTGATGCTGGTGGCCCTGCCCGTGTACTTCTATTACCAGGCCAAGGCTGGCTGGCCCGACTTCAAGACTGAACTCAAGGGGGCCTGGTGGATGATCGCCTACCTGCCGACCATCGCCGCGCTGTCGTACTGCGGCAGCACGGAATTCGGCGGCCACGGCTATATCCCTTACGGCTGGGACATGGCCATCGTGGCGATCCTCTCGCTGTTCTTCTACCACTGGGGCGTGGCCAGCGGCTGGCACACACGCTATCTGGACGAGGTGGAAAGCGTGCATGAAGACACCGAAGCGCACGACAACAAGCGTGCGCCGCGCGGAGTCCCGCAAGGCATCTGACACCGCCGTTGCACGCAGAAAAAAAACGCCCGACCGGTTCTGCCGGCGGGCGTTTTTTCTTGCCACGCAGCCAGCGCTCGGGAAGCCCCCCCTCACGCGGCGAGCCCTTATGCGTGCAGCTCAGCGACGATGCGCTCGGCAAGGAAATCGCAGGGCGGCCGGTTCGACGTGACGCTGCGCGCAAGCACAATCTCGAGCGAGCCGATCTCCGGCAAGCCATGCGTGGCCCCGAGCAACGTAAAGTCAGACGGCACGGCACACCGTGCCAACGGCGTGATGGCAAGGTCCGCTCGGGCCATCGTCAGCAGGCCCAGCAGGCTCGGGCTCTCATACGAGGTTCGGTACGCGATCTTTGCGCGCTCAAGGCTGCGGATCGCCTTCTCGCGTGCGACGCTTCCCGGTAGAAACACGGCGATGGGCAGGGGCCGTTCACGCCAGATTTCCGTTGCCCCCGGGCCCGCTGCCCACACCATCGGCTCATGCCGCAAGAACTCGCCGGTCAGCCCTTTGACCCGCGTCGCGCAGACCAGATCTACCGCACCGTCGCGCAGCATTGGCGCCAGCGCAACGCTGGGCAGGCCGATCACCTGGATTTCGACCTTGGGATAGCTGACCGAAAACTTCTTGAGAATCGGCGGAAACAACGACGACGCGTAGTCGTCCGGCACGCCAATCACCACACGGCCCGTCACGTCCGGCCGCACGACCGCCGCCCACGCCTCATCCCGCAGCGCAATGATCCGGCGCGCATAGGCCAGCAACACCTCTCCGTCTTGTGTTGGCACCACGCTACGCGGCTTGCGTATGAAGAGCGCCTTGCCCAGCGCCAGTTCCAGCGCCTTGATCTGCATGCTCACCGCCGATTGCGAGCGGTACACAAGCTCAGCAGCGCGGCTGATCGTGCCTGTGTCGGCAACGGCAACGATCATGGTGAGAACGTCGACGTCGAGGGCCTTCATCTCGGTACGCATGCGCAGTCGCCTGTTTATTGGTATCAGAAAAACTGAAAGATTCCATCAATATTATGCGATTTTCTTTTCAATCGCACTGCAGCAAAGTCTGGGAAAAATGGAACGTCAACAATGAACGCGCGAACGCCCCTGACAACGCTGGCCCTTGCCGGTGTATGGCCCCAACCCGCCTTTGCCTCCACAGCGTCAGGCACTTCCGTGCCCTACGTGGCGGCCGGGAGCGGCGAGCCGATGGTCTTTGTGCATGGGTCGTTGTGCGATTACCGCTATTGGGATCCGCAAGTTGCCGCGTTGTCGAAGCACTTCCGCTGCTTTGCGCCGAGCCTGAGCCACTATTGGCCGGAAACCCACGCGTTCGGACACGGCGATTTCAGCTGGGAGGGGCACGTGACAGAGATGGCGGAGTTCATTGAAGCGCTGTGCCTGGGCCCCGTGCACCTGGTCGGCCACTCGCGCGGTGGCTGCGTGGCGTTTCATCTGGCGCGCCAATACCCACACTTGGTGAAAACGCTCACGCTTGCCGACCCCGGTGGCCCATTGCAGGCAACACCGTCGGCCGCCACGGGCCAATTGCCAGCCGCCACCCAGGCATTGCGAGCACAGGCCGCAGACCTGATCGATCAAGGCGAATTCGACGCGGGCCTGAATCTGTTTGTGGACTCGGTCACCATGCCCGGCTTCTGGGGCAAGAGCACGCAGAGCTTCCGCGGGATGGCGCTCGACAATGCGCTCACACTGCCCAAGCAGTTGCGCGATCCGCTGCCCGCCTATACGCCCGAAGCGGCCCGTGATATCCAATGCCCGACATTGTTGATCGACGGGCAGAAGAGCCCGCGCATGTTCCGAAACACCGTCGAGAAGCTCCAGGCGTGGATCAAGGGTGCTGAGCGCCAAACCATCGCGGGTGCCTCTCATGGCATGAACATCGCCAACCCTGGCGCGTTCAACCGGGCGGTTGCGGCACTCGCTGGCCAATAGCCCAAGCCCATCGCCCATCGCCCATCGCACCGCGCACCTAAAGGCGCCTGCCTGAACAGCAGGCGCCTTTTCACTACACACTTGCCGGCTTACGCTGCCGCCTTCAGCCCTTGCATCGCCTCACGCACATAGGCGATCAGGTCAGGCCCCATCCACGGGCTCACGGGCTGGCAGAAAGCTCGGGCTCCATCGCCAGGCGCACCTTGGCCTGCGTTTGCGGATCGTCACCCGCATACGAGCGGAACAGATCAACCCAATGCCGGGCAAGCTGTTGCATGGCAGCTGCGTGTGGCGGCGTGCCCTTGGCCAAGTGCTGCCGCACCTCGGCAATGAGGAGCATCCATTCCAAGGTTGTAAGCCACTCGGTCAATTCGGGCTCCTCCTCGCGCACGAACTGGCCGTGCAGCCGCGACGGCCGATCGCGCAGTACGCTGGCTTGCGTGATCTGCTGATCGAGCATCGCAATCTGCCGCTCCACGATCGTGGTCAGAGGCGTGTCCGGATTGGCCAGAAAAGCCCCAACGTCGGCCAATGGCATGCCGAAGCGCCGCAACGCCTGGATCTGGTGCAGCCGGGCGCTGTCCGCCTTGTCGTACAGCCGGCAGCCGCTGTCGGAACGGGCCGAAGGCGTGAGCAGGCCGATGGTGTTGTAGTGACGCAGCATGCGCACTGTGAGGCCGCAGCGTTTGGCGAGATCGCCCACTTTCAACAACATGGTTGCTTCTGTCTTCTGGCTTGGACACAGGCTAGGACCTCACACAATGTGAGGGTCAAGCACGACGTCAATGGATCGTAGTGAACAGCGCCCGATGAAAACGCAGGCGCACTCTGCATTCTGAACCACGCCCCTCTGTGGTGGGGGCCACGCCCCGCCAACCCGCGCCGCTCCTAGCGTCACAAAAATTTCATTTAATACTGTATTCAGGGCTCCCTCAGGACTCCGTTTAGGCGGAATGTCCGATCTTGTGTCTGCCGCCAACGTCATGACTTTCTCACCGTTTCCCCTGCCCGCGGGCATTGCGCCCGAGATGTTACGCACGGTGTTCCAACCGATCTTCCGCCTGTCCACCACCGAGGTGCTCGGCTACGAGGCGCTACTGCGCGGGCCGGTCGGCTCGGCAATGGAATCGCCCGCGGCGCTGTTTGCCGCAGCATCGGACACGGCGGGCACGATTGCCCTGGAAACCACCGCCGCGCGTCTGGCCATCGCCAACTTCTCGGCGATGCGCCTGCCGGGCAAGCTGTTCCTGAATTTCAGCGCGCAAGGCGTGCGCCAACTGCTGCAAGACCATGCCCGCCTGCTGCACGAGATTGCCGACCACGACCTACACCCCTCGCGCATCGTCATCGAGCTGACCGAGCAGACGCCCATCGACGACCTGGCCAGCTTTGCCCAGGCACTGTCGGTGGCGCGCGACTTTGGCCTGCAATTCGCACTGGACGATTTCGGCACCGGCAATGCCAACCTGAACCTGCTGATCGAACTCACGCCCGACTTCATCAAGCTCGACAAATACTTCCTGCGCGACATCGCCAAGCATCCGGCCAAGCTGGACATTGCGCGCACGCTGCAGCAGACGCTCAAGGACAGCGCGACCAGCATCATTGCCGAAGGACTGGAGACCGAAGACGAGCTGGGCGTGGTGCGCGATCTGGGCATCCGTTTTGGGCAGGGCTTCTTCCTCGCACGCCCGCAAGACAAACCCGCAAGCGACATGTCGAGCCACGCGGCGCGCGTGCTGCAGTCTTCACAGATTGCGGTGTTTCCGCAGGCGGTGCGCGTGGGCTGGCGCGCCATTACGGCCAGTAAGCTGTTGCGTGTGGCCCCCACGCTGCCCCTGCGCAGCTGCAATGACGACGTGCTGCATCTGTTCAACCGCCACCCCGATCTGCCCGCCGTGGCGCTGCTCGATGAAGACGAACGCCCGCTCGCGCTCGTCGCACGCCGGGCCTTTATCGATCGCTATGCAATGCCGTATCACCGCGAGCTGTACGGCAAGAAACCCGCGCTGGCGTTTGCCAACCGGCAGCCGGTGCTGGTGGAGAAATCGGCCTCGCTCGAAGACATGTCAGCGCTGCTGATGAGCGAAGACCAGCGCTACCTGACCGACGGTTTCATCATCACCGAGCACGGCCGCTACCTGGGCCTGGGCACCGGCGAAGAGTTGGTGCGCACCGTGACCGAGATCCGCATTGAGGCCGCGCGCTACGCCAACCCGCTCACGTTCCTGCCGGGCAACATCCCGTTGAACCTGCACATTGAACGCTTGCTCGAAGCGCGTGCGGAGTTCTACGCCTGCTACGTGGACCTCAACCACTTCAAGCCCTTCAACGACCAGTACGGCTACTGGCAAGGCGACGAGATGCTGAAGATGGCCGCCGCCGTGCTGGCCACTGCGTGCGAACCCACGCGCGACTTTCTCGGCCACGTGGGCGGAGACGATTTCCTGATGCTGTTCCAGAGCGTCGACTGGCAAGCACGCATCACACAGGCCATGGCCACCTTCAACGCCAACGCACTCGCCATGTACACGCCGGCCGACCGCGAGGCTGGCGGCATCCATGCCGAAGACCGCAAGGGCCTGCCGGCGTTCTTCCGCTTCGTGACGATGGCCGTTGGCGCGCTGCATGTGCACCCCGGCGCCGCGCACAACAGCGACGACATCGGCACCGCTGCAGCGCTCGCCAAACGGCGTGCCAAGCAGAGCGACAACGGTTTCTATCTGGAAGCCATGCACCCCGCCCAGCCGGTGCGCGCCATGGTCTGAAACACCTGAGGCCGCGCTACAGCATCGCCGGAATCAGCCCGAGCAGCGCGGCTTTCACCACCGCGTGCGTCTTGTTAGCGGCGTTGAGCTTGGTGATGGCGTTGCGGATGTGCGCCAACTGATTGTGAGCACCCATCCCGTTGGCCTCCAGAACACGCGCCGATTCATCACACCCACGTCGCCGATCTGTTTTGGTATTTCAGTCGACTCGGCGGAAACCGTGATCGGCCTTGCGTTTTACTGAAGGCAATCGTTGGCGTGCTCGAATTGCGCGATATGCATGATCACCGCGTGTCGTGGATTTTCGATTTTCTCGAATGGAATTCTTTCAATACAGTGACAAGTCGGCTGATAACCGGATGGATTTTAAAAAAAACCAATTCATTGAATTGCGCGCAATTTTCATGTGCTCGGCATTTATTCAAATCGCGTTGCAATCCATCCCGCTCCGACAATGTGCGCTGAAATCGATTTGAAGCTTAGCGGTTTGTACAGCCGACTTCGGATGCCGCCCACTGAAACCGGCGATGTGCATACCGGCTCTCATCATTTATGCCCAGTGACGCAAGCGGCGCGGCGCATAGGTTGGCGCAAACATTTGGGCGACGCAGGAGCGCAACGCCCAGCAAAGATTGCACCTTAAACGTGCGACAAAACGTCGCGGTAAAAATAACAATAACAACGTTGTACGTGCAGCGTGATCAACGTTTATAAAAATTGACGTGTCAGATTTACACGTTCGTGTGAAGACCCGCACCCACGGTGGCAATTTAGGGCAAAAAAGCCTTTCTTATCGTGCTTTCGAACGATCAGAGAAACCCTTAAAGTCTGGCCCGCGACTCGCCTTCTCGATGTAGTCGAGACCCCGACAAGAAACACGACGGTACGAAGCAAGAGGGTTTTTTGGCGCGTCTTTCACGCTCGTCACTCCCCCGGTTTGTGGCGCTTTTTCAACTCGGACCCTTTCCGAGATTGGCGGAGCTTTGCCCAAATCCGGAAAAGTGACGAGCGATTACCGCGGCGGCCCTCGCCATTAACTCAATTTGCATAGGATGTCTCGTTTCATGCGCACCCGATTCCTCTCCCTGGGCCTTGTTGCCGGCGCAGCGCTTGCGCTCTTCTCGGCGCCCACCCAAGCCAACTGCGTTGCCAATCCCGCCACGCAATCCAACACCACATTCCCGGCCAGCCTGACCGGCAAGCTCGCGTACCACAGCTACGTCAGCTACGGCGACGGCACCAGCCAGATCTTCATTTACGACTTCACCGCACGCACGCTCACGCAGGTGTCGAAGGCGGCCTGGGGCATCCAGGACCCGATGAACGCGGTGTTCAGCCCCGACGGCAAGTGGATTGCCTTCATGGGCATCACCAACGGCGCGTGGAACGTGTTCTTCTGGCAAGTCGGCTCGACCAGCATGCCGATCAACCTGACCAACAGCACCGGCCAGACGCGCAATGAAGATCCGAAGTTCAGCGCCGACGGCAAGTCGCTGCTGTTCAAGCAGAACGGCGACGTGATGCAGGCGGCGCTGTCGTACACCAGCTCGGGCCCGGTGTTCACCTCGCTTGTCAACCTGACGCGCACGGCGCCGACGGTGGAAGACTCGATGCCGTTCCCGACGCCGGACGGCACCGCCATGTACTACGCTACGGGCACCGGCGCAGGCATGGGCCTGTACAAGCAGACGATGGGCAGCACCACCAAGGTGGCCTTTGACACCCCGGCGGGCCTGGCTACGTACTACCCGATCGTGCGTGCCGATGGCACCGTGTTCTACGCCCGCTGGCTCGACGCCGCCAGCCAGGCCGATCAGATTTACACCAAGCTCAACCCGAGCGATGCACCGAACCAGTTGCCGCTCAACGACTGCAACAGCAACAACTCCGACCCGTCGCCCGTGAACAACACGAACTACGTGTTCTTCTCGTCGACCACCAACGGCGGCTACCAACTCTTCCTGGGCGACGCGACCACCGGCCAGCGCTGGAGCCTGTCGCAGTTTGGCGTGAACTCGGAGACGACCAAGGCCAAGCTCGGCTCGAACTACTATGCCGGCGCCACGCCGAGCGTCGCACAGCAGCAGACGGTGCTGCTCTCGCAAGGTCAGCCGGCCAGCGCGTCGTCCAGCTACGACAGCACCGTCGGCCCCGCCAACGCCTTTGACGGCGACACCGTCAACACGCGCTGGGACTCGATCGAAGGCAGTGCCGCCGGCACGCAGTGGCTGATGGTGGATCTGGGCTCGACCCGCACCATCAACGGCGTCGACCTGTACTGGGACGCGGGCGCCAAGGTGTATTCGATCCAGACCTCCAACGACGGCGTGAACTGGACGAACATCTACTCGACCACCAACGGCGCAGCGTGGGGCCACGCCGTACTCTCCAACCTCAAGGGCAGCGGCCGCTATGTACGCATGTACGGCACGCAACGCGCCACGGAGTGGGGTTACTCGCTGGATGAAATGCAGGTGTGGGGCTACTAAGCCGAAACATCAGCTTCGCCTGACATGACAACGCCCCGGTGGCTTCGGCCATCGGGGCGTTGTTTTTTTTTCAGGTGTTTATCCGCCAGGCATACGTTGCGCTGCCGGCACGAGGGGTGCGATGCACCGGCCGCATTGGGGGCTACCCTTAAATTGTCAAAAGCTGAACATTCAGCCTGGGACTGACTCGGCACGATGGCGTCTTCGCACCACGCCAGAGGATGAACGATGCCCTCCCGTACCCCACCGCACAACACCCCACCGCACAACACCCCACCGCACAACACCCCACCGCACGGCATGAGCCGGCGCGATTTTCTGACTCTCGGTACCGCGGCCGCTGGCCTTGGCGCGCTGGGCCTGAACCTGCCGGAAGGCGCGCTGGCAGCCACACATGCCGACACCAACTGGCACGCCGGTCAGCTTGCACACCTGATTCCGGCTGCCAGCCACGACCGTTTTCTCATCAAGGTATCGTTTCAGGCACCGCTCACGCGTGCGCCCTGGCTGATGGTCGGCGGCAAGCGTGTCGCCGGCGAGCAGACCGATGCCGCCGGCCGCTTCTGGCGCTTCGACGTGCGCGGCCTGCAGCCCGCCACGCAATACACACTGCGCATTGTCGATGCGGGTGGCAAGCCGCTGGCTGACGCGTGGCCGCTGCGCACCTTCCCTGCACCCGATGCCACACCCGCGCGCCTGCGCATCCTGGCTTACACGTGTGCGGGCGGCTACGACGGCCCGCCCGTGGCCGGCAAGACCGCGTGGCTCGACATGACCGCGCGCCGCCGTCTGCTGGCACGCGGCATGTCGTTCGCGCCCGACACCGTCATCGCCAATGGCGACCACATCTACTGGGATCTGCAGACCTCGCAGAACAAACCCTTCGCCCGCCAGGTGCGCGAGCTGATGTGGGCCAAGTTTGGCGGCGCACTCGACGTGTCGGTGCCGATGTGGCACCCGAAAAACGAAGCGATCTTCACCCGCGTGTGCGACTACCAGATCAGCGGCTTGTACGGCACGGCACTGCGCTCCACGCCCGCGTACTTCCTGACCGATGACCACGACACGTTTGAAAACGACGAGTTCGACGACAAGGTCGCCACGCTCCCGCCCGAGCCGTACGGGCTGGTGGGTGCAGAGCTGACACAGCATCGCTACTACCCCGAGTTCCTGCCCGACGCCAACCGCCCGGTATGGTTGCCCGGCGGTGACAAGGCTGGCATGCCTGCCGACACCAACAGCGCCTTCGGCACGTTGCGCTACGGCGCGCTGCTCGAAGCCGTGCTGTACGACTGTCGGCGCTTTCTCGACAACAAGGGCATCCACGCACGCGTGGTCCCGCAGTGGGTGGAAGACTGGCTGGTCGCGCGCACCCGTGCGGAAGACACCGTGCACTTCTTCCACGTGCCGTCGCTGCCGTTTGCATATTCATCGGGCAAGCTGGGCGACTGGTATTCGGACCTGCTCGACAGGAAGACTGGGCGCCTGGTCGCCAACCAACCGAAGCCCGGCTGGCAAGCGGGCTGGCACACGCAGCATCAGCGCCTGGTGGCCGCGCTTGCCGAGCAGAAGCAGCGCGCGGCCGTGATCGTGCAGGGCGACTTCCATGCGTCGGCGGCCGGGTCGATGTCGCGCTCGGGCGATCTGGCGTTTGCACACCCGGTGCACACGGTCATGACTGGCACGCTGGGCACGGGCGACCTCGCCTTTCCCTCGGCCTTCCGCAGCATCGAGACCACACCCGCGCTGTCCGTCGCCATGCAGGAAGCCTTGCGCCCGACGGAGAAAAACGGCTTTACCATCATCGACGTGACACCCGAGAAGATGACATTCTCGCTGTTCATGTGGCGCCCGCCGGAGCCGGTGGAGGCCATCGACACCCTCCAGCCGTCCCTCGTATACGAGGTGCCGCGCCTGGCTTGAGGGGTGCACAACAACAAGGAGACGCATGGCGAAAATCTGCATCATGGGGGCCGGTTCGATCGGCTGCTATCTGGGCGGCCGCCTGCTGGCCGGCGGCGCCAACGTCACGCTGGTCGGTCGCGCACGCATCGGCGACGAGTTACGCGCGCACGGCCTGACGTTGACGGACTACCGCAACGGCCGCTGGCAAGTGCCGGCAGCCAGCGCGCACTACGTGACCGACCCCAACGCAGCAGCCGATGCCGACCTCGTGCTGGTGACGGTCAAATCCGCCGCCACGCAATCCGTCGGCAATGCGCTGAACCCTGTGCTGCGCACGGGCGCAATCATCATCAGCTTCCAGAACGGACTGGGCAATGCCGACGTGCTGCGCGCCACCTTGCCGCAGCACACCGTGCTGGCCGGCATGGTGCCCTTCAACGTGATGCAGCCCGGCCCCGGCGCCTTCCATCAAGGCACGGGCGGCGAGCTGGAAGTGGCGGCATCACCCACGCTGCAGCCGTTTCGCGATGACTTCCGCCGCGCGGGTCTGCCGCTTATCGAATGCACCGACATGGCAGCAGTGCAATGGGCCAAACTGCTGCTCAACCTGAACAACGCCATCAACGCGCTCGCCAACCGGCCGTTGAAGGAAGAGCTGTCGCAGCGTGCGTATCGGCGCTGCCTGGCGCTGGCGCAAACCGAAGCGCTGCGGTTGCTGGCGCGCGCGGGCATCCAACCCGCCAAGCTAACGCCCGTGCCACCCACGTGGATTCCGCGCCTGCTTGCCACGCCCGATGCGGTGTTTGCACGGCTGGGCGGCAAGATGCTCGCCATGGATCCGCTGGCGCGCTCATCCATGTCCGACGATCTGGCTGCCGGGCGCACCACAGAAGTCGACTGGATCAACGGCGAGGTCGTACGGCTGGCAGAACGGCTGGGCCAACGCGCCCCCGTGAATGCGCAACTGTGTGCGCTGGTGCATGCCGCCGAATCTGCCACCCAATCAGCCACCCAATCAGCCACCGAATCAGCCACCGCACGCCCGAGCTGGTCGGGCGACGATCTGCTGACCGCCTTGCGCGCGGCAGGCTAGTCCGCGCCAGCCTCGCTCGCGCCTAGCAACAGCGCCATGTCTTGAATCTCGATGTGGCCATACCGCAGGCGAATCGCACCGAGTTTGACGAGCGCCTGCAGCTCTTTGCTGAGCGTCTGCCGACTGATGCCCAGCATCATGGCCAGCGCGTCTTGCGAAGTGGAGATGCTTGCGCGCCCCTGCGCCGATAGCGACACGTCACCATGCGCCAGCGAAGCAATACGCCGCGCCACCCGCGCCCGTGTGCCCTGCAGTGCCGCACTCGCCAGTGACCCATAAGCGAGCCGCAAACGCGTCGCCACCAGCCGCGCAATCGCTCCGGCAAATGCAGCATCGCGCATCAACGCTTCAAAGCACGCCACGCTCACGGCCAGCACTTCGGAATCTTCCAGCGCGATGGCGCAATGGCCGCGCGGCCGCTGATCGAGCGTCGACACACCGCCAAACCAGTTGCCCGGCTCGACCAGGGTGAGGATCGCCTCGTCGCCCTCGGCATTGAAGATCGACAACTTGAGCGCACCGCTGGCCACGCCAAAAAACGCGTGCGAACCGGCGTCCATCGGATCGCCCTGACGGAAGAGGAATGCGCCCGCCGCAACCGACACGGGCGTGGCGGCCGCGAGCAAGGCATCGGCAACGCGGGGCGGAAGACTTTGGAACCAGGGGTTGGCGGAAAATGCGTTCGTCATGATTCCACCGTCAGCTGCGTTGCCCCAGCACCCACCCCAGCGAGAGCACATACCGGCTGCCGCCCACCACACGCGTCACGCTGTGCTCGCACGCATCGGGCCGGAACAGCTTGATGCGACGTGTCTCAAAGATCGGGTTGGCGCAGACAAACTCACCGCCCGCGCGCGACGATTTCAGCACGATGTTCAGGCGATAGTGCCGGCCATTGGAGACAGGGTCGGTATGCGGCGGAATCTGCGCGCCATCCGGATAGCGGATCAGGTAACTATCGAACGGGATGGGCCACAACGCGGTGGCCAGCAGCATCTTGTCGTAACCCGTACCCTGCCGGCCACGCTGCCAGCGAAAGGCCGTGCTGAAGAATGCGCGCAACGAAGACATGGAAGCGAAGCAGCCCGGGCGATGGAATCCGGGCATGGTAGCCGGGAACTATCGGCGCTTGTCGAATTTCTTCCAGGAAGAAACTCAGCAGCGCACCGGCCTGGATGTTGCCGATGCGCTCTTCCATGTGCTCGCTGAAATAGCGCTGGATGGATTGAACGGCCTCTTCGCGGACGTCGCGATCAAGTTCGATGGGCATGTGCAGCACTCGCTGGGGCGGCAGGAGCCGCCAGCTTACTGCCCGCGGCCGGACGTATCCAGCGGCTTGCATGCCAGTCGACGTGGTCTATCGTGGAGTCAGCACTCGTCGTCTGCGACGGTCGCGTTGCACATCACATCGGGGAGCCCACATGCCCATCGAACTGAACCACACCATCGTCTGGTGCCGCGACAAGCAGACATCCACCCGCTTCCTGCGCGACATCCTCGACCTGCCCGAGCCGATCTCATTCGGGCAGATGCTGGTCGTGTCGCTGTCGAACGGGGTGTCGCTCGACTTCTTCGACAGCGACGAGCCGATCGCCGGGCAGCACTACGCCTTCCTCATCAGCGAGGCCGAGTTCGAGCGCGCTTTCGCAAGTGTCCAGGCGAAAGGCCTGACGTACTGGGCTGACCCCGCCAAGCAACGCCCCGGTGAAACGTACGAGCACAACGGCGGACGCGGCTTCTACTTTGATGATCCGGATGGGCACTTTCTGGAGCTCATGACGCGGCCGTATGACCTGGGATCGTGAGCAGGCACGCCAACGAAACCTACCCCGCCCGCAACCCCTTCTGCGCCAGCCACGCTGCATTGAACAGCCGCGCGAAATACAGCGTGCCGCGGTCGCACAGCAGCGTGACGACGGTGTGGCCCGGCCCCATCTCGCGCGCAAGCTGCACGGCGGCGCCCACGTTGATGCCGGTGGAGCCACCAACAAACAGGCCTTCCTCGCGCAGCAGGCGGTAGACCATCGTCACGCAGGTCTGGTCGTCGATGCGGATGGCGTCGTCGATGGGCGTGCCATCCAGATTGGCCGTCACGCGCGTGGAGCCGATGCCTTCGGTGATGGAGCTGCCTTCGGCCTGGATTGTGCCCGTCTTCACGAAGCTGTAGAGGCCGCTGCCGTGCGGGTCGGCGAGCACGGTCTTCACCGTGGGGTTCTGCGCCTTCAGGTAGCGTGCCACGCCGGCCAGCGTGCCGCCGGTGCCCGTTGCGCAGACGAACGCATCCACCTTGCCGTCCGTGTCGCGCCAGATCTCGGGGCCGGTGGTCTCGTAGTGCGCCTGGCGGTTGACGAGGTTGTCGAACTGGTTGGCCCAGATGGCGTTGTCCAGCTCCTGCGCCAGACGGCCGGCGATCTTCTGGTAGTTGTCCGGGTCTTTATACGGCTTGGCCGGCACGGGGCGCACTTCCGCACCCAGCACACGCAGCAGATCCATCTTCTCGGGGGATTGCGTGTCAGGAATCACGATCACGCAGCGGTACCCGCGCGCCGCGCAGATGTGCGCCAAGCCAATGCCGGTGTTGCCTGCGGTGCCCTCGACCACCGTGCCGCCCGGCTTGAGCGTGCCGCGCCGCTCGGCGTCTTCGATGATGTATTGCGCGGCACGGTCCTTGACCGAACCGCCGGGGTTGAGGAATTCAGCCTTGCCAAGGATTTCGCAGCCGGTCTCGTCACTCAGCCGGGCCAGGCGGATCAGCGGCGTGTTGCCGATCGTGCCGACAAACCCATCGTAGATGGACATGGCACCTCCTGCTGTGCGATGCGCCGGCGCATGCCGGCCAATGTCTACAGCATAGGTCGCGGGGCGCCGTACTCAGCCACTTGGGCCGATTGGGTCGCCTCGGCCGCCTGGGCCACGTGTGCAGCACAGATGCGGTTTCGCCCCTGGTCCTTGGCGTCGTACAGCGCGTGGTCGGCCCGCGCGCTCAACCGGTCGAACGATTCATCGTGCAGCCAGGCGGCCACGCCGCCGCTGAGGCTGTAACGGCACACCTGTGCGCCGATCGTCACCGTTTGCGCGGCAGCCGCCTTGCGCAGGCGTTCGGCAATGTGCATGGCGCTATCGAGATCGGTGTCGGGCAGCAACAGCGCAAACTCCTCGCCGCCTATGCGTCCGAGCACGTCGGTTGGCCGCAACTGCGCTTGCGCCATCTGCACGAACGCGCGCAGCACGGCGTCACCGCCAGCGTGGCCAAGGGTGTCGTTGATGCGCTTGAAGTGGTCCAGGTCCAGAATCAGCAACGCCAGCGGACGTGCCTGCCGTTGAACACGACCGACATGACGGCGCGCCAGCGTCTCGAAACCCTGGCGCGACAGTGCGCCGGTCAGGAAATCGTGGTTGGCCGCATCGCGTGCGTCGGCCAACAGCGCGTCATGCACCATCAGCATGGCCGACATCGACAGGATGGGCATGATGGCCGCGGCCACCACCAGCAGCAGCACGCTGACGGCCATGGCAAACATGCTCGGGTTGGAAGCCGTATCCAGCGTGAGAAAGTAAATGCCGCGCGCAAGCTGGCACGCGCCGAACGTAAAGGCAATCGCCGCCGTCACCCGATACGGATACGTCGGCCGCCCAGCCGGCGGATGCCGCAGCAGCATCCACGCCAGCGCCGAGCAAAAGGCGGCCGAGAACAGCGTGGTGGAAAACACCCGCATGGGGATGCTGTCGACGGCATAGCGCCAGTAGATGACGGCAACGCCCACGGCCGTCACGCCCGCCAGCAGGATGGGCCACTGCGCCCGGCGGCCCAGAAAGCGCGCGCAGCCTGCGTAGTACGCTGCGCCACCCAAGGCCAACAGGATGTTCGCCACGACCACCGACAAGCTGTCAGGAACCTTCCCTCGCAGCAGGATCATCGGCAGTGCCACCACCACCGCCAGGTTGGCGCCGAACCATTCGGCAATGCCCGCCTTGCCGGCGCGCAGCAATGAGCCCAGGAGCCCCAGGAGCACGAAGCTCATCAGCGCCGACGTAGCAATGGCGACGCCTGGATCCAGCATGGGCACCCTCCCCGGTTTTGTGACCGGATTCTACGTGAAGGGCGGTATGACGGGCATCACCGGGTGGTGGGGCACACGCGCGGCCCCACTTGGCTACATGTCCCACTCAAGTCAGGCCGCAGCGTGCGGCTTGGCTAGATTTTGAGCGCCGCGCTGGCGAACAAGGTCAAGAGCGATAGGGAGTACACGACGGTGACGGTCCATTTCAAGACCACCGGGAGGCCGGCGTCGTTGAGTTTCTGATTGCCGTGCCGCTCCGCGAGGACAAGCAGAAATACGCCCAGCATGCAGAGCGCAACGCCGCTCGCGGCATCCAGGGCCCCCCACAACCCTGGCATCGCATGCTTAAAGCTCCAGACGCCGGCCGCAAACACGGCGCCCGCAATGCCGATGTTGCGGAAATGATCAAAGATCGTTCTGACCGCGTTGTCGTTCGCTACCAGTTCTCGAAACATACGGACTGCCTCGCCCTCTTCAAGCCGTGGCACCCGGCGCTATGGACACCCCCGTCACGCCATGCCGCTGCAACGCACGCTCCACAAAGCCCGACGCCTTCATGTCTTCAACAAAGCCGGCGACATACGCCGTAGCCTGCGCGCCACGGCTGGCCGGTACGCCCATCGCCTGACGGATCACCATGAAGCGCTCGCCGAGCAGGCGCAGGCCCGGCGCGTGCGCGGCATCGGCTTCGAGTTGCTGCTTCACGCCAGCAGCCACCTCGCACTGCGTGTCGATGAAGGTCTGCACCACCGTGGGCGACGTGGGCGCACGCACGATCTCCGCATGCTGCAGTTCGCGCGTGAGAAACAGGTCATACGCACTGCCCTTGCCGACAACAACGCGGTTGCCTGCGCGGTCCACATCGGCGTTGGTGCGGATGGGCGAATCGTTGCGCACGAGGTAGTAGCCCTCGATGAGCACATACGGTTCAGTGAAAGAAATGCTCGCCGCGCGGCGCGGGTCGATGGCGAAAAAGCCGATGTCGGCCTGCTCTTGCGACACCACGTCGACCGACTTGCCCGCCGCATCAACCACCACCAACTTCAACGCCACGCCCAACCGCTCCGCCAGTGCACGCGCCAGATCAATCGATACGCCGGCGGCCTGCCCCTGCGCATCCAGCCTCGCAAGAATCGGGTTGCCCGTATTGATGGAGGCGCGCAGAACGCCAGTGGGCGCGAGTGCAGCAAGCAGGGTCGAGTCGATGGGCATGGCGCGTTTGTCGGGCTAAGGGGTGAGGATGCGGGAGATTTTGGAGATGGCGTCGAGCGTGTGGCGCAGGTGGGCGCGCATCATGTCCGATGCCTCTTCGTTGCGTTCGCGTTCGAGCAGTTCAAGGATGGTGAGGTGCTGCCTGGCGTGTTCCGGATAGCGCTCGCGGTGCTGCATCGAGCGGTACGACAGCAGCCGGCGCACGCGGTTGACGCGGCGGATGGTGTCGATAAAGAACGCGTTGCCAGACGCCTCCACCAGCGATTCATGGAAGCGCACGCCGCGTTCGTGGAGCTGGTCTGCAGTATCGGTTTCAATGCCGCCATTGAGCAGGTGATTCTCTGCGGCGCGCAGCCGTTCAATGACGCGCGCATCCAGCCGGTACGTGGGTTCCAGCAAGGCTGCCGGCTCCAGCGCCAGCCGCAGGCGGTATGACTGCAACAGGCTGTCGGGCGTGGTCAGCATGGTCGAGAACTGCCAGCCGTAACCCGGCTTGCGCTCGGCCCAGCCTTCCTGCGCGATGCGGCCGAGCACAGCGCCCAACTGCGTGGCGGTCAGCCCATAGCGCGTGCGGATCGTCTGCTCGGCAAATTCGTCGGGCAGCAGGCCCTTAAGGCGGTCGTCGGCGATCTGGAAATACGCGCGGGTCACGACATCGTCTTCATCCAGACCCAACTCAGTGGCGACGACCGAGGCCGGCGCCGTCACCGGCTTGGCGACAAAGTAGCCGCGGTTCTTCTCGCGCGCGAGGATGCCCTTCTCGTGCAGCAACGCCAGCGCCTCGTTCACCGGCGAGCGTGACACGCGCAGCCGGTCGGCAATCATCTGCGCGGGCAGGTGCGAGCCGACCTCCAGGCCCTCGGCCTGGATGAGATCAACGATTTGCGTAGCGATGGGGCGGTCGTGCTTCATGGCCTTCAATGGCGTAGCGTCATGGGCACGGGCACCTGCGGGAATCACGCTGCGGCCAACGTATCGCCGAGGATCGATGGGATCACGCCTCCGCGCCGGAGCAACGTCGCTTCAAGCTGTGTCTCTACGGCGGCGGCAGCGTCGAACGTCTCTTCGCTGCCATCGGCACGCCGGATGCGAACCGGAACAGCGCAACGCGGTTCGATCCGCTCCGGCAACGCCGAGATGTGGATCGTGTCCCCAGCGCGAATGTTCAGCGCCTGCGGATTCACCCCCGCTGGAAACCGCAGCGGCAGGATGCCCATGCCAATCAAATTGGAACGGTGAATGCGCTCGAAGCTTACCGCAATGACCGCCCGGATACCGAGCAGCCGCTGCCCCTTGGCGGCCCAGTCGCGCGACGAGCCGGTGCCGTAGCGCGCGCCCGCCAGCAGCACGACGCAGGCGCCTTCGCCGTGATAGCGCCGCGCCGCTTCGTGGATCGGCATGACCTCACCGCTTGGCGCGTGCACCGTATGGGCGACGGGCGCGTCGGGCACCAACAGGTTCACCAACGTCTTGTTGTAGAACGCGGCGCGCACCATGACCTCCCAGTTGCCGCGACGCGATGCGAAGACGTTCAGGTCGTTGCGATCGTCCCCGCGTTCGGCCAGGAAATCGGCGACGAAGCTGTCTTTCGGGATCGCGCTGGCGGGTGAGATGTGATCGGTGGTGATGTCATCGCCCAGCACGAGCAGCGGGTGCGCATCGAACTCGCCGAGCTGGCTACCGGCATCCAGTGCGGCGAATGGCGGGCGGCGCAGCGCGGTGGATTGCGCATCCCACGGGTAACGGGCGGCCGTGGGCGCATCGATGGCGGCCCACATTGGGTTGGCGGTGGCAACGGCAAAGGCGCGGCGGTAATCCGTGGACGATGTGCCCTGCTGGACCAGCGCGTCGATCTCTTCGCGCGTCGGCCACAGATCGCGCAGGTAAACGGGCGTCCCGTCTGCGGTGGTTTGCAATGGCCGGTGGCTCAAGTCGAGTGCCGCATCGCCTGCGATAGCAAACGCAATCACCAGCGGCGGCGACATAATGAAGCCAAGGCTCAGGTCCGGATGCACGCGACCTGGGAAGTTGCGGTTGCCCGAGAGCACCGCCACCGGCGCTGTCTCGCCCTTCGCAATAGCCTGCTGGATCGGCGCCGTAAGCGGGCCAGAGTTGCCGATGCATGTCGTGCAGCCAAACCCGACGATGTCGAAGCCCACCGCTGACAAATCATCGATCAACCCGGCGCGCTGCAGATACTCCGCTGCAGCAGGCGAACCCGGCCCGAGCGATGTCTTCACCCACGCCGGCACGCGCAAGCCGCGCTCGCGTGCGCGGCGTGCAACTAACCCCGCCGCAATCAGCTGCGCCGGGTCAGACGTGTTGGTGCAGCTTGTGATGGCCGCAATGGCAACCGGATGCGCAGGCAATGTCGCGCTCGGTTGCGCGTCGCCTGCGACGGCAGACAACGCACGCCCCGTCTCCGTATAGGGCAACAGATCCTGTGGCCGGCGCGGCCCCGCCACGTGCAGATGCACGGTGCGCAGGTCGATCTCGATCACGCGCGTGTAGCGCGGTGCGTTGTCCGGGTCGAACCACAGACCCGCATGGCGGTGCAGCGCTTCCACCTGCGCGATGGCGTCTTCCGTACGACCAGTTGCACGCAGGTACGCCAGCGTCTGCGCATCCACGGGGAAGAAGCCCGTGGTCGCACCGTACTCGGGTGCCATATTGGCGACGACGGATCGCTCGCCCGCCGTGAGTGTAGTAACGCCGGGGCCGAAGAACTCCACAAACTCGCCCGACACGCCGATGTCGCGCAGCGCCTTCGTCACCGTCAGCGCCAGGTCGGTGGCCGATGAGCCCGCCGGCAGCGCGCCGGTCAGCCGCACCCCAATCACATCCGGAATGCGCTGCATGACCGGCATGCCGAACATCACCGTCTGCGCTTCCAGCCCGCCCACGCCCCAGCCGAGCACGCCGATGCCGTTGATCATCGGCGTATGGCTGTCGGTGCCGATCAGGGTATCGGGCACGAGCCACTGGGCGCCGTCGATGGTCTGCACGGTGGCCACCGTGGCCAGTTGCTCCAGGTTGATGGTGTGCATGATCCCCGTACCGGGCGGGTGGATGCGCACGCCGCGCAGCGTGTTCGATGCCCAGCGCAGGAAGCGGTAGCGCTCGGCGTTGCGGCGCATCTCGATCTGCAAGTTGCGCGTGGCGGCATCGGGCTGCGCGTAGGCCTCCACGGCCAGCGAGTGGTCGACCGACACATCCACCGGTAGCACCGGGTTGAGCGCAGCGGGGTCGGCACCGGCTTCCGCCAGCGCGTCGCGCATCGCGGCGATGTCCACCAGCGCAGGCGTGCTGGTCGTGTCGTGCATCAGCACGCGGTTCGGCTGGAAGGCGATCTCTTCATCGCTGGTGCCGGTGTCCAGCCAGCGCAGCACACCGTTCACCGCACGCTGGCGCTCTTCCCCTTGCGTGTTGCGGATGACGTTCTCCAGCAACAGCCGCAGCACAACCGGCAGCCGCGTGAGCCCGCTGCCGAACATCGCGGGCAGATCAACGTAGCGGTAAGTGGCGCTGCCAACGCTTATCGACGCTTCCGGTGGGGTGTAGGTGTTTTCCATGGGTTAATTTTTGCACGTGTTTACGTAAAAATGCAATCAAGAGGAAACCCCAATCACCATCACGCAACACGGAGACCTGCATGAAACCGGCCCCCGCCACCCCTTCCGAACCACTCCTTTCGCGGCGGCGCCTGTTGCAGGCCGCGGTATCGGGCGGCGCGCTGGCGTCGGTCGGACTATCGGCGTCGGCCGCAGCTGCATCACCACTCACTTCTACGACTTCGAAACCCATGACTATGTATGCCTACGTGGGCTCGCGCACCACACGCGAGCGTAACGCCCGCGGCGACGGGATCAGCGTGTTCCGCGTCAACACGCACACGGCCGCGCTTGAACCCGTGCAGCTCGTCAACAACCTGGTGAACCCCTCGTTCCTGGCGCTGAACCGCGCAGGCGACCGGCTCTACACCGTGCATGGCGACCTGAGCGACATCAGCGCCTTTGCCGTCGACCGTGCCAGCGGCAAGCTCACCTTCATCAACAAGCAGAGCACGCAGGGCAAGAACCCGGTGCACCTGGCGCTCGACCCATCGGGCAAGTTCATGGTGGTGACGAACCACATCGGCGCCAGCCTGGCCGTGCTGCCGATTGCCGGTGATGGCGCGCTCGGTACGGTCACGCAGTTGGTCAAGCTCGACGGCCCCATCGGTCCGCACCGGGTAGAGCAGAAACAGGCCAAGCCGCACTTCAACCCGTTCGACCCGACGGGCCGCTTTGTCATCGTCCCGGACAAGGGGTTGGACCGCACCTTCGCCTTCCGCTTTGCCGATGGCCGCCTGACACCCGCCGCCCCCAGCTTTGTGGAAGCGCGCGAAGGCGCCGGCCCGCGCCATGTGGCGTTCCACCCGACCGGCCGCTTCGCCTACGTCGTCAACGAGCTGGATTCCACCGTCACCACCTACGGCTACGACGCCACCACCGCCACGCTCACGCCACGGCAGGTGCTGTCATCGCTGCCGGATACCTTCACGGGCAACAGCCGCGCCTCGGAAATCGCCGTCGATGCAGCCGGGCGCTTCGTCTACGCGTCCAACCGTGGCGACGACACCATCGCCGTGTTCCGCATCGATACCGACACGGGTTTGCTGCACTTCACGGGCGCGGACAAGACGGGCGGGCGCACGCCACGCTTCTTCACCATCGCGCCGGGCGGCCGCTTCCTGTATGCACTGAACGAAGACAGCGACACCATCGTCGCCTTCGGCATCGACGCCCACAGCGGGCGCCTGCGCCCAACCGGCCTGAGCGTGCAGAGCGGCAGCCCCGTCTGCATGGTGTTTTCGCAATCGGTTTGAGGTTGACGACGTGTCCAATTCCCCTGCTTCCATCAACGCCATGGCCGCGCAAACGCCAGCCACGCCCGACGAACAGGCGATCGTGCGCAAGATCACTTGGCGCATCATCCCGTTCGTGTTCGTGCTGTACATCATTTCGTATCTCGACCGCGCCAACATCGGCTACGCGGCGCTGCAGATGAACAAGGAGCTGGCGCTCAGCAGCGAGGCCTTCGGCTTCGTCTCGGGCATCTTCTTCATCGGCTATTTCCTGTTCGAGGTGCCGAGCAACGTCATGCTCAACCGCTTCGGCGCGCGCCGCTGGATCGCGCGCATCCTCGTCACGTGGGGCATCGTGGCGATGGTCTCCGCCTTCGTGCAGAGCGCGACGCAGTTGTACATGCTGCGCTTTCTGCTGGGCGTGGCGGAGGCCGGCTTCTTCCCCGGCATCATCGTCTACCTGACGTACTGGTTCCGCGCGCGTGAGCTTGCGACCACGGTGGCGCTGTTCACGGCGGCGATTCCCGTTTCGTACATCATCGGCGCGCCGCTTTCTACGTGGATCATGGACAACGTCCACTGGCTGCAATGGAGCGGCTGGCGCTGGATGCTGCTGCTCGAAGGCGCACCGGCGGTGATTGGCGGCGTGCTGTGCTTTCTCTATCTGGCCGACCGCCCGAAAGACGCGCGCTGGCTGTCCGAAGCCGAGCGCGACTGGCTGCTCGCGGAGTTGGAGCGTGACAAACAAGCGCGCCCGGCCGCCGCGCACCTCGGCACGCTCAAGGTGATGGCCAACCCGAAGGTGCTGTACCTGTCGTTCATCTACTTCGTCTACCAGTGCGGGAGCCTGGGCATCGGTTACTGGATGCCGCAGATCATCAAGGGCTTTTCCTCCACGCTGTCGCACACGCAGGTCGGGCTGATCGCCATGCTGCCGTATGTGTTTGCGACGGCGGTGATGATCTGGTGGTCGCGCCGTTCGGACAAGCGCGCCGAGCGTCGGCTGCATTCCGCAATTCCGCTGGGCGTGGCGGCGCTCGCCTTCGTGGGCGCGGGTTTCATCGGCAACCCCGTCATCGCCATGGTGATGATCTGCCTGAGCCTGGCGGGCCTGTACGCGTTCAAGTCGCCGTTCTGGGCACTGCCGACGCTGTTCCTCACGCGCTCCACCGCTGCCGTGTCGATTGCGGTCATCAACTCGGTGGGCAACCTCGGCGGCTTTGTCGGGCCATTCGCCATCGGGTATCTGAAAGGCCAGACGCATAGCACCACGACGGGGCTGCTGTTCCTTGCCGGGCTGCTGGCCATCTCTTTTGTCATGACGATGCTTGTGCGCGTGACGCAAGCCACCACTGCCGAGCCGACGCAAGGCGACTGACCACCCATTTCCATTGTTCTCATCCGGCCGCCGGGCATCGAGCCGCCCGGCGGGCCGGCTGCTGCCTGCTCACCACATCAGCACACCAACAAATCAACACACCCCCAAAAAAAAGGTTCATCGAGGAATTCCGGGGAACGCGGCGCGGATCTTGAGGAAGAA
>CAUPMS010000005.1:0-185509 GCA_963512445.1 uncultured Ralstonia sp.
GCTATTCGCTATTCGCTATTCGCTATTCGCTATTCGCTATTCGCTATTCGCTATTGCGTCGGCGCCTGTGCATCGCGCCATGCACGGGGCGTCATGCCAAAGTGTGCGATGAACCAGCGCGTGAACGACGCCTGCCGCGTATAGCCGAGCAACGCTGCCACACGCCCGATCCGGTAGCTCGGGTTCGCCATGTAGCGGATGGCGAGGTTGTGGCGCACCTCCTCCACCAGATCGGAGAACGTTACACCCGCCGCCTCCAACTGCCGCTGCAGCGTGCGCACGCTCAGATGCAGGTGTTCCGCCACCAGCTCCACCGAGGCGCGCTCCAACGGCAACAGCAAATACACCGCGCGCCGCACCTCCTGCACCATCGCATCCGGCCCCGATACGTTGAACGGCTCAGCCAGGCTTTCCGCGTAGCGCACCAGCGCCGGATCGGCGACCGGGTTGGGTGTCTCCAGATCGGCCGCCAAACAGACGATGCCGTTGAAGTCGCTGTCGAACACGATCGGGCAGCCGAACATGCGCCGGTGCAGGCTGGCATCCGCCGGCGCCTCGTGCGTGAAGTGGATGCCGCGCGGCTTCCAATGCGTGCCCAGCAGTGCACTGCAAATGCGGCCCAGCACGCCGACGGCCAACTCGTTGGCCTGGCGCAGCGGCACCGGCGTCTCGGTGATGACCTCCTCGCGAATGACAACCATGTCGCCACCTGCTTCCAGATAGACCGCCAGCGCCTCGTTGAGCAGGTGCCGGTACTGGATGATGGCCTGCAACGCCTCGCGCAACGTGCGCTTGTGGCCCAGCAGCAGCCCGAGCACGCCAAAATCCAACTCCTGCCGCGCCTCCGCCATCTGCAGACCTAGCGTCGGACACGGCGCGCTATTGGCCGTGATCTCCATCAACTGGCAGGTTGCCACCACCGGCACGAGCTGCTCGGGGTCGGCCAGCTTGGCCGGGTCCAGCCCGACCTGCCGCAACGCCTCCTGCGGGTTGAAGCCTAGCCGCCGCACGACCTGGAAGTAGCCGTTGAGGGATCGGGCGCGCACCATCGTTTCCATGAAGATATCTGCCGGCGCAAGTGCCTGGTAGGGCCTCTTGGTGTTTACACGGAATGGCGCAGAAAGAAAAAAACTTGGCACCAAATGAGAAATTCAAACTTACCGCTTCCCTATAGTGAAGTCCAGCCGAGACATCCCTACAGGAGCCCCCAACATGCAATTCCTCGACGATTCGCTGCACCCCGAGAACCAGGACAAGGTCGTCATCACTGTCGCGCCGTACGGCCCGGAATGGATGCCAGAAGATTTTCCGGAAGACATTCCGGTGACGATGGAAGAACAGGTGCAGAAGGCCGTGGACTGCTACAACGCCGGCGCCACCGTACTGCACCTGCACGTGCGCGAGCTGGACGGCAAGGGCTCCAAGCGGCTGTCGAAATTCAACGAGCTGATTGCCGGCGTGCGCGCGGCAGTGCCCGACATGATCATCCAGGTGGGCGGCTCGATCTCGTTCGCGCCGGAAGACGAAGGGCAAGCCGCCAAGTGGCTGTCGGACGACACGCGCCACATGCTGGCCGACCTGACGCCCACGCCCGACCAGGTGACCGTGGCCATCAACACCACGCAGATGAACATCATGGAGCTGCTGTATCCGGAATACCTGGAAGGCACCTCCCTGTCGCACCCCGCACTTCAGCAGGCCTACCGCGAGATGACCGTGCCGGCCGGCCCGCAATGGCTGGAAGAACACCTGCGCCGCCTGCAGGCTGCCGGCGTGCAGCCGCACTTCCAGCTCACCGGCATCCATGCGCTGGAAACGCTGGAGCGCCTGGTACGCAAGGGCCTCTACAAGGGCCCGCTCAACCTCACGTGGATCGGCATTGGCGGCGGCTTTGACGGCCCCAACCCATTCAACTTCTTCAACTTCATCCACCGCGCGCCGGATGGCTGCACGCTGACGGCGGAGTCGCTGCTCAAGAACGTGCTGCCGTTCAACATGATGGCCATGGCAATGGGCTTGCACCCGCGCTGCGGCATTGAAGACACCATCATCGACCAGCACGGCGACCGCATGACCTCGGTGCAGCAGATCGAGCAATGCGTGCGCGTGGCGCACGAGCTGGGCCGCGAAATCGCCAGTGGCAAGGAAGCTCGCCAGATCTACCGCATTGGCACCTGGTACGACAGCGCTGAGGAAACGCTGGCCAAGAACGGCATGGCCCCCAACCGCGCGCTGAACGTGAAGAACCTGCCGCTGCGCGCGGCCTAAACTGAACGACGCGCATTTGGTCCACCAATCGGGTGCGAAGTGTCCGGTTCAGTGGACTCGACGC
The DNA here is from genome assembly GCA_963512445.1 of uncultured Ralstonia sp. Classification (GTDB taxonomy): domain Bacteria; phylum Pseudomonadota; class Gammaproteobacteria; order Burkholderiales; family Burkholderiaceae; genus Ralstonia. The sequence continues at coordinate 2,333 of CAUPMS010000005.1, forward strand.
GCGACGACGGGGCTCAACACAGGCGGCGCTCAACGCAAGCGCCGCCACTCGGAGACAACCATGAATCTGCATGCTGCCGACCTGCGCGCAGACAACCACGACGGCTACCTCGTCAGCCGACCCCAGGCGTGGTTTGCATTTGCGATGACCTTTGCGCTGATGCTGTTCGATTACATCGACCGGCAAGTCATCGTCTCGCTGTTTCCGCATCTGAAGACAGCCTGGGCGCTGTCGGACAAGCAATTGGGCGCGCTGGTGTCCGTTATCTCGATCGTGGTGGCGGTGGGCGGTTTGCCGGTGGCGCTGATGGCCGACCGCTTCAGCCGCGTCAAGAGCATCGTCGTGATGGCCACGGTGTGGAGCCTGGCGACCATCTCATGCATGTTTGCGCGCAACTACGGGCAGCTCTTTACGGCGCGTGCCATTGTGGGCGTGGGCGAAACGGGCTACGGCTCGGTGGGCGCGGCGCTCATCGCCAGCCTCTTCCCCAAGCGCCTGCGGGCGACACTCATGGGGGCGTTCTTTGCCGCCGGCTCGATCGGGGCGGTGCTGGGCGTGCTGCTCGGCGGCGTGATTGCCGCGCGCTGGGGCTGGCAAGCAGCGTTTGGCGTAGTAGGTTTGCCAGGGTTGCTGCTGGCGCTGCTCTACGTGTTCGTGCCGGACTACAAGACGGTCGCGATGGCCCCGTGCGGTGCGCAGACGCGGCAGTCCGTCGGCACGCTCCTGCAGCGCGTGGTGGCGGCGCTCACCAGTTCGCGCACGCTGTGGTGGACGTGCCTGGGCGCAGCGTTCCAACTGATCGTCGTGTCGACCATTTGGTCTTGGCTGCCGAGCTACCTGAACCGCTATCACGGCACGCCGCCGGACCGTGCGGCCATGCAGGCGGCCCTGGTCGTGCTGTGCGGTGCGCTGGGTGCGTTCGTGTGGGGCGTGGTGGCCGATGTGGTGGCAGCGCGCCGTCAGCGCAACCGGTTGATCGCGGTCGCCATGCTGGCCCTCGCTACGCTGCTCGTGTTCATGACCGCCTTCGGCACCGTCATGCCCGCCAACCAGCAGTTCCTGCTGATCGCCTTTGGCGGCTTTCTGATGACGTGCACGGTGGCGCCGGCTTCGAGCGTGGTGTTTGACGTGATTCACCCGGGCGTGCGTTCGACGGGCGCGGCGTTGCTGTCGCTGTTCCAGAACCTGTTCGGCCTGGCAATCGGCCCGTTCGTGGGCGGCGCGATGTCCGATGCGTGGGGCCTACAGACAGCGCTCGCGGTGATGCCGATCTTTGGCGTGGCGGCAGCAGGCTGCTTCCTGCTGGCCGCACGCAGCTACGAAGCCGAACTCAAGCGCGTGGCCAATGTGTCACTGGATGCCGCACCTACGGCCGGCCCTTCCGCCGTGGCCTCTGCATGACCACCTGACCCGCTTTACCGCACGCCGCCAACCCAAGGCAGCCCTCCCTCTCCGCTTTGACCGCGGCTCGCCCAGCGAGCCGTGCAGGCGGCGCGCACCCCAAACATCTGAGAAAACCAGGAGAACCACCATGGCAACTGCAGTCCGCTTCCACGAAACCGGCGGCCCCGAGGTCCTGCGCTGCGAGACGGTCCAGGTCGGCCAGCCCGGCCCCGGCCAGGTCCGCCTGCGCCACGAGGCCGTCGGCCTGAACTTTGCCGATACGTATTTCCGCTCCGGCCTGTATCCGGTGCCGCGCCCCGCCGGCATGGGCGTCGAAGCCGCCGGCATTGTTGAAGCCGTGGGCCCCGACGTGACCAACGTCACCGTGGGCGACCGCGTGACCTACACCGGCTTCATCAACACACTGGGCGCCTATAGCACCGAGCGCGTGATTCCTGCCGCGCCGCTCATCAAGCTGCCCGACGCCATCGCCTGCGAGACCGCCGCCGCCATGACCATGCGCGGCCTGACATCAGCTTACCTGCTGCGCCGCATCTATCCGTTTGCCAAGGGCAACACGATCCTGCTGCACGCGGCTGCCGGCGGCGTGGGACTGATCGTCTCGCAATGGGCCAAGCTGCTCGGGCTCACGGTGATCGGCACGGTATCGAGCGAAGCCAAGGCGGACATCGCCCGCGCGCACGGTTGTGACCACATCATCAACTACACCCATGAAGACGTTACCAAGCGCGTGCGCGAACTGACCGACGGCGTGGGCGTGAACGTCGTGTTCGACAGCGTGGGCAAGAGCACCTTCGAGGCCTCGCTCGATTCACTCAAGCGGCGTGGGCTGATGGTGTGCGTGGGCACTGCGTCGGGACCCATCCCGCCGTTCAATCCGCAACTGCTGGCGATGAAGGGCTCGCTCTACATGACGCGCCCGGCGCTGGCGGATTACATCGCCGATCCGGCCGAAAAGGCAGAGCTGGCCGGTGAACTGTTCGGCCACGTCGCTGCAGGCCGCATCCAGATCGAGATCAATCAACGCTATGCACTCGAAGACGCCGTGCAGGCGCACCGCGATCTGGAAGCACGCAAGACAACCGGCTCGTCCGTCTTCGTCATCTGAGGTGCGGCCATGCGTGTCGAACAATTGACCAACGCGCTGGGCGCCGAACTCACCAGCGTGCAACTGGCCGATGCCGTGCACGACGACGGCCTGTTTGCGGAGATCCGCACGGCGCTGCTGCAGCACCGCGTGATCTTCCTGCGTGACCAGGACTTGAGCCGCGCCCAGCACGTCGCCTTCGCGCGCCGCTTTGGCGATCTGGAAGACCACCCCGTGGTCGGCAGCGACCCCGAGAACCCTGGCCTCGTGCGCATCTACAAGACCCCCGACCAGCCCAACGACCGCTACGAAAACTGCTGGCACTCCGACACCACATGGCGCGAAGCACCGCAGTTCGGCGCGGTGCTGCGCTGTGTGGAATGCCCGCCGGTGGGCGGCGACACGATGTGGGCCAACATGGTGCTGGCCTACGAGAAGCTGCCCGACGACGTGAAGCGCGAGATTGCCAGCCTGCGCGCGCGCCACAGCATCGAAGCGAGCTTTGGCGCCGCCATGCCGATCGAGAAGCGTCTCGCGCTCAAGGCGCAGTACCCCGATCCGGAGCACCCGGTGGTACGCACCCACCCCGAGACTGACGAGAAGGTGCTGTACGTGAACGGCTTCACCACGCACTTCACGAACTACCACACGCCCGCGCGCGTGCGTTACGGGCAAGACGCCACGGGCGGCGCGGCGGATTTGCTGCGCTACCTCATCAGCCAGGCGTACATCCCCGAGTACCAGGTGCGCTGGCGCTGGAAGCCCAACAGCGTGGCCATCTGGGACAACACCGCCGCGCAGCACTATGCAGTCATGGATTACGCACCGTGCCATCGCAAGATGGAGCGCGCCGGGATCATCGGCAGCAAACCTTTCTAACGACTTCCGGGGCGCCCGACGCACCCGGCGGCGACCACACTAAGAGGAGACCCTGCAGCATGAAGAAGAAACACATCGCCCCCGCTGCATTGCTGGCCTGCGCCGGCGCGGCCTGCGCGCAGTCGAGCGTGACGCTGTACGGCGTGCTCGATACCAACATCGAGACCATCAACAAGATGTCGCCCATCACCCCGACCACGCCAGGCTTTCCGGGGCCGTCGGCCAGCAAGGTCGACCTGAACACGGGCGGGCTGTCCGGCTCGCGCTGGGGCCTGCGCGGTGTGGAAGACCTGGGCAGCGGCAACAAGGCGCTCTTCGTGCTGGAAAGCGGCTTTGGCGTGGACGACGGCAAGCTGCAGCAAGGCGGCCGTCTGTTCGGGCGCCAGGCCTATGTGGGCCTGGACACAAGCTTGGGCAAGTTCACCTTCGGGCGGCAGTACACATCGTTGTTCGAGGCGTTGGCCAACTTCTCGCCCACGGCTTACTCGACGCAATACGAGCCCATCATCTTCCTTGCTGGGCTGAATTTCCGCTCGGACAACGTCGCCAAGTACACCGGTACGTTTGGCCCCGTGACAGCGTTGGCGCACTGGTCATTCGGCAACGGCGTGTTCGGTGCCGGCGAGGTGCCGGGGCAGTTCCGGCGCGACAGCGGCTACGGTGCCGCCTTGAGCTATGCCGGCGGCACACTCGGCGCCACCGTGGCCTACGACCAGGCCAACCCGTCGATGACGCCGTTTGGCGACACCGGCTACGGCAGCGCCAAGAAGCTCGCGGCGGCCATCAGCTACACCATGGGCCCCGCCAAGCTGATCGGCGGCTACCGCTGGGAAAAGGCCACCTACTCGAACAACGCCACCTTCATCCGCGACGACATGTGGTGGGCCGGCGTCAACTACCAGGCCACGCAGGCGCTGCAACTCACGCTGGCCTACTACTACGACAAGCTCAAGGTGCTGCAGCTCTCCAAGGCGGGCACGCCGGCCAGCCCAGCCAACCCGTGGCAGGTCAGCTTCATTGCCGACTACAGCCTGTCCAAGCGGACAGACGTGTACCTCACCACCGCCTATGCGAAGAACGCGGGGCTGAACTTCGACACCTCGTCCATCGGCTTCGCCAATGGGTATTTCCCGGGCGCGGGGCAGACCAGCATGATCGGTGCGGCGGTTGGCATCCGACACAAGTTCTAAGCAAGCAACACCACGGGAGGCGGTCTCCGCCGTCTCCCCGGTCGGCATTCGAGGAGGGCCACCTCCTCGTTTTTTCATCCACGCATGATCGATTCACAACGATGTCCAAGCTCTCTCCCACGATCCTGATGGTGCCCGGTCTGCGTGACCACGTGTCCGACCATTGGCAAACGCTGTTGCAGGCCAAGCTGCACGCAAGCGGGACCAAGACCGCCTCGGTGCCGCCGCTGGAGGCCGACAAGCTGAGCTGCGCCGCGCGCGTGACTGCGCTGGACAACGCGCTGGCCGCCATCGACGGTCCGGTCATTCTGGTGGCGCACAGCGCGGGCGTGATGATCACCGTGCATTGGGCGCGCCGGCATGCGCGCAAGATCCACGGCGCACTGCTCGCCACGCCGGCCGATCTCGACACACCGATGCCGTCGGGCTATCCCACGCAAGACGCGCTGCAGAAGAATGGCTGGCTGCCCTGCCCGCGCCGGCCGCTGCCGTTTCCGAGCATCGTTGCCGCCAGCCGCAATGATCCGCTCGCCGCGTACGATCGCGTGGTCGACATGGCCACCGCCTGGGGCAGCCGGCTGGTCGATCTGGGCGATGTTGGGCACCTGAACCCGGCATCCGGATTCGGACCGTGGCCGGGTGCGCAGGCACTCATCGACGCGCTCCTATGAAGCAGAAAGCTCCATGCCGAACGCCGTGTCGATTCCCTTGGCACAACTGCCGCCAGGCCAGCGCAGGCTTGTCTTCATCGACGGCCGCAGCGTGGCCGTCTTCAACATCGATGGCACGCACTACGCCATCGACAACAGTTGCCCGCATCAGGGCGCATCACTCGCTAACGGCAAGCTGGAGGGCACCTGGCTGCAGTGCCCAGCACACGGCCTGCGTTTCGATCTGGCCGCCGACGATGCAGCCGGCCTCTGCCTGAAGCGCTGCACGGTCAGCACGGCAAACGGCGCGCTGACCGTGACGCTGGAAAGCCCGCCGCCCACCGCATGAGCGGCGTACGGCTAGCCCCGCATCACACCATGCGGCGAATACCGAAACGCTGCGCGCGACGCCGCCACACCAGCCCGTAATACAACCCCTGCATCACGAACATGGCGATGAACGCGGCGGGGTATGCGGCCCAGATGCCGTTGGTGCCGATGTGTCGGCTCAACATCCACGCCACCGGCACTTCCACCACCGCAATGGCGAGGATGGAGATGGCCGTGGGCGCCATCACCGTGCCGCTGGCGCGCATCACACCCGAGAACACGCCCGCCATGCCAAAGATGACCGAGCTCCACAGCGAGATATGCAGCAAGCTCTGCGCGAGGCTCATCACTTCCGTGTTCGTGGTGAACCAGCCGATGACGGCGCGCGAGAACAGCAGCGCCATCACCACCAGCACACCGGTAATCGCAACGTTGAGCCACAGCCCCGTGCGCGTGATGGCGTCGAGCCGTTCCGTGTTGCCGGAGCCAATGGCTTGTGCGCCCAGGATCGACGCCGTAATCGCAATCGACATGGCCGGGAACTGCACGTAACTGATGATCTGCGTGCCGGCACCGTAAGCGGCCGTCGCGTCGGATCCGAAACCGTTGACGAATGACAGCAGCGCCAGCTCGGCAATCGAGATCACCACGAGCTGCACGCCCGTCGGCACGCCGATCTTCAGCACCGTCCGGAGCACGCTGAAGTCGACCCACAGATGCCGCGCCAGCACCGCATCCGGCGCAAGCGGATGGTTGCGCCGGCGCAGGAAGAACGCCAGCCACACCAGGGCCACCGTGAACGAAATGATCGTTGCCACGGCACCGCTTGCCACACCCAGTTGCGGCAAACCGAACCAGCCACGAATGAGCGTCGGCGTGAGCACCAGGCCAATCGATGTGGAAAGCGCCAGCGTGCGCAACGGGGTGCGCGTATCCCCCACGCCGCGCATCATCGCGGTGGCAAGCAGGTACACGAACAAGCCCGGCATGGCGTAAAGCATGACGCTGGCGTAGAGCGTTGCGTCGGGCAGGATGTCGGCCGGCGTGCCGAGCCAGCCGAGCAGCGCGTGGGCAAACGGGCCACCGAGCAGCGCCACCGCCAGGCCCACGATGAAGCCCACCGACAGCGTCGTACCCGCAACGGTCTTCACCGCCTCAGGCTTTTTGGCGCCCCATGCCTGCCCGATCAGCACCGCCGCCCCCGAACCCAGCCCGATGATGAACGCGATGAAGAAGAACAGGATCGGGAAGAACGCTGACACCGCGCCTAGCGCTTTCACCCCCAGCATGTGCCCAACGTAGACGTTGTTGAGCGTGCCCGACAACGATTGCAGGATGTTGGCCAGGATCAGCGGGCCGAGGAATGCAATGAAGGTTCGCCACAGCGGGCGGGCAGCAGGCGCTGTCATGCGGCCTCCTGTTGAACCTGAAACGCGGCATGTGCCAGTCCGCGCGCAAAGTCGCGCACGTCTGCGGGCCAGGATCGGGTGAGGGATTCGAATGCGACGGCGTCTGCGGCAAACAATGCGCGGGTGGCGTCTTCAAAGCCCGGGGCGTTACCTGCCATGGCCGACATGAAGCGATACGCGGCCTCTTGCGCTGTGCGGCGGCGGTCAGCGCCTTCAGCGGCGCGGCGCGCGTCTTCCACCAGCTTGCGCAGCGTGACCGACGCCCCGCCCGGCTGCGCGGCCAGCCAGTCCCAGTGGCGCGGCAGCAAGGTCACCTCGCGGGCGATCACGCCCAGCTTGGGGCGGCCAGGGCCGCGCGGGCGGCTTTCGGACTCGGCGGGTTCGGTAGCAGGCGGCGCCGTGCGATTCAGGCGCGCGAGCACGTCTTCAACCGAGCCACGCACGTCGAACTTCACAGGCTGCGCGCTCGCGTTGTCGAACACAAGCACTTGGGAGTCGGGGTGCGCATCGAGATGGGTTTTGACGGCCCGGGCCACGTCACGGACGGGCCCACCAGCCAGGCGACGCGTGCCGGCAAAGGCCGTACACGATTGGATTGCGGCGGCATCCATGGGAATGCGCTCCTGCTTCTGTTTCAACAGGCACGCATTCTACCCGGGTTTAATTTGCCGTCAATATCACCCGGGCAAAATTGTTGTTCTACGCCAACGCGGTCAGAGTCGGTCATGGATCCAACACCCCATTGCCGGCCGGCATCCGCACGCGACCGGCAACAGCCGCTCCCGCTCTTGGCAGAACGCAGCTTGGAAGTCGAGAGGTCCGCGATGCGTTATGACATCCGCGACGGCGACACCACCACTGCGAATGGCCGCGTCCATGCCACGTTGCGCAACGATAGGATCGACGGACGCGCGGCCGCATACGAAGGCGACCCGGTCTGGTGCCCGAGGAGCAACACCACGGGCAAAATCATGTGTGCGGGTAAGCGCTTGCCAGAGCGAAGCCCCGACGGTCGGTAATCTGCGCTCAGTGGCGACTGGTGTTTGTGCAAGTGCCATCCCTGCCCGCTGTTGATCGCATCGCAATCCCGTTCGTCCACTCGCACATCGTGTCGACAAGACAGCTCGGAGCGCTTTCCCGCCCGTCTCGGGAAAGCACGGAGGTGTAGCGGCTATTTACCGCTCAAGATCGCCCAGAACCGACCAGTTGTGCGGGTTCAGCAAACACCCCTCCAGTGCAGTGAGCACGTAGGTGCCAATCGCATCCAAAAACCCTGCCCGATACTCAGGCGAATGCACGACAGTGATTTGCTCGATCTCCCAGCGCAATGTGCGCGGTTGAAATTGCCGGCTGCAATATAGAAACGTCTGCGTGTGTCGCAAGAACTCCTGCGCGGCCATTGCGCCCAGTAGGTACTGACGTCTGTGGTTGGTTTTCATTGGCCACCTCCGGGTGCAGGAAAGACGATGGCAGGAGGCGAAGGGTATGACGCGGGGCGGTACCCGCGATGGATCAATAGCATGAAGGCTCCACTGGATACTTGGAAACCCGCCGCTCATTTCGACGTGAGGGGTGGCGGGCCAGACAGCGGGGGTCGAAAACCGGCTCCAGTGAAACCGGCACACCCGGAGGTGTCCCCGCCCGGCCCGCCGCAGTTCATGCGAACGGACACCGCAAACATCGGCAAATACGACGTTCGCTGGCATTGATTCACGGAGTTCGGGTTTCGACGCCCCGCCACCGCTTGCGCGGCAGCGGTGCGAATTATACGTGTGAACTCTTTTGCGTAGTTCACGCCGCCTGCTGCACCCGCGCCTCCACCAGCAGCCGCTTAAGTTCCGGCACACACGACCCGCAATTGCCCCCCGCTTTCAGGCACGCAGTGATCTCGCCCGTGGTTTGCAGGCCCTTGGTGCGGATGGCATCGCAGATGGTGTTGCGCCCCACGCCAAAGCAGGAGCACACGGTCGGCCCCACGTCGGCACCGGCCTCGATCGGCTGGCCGAGCAGCACGCCCGCGCGGTCGAGGTCTTCCAGGCGCTCTTGTGCGAACAGGCCCGCCAGCCAGTTGCGCGAAGGCAAGTCCGGGCGCGGCGAGAGGAACACGCAGGCTTCGATGCGGTCGTCCACCACGTGCACGGCGCGGTAGACACGCGCGGTGGTATCTTCATATTCGAGCCAGTCGGCATGCGGGTCGCTCACGCCGAGCAGCGTCCGCGCCCAATCGTGTACGGAGCCAAGATGCTGGCGACCTGCCAGTTCATAGCGCACGAACTGCTTGCCCTGAATGCGCGTCCACCATGTTGCATCGTCGGTGTTGAGCGCGCGGCGCGACAGCACAAAGCCGTGCCACGCCACATCAAACGGCTCGACCATCACCGGTGTGTGCTTGAACTCGGGCTCGCCGGAAACCGGATCGACTACCGGATTGACGACCGCACCGACACGGGCATCGGAGGCAAACTGCCCGTTCCAGTGGATCGGCACGAACACGTTGCCGCGAGCAATGCCGCCCGTCATGCGCACACGCGCCACCACACTGCCCCAGCGCGACGACACGCGCGCCAGATTGCCTTCGCGCACGCCAGCCAGCAGTGCATCGTGCGGGTGCAGATCGACGAACGGCTCGGGCACGTGGTCAGCCAGCTTGGGCGCGCAGCCGGTGCGCGTCATGGTGTGCCATTGGTCACGCACGCGGCCCGTGTTGAGGATGAGCGGGTATTCGCCATCCGCCGCATGCGCGGGCGCGCGGGCCGGCGTCGGCACGAAACGCGCGCGGCCATCGGCGTGGGCGAAGCGGCCATCGCTGAAAAGGCGCGCTTCGCTGCTGCCCGACGTTGCAACAGGCCATTGCACAGGTGCCATGTCGTTGTATGCGTCGGCATCGAGCCCCGTCAGGCCACCAAGGTGGAACGCGCGGCGAACAACTTGCTCGCCGCTGCCATCGTTGGCGTGGGCAGACAGGCGCGCGTGCTCATCAAACACATCGCGCGGGCTCTTGAAGTCAAAACCGTCGTACCCCATGCGGCGGGCCACGTCAGCGATGATGTCCCAGTCTGCACGTGCCTCGCCGGGTGCGGGCAGAAAGGCACGCTGGCGCGAGATGCGGCGCTCGGAGTTCGTCACCGTGCCGTCTTTCTCACCCCAGCCGAGTGCGGGCAGCAGGATGTCGGCCAGCACGGTGGTGTCGGTGGCTTCCACGATGTCGGAGGCGACAACCAGTTCACACTTGGCCAGCGCGCGGCGTGCCTGGTCCGCATCGGGCAGGCTGACCACGGGGTTGGTACCCATGATCCACACCGCTTTCACGCGCCCTTCTTCGATTGCGCTGAACAGGTCCACCGCCTTCAGGCCCACCTTGTCGGCCATGCGAGGCGCGTTCCAGAACGTCTGCACGAGATCGCGATGTGCCGGGTCATTCAGCTCCATGTGCGCGGCCAGCATGTTGGCGAGGCCGCCCACTTCGCGCCCGCCCATCGCATTCGGTTGGCCGGTAATGGAGAACGGCCCCATGCCAGCACGCCCGATGCGGCCGGTGAGCAAGTGGCAGTTGATGATGCTGTTGACTTTGTCCGTGCCCGCCGACGATTGATTGACGCCCATCGAGAACGCGGTGATGGTGCGCTCGGTATCGGCAAACCAGTTGTAGAACGTGAGCAGATCGTCGAGCTTGAGCTTGCAGGCGCGGGCGACGGCTTCAACGTCATCGCTCTCGGTGCCGGCGGCTTCCAGCGCTGCGTCCGGGCCGTTGGTGTGCAAGGTGACGAAATTGCGGTCCACCACGCCACGCCGCGAGAGAAACGACAGCAGGCCGTTGAACAGCCACACGTCGGTGCCGGGCTTGATGGGCAGGTGCAGATCGGCCAGTTCGCACGTGGCGGTGTGGCGCGGGTCAACCACGACCACTTTCATCTCGGGCCGGGCTTCCTTGGCGCGCACGATGCGCTGGAACAGGATCGGGTGGCACCACGCGGTGTTGGAGCCCACTAGCACGATGAGGTCCGCCGCTTCCAGATCGTCGTAGCAGACGGGTACGAGGTCTTCGCCAAACGAGCGCTTGTGCCCCGCCACGGCAGACGACATGCACAGCCGCGAGTTGGTATCGATGTTGGCCGAGCCGATAAAGCCCTTCATCAGCTTGTTGGCGACGTAGTAATCCTCGGTCAGCAACTGGCCGGAGACATACAGCGCGACGGAATCAGGGCCGTGCTCATCCACGATGCGGCGAAAGCCCTGCGCGACGGTGTCGAGCGCGGTATCCCACGACACACGTTGCAGTGGCGCGGGCGATGCATCCACGTCAGCCACGTCATGTGATCGCTCACGCATGGCCGGATACAGCAGACGGCCATCGAGACTGACCGTCTCGCCCAGCGCGGAGCCCTTCACGCACAGACGCCCCGCGTTGGACGGGTGTGCCGGATCGCCCACGATGCCGACGCTGCCATCCGCTTGTCGGCTCGCCAGCACGCCGCAGCCAACGCCGCAGTATGGGCAGGTGGTACGCACAGTGTCCGTGGCCGGATGGATGGGGATGGTCGTCATCGTCATGAGATGGCCCTGGGTTTCAGGCAGATCAGAGATCAGGCGGCTTCTACCTCGCACAGCGCACGGCCAAACAACAGGCGCTGGCGAATCGGTGTGATGGGTGTCTGGCACTGGATCATGTCGAAGTACCACGGGCCATCGGCCACGTCGCCATACAGCACCGCGCCGACGATGCGGTCCTCCTTCAACACCAGGCGCTTGTAGACACCGCGGCGCGGGTCGCGCAACACGATGTCTTCCGTGCCGTCGCCGCCGATGAAGTCGCCGGCGGAATACAGATCGACGCCAGTGACCTTCAGCTTGGTTGCCGTGGCTTGCTGGATGTAGCGGCGGTGCCCGGCACCAGCCAGGTGCGCGGCGCACACGCGGGCCTGGTCCCAGATGGGCGCGACCAGGCCGAACGTGGCACTGCGGTGCTGCACGCATTCGCCCACGGCGTAGATGCGCGGGTCGTAGGTCTGCAACGTGTCGTCGACGACGATGGCGCGTTCGCAATGCAGGCCGGCCGCCTTGGCAAGCTCAATGTTCGGGCGTACGCCGGCAGTCATGACGACGAGGTCGGCAGGAATCTGCGTGCCGTCTTTGAAGCGCACAGCGGTCACACGGTCGGTGCCTAACAATTCCGCCGTGTGCGCGCCCAGCAGGAAGCGCAGGCCCTTGGCTTCCAGCGCCTTCTGCAGCAGCGTGGCAGCGGGCTTGTCGAGCTGGCGCTCCATCAGGCTGTCCGGCAGATGCACCACTGTCACGTCCATGCCCTGGCGCATCAGGCCGTTGGCGGCCTCCAGGCCGAGCAGGCCACCGCCGATGACGACTGCATGCCGGTGGTTGCGCGCCGCCTCCAGCATCGTCTCCACATCCTGAATGTCGCGAAAGGCGATCACGCCCGGCAGCAGGTGCCCCGGCACCGGCAGGATGAACGGCCGCGAGCCGGTGGCAATCAGCAGGCGGTCGTAGCGCATCTCCACGCCGTCGCGCGAGCGCAGCGTGCGGCGCGGGCGGTCGATGCCCACCACCGGATCGCCCGCGTGCAGCGCGATGTGGTTCTGGTCGTACCACTCGCGCGTGTTGAGCATGATGTCGTCAACCTGCTTCTCACCCGCCAGTACGGGCGAGAGCAGGATGCGGTTGTAGTTGCCGTGCGGCTCTTCGCCAAACACAGTGATGTCGTACAGGTCCGGCGCCAGCTTGAGCAGCTCTTCGACCGTGCGCATGCCGGCCATGCCGTTGCCAATGACGACCAGCTTGGGGCGCGCGGACCTGGCGTTCATACCGCCACCTCTTCACGGTTGTTGGTCATTTCGGCTCCTTGGTGTCGGTGGCCGTCGGCATTCGCGGCCGTGCGGATCCCCACTGCGAAGGGCCCCTCCTTACTGCTCATACCGACACCCAAACGCGTCCGTCTTCCACCTTGGTCGCATACGCATGCACCGAGTTGGCGGGCGCCTCCAGACACTCCCCCGTCGCCAGGTCAAAGTGCTGCTTGTAGATCGGCGAAGCCACGACGATGCGCTCGCCCAGGCTGCCGACCAGCCCGCGCGACAGCACGGCCGCGTCGGAGTTCGGGTCGTAGTTGGCAATGGCATAGACGTGCTGCGGAGCACTACCGGCAACGTGGAACACGGCGACTTGCTCATCACCCACCAGCGCGCATACGCCGGTGTTGGGCACGATGTCGTCGAGTGCGCAGATGGGGGTCCAGTGATTGACTTGCATGGTGGTCTCCTTCCGGGTTCAGGCGGCTTCGGCAACAACGGGAATACGGACCGGGCGCGTCGTCTTGCTGCGCTCCTCCGGCGTGGCCGGGCGGATCTGCCCGCGCTCTTCAACAAACACGACATTGGCATCGGCCACATCGCTGTTGACGAAGTGGCGGAAGCGCTTGCGTACCTCGGGGTTGGTCACGGCGGTCTTCCACTCGTCCTGGTAGGTGTCGACCACGTGCTGCATCTCGGCTTCGAGTTCGGCCACGATGCCCAGCTTGTCGTTGATGACCACGTCCTTCAGATAATCAAGGCCGCCTTCAAGGTTGTCGCGCCACGTGCTGGTGCGTTGCAGGCGGTCAGCCGTGCGCACGTAGAACATCAGGAAGCGGTCGACGTACTTGATGAGCGTGGCCTGATCCAAATCGGCAGCCAGCAGCTCGGCATGGCGAGGCTTCATGCCACCGTTGCCGCACACGTACAGGTTCCAGCCCTTCTCGGTCGCGATGATGCCGACGTCCTTGCCTTGTGCCTCGGCGCATTCGCGCGTGCAGCCCGACACGCCAAACTTCAGCTTGTGCGGTGAACGCAGGCCCTTGTAGCGGTTCTCCAGCGCCACCGCAAAGCCCACCGAATCGCCCACGCCATAGCGGCACCACGTGGAGCCCACGCACGACTTCACCGTACGCAGCGACTTGCCATACGCATGGCCCGACTCGAAGCCGGCCGCGATCAGTTCTTCCCAGATCAGCGGCAGTTGCTCCAGGCGCGCGCCGAACAAGTCCACGCGCTGGCCGCCGGTGATCTTGGTGTAGAGGCCATACTTCTTGGCGACCTGACCCACGGCGATCAGGCCATCGGCCGTCACCTCGCCGCCCGGCATGCGCGGCACGACCGAATACGTGCCGTCGCGCTGGATGTTGGCGAGGAAGTAGTCGTTGGAATCCTGCAGGCCGGCGTGCTCTGTCTTGAGCACGAAGTCGTTCCAGCACGAGGCCAGGATGCTTGCCACCGCAGGCTTGCAGATGTCGCAGCCCATGCCGTGGCCGTGCGCTTGCAGCAGCGCCTCGAACGACTGGATGCGGCCCACGCGCACAAGGTGATACAGCTCCTGACGCGAATACGGAAAGTGCTCGCAGATATGGTTGTTAACGGCCAGGCCTTGCTTCTTCATCTCGGCCTTCATCACCTGCGTCATCAGCGGCACACAGCCGCCGCACGAGGTGCCGGCCTTGGTCGCATCCTTGAGCGCGCCCACGGTGGTGGCGCCCGCGCACACGGCCTGGCACAGCGCGCCCTTCGACACGTCGTTGCACGAGCAGATCTGCGCGCCGTCGGGCAGCGCATCCACGCCGAGCCCCGGGCGTGCCTTGCCGTCGGCCTGCGGCAGGATCAGGAATTCCGGTGCATCGGGCAGCTCGATGCGGTTGAGCATCATTTGCAGCAGCGTGCCGTATTCGGCGGCGTCACCCACCAGCACACCACCCAGGAGATACTTGCCGTCTTCCGACACCACCAGCTTCTTGTAGATCTGCTTGCGCTCATCGGTAAAGAGCACGCTGCGGCTGCCCGGCGTCGTGCCTTGTGCATCGCCCAGACTGGCAACGTCCACGCCCATCAGCTTGAGCTTGGTACTCATGTCGGCGCCGGTGAAGGTGGATTCGCCATCTGCGGCCAGAATCTGCTTGGCGGTGATGCGCGCCATCTCATAGCCCGGCGCAACCAGGCCGTACACCTTGCCGCCCCACAGCGCGCATTCGCCAATCGCGTACACGTCCGGCGCTGAGGTGCGGCATTCGGAATCGATCACGATGCCGCCGCGCTCGCCCACTTCCAGACCGCACGCGCGGGCCAATTCATCGCGCGGGCGGATGCCGGCGGAGAAGACGACCATGTCGGCATCCAGATGCGTGCCGTCGGCAAAGTTCAGGCGGTGCGTACCGTCTTCACCGTCGACGATCTCCACCGTGTTCTTTTGCGTGTGGACGGTCACGCCCAGGTCTTCGATCTTCCGGCGCAGCATGCGGCCGCCACCGTCATCCACCTGCATCGCCATCAGGCGGCCAGCAAACTCGACCACGTGCGTTTTCAGGTGCATGTCGCGCAAGGCCTTGGCGCATTCCAGCCCCAGCAGGCCGCCACCGATGACCACCCCCGTCTTGGCGCGCTGGCCGCATTCGGCCATCGCTTCCAGGTCTTCGATGGTGCGATAGACGAAGCAGTCCTTGCGGTCGCGGCCCGGCACCGGCGGCACGAACGGCGACGAGCCAGAAGCAATGACCAGCTTGTCGTACGAAAGCACCTCGCCGGTGGACACCATGACTTGCTTGGCCACCGTGTCGATGGCGGTCGCGCTGGCGTTGATCTTGAGCACGACGTCATCGCGGTCGAAGAAACCCGGCGTGACGAGCGAGAGGTCTTCCGCCGTCTTGCCCGAGAAGAATTCCGAGAGGTGTACGCGGTCGTAGGCGGGGCGCGGCTCTTCGCACAGCACCGTCACCTGCAGGTGATGGCCCGGTGCATGCAGCAGGCTTTCCAGAAACTTGTGGCCCACCATTCCGTGGCCGATGACGACGATCTTCATGGTCATGGTGATGTTCTCCTTGATGAGCGCTTAAGCGCTGGCTGCCAGCGTGTTGTCGTACAGCGCTTGTTCACGCGCCTTGTGTTCTGCCGAGAACCGCACGGCCACGGCGCAGATGGCGGACAGCGCCACCAGCACGCCGAGGATGGACAGCGTGGTCTGCGTATCGCCCGTGCCCTTGAGCAGGAAGCCAGCGGCCACCGCGCCAGCGTTGCCGCCCGCGCCGATGATGCCGGCCACGCCGCCCAGCGCGCGGCGGTCAATGAACGGCACCAGCGCGTACGTCGCGCCGCACGCCATGTGTGTGAAGAGGCCGAAGCCGAGCATGGCCAGCACGGCCACCGTGACGCTGCCGGCATGGGCAAAGCCGAACAGGCCCAGGCCCTCACCCACCATCAGCACGCACAGCAGTTGGGTGCGGGCATCCAGGCCACGCCTGGCCGCCACGCGGTCTGACACGATGCCGCCCAGCGCACGGGCAAACAGCGCCAGCAGGCCGAAGCTCGCCGCCGCCATGCCGGCTGCCGAGAGCGACAGGCCAAAGTGATCCACGTAGTAGGTGGCGGCAATGTTGTGGATGAAGATCTCCACGCCAAAGCACGCGCCGTAGGTGATGAACAGCAACCACACGCGATAGTTGCCGGCGGCGGTGACAAAGCTGCCCCAGCCGCCCTTCTTGCCGCCGTCAATGGTTTTGCCGGCAGCGCGCAGCTCGCTGAAATTGCCTTCGGGGCAGTCCTGCGTATAGCGCCAGTAGAGCGCCGCCACGATCAGCATCGCCACACCCGGCACCACCATGGCCAAGCGCCAGCCCATGCTTTGCGTCACGCCCATCATCACAATGGCGGTCAACAGCAGCGGCATCGTGCCTTGCGCCACGCCGCCGCCCGCGTTGCCCCAGCCGGCGGCCGCCGCGTTGGCGGTGCCCACCACGTTGGGCGCGAACATGACCGACGTGTGGTACTGCGTGATGACGAAGCTCGCGCCAATCGCGCCAATCGCCAGGCGGAAGAACAGGAACGTCTCGTAGCTTTGCGCCAGCGCCACGCCCAGCACAGGGACGGAGCCCAGCAGCAGCAAGCCGGTATAGGTCTTGCGCGGGCCGAAGCGGTCGCACAGCGGGCCGACAATCAGGCGCACCAGAATCGTCACCGCCACCGCAGCGATGTTGATGTTGGCGATCTGCCCGGGCGTGAGGTGGAACTCGCCCTTGAGCACCGGCATAAGCGGCGCGCAGGCAAACCACGCATAGAAGCACACGAAGAACGCGAGCCACGTCAGATGAAAGGCGCGCATCTGCGGCGTGCGCAGGCTGAACAGGTCGATTCGGGTGGCTTTGCCGGTCATGTTGATCCCACTCCAGAGGCCGCGAAAAAAAGAAAGGCGTCCGAGAACCCGGCTGCACTAGCCAGGGTCTGGGACGCCGTTGTCCAAGTCACCCTGAGCACCAGGGTCTTCACCACGAAGTGCGCGAATCGCCTTTGACTCGCGCAATGGTGCTATGCAACAGGTATGCCAGGCTTGCAAAGCCTTGTGCTATCTGGGTTTTCTGGAAATTGAGCAGGAAGCGGCCAGCGCGCATGCCTCACGCGCGAGCACCGCGCCGCACGGTTTCGGTGCAGGCGCGATTCGGGATGGTGCGGCACAGCAAATGCGTCGGCCGCAGCCAATGGCGACCGGCACACCACGTGTGCCGATTCAATGAAAGGGAAGCTGCCTGATCAGGCTTCGGGGTCAGTAGCCGTGCGTCACGATCGACAGCACCGACAGATCCGGATGCGTGCCGTCGACGATGCTGCGCGCCACGTGCACGGCTTCTTCCATGGCCTCTTCCGGGCTGCGGAAGGTGTCGTCACCATCAGCATGAAAAGGCACCACGTGGCCCGGCAGTTGCGGATCGGCGCCAGGGTGGCACACGTAGCCGGTGTAGGTATAGCGTGTGGAATTTGTCTGCGTCGGGGTTGGCACGACGTGAATCTCGAACCCTTCGTAGAGTTCTTGCGGCGCGGTGGTGAGCTGGTCAGACATGGTGGCCTCGCTGGGTTAGCGTGTACCTGCTGCACCGACGCTTGTGGCGCGGTGCAACTGCCCTTGGTTCAACCAGTCTAGGTGATGGGGTGCATGTTGGAATCCGGCGGTTGGATGACATCGGCACCCACCGCCGTCCTTGGGCTCTATACGTGCTCGCGCTACGCGCGTTTGATCAGCCGGATGATGAACAGCAGGATCACCGCGCCGATCACCGCCGTGATGATCGAGCCAATCCACCCGCCGCCCAGCGATATGTGCAGCACACCGGCAAGCCATCCGCCGATGAACGCGCCGACGATACCGACCACGATGTCGACGAAGATGCCGAAACCGCCGCCCTTGACCAGGATGCCGGCCAGCCAGCCAGCTACTGCGCCGATGATCAGCCAGGCAATCAAACCGTGTGAGGCCATGTTTGCGCTCCAAAGAATGTGCGTTTTGAGGGATGTTGCTGCATAGGCATAGTAGACGAAGACCGCACCACCGCCATGTGGCGTAAGCGCTGTTTTTGCAATTGCCAATGGCGAACACCAGCTCCTCACACGCAAGCGCGACGCGCTCAGTGGAACACGTTCACAGCCAAGTGCAGGCCATCATTGAGCGGTGACGGCCCGCCGCCATGTCACCTCGTCAAGGGTTGCCGATCACGCGCCAAGCAGCGCCGGCGGACGGCGCTGCACCCACTGTGTCGCCTGCTCATACGCATACGCGAGCTGCAGCACGGCCAGATCCGCCTGGCGCTTACCGATGATCTGCACACCCATCGGCAGCCCTTGCGCGTTGAAACCCACTGGAACACTCATCGCGGGGCAGCCCGCCAGCGACACCGGCGTGACCACCTCCATCCAGCGGTGATAGGTGTCCATGGTCTTTCCTGCGATGCTCGCCGGCCAATGGGTCTTGGCATCGAACGGGAAGACCTGCGCGGTCGGCAACAGCAGGTAGTCGTAGCGCTTGAACAGCGCATTGACTGCGTTGTACCAGGCACTGCGGTCGGCCGATGCCTTGAAGTAGTCCTGCGCGCTGAGGCTCATGCCGCCTTCGATTTCCCAAACCAGCTCGGGCTTCATCAGCGCGCGTTTGGCCGGGTCTTTGTAAGCAGCGCCCTTGCCTCCGGCCACGGAGGCATGACGCAACGTCAGCCAGGTTTGCCACAGGCGTTGCGGCGAGAAGTTCAGGTCGGTGTCTTCGACCCGGCACCCGATGGCCTCGAAGCTTTTCAGCGATTGGCGGCACAAATCCAAGATCCCGGCCTCCATCGGCAGATAACCGTTGAGATCGCCAAGCCAGCCCACGCGGGTGCCACGAAAATCGCGTTTGAGCGGCTCGGCAAAATGCGCCGGTTCCTGTTGAACCGACAGCGGCGCCCGAGGGTCATAGCCGGCCTGCGTGGACAGCAGTGTCGCAAGGTCGGTGACCGTGCGCCCCATCGCACCATTGGTGCTCAACTCGCCAAGAAAGAGTTCGTCGGTGGGCCCGGACGGCACGCAACCTGCCGAGGGCCGGAAGCCATACACGTTGTTGAACGCGGCGGGATTACGCAGTGAACCCATCATGTCGCTGCCGTCGGCCACCGGCACAAGATGCAACGCCAGCGACACCGCAGCACCGCCACTGCTTCCACCTGCGACGCGGGTCTGGTCATAGGCATTGAGCGTCGTGCCATAGACCGGGTTGTATGTGTTCGACCCCAGGCCAAACTCGGGCGTATTCGTCTTGCCGATCAGGATGGCGCCCTGGCGCTTGATGCGCTCGACAAAGATTTCGTCGTGCTTGGGCACGTTGTCCTTGAACAGCGGCGAGCCGTAGGTGGTCCGGATGCCCGCGGTGGCAGCAAGGTCCTTCACGGCGTGCGGCATACCGTGCATCCAGCCGTGGTACTCGCCGCGTGCAAGCTCGCGGTCGCGCGCGTCGGCCTGCTTGAGCAGCGCGTCGCCATCCTGCAGCGCGACGATCGCATTGACCTTGGGATTGACGCGTTCGATGTGCGCGAGATAGGCCGCCATCGTTTCGCGGCAGGAAACCTTGCGTGCCTTGATCGCCTGGGAAAGCGTCACCGCATTCATCGAGACAATATCGGACGACGCACTGCCCGCCGGCATTGCCGTGACCGCGCCGGCATTGGATGCCGCTGCCATGCCGGGCACACCGCCAAATACCGCGGCACCCAGCATCGCCCCCGAGATCGACCCGCCCTTGACGAGGAATCGGCGGCGCTCTTCCGAGCATGCATTTGTCTGCACGTCATGACGTGTCTGCGCTTCTTCTTTCATGCTGTCTCCGTTGTTTATATGTGATGCGTCGTCACTATTCCGGAAACCATGCTAGGACCGGCTACTCGCCGCTTCAATCAACCTACGCGGCCATTCATTACCTTGAGAGTAAACGTGCCGCTCCGGGCCCCGCAGGCAACCGCGACAGCGCGCCGCATTGCACAACAGAACGCGTCGTCTAAACTTTCATAAATTCCTAAACATTGAGAAAGATCAAAACCATGCAGCTTTCCCCATTGAAGCAGCGCTTCGTTCTGCATTTCGGCGAGATGGGCAGCCGCTGGGGTATCAACCGTACCGTGGGGCAGATCTACGCCCTGCTTTACGCAGCACGCGAGCCGATCAATGCGGACGAAATTGCCGAGGCGCTGGGCTTCTCGCGCTCGAACGTGAGCATCGGCCTGAAGGAGCTGGAGTCGTGGAAGCTCGTGCGCCTCTCGCACAAGCCCGGAGACCGGCGCGAGTACTTCTCCGCCCCCGACGACATCTGGACGATCTTCCGCACGCTGGCCGAAGAGCGTCGCAAGCGCGAGATCGACCCCACGCTCACGCTGCTGCGCGACGTGATGCTCGAATCCCCCACCGACCCGGATGACCGCCATGCCCAGGCGCGCATGAAAGAGATGTACCAGCTCATCACGCTCATGACCAACTGGTTTGACGACGTGCAGAAGCTGGACGCCGAATCCCTGCAGCAGCTCATGAAGATGGGCGCCAAGGTGCACAAGCTGCTGGAAATGAAAAACAAGCTCGCCGTTGTCGTTGGCGGCAAATCAAAGTAGTCCGCTCCCAAGAAGAACCATGTCGCTCGATCCCGTTGTCCTGGCGCGCATCCAGTTCGGCGCCAACATCACCTTCCATATCCTCTTTCCCACCATCAGCATTGCGCTTGCATGGGTGCTGCTGTTCTTCAAGCTGCGTTACCGCAAAACCGGCGACGAGGCTTGGATGGCCGCGTACCGCCTGTGGGTGAAGGTCTTCGCACTGACGTTCGCGCTGGGCGTGGTGTCTGGCGTGACGATGAGTTTTCAGTTCGGCACCAACTGGCCGGGCTATATGAATACCGTCGGCAATATCGCCGGGCCGCTGCTGGCGTATGAGGTGCTGACCGCGTTCTTCCTGGAGGCCAGCTTTCTCGGGATCATGCTGTTCGGCACCGGCCGCGTAAGCCAGCGCATCCATACGCTGGCGACCTTCCTCGTTGCGCTGGGTACGACAATCTCGGTGTTCTGGATCATCGCGCTCAACTCGTGGATGCAGACGCCCGCCGGCTACGTGATGATCGACGGCCGCGCGCATCCGCAAAGCTGGCTGGCGATCATCTTCAACCCGTCGTTTCCGTATCGGTTCACGCACATGCTGCTGGCGTCGGGGCTGACGGTGTCGTTCCTGCTGGCGGGGTTGTCGGCCTATCGCTGGCTGCGCAATGACCGGGGCGCCGACGTGCGCGCTGCACTCAAGACCGGTGTAGTGCTCGCCGCCATGCTGATCCCGCTGCAGATTGCCGCCGGCGATGCGCATGGTCTGAACACGCTGGCGCATCAACCCGCCAAGCTGGCCGCCATGGAGGGCATCTGGCAGACCGAGCGTGGCGTGCCAGCCGTGCTGTTCGGTATTCCCGATGTGGCCACGCGGAGCAACCGCTACGAGATCGCGGTGCCAAAGCTGGCATCGCTGTATCTCACCCACTCGCTCGATGGTGAAGTCAAGGGGCTGGATCAGTTCGACCAGCATCCGCCCGTGGTGCCCGTGTTCTTTGCCTTCCGCCTGATGGTGGGCGTCGGTCTGTTGATGCTGGCCGTGTCATGGGCAAGCGCCTGGCGCCTCCTTCGTAACGGTGGTGGCGGCGAGCTACCGCAGTGGCTGGCGCGCACGCTGGTCGCCATGACGTTCTCCGGCTGGGTGGCTGTGGTCGCCGGCTGGTACGTCACGGAAATCGGCCGCCAACCGTGGCTCGTCTACGGCGTGCTGACCACCGCGCAAGCTGCGTCGTCCGTGCCCGCGCGAATGATCGGCAGCACGCTGGCGATGTACCTCGCGCTGTACGTCTTCCTTATCGCTTCGTATATCGGCGTGGTGTTCTACCTGGCACGCAAGGCCGGCGGCGCCATTGACCCGACCGACGCCGACATCCCCAGCACACACGCCTCGCAACTTTCCGCCGCCAGAGCCCAAGCATGAACGCCATTCCCGACCTCACCCAACCCGCTGGCTGGCTGCCGGTGGTGTTCATGGCCCTGATGGGCATTGCCGTGCTGGCCTACGTCGTCCTCGACGGCTACGACCTGGGCGTCGGCATCTTGCTGCGCCGTGCTGATGACGCCGAGAAAGACACCATGATCGCGTCCATCGGCCCGTTCTGGGATGCCAATGAGACGTGGCTGGTGCTTGGTGTCGGGCTGTTGCTGGTGGCGTTTCCCGCCGCGCATGGCGAGATCCTGGGCGCGCTGTATCTGCCCGTCGCCATCATGCTGTTCGGGCTGATCCTGCGCGGCGTGGCATTCGACTTTCGCGTCAAGGCGCGCGCGCACCACAAGCCGTGGTGGAACCGCGCGTTCTATGCGGGCTCCGTCATTGCCACCGCGGCGCAAGGCCTGATGCTCGGGCTGTACATCACGGGTTTCCAGTACGACGCAGCCAACGTCGTCTTTGCGATCTGCACCGCAGGCGGTTTGATTGCGGGCTACCTGCTGCTGGGCGCCACGTGGCTCATCATGAAAACCGAAGGCGCGCTGCAACTGCGCGCAGTGCGGTGGGCACGCGGCAGCCTGTGGTTCACGGCGCTGGGCGTGGCCGCCGTGTCGCTGGCCACGCCGTGGGTCAGCACGCGTGTGTTCGACAAGTGGTTTGCGCTGCCGAACATCATTCTGCTGGCGCCTGTGCCGCTGGTGACGATCGTGCTGTTCGGCCTGATCGACTGGGTGCTGCGCCGCCTGCCGCAGCAGATCGCCAACGGCGACGAGCACCTCGTGTGGGCGCCGTTCGTCGGCACCGGGGCCATCTTTCTGCTGGCCTTCAATGGCCTGGCCTATAGCCTGTTCCCCTACCTGGTGGTGGATCGGCTCGACATCTGGCAAGCCGCCAGCGCACCGGAGTCGCTCGAGTTCATGCTGGTGGGCGTGGCCATCGTGCTGCCAACCATCGTGGCCTACACGATTTACTCGTACAAAGTCTTCCACGGCAAAGCGACAGCGCTGCGGTACTACTGATGCGTGTGATTGCGCAGCATTAGCCCTGCTGATTCTGCTGATTCTGCTGCTTCTGCTGGGACAGCACCCACAGCATTGCCCCCACCGCTTCCGCCTGAGAGCGCGTGCAGGTCTTCTCAAAGATGGCACGCAGTTGCGAGCGCACCGTCGACATGGCGACGTTGGCGTTGGCGGCGTATTCGTCGGGCGTCTTGCCGGCAATCAGCGCTTCGCCCACCGCAGCTTCTGCAGCCGACAAGCCGAAAACCTGGCGCAACTGCATCGCCGTGACAGGCGCGGCATCGCCGCGGCGGCGCGCCGTCACCAGCATCGCAGCATCGCCAAACGCAGCGTGCGCCGCGTTGGCCGGCAACTGCGAGATTCCCAGGAAGATTTCGTGCGGAGCCCCCAGCACCGGCCGCACGGCAAAGCTCTCGCCCCTGCGGGACTTCGCCACGCGCGCCAACGCTGCCTGAAGACCATCGTTGTCGGCCGCAAATGTGGCAGTCAACCGGCCGTGCTCCAACCGCAAACAGGTCGACGCGCGCAGCAGCGCTTCAGCCTGTGCGTTGGCAAACAACACACGCTGATCACGCCCGAGTGCGAACACGGCCAGGCCCAGCTGCACCATCAGTTCCGTACCAACGGCGGCATCGCGATGGAGCACGCGCGTGTCTTGCCACAGGTTGATCGTGCGCTGCAGGTGGCCGGTCATGCTGACGGCGTTAAAACGGTCTTCCTCTGAGAACGGCGTGCGCCCGGTTGCTCGCAACATGCCGAGCAGGATGTCGCTGCTGCCCGGGCGCGCCAGGCGCACGCCCATCAAGTAACGAAAGCCCGACGGAATCTGATAGTCCTGATAGAACTCGCTGCGCTCGACGTATGCATCGGACACGTAGTCCTGGCAGAAGGCGAACTCGCCCATGGCGGCACGTTGGACATGCTCGCGACGCGGGTCAAGCGCACCGTAATACTGATCGTAGAGGGCAATGACGTCGTCCCACCCCCTCCCGGGGGAGTAAGTCGAAAGTTGGGGCGCATTGCGAACGGCGTCCCAGCTGAACATGTGGAACACGTTGGCACCCAAGGCTTCGGTGACGTCATGGAACACGTCGAGGAAACCATCCTGTGTTACGGCCGCTTCGTACAGATCACCAATGAGCTGGTCTTTGAGCACGATTCCCTCCCCCAGAGGATGGCTGTCTGGCCATTTCGCCCGTCGCGCTCGCCGTGGTGGTCGGCACCGGGCATGTTGTGTGCGCGAACGTAACACGCACTTGCATGCATCAACATCCCTCTTTTTGGGGAACGTTTCCTCCAAATGAATGATGCCGGCCGCGAGGCCCCCTTTCAGAATCTCCGTGCAGAGCCACGCAGCCGCACAGACGGCACACCCACAGCACCCCACGGAGGATTTTCATGAAGCTCACCCCCATTGCACTCGCATTGGCCACGCTCGCCCTGTCAGCATGCGGCGGCAGCGATTCCGGCAACAACGTCGGCGGACCATCCGGCGGCGGTGGCCTGACGACACAGACCGTCAGCGGCGTCGCCGCCACGGGTGCCGCCATGCAGGGCGCCACCGTCACGTTGATGGACGCCAATGGCAAATCGGGCAATTGCCCTGCAAACGCCACCACGGGGGCCTTCCAATGCGATGTGACGGGGCTCACCGCACCGTTCGTGCTGTCTGCCTTGGGCAACGTGGCCGACTCACAAGCCACGCTGATCGCGCTGTCCGCCACCGCTGGCACGCAGACGATCAACATCACGCCCATCACCAACGCCATTGCCGCCACCATCGTGGGCGACAACCCCGGCACGCTCCTGAACAACACGAGCCTGCTGCAAAGCAAGGTGACCGCGCAGGCCGTCTCCAACACGGTGGCAGCGTACTCCGCCGCACTGGCCAACCTGCTGGCGGCCACGGGCAACACGGGTGTGAACCTGATCTCCGGCCCGCTGACAGCGGGCGGCCCTGGGTTGGACCGCCTGCTCGATCAGGTGAAGGTGAATGTACTGCCCGACGGCAGTGTGCAGATCAGCTCGGTGGCCGGCGCGTCGAGCGACACGCCCGTGCAGTTGCAGCTTGCCAAGGGCGTGGCGCCGCAAGCCAGCGACGCCTCCAGCCTGCCGAGCACCGCGACCATCGGCGGCACAACGGTTTCCAACGTGCCGACGGCCACCGACTTGGCCGCCCTGCAGACCGCGTTCAACCAGTGCTTTGGCGGCTCCACGGCCGCCACGCGCACGAGCAGCAATGCGCCGGCGGCCTGCCATCAGATTCTCGTGGACGATGTGCCGGCCGGCTCGTTGAGCACAGGCGTGCCCGCCACTTATCTCAGCAACGGCCTGAACTCGGACCAGGAATTCGGCCCCTCGAGCAGCGGCACGCCCGGCATTGTGGCGGACGATGCCATGAACAACGCCAGCTTCAGTACGCCGGAAATCATTCGCCTGATTGCCAACAGCCAGGGCGTTATCGACAGGCTGTGGGTCAAGTTCTCCTGGACCCGCGCCGACGGCATCCGCGACGGCATGCAGCAGATCGTGCAGATTGCCGTGGCCCCGGCTTCCCGTGCCAGCGGCGACAACGGCTGGCGCGTGGTCGGCAACCAGCGCGTCGTGCTCTCCAGCATCAACGCCAACGCCAAGAAGTTCGACTGGCTGAACACGGCCAAGCCGATGACGGGCACCAATGCCTTTGTCAGTTCGATCTCCATGTCGGTCGGCACGGTAGACAACGCCAATGTGCTGGTCGACTTTGCGATCGTCACCGGCCCAGGCCTGCGTAATGGGGTGTTTCTCCAGCCGTCTGCCGGCACGTGCAACACGCTCAATGTCCGCGCGCAGATTGCCTCGGGCCAGACGATCGCGCAGCTTGCCGCGTTGCCCAGGCAAGGCGCTTGCCGCAATAACTACCGGCTGGCAGGCGTGGCGCAGGACCCGGCCAACGACGGCGCGTTCACATGGCCGACGGCCAACACCGCGTGGTCGAATCCGCCGTTGAGCCCAAACGAGCTGGCGACCATCACGCCGTTCAGCGAATATCAGATCGCCATCTACCAGAATGGCAATCAGGCTGCGCCGGCCAAGACCTACAAGGTGCGGCTGCGCACACCGGCACCGGCGCCCATCGCGATGCGCCAGTACACGTGGCAGGACGTCTCGCAAACCACGCGCGACATCCAGACCCCGGGCACGGCTTCCACGTTTGCAGGCGGCCCCACGCTGCCGGTCACGTGGACGGCCAAGGCCGGCGTGCCCTTCGTGAAGCGTGCCGACGCACAGATTCGCGCCACGACGACCCAAACCGTCTTCGTCAACGGCTCCGCGCGCGCCAAACCGGCGGCCGCAGGCACCACGCTCACGGTCAATGTGCCGGGCGACCAGGGTGTAGCCTTCCCGGCGGTGACGGGCTGGACGGGCACATCAGACTTCACGTTCACCAATTTGTTGTGGTCCGATCCGTTCGACCTGACGTTCACCAGCTCGGTTGAATACGACCGCTGATACAGAGTGCACACGGGGAAGGCACGCTGATCCGGCCTGCGGGGCTTGCTGCCTCGCGGGCCGCGATCAACTAACAAGCGGCTTGACAGCTTGATGAAGACGCCGGGCACCCAGTGCCCGGCATTACGTCGTTTCTCGCGCGTTTGCGGCGCGTTTTCAACGTATTCGCGGTACGCTTACGGCCTTTCGCCTGATCTGGCTTTCATCGCTTTCGCACCGCTTCATGCCCACCCTGCAACACGTCGACCTGCGCACGGACCCCGCTGCCCGCCCCTTCATCAAGGACGAGACCGTCCACGTCGACTTTGCCGCCGCCCCCGGCGAGCTGATGAGCCTGGAAGGCCCCAACCGCTACGCCCCCGGCGATGCGCTCATCACCGGCTCCACGGGCGACCGCTGGGTGGTCTCGCGCGAGCGTTTCAATGCGAAGTACGCCCCCGCCGATGCATCGCTCACGCACGGCCAGGCCGGTGCCTACCGCAACCGCCCGAGCGCCGTGCTGGCCAAGCAGATGAGCGAAGCGTTTTCGATGGCGCGCTCCGAAGCCGGCGATGTGCTGTACGGTCAGGCCGGCGACTGGGTGCTCCAATACGCCCCCGGCGACTACGGCGTCGTGCAGGCGCAACGCTTCGCCAAGGTCTACCGGCCCGCCTGACGCGCTATTGCGCCGTCTGCTGGCGCTCGGCTTCGTGGTGCTTCATCTGCAGGTAGTCCTGCCGCTCGACTTCATGCAATTGGCGCGGGTACTGCTCGGTGGCGTTGAACCACGTGTTCAGCCGCTGCTGCAGGCGCTTGTCCGGCGGCGCAGACAGCGCCTTCAGATAGGCATCGATGGCGAGGTAATAGCGCATCGTGTTGCGCTCAAGCAGGCCACGCACGCCGCCCACGTATTCAGGTG
This sequence comes from uncultured Ralstonia sp., assembly GCA_963512445.1. GTDB lineage: Bacteria > Pseudomonadota > Gammaproteobacteria > Burkholderiales > Burkholderiaceae > Ralstonia. The sequence goes on from CAUPMS010000005.1 coordinate 30,017, forward strand.
CGGCGGCTGACGATTCCGCTGTCTTCGTAAAGCCCACCTTGTTGCTGCCCACTGTGCCCAGATACGTGCGCATGGCCAGCCGGCCAGCGGTGCCGTAGCCGTACGAATACGTCAGATGCAGGAAGGTGCGATTGCCGCCCGCCGGGGCAGGAACCGCCTCCAGCATGATGCGGTAGTCCTTCGTGCTAAAGGGGCCGGACACGGCGTTGAGTTCCACGCGGAAGTAGTCTGCGCTGCTGGCGACGGGGTGGTAGTTGAACTCGAGCCGATAGCTGCTGGACATGGCCTGCTCGGTCTTGCGGCCCAGGTTCACGTCGAGCACGGTGCCACTGGTGCTGGGCACGGCGTGGCAATACTTGATGTTCAGATGCAGGATCAGCACGTCGCACCAGTTGCCGGGGCCTTGCACCGCATCGCTCAGCGCGCTGCTGACGGTAGCAAACGGATAGTCGACCACGCTGTAGATGTCGCCCTTGAGCATGTTGGGCGTCTCGGTGGATTCAAGCACCAGCGGGCGGTGGAATGGGTTGTCAGACAGTTCGGGCGCCACGCTCTGGTATTTGTCGCGCAGGCCCTGGGCGTTGTCCGCCGCGCGCAAGGCGGGGCTTAGCCAGAGGCCAGCCATCAAAACAAGCAAGGCAACCGAGCCCAGCCAAATGGTATGTCGGTGAGGGGTCATGGACATGGCGTTCTCGTGCAGTTGTTCTTCATTCTAGGGGCCGTTGATAGACATGCCGTCGCAACAAATGGTCCTGCGGATGCACGCCAGCCATGCGGCGTTCTGTCATCACCCTGGCACGCTGCGACTTGGCGCGGCTCGGTAAAATGAAAGCGTCCTCGCCTCGTGCCTTCCGGCGCTTTCGGCACCATGCCTTCCCCTCTCGTCGCCATTCGCGAACGCATCGCCAACCAGGTCCGCGGCCTCACGCGTGCGACCGGCAGCCTCACGCTCGACATTGCTTCGCCGCCTGGCGACCCCGGCCTCTTCGGCCCCGATGCAGTCTGCTGGAAGGTGCACGCCGATTTTCCGGCAATGATGGCCGGCGGCATCAGCGCGCTGTTATTGCAGGCGCTGCACCCGCGCGCGCTGGCGGGCGTGTGGGACCACTCCAACTTTCGCGAAGACCTGCAAGGGCGCCTGGGCCGCACCGCGCAGTTCGTGGCCGGCACCACGTACGGCAGCCGGCGCGATGCGCTGGCGCTCATTGACCGCGTGAAGACGATCCACGACCGCGTGCAAGGCATCGCGCCCGATGGCCGGCCCTATTCGGCCAACGATCCGGATCTGCTCACCTGGGTGCATGTGGCCGAGATGTCGAGCTTCCTGGCGGGCTATCTGCGTTATGTGGACGGCAACCTGAGCGTCGCACAGCAGGATCGCTACTTTGAAGAGACCGCACTGGTGGCCGAGATGCTCGGCGCACGCGAGGTGCCGAAATCGCGGGCGGCCATCCAGACTTATCTGAATGCAATGCGCGCCGAGCTGGTGGCCAGCGATCGCACGCGCACGGTGGTGGAGGTGTTGATGACGTGGCAGGCGCCGCGCCCGGGGCTGCGCCCGGCGGTGCGCTTGTTTCTCGATGCCGGCATCCAGTTGCTGCCGCCGTGGGCAATACAGATGCTTGATCTTGAGCGGCCGCCGCTGCAGGCGGCCTTTGCGTCGGCAGCCATGCGTACCGTGGCGCCCACGTTGCGCTGGGCACTATACGAGGGCAGCGTGGCGCGCCGCGCTCGACGGCGCGCGCTGGCGCCTGCCACGAGCTAGCGCGTCTGCGCGTTACTCAATGGCTTCTGCGAGCGACACCTTGCCGCGCAGCACCTTCTCTTCCAGCCGCATGATCAGCAGCGGCGAAACCACCGACACCGCAGCAGCAAAGAAGAACAGATGCCGGAAGGCGCTCTCGCCCGCGCGCTGCAGGGCCTGGGCATCGGCACCGCTGCTGGCAAGCGCTGCGTGGAAGAGGTCCATCAGCACATCGCCGCCAGCCGCCACCTGCGCTTCGGGCGCCGCCTGACGCAGCAGCGCGATCAGCACGGACGTCAGCACTGCCACGCCCACCGCACCACCCAGCAGGCGCGAGAACGCCGTGAGTGCCGTGGCCAGGCCCACTGTCTGCGGCGGCACGGCGTTTTGCGTGGCGACCAGGCCAGTCGGGAACTGCACGCCAATCGACAGGCCCAGCACGATCATCGCCAACGTCAGTGCCAACACGCTGTGCGGGTCAAGCCACCCCAACGAAGCCACGGCAAACGGAACCACGCATGCGCCGATCAGCATCAGCGGCTTATAGCGACCGCTGTGCGTCATCCACTTGCCGGCAATAAAGGCGCCCAACGGAATCGACAGCGTGAGCGGCACAAGGCGCAGCGCGGCAGCATCAGGGCTGGCGCCGGCCACCATCTGGAAGCGCAGCGGCATCAGCACCGACGTGGCGATCAACTGGAAGAAGCACAAGAACAGCGCCAGACAGCAGATCGTGACCGTGCGCACGCGAAACATCGACAGCGGAATGATCGGCTCGACGGCGCGGTTCTCCTGCCAGACGAACGCGCCCAGAAGCACCACAGCTCCCACCAGCAGGCCGAGGTTTTCGGGCTGCGCAAGCGGCGCACCCTGCCCCACGCGGGTAATCATCAGCAGCAATGCAGTCAGGCCCACGGCAAACAGCACCACACCCGGCACGTCGATGGGGCGGCGCTGGTGCGCCACCGGCAGATGCCGCAGCGTGCGTCGCACGACCAACAGCGCGACGATGCCCAGCGGCAGGTTGATCCAGAAAATCCAGCGCCACGACAAATAGTGCGTCAGATAGCCGCCAATCACGGGGCCGGCCAGGCTGGCCATGGCCCACATGCCGCTCACGTAACCCTGATAGCGCCCACGCTCGCGCAGCGGCACCACATCGGCAATCGTCGCCTGCGACACCGAGATCAGCCCGCCGCCGCCCAGCCCCTGCAACGCGCGCGCAAACAGTAGCATCGGCATGCTGGTCGCCAGTGCGCACGCCACGGAAGCCAGCACGAAGAGGATGATGGCCGTCGTCAGCATGGCGCGGCGGCCGTAGAGATCACTCAGCTTGCCGTAGATGGGCGTGACGACGGTGGACGCCACCAGATACGCCGACACCAACCACGCCATCAGCGCGAAACCGTTGAATTCGCCCGCGATGACGGGCAACGCCACGGCAACAATCGTTTGCTCCAGCGCGCCCAGCAGAATGGCGAGCATCAGCCCGCCCATCACCGCCATCACTGGAATATCGGCCACCGGTGGCGTATCCAGCGGGCTGGATACCGACGCAAGGGGCGCCGTGGGCGCGTCTGGTTGGGGCGGTTCAATGCTGGGGCGGGAAGACATGAGAATGTGCGCGAATGCCGCTCAAGGCACGCGTGCCCGCGCGCCAATGGGAAAAGCGAAGCCGTTGATGATACTGCCGATTCGCATTCGTTGCAGAGTCAACGATCGGGTTTCCGGACAATGTCCTCATAACAGCGGCCGACGCTTGCCGTCATATCAGGCAGCTCTTCGGCCAGGAATTCGATGAACGCGCGCACGGCCGGCACCAGCCCCCGGCGTGACGGAAACACCGCGTGAAACTGGTGCGCCGGCAGGCGGTATTCGGGCAGCAGCACGACCAGACGGCCATCGTGAACCGGCTCTGCGCACAAATTGAACGGCAATTGCGCAACGCCGACGCCGGCCAGGGTGGTCTGCCCGATCAGGTACAAGTCGTCCGTCACAAGCGCTGGGGTGTATTCGATATCGACCGCGCCGCCTTCCGGCGCAGTCAGACGCCAGCGCGCCCGCTCGCCTGCCGCGCCGCCAAGGCCGACACCCATGACGCCGCGCATCGATTCCGGCGTCTCGAACGGGCCGTGCTCGGCCACGAACGACGGGCTGGCCACCAGCACCTGGTCGCTCACGCCAAAGCTGCGCACGACCAGGTTGGAATCGTCCAGCGTCGAGCGCACGCGCAGCGCCAAGTCGTAGCCGTCACCAATCACATCGACACGGCGGTTTGTCACGTCCAGCTCCAGCCGCACATCGGGCTGCGCACGCAGAAATTTCGACAACACCGGGGCGATAAACACATGCGCCACGCCCACCGGACAGCTCACGCGCAGGCGCCCGGAAGGCTTTTCGCCCGCATGCTCGGCCACCTCGAAGGCGGCGCGCGCGGCCTGTGTCATCGATTCGCAATGCGCATAGAACGCCGAACCCACGTCCGTCACGTGCACGGCCCGCGTTGAACGCTGCAACAGCCGCACACCCAGACGCATTTCCAGATCGGCCACGCGACGGCTCACGCGCGATTTGGGAATCCCCAGCGCCCGCGCGGCGCCGGAAAAACTGCCGTGCGTCACCACGCTGGCAAACAAGACGAGGTCGTTCAGGTCTTCCATGGCCGCTCTCCAAAGGATGGGCGCATTGTCTCACTCATAGAACGATGAGTGCCGATTTGACCCACTACTGGAACTTGCTGCGCCGCACTATCTTTGCAGCAACCCACCTTTTTCTTGGAGAGACACCATGCAAGTCCTTCACATTGATTCCAGCATTCTCGGTGACGCCTCGGCCTCGCGCCTCCTGAGCGCCGCCATTGTTGACGAGCTGCGCCGCGAAAACCCCAGCGCCAGCGTCGTCCGCCGCGACCTGTCGGTCGAAGCCATTCCTCACCTGGATGGCGCTATTGCCGCCGGCTTCCGCGCCACGGGCGCCGATGATTTTGACGACGCCACCCGCGCCGAGCACGCCCGCTCGGAAACGCTGGTGAACGAACTGCTCGCCAGCGACGTGATCGTGGTCGGCGCGCCGATGTACAACTTCTCGGTGCCAAGCCAACTCAAGGCCTGGATCGATCGTGTGGCGCAAGCCGGCCGCACGTTCAACTACACAGCCAACGGCCCGGTTGGCCTGGCGGGCGGCAAGAAGGTCATCGTCGCGTCAACGCGCGGCGGTGTGTATTCGGTCGGACCGGCCGCCGGCCTGGATTTCCAGGAAGCCTATCTGAAGGCAGTGTTCGGTTTCTTCGGCATCACCGATGTGCAGTTCGTGCGCGCGGAAGGCTTGGCGATGGGCCCGGACGCCCGCACGCAAGCCCTGGAAGCCGCACACGCCGCCATGCGCGACGTCGTGAGCCAGGCCGTGCTTGCCTGAGCGAGCAGGTTGCAGCGCGGCGGCGCGCGCCGCTGTCAGCCGCGCAGAATGCCAAACGGGCGCCAGCAGCAATGCGGCGCCCGTTTCTTATTGGCGTGACAGCCAGGATTGGTCGGCTCTGAAGGCCGACCCACAGGTCACTCGTCGCGGTGTTCGCGTGCCTGATGCATGGCTTCGAGCAGACGGCGCGTACGCAGCTTGCGCCACATGACCGGCCCAACGATCGCGGTGGCGATCAGGCACGGCACAGCCCAGGCAATGGTGGATTCCAGAAAATTCGTCATGATGCGGCCCTCCCGACACACGTTGCCGATGCGCACGGTTGGATGGCGCGCATCATGTGGTCCCCGCAGGGCTTTGTTGTTTCGGCGGCGGCCGAAACGCCCTGACATTGATATGAACGGCTATCGGCGCTGAGCGTTCAAACTTGAAGCCCAACGTTTGCCGTTTGCGTTATTTCCCGCCTATCCCAGCAAACTGTCAATAGCATGGCGATAAGTTTGTCGAACATTGTGGCACCGCACTAACAGGGCCCGCGTGCGCCCGACCCGCTCCACGGTCTGACCGCAAAGGTAACGGCAAATTACGGCGGCCCAGGCGCGAGTGTTGCCAACGCGGGGCAGGCGGTCGGTTGCTGGCCTGGGCGTCACAGTTTTTCTTACAAACGGTAAAGCGCGGTTGCGAGGCGTTTCCATACAGTGAGGCCGAGTCCAACGACAACCACGGAGCCTCACCATGAAACGCACCATCGCCCTGCTCATCCTTGCTGCTGCCGCTGCGTCCGCGCTGAGCGCGTGTGTGGTGGTGCCGGCGGGCGGCTATTACGATCGCCCGCACTATCACCCGTACTACCGCGGTTATTGATTGGTGACTGACGGGTGACAAAGGCGGCGGTGTGGGCACGCCCGCCGCTCAGGCCTTGCGCGCCTGCAGCATGCGGGTGCGCGCGACGGCTTGGTGGTCTGTCGTGGCGGCGTCGTAAGGGCGCGCCAAATCGGCCTTCAATGCCGTGCGCGAACCGCCGTCCAGGTACACCATGTGCCCCGACGGATAGAACCCTGCCGACAGTTCTTGCGCACATCGGCAGTTCGCTGCCGCGCAGGGGGTGCCGGACCATGGGCCATCTCCATGTAGGTAGGTGGCCCATGCGTGGCAACCGGCGTGCCGAGGTGCCGAGGGTGCCGGACAGGATGCGGCGCCACCCCCGATCACGTTAGGCGATGGCCTGCCCGCTTGATCTGGCGGGTGCGTCAGTCGGCAAAATCGGCGCCGCCCGCACCTTCTGCAGGACGCTGTGGCTTGCCCTCGGCAAAGGCGCGGCGGATAAGCGCGCCGCATGCCGCGCTGCGCACGTAGCCGCGTGGGGCGAGCGTCTCGCGTACGAGCATGCCGTAATGGCGCTTGTCCGCGGTGATCCACGGATAAAAGCCAAATGCACCGGCCGAGCTGAAGGCACCATCACCGCCGGCCTGGTCTTCGATCCAGTAATTGAGCGCGTAGTGCCACGGTTGCGAGGCCGGCGTGCTGACGGCGGTCGGGCACGTGCCGGGCTCGGTGCACACGGCATGCTGGCCGAGCATCTTGCCGAGCTGGTATTCGCCGCGCATCAGCCGGCGCAGAAACTGGCCGTAGGCGAGCGGCGTGGCGATCATGCCGCCGGCCGGCTCGGGCGCAAGGTAGCGGATGCCAAGCGGCTGGCCGGCATCGCGCAGGCCGGGTGTATCGGCTAGCTGGCGGTCGAGATCGTTGTTGAGCACTTCGACATCGGCGCGGCCGAAACCGAGATCGATCAGCAGCTTCTGGTCATGGCCGCCGTTGTAGCTGAAGCGGCCCACGTGACCCGGCGTAAAGGTGTGATTGCGGCCGCGCGCGAAGCAGCTTTGCACGGTGTCATTGCGATTGCACAGCAGCGGATTGAGCCCGTCGTAGCCGGAGCGCATGGTGAGCGCATCGATCTCGGCGGGTGTGGGCTTGCCGTGCGCGCGCTCGACCACGTATGCACCAAAGACCCATTTGGACGCGGATGCCAGACGCACCGTCTTGTTGGCGCCCACACGCTTGCCCTGCTGCCCGTGCATCAACGCGCCATCGGCGTCGCCGATTTCCCAGTAGTAATCGCCCATGCTCTGGCAACTGCCGGCGTGCGCCAGTGTCGATTCCACGGCGGCGCGGCGTGCTGCCAAGCTCGGCTCGGCAGCGTGCGCGGCGGCCATTGCCGCCAATACTGCCGATGCCGCCAACGCGGCAATCCCCCCTCGCCCGAATCCTGCGAGCGCCCTGGTACTCCGGGCGCGTCTTGCTTGCGTCATGTCGATGTCCTGCTCGTTCTCTGATGCCTTGCCAGCCCGGCGGCACTGTACCGCAGCGCGCGTGGCATTGCGCTGTTTTGCGGTGGGGCGCCCACTTTTGTGCAGTCTCGCAACACGCGACCCACGAAAAGCGCACGACTGTATCGGCGCCACCTTGCAGGCAGATTGCGAGGTGCGATCGGCATGCGTTTCAAACGTAAGCGTTTGCGCCCCGGATAATCGCCTTTGGCAGGTAATGAAAACCACTTCATATTCGCACCCCCAATATGTCCTAAACCTCCCGTTTATGAGCCAAACGGAGGATAAGAATCATGCCAAGGCGCGCTGGCGGTCTGCGTAGAGTGTCCTAGAATGCAACGGAAGAAAAAGAGAATTAAATAATATTGAATACACAGCAACGGCGAGCTTGCGGGAGCGGGCCATGGGAACAGTCAAACGGGGAACAGCGGGCCTGAGTGCTCGTCGGGGGTGGGGACGTCACACTGCCAATTGGCAGGTGATTCCAACGCGTCGGCGTCTTTTTCAAACACGCCTTCCGGCGACGCGCGCATTCACCGTTTTGCTCTGGTTGCTTGCCATCTCGATTGCCGTCGCAGTCGGGCTGTTGCGTCGATTGTGGTAACCCAAAAAAAACACATAACTGAACTTTGTACGGGGAAGGTCGCAGCGCGAGAGCGAATCCGCAATCAATCACCGAATTGACAGACCGCATAACGGCACCGAGGGATAGTCCGACCCGCTTTACTGGGTCAATTGCATCCGGATGGATTCAACATCTGGAGCATCGTCATCCCTCCATTCGGAAACCACGCTCCCGCATGTGATCACTGCGCCGCGAAAGCGGCATGTGAGGCACGCCGCCCAACCGGCGCGCCTGATCAATTGGGGGGAGCGTCATGAACATTTCATTCACCGGCAAGACTTTCAGGTCTGTGGGCGACCTGTTCTTCCAAGCCATCGTCGACGGCAAGGTCGTGAGCTGTTTCGTCACGTCCGAAGCCCTGTCGCTCTGTGATTGCGCGCATCAGAAGATCACGGCTGAAGAGGTCTATCGCAATTACCGCGATTGGATCGAGCTGGCTGCGACAGACCTGATCCGTGCAGGCACGCTCGCCCCGGTGATCGTGCGCGGCCGTGACCTTGCCGCTTCACGCGCGTCGCTGCCACACGGTGGCGTGCCGGCCTACGACTTGGATCGCGCGCGTCAATTGCGCCTGGTCCCACGCTCGTCGCGCTGATATCGATCAGCGCTGGCGCAGCGGAACGTGCGGTCGGGGGGCCGCATGTTCCGTGCGTGCCAAAGCACTGCGTGCAGATCAATCGGCCGGAAAATCCTCTTCCCAATATTCCTGCATGTTGCGCACGCCTGCGGCGCTCTCGCTGCGCGCGGCTTCACGCAGACGCAGTTCGACGCGCCGGATCTTGCCCGAAATGGTTTTTGGCAGATCGGCAAACTCGATGCGGCGTACGCGTTTGTAGGAAGCCAATCGGTTGCGGCAAAACTGGAGGACATCGCGCGCCAGTTCTGGGCCGGCTTCATACCCCGCACGCAGCACCAGGAAGGCTTTCGGCACGGCCAGGCGTACCGGGTCAGGGCTTGGCACGACGGCGGCCTCCGCAATGGCCGGGTGCTCGATCAGCACGCTCTCAAGCTCGAACGGGCTGACACGGTAGTCCGACGCCTTGAACACGTCATCGGCGCGGCCGACGTAAGTCAGGTAGCCACTGGCATCGCGCGCGGCAATATCGGAGGTGTGATACACGCCGCCGCGCATGGCTTCGGCGGTTTTATCGGCGTTGCCGGCGTAGCCTTCCATCAGGCCTGTGGGGCGACTCACCTGGCGACCACCCTGGCGTGAATTCAATTCGATGCAGATCTCGCCTTCTTCTGCTTCGTGGCCGTCGGGGTCGCGCAGCGTGATGCGGTAGCCCGGCAGCGGCCGGCCCATCGAGCCTGCCTTGACCGGTTGCCCCGGGCTATTGCCGATCTGGCAGGTTGTTTCGGTCTGGCCGTAGCCATCTCGGATGGTGATGCCCCAGGCAGCGCGCACGCGTTCGATCACCTCGGGGTTGAGGGGCTCGCCAGCGCCCACGAGTTCTCGCAGCGCGGGCTTCCAGGCGGCCAGGTCTTCCTGGATCAACATGCGCCACACCGTGGGTGGTGCGCATAGTGTTGTCACCTTGGCGCGGCAGAGCACGTCGAGCGCCGCCTTGGGCTCGAAACGCGCGTAGTTGTAGATGAACACGGTAGCGCCTGCATTCCACGGCGCGAAGAAGCAGCTCCACGCGTGCTTGGCCCAGCCGGGCGAACTGATGTTCCAGTGCACGTCGCCGGGCGCCAAGCCGATCCAGTACAGCGTGGACAGATGCCCCACCGGATAGCTGGCATGCGTGTGCATCACGAGCTTGGGTTTGGACGTGGTGCCGGACGTGAAATACAGCAGCAGCGGATCGCTGGCCTGCGTTGGCGCGTCGGGAGTGAACTCGGCGGACGCATCGTAGGCGTCTTCAAAACGGTGCCAGCCGGCTGGCGCTTTGTCTGCACCAACTGCAATGCATGTGAACGTGCCCGATACGGCGTCAAGCTTGGCGCAATCCGCCGCACCCACCACCACGTGGCTCACCTCGCCCATCGCAATGCGTTCGCGCAGGTCTTCGGCCGTGAGCAATGTCGTGGCGGGGATGATGACCGCGCCGATCTTGATGCTGGCGAGCATCACATCCCAGAGCCCCGGCACGTTGCCGAGCATGAGCAGGATACGGTCACCGCGTTGCACGCCAAGCGCCCGCAAGTGGTTGGCAACGCGCGCCGAACGCTCGGCCATCTGCGCGAAGGACAGGCGTGTCTCGTTTCCCTGATCGTCGACCACCCACAGGGCGATGCCGTCATTGCCACGCGCCATGGTGTCGAAGTAATCGAGCGCCCAGTTGAAGCGATCCAATTCGGGCCACGCAAAATCGCGCACGGCGGTGTCGTAATCCTCACGGTGCGCGAGCAGAAAGTCGCGGCACCGCAGGAAGGCGTCCAGCGATGTCATGCCTGTCTCCTGGGGTTTGATGACTGCACGCGCCTCGTCCGGGCCGTCCAGACGCTAAGGAAACGCACCTGCAACCGACATCGCCACTTATAGGAGAATTTTGCCCACCAGACCAGCCCGGAATCACCCGAGCCATACGCTCATTGCGAGCGCGGCGGAAAACGCAGCGATTTGCCGCCGCCCAGGCTCAGCCACGCCCAAGCCCCTGCCGCAACCACGACACCCAGCACGACGATCCACTGGGCGCTGACCAGCATCAGCTCAACGGTACCCGCCATGTCCGGCAGGATTTGCGGCCAGGCAGGCGCAAGCCAGCCGTCGGCGTCGAACCATGCGCCGCGTCCGGCACCCGTGGCCAGCTCTACCGCCAGCAGCGCCGCATTGATGGCCGCGAACGCCATACCGCTGTGTGCCAGCAGGCGGCTGAACACCGGCAATTCATACAGAGGCTTGAGATATTGAATGTGCCGCGCGAGCGACCACGCGCATACGATAAGCAACGCAACGCTGATGGCCGCCATGGGCGCTGGGCTGCGCAAGCACACGCCCAGCGCGATCCACGCCAGCGCGTTGATCTCGTGGCGCCGATAAATGCGCAGCGCACGCGCGGCATGCAGCAGGCCGATCGGGGGAACACCAGGGGGAACACCGGCAGACGCCATGATGTGCTCCATGAGCGGAAGGTTGGTGCGGCGCCGCACATCTGTAGCGCTGTGCGATCCGCAACTGTCTGCAGTGTACCGACGCGTTTTCACGCGCGCGAGTTCAAACAGCATCCCTCCGCCAAATGAGGGACACGCACCGTGCTCAGGCCTCGCGCAAATGCTCGATCAACTGGCGTGCAAAGACGGGCAAGTCGTCGAAATGACGCACGCAGATGCGCAACAGGCGTGTCGCCCAGGCATCGGTCAGGCGCACACGGCGGATACCCATGGAGCGCTGCAACCGGATCGCCGCATGCTCAGGGATTACGCCGACCCCCACGTTGCGCTCGACCATGCGGCAGACCGCATCAAAGCTGCGCAATCGCACGCGGTATTTGAGCCGATAGCCCGCTCGCGCGGCATGCCCGGCCAGATACGCCTGCAACGCGTTATCCCCCGTCAGGCCAACGAAGTCTTCCTGCAAGGTGTCGACGAACGCCAGTTCGCGGCGCTCGGCCAGCGGGTGGTCGCGCGCGGTCACGAGCACAAGACGGTCATGCCGGAACGGAAAGGTCTCCAGCCCCGACAAGTCCACCGCGTCGTTGACGATGCCGATGTCTGCCCGCCCCTGCGCGATCGCTTCGACAATTTCGTGGCTGACCAACTCTTCCAAGTCGACATCAACTTCGGGATGCGCAGCCAAAAAAGCGCTGAGCGTTTCGGGCAGAAATTCCGTCATCGCAGCCGTGTTGGAGAGCAGCCGCACATAGCCTTTCAGGCCCCGCGCGTATTCGCCCAACTCGCCGCGCATGCGGTCCATCTGCTGCAGGACGACGCGGGCGTGGTGCATGAGCGTGCGGCCGGCGGCGGTGGTTTCCACACCGCGCCGGTTGCGCGTCAGCAATGGCACGCCCAGGGTGTCTTCCATGCCGCGGATGCGTGCGCTGGCTGATGCCAACGTCAAATGCGAACGCTCGGCGCCGGCAGTGATGCTGCCGGCCTCGGCGGTGTAGAGAAAGAGCCGCAGATCAGTCAGGTCAAAGCGCACGATTCGTCTCAAAATTGGCTTGAGCCTCAGTTTCATCCTGAGGCTTGGTCAATGTATCGCAGATTGCGTCGTTGTCACCAGTGGCAGAAACTGAGGCATCTCACAACACGACACCCCCAACCTCGCCCCCAATGGAATCCGCCACGCTGCCGCTCTTTGGTGCGGGCCTGCTCGCCGGCATGATGAATGCGCTGGCTGGCGGCGGCTCGTTTGTCACCCTGCCCGCACTCATGTTTGCTGGCGTGCCGTCGGTGTTTGCCAATGCGTCGAGCACGGTGGCGCTGTTGCCCGGCGCGGCCACGTCGGCGTGGGCATATCGCTCGGACTATCGCGGGTTCGAGCAGGTTTCGATGCGCGCCATGATCGGGATCAGCTTGGGTGGCGGCCTGCTTGGCGCGCTGCTGCTGATGAACACGTCGTCACGCGCGTTCGATTTCATCGTGCCATGGCTGCTGCTGATCGGCTCGCTGGCGTTTACGTTCGGCAAACAGGCGGGTGTGTGGCTGCGCCGGCGCGTACAGATTGGCCGGACGACGCTGCTGCTCGCGCAAGGCGGGCTGGCCATTTATGGCGGCTACTTTGGCGGAGCGGTGGGGATCATGATGATGGCAATCTGGGCACTGTTCGGCCACGACGACATCAAAGCACTGAACGCGTCGCGCACGCTGCTGGTGGGCGCGACCAACCTCGTGGCAGTGCTGTGTTTCGCCTTGGCGAAGATGGTGTGGTGGCCGCAGACGCTGGTCATGCTGGTGGCTGCCGCGCTCGGTGGCTACCTGGGCGCGCACGTCAGCAAGCGCCTGCCCGTGCCAGTGGTGCGGGCGCTGATTTCTACCTTCGGTTTTTCGATGACGGTGCTGGTGTTCTGGCGCGCCTGGTCGCACGCTTGAGGCATGAGGAGGATCGCCGCCATGTCTCACCCGCACATGCAGCCTCATCCCACACACCGCACGCACGCGCCGCGCGCCTGTCGCGATGCGGTGCCGCGCCACACTGCACGCGGTGCCTGGCACGCCCACGCTGCTGAAGCCAGATCCCCTGAGCCAGAAATCGCTGGCGCACAAACGGTGTTTTACGTCGCGCGTGGCGTTGCGGTTTTGCTGGCGGCAATGGCTGTCGGCCTGAGCGCGGTATCTGACGAGACGCAGCGACCGTCCGCGGCATACCCCACTTCATCGCAAGCGACAACGCGCTGAGGGCAGCGCTATCATCGCGCCCCGCGATGCGGACCAAACTTGGCAAAGAAAAAGCCCGCGGGCCGGGGGGCGGGCGGGCTTAACATCTTCAGCCTTTGACGACGAAAGATGGTCGGGTGTGCTTTGTGAACGAGCAATGCGCCGGAATTCACAAAGCGTCGCCATTATAAAAAGTGCACGCCCCACGCCATACCCCAACAACGAGGGGGGTCCGGGTCGTTTCCGCATCGTTTCTTTAAGAGCTGTTCATACTCGGAACGCATGCGGTGCCGGGTGTAAGCCAACGTTAATCTTTGAGCGCGGCATCCAACGCCTGCGGCGTCAGCAAACCGCTCGACGCATGGCGCTTGCCATCGGGGCGCAGGATGATCGTGCGCGGCATCTCGCCCTGCCAGCCGGGGTCGAGCGCGGCGCGCAGGCGCTCCGGCATGTCTTCGGCACTGGCGAACTGCGGCACGCGTGCGAGGCCGATCTTGCTGTCAAGGGCCAGCGGCGCCAGCGCGCGGTTCAGCATCTCGGCCTGCTCGGGGCCGTCCATCGACACCATCACCACATCCACGTTCTGCTTGGCATTGCGCCGCCATTGCGCAATGCGCGCGATGTTCTCGCGGCAGTAGCTGCACTCAAGCGACCAGATCTCGACGATGAGCGGGCGCGCACGCGGTGTCTGCAGCAGCGCCGGCACATCGCGCGCATGCAACGGCTGGAACTGCAGCACTCCGGCCGCCTGCGCAGCAAAGGCGGCGGCAGACAGCGCCACCCCCATCGCCAGCGACTTCCATCGAGTATTCATTGCGATGCCTCCAATGATGGATTGGACGGACTGACATTGCCGATATCGATCAGCCGATAACCCTCGACTTGCGTGCGCCATGAAAGATAGACGTGACCATCGCGTGAAAGCAGTTGCGGATGGTCATTACTGCCCTCTGTGCTCGCCAGGCTGACGGGGGCCGTCCAGTGCGCGCCGCCGTCGGTCGATTTACGCAGCAGGATCTGCATGCGGTCGTCGGCAAACTGCTTCCACACCAGCCACAGCGCACCGTCCGCCGCAAGCAGCGCGGGGTGCGATGCCTGCGCACCGGCTTGTGCCGAGCCCGCAAAGGCCCATGCGCCGCCGATCGGTTTGCCGTCCGCCAAGAGCCGGCTGTAGAACAGGCCAGGCTTGTCCTGCAGCACCGAGAACCACGCCATGTGCCGCACGCCGTCGGCCGTCACAGCCAGCGCGGGGCCGTGGTGCGGGCACGCATCAACACGCCACTCCGAGAACGTCGCGCGTGTGACGGTAAGCGGCGTGCGATTGGCTGACAACGCGATCGACAAAGCCGCCAATGCATGGTCGCGAATCTGCCCGGCAAACACGTTGCGCCACAGCGCGAGCATGTGGCCATCGGCGTCGGGCGCGAGCGCAATGCGGCAGCACTCGCAGGTCTGGTCGATGACCTTGCGCTCGGGCGCGAAGGTGGCGCCGCGGTCGGTCGACACGGTGTAGTAGACCGCCGCGCCGTCATACGGCTGTTTGGCCGCCTGCGCGCGCAGCAGGTCGCGCTTGTCGATCCACGTGACGAAGATGCGGCCGGCGCTGTCCACGGCAATCGAGTCGAAGCGGTGCGTGATCGGCTGGCGGTCATGGTGGACCGTCACGGGCGCGCTCCACGTCTTGCCGCCGTCGAGCGAGCGCGAAAATCGCACGAAGCCCGTGTATGGCGCATCGAGCGGCCGCGACCAGCTGATGTACAGCGCCCCGTCCGGGCTGGCGATGATTTTCGGGCGGTTCTCGCCGTCGGTGTAGATCGGCTCGGGCTGCGGGTTCACCCGCTGCGGCTTGGAGAGCGTCTTGCCAAGGTCGTCGGATGAGACAACCACCACGTGCTGCCCTTCGGCCCACGTCACCCACAAACGCCCTGCTTGGTCGAACGCGGCTGTCGTGGCGAGCTGCGCGCGTTGTGGCTGGGCGGCGGCCTTGCCCGCCATGGCGCCATGGTCATGGCCTTCGTGCGCAGCACTCAACGTTGCGGCCAAGGCCAGCAACGCACCGGCAACCCAGCGAGGAATCGAGTGCATTACAGACGCCATTTCAATTGCCCATAGAAGGTGCGCGCCGGATATGGGTGGTACACGAAGTACCGCCGATCGGTCAGGTTGTCGACGCCCAACGCCAGCGTGACGTGCTTGTCAATGCGATAGCTCGCTTTAAGGTCCACGGTGAAGAAGCTGCTGGTACCGCCGTAGACGTTGGGCAGCACATCCGTGTTGTCGAGCGTGCCGTATTGCCGCCCCGAGTAACGCACACCCGCGCCCACAGTCCAGTCCTGCGTGGCGTGCCAACTGGCAAACAGGTTGGCGCGCACGCGCGGCATGCGCGGCCAGGTCTTGTCGACGTAGTTAGGGTTGGCAGCGTCGGCCAGCGTTTTTGATTGTGTGAAGGCAACGTTGGCCTCGACATCCACGCCGCGCACGCCAGCGTCTTGCAAAACGTCCTGCCCGGAATACGCCAGTTCGATGCCGCGCGTGCGCACGCGATCCACGTTCTGCACGTTCGTCACGTTGGGCGTGACCAGGATGTTCGTCTGCGTGTAGATGCTGTCGCGCACGTCGCTCTGAAACAAGCTGGTGCGCAGCACGCCGTAAGGCACGGTCTGCTCGACGGTGAAGTCGAGATCATTGGCGCGTTCGGGCTTGAGGTTCGGGTCGTTGTTGACGATGGTGTTGCCGCTGATCGTGCCCTGGAACAACTCGGCCACGGTGGGGAAGCGCACCGCGCGGCCGTACGACAGGCGCAGCAGCGTATCTTGCGTGGCCTGCCATTGGATTGCCGCCTTGGGGCTGAACGCGTCTTCGGTGCGGCTGGCGTAACCGAGCGTGCTGCTGTTGTTGCCAAGCTGGCCGTTGTAAGCGCGCCAGTTTTCATAGCGCAAACCCAGCGTTGCCAGCCAGCGCGGCGCAAAGGCCCAGGCGTCCTGCAGGAAGACGGCTTGCGTTTGCGTGTCGCCCTGGTAGCTGGATTTGCGTGTGGAGAGCGTTTCCGTCGACCAGTTCGTCGCGTTGAAGGTCTGGTTGCGCAGGTGGTACTGGTCGTAGTGATAGCCCGTCGTGAACGTGTGGCCGGACACCGTGGGCGACGTCGCTTTGATGTCGAAGTTGGACCAGCCCGTGCCGTCGCCGTAAAACACGGTGCCGGGCCCGCTGCCCGCTGCGGTGCTGGAAGCACGCAGGATGTCGCGCGTGACGTTGTAGGCCGAGGCATTGGTGTCGACCTTCCAGCCGCCGATCTTGGCCCTGACGCCCAGGCCGTAAAGCCAGTTTTCCTGATCGCCGTTCTGTGGGGCGAAGGCGTTCTGGGCAATCGTGTACGGCGTGCCGTTGATCAGCACATTGCCACCCGTGACAACGTTGCCGGCGGCCGCATTTGTCGCGTCATGCAGGAAGCTGACCGCCTGATCGTTGAAGTGATTCTCCCAATGCCCCAGTGTGAGCGACGCCTCCAGGCTGTCGCTGAAGATATAGCCCAGGCGCAGCGTTTCCTGCAGTTGCTGAGTGCGCTCCAGCATCTGCGGCCCGAGAATCACGCGCGGCTGGCCGTTGGGGCCGAGGTCTTGCCGCGCGCCCGTCACCGGTACCGGCGTACCGCCGGCCGTGAACCTGGAATTGGGCGTGGCGTACTGCATCGGCTGGCTGTCGTTCTCCAGCCGGTCGACTGACAGCGCATACCAGAACTTGCCGAGGCGGTCGCCCAGCGATGCGCTCTCGTGGTTGCCGGTGACGTTGCGCGAGAAACCATACGCGTCGTTGTAATGCTGGCTCATCAGTTGCGTCTGCGCGGCGGCCTCGAATTTCTCGGGGCGTCGCAGTGTCATCGCAATGGTCGTGCCCATCGAGTTGCCCGGCAGCAGCGCCGAGAACGGCCCGTACAGGATATCGACACGCGCCAGGTCATCCGGACCGACCATCGACCAGCGCGGTGGATAGCTGTAACTGGAGCCGAGCAGGTTCGAGAGCAGGATGCCGTCGGCATACAGCAGGCCGCGTGCGCTCTGGATCTCGTTGAAATCGCGGCCGGCAAAGATGGAGTTGCGGTCGCCAATGAAGCGGCGGCGCACCATCACGTTCGGTTGGTATTTGACCGCGTCTTCGGTGGTGACGACGTTGCGGTCGGCGAGTTGATCGGCCGTCACGCTTTGCACGACGGCGGGCGTGTCGCGGGCGAAGGGCGTGGGGTTGGCACCGGCGCGCACCACGGTGGGCGCAAGTTCCTGGGTGACGGGGGTAACAGACACGCGTGCCGCATCGTCAGCGGCGAAGGCGGATAGCGAGGCGGACAGCGGTGCCGCCGCGCTCAACGCGAGCACGGCGCGGCACACCAGCGTGCGCTTGAGGGCCGCGGCCCCAGTGCGCTTGTGGGATGACATCGGAAAGGTCTCCGGATTGCGATGGCGTTGGCCAGGCAGGTGGCCAGACGCAAAGGCGCCACGGAGTTCACCCCCGCAGACGCGTCAGATCGACAACCTCGGAGACACAGGAGGGGCGCGCGACTCGGCCACACGCAGCGCGCTGCGCGCGTACACGGGCGCCGGGCTGGCCGGCTGCCGCACGCGATAGACGAAATGGGCGGAAGGCACATCCAGCGCTGGCATGGACGCCAGCGCAAACCCGGCCGCGAACCCCGGGCAATACAGGCAGTGCGCCACGCTGTGGTGGGCAGCCGAATCATCGGCAGAACCATCGCCTTGCAGATCGATTGCAATCTGCACGGTGCTGCCCGATGT
Organism: uncultured Ralstonia sp.; assembly: GCA_963512445.1. GTDB lineage: Bacteria > Pseudomonadota > Gammaproteobacteria > Burkholderiales > Burkholderiaceae > Ralstonia. The sequence continues at coordinate 48,176 of CAUPMS010000005.1, forward strand.
TCCGTCATGCCGTGCCGTTGCGCTGCACAGCTCGACGGTAAGCGTGCCCGTGGCTGCCGCGCGCACGGAAGCGAGCACCGGCGACAGTACGTTCAGTACGATCGCGAGCCAGACGAGGAAGAGCCAGCGGCGATGGAGCATAGAAATGAAACGTCAGAATGTGTGGAGTATAGCGCTGCACACAGTTCCCCAAATTGCCTGCGGCACAGTGCCGCGCAAGGGCAAATCCCAACCGATCGACTGGCAACCCGATCAGAATTAGCCTTAATTATTGGATCAACTATAATTTATACCGCTTCCCATAATCAGGTCTAAAACGGGGCTTCCAATGGATCAAAACACCGGTAACGACAACGACGGCGGCCGCTTCAACTTCCACCGCCAGGACCTCGCCAACACACTGTGCGACAGCCTGGAAGGCAAGGGCTTGGCCGATGCGCGCTCCGGCCTGTTCCTGGCGGCACCCCGGCGCACCGGAAAAAGCACGTTCCTGCGTGAAGACCTGGTCCCGGAGGTCGAGCACCGCAAGTGGATCGCCATCTACGTGGATTTGTGGGCCGACCGCGCCCGCGACCCCGGTTTGCTGATCGCCGACGCCATCAAATCGAAGCTCGCCCAGTTCGATGGGCCGATCGCCAAACTGGCCAAGCAGGCCGGCATGGAAAAGGTCGACGTGCTGCGTACCTTCACCTTCAACCTGGGCAAGATCGGGCTGCCGCCGGGCATCACGCTGGCCGATGCGCTGGATGTGCTCCACAAGGCAGTGCGGCGGCCTGTTGTGCTGGTCATCGACGAGGCGCAGCATGCGTTGTCCACCGAGGCGGGCACCAACGCCATGTTCGCGCTCAAGGCCGCACGCGACCAGATGAACCAGGGCGTGGAAGAACCCCGCCTGTTCCTGGTGTTCACCGGCTCGAACCGCGACAAGCTCGCCAACCTGCTGCTCAATCGCACGCAACCGTTCTTCGGCTCGCGCGTGACCAACTTCCCACTGCTGGGGCGCCCGTATGTGTCGGCGTATACGGCGTGGGTCAACCAGCACCTGGCGCCCAACAATCAGTTCAAGGAAGACGACATGTTTGCCGCCTTCCAACTGGTCGGGCACCGGCCAGAGATGCTCAAGGGCATCGTCAGCGAGATCGCGCTGGAACTGGGCGAAGCCGCCAGCCTGGGCGAACTGCTCAAGCGCGGTGCGCAGGGTTTGCGCGACCGCATCTGGGGCGAGATCGAAAGCGATTACAGCGCACTGACCGAAATCCAGCGCACCGTGCTGGCAGTGCTGATCGAGCGCGGACAAGGCTATTCGCCGTTCTCGGAAGACTCGATGAAGGCGTATGCGGCCAAGCTTGGTCACAGCGAATTCTCCACCGCCACGGTGCAGGCGGCGCTGGATGCGCTGCGCGACAAGAACCTGATCTGGAAGGAGTCGCGCGGCGCCTATGCGCTGGAAGATGAGAGCCTGGCGCTGTGGTTTCGTGAAACGCGGGGCGCGCATGCCGTGCCGCCTCGCTTGAGCGAATAGGCGCGCGCTGCCTGTCGATTGCGCGATCACCCGCGCCCGCTAAACTGTACAAACGACCACAACAATATTTCGGGGAGCCGCCAAATGGCACGCAATCGCACCACGTGGCGCGCGCTAGCGGCCGCGCTCTGTCTGTTGGCGGGCATCGACGCCGCTGTCGCGCAAGACGCAACGCCAGCACAGGCACCAACCACGAACTGTCCGCCCCCGGCCACCAGCTTCATCCCCAAGGACGGCTGGGCCGCTGCCGCCCAACGCGCGACCGACCACGGCCTGCTCTGGCGCATCGAAAAGAACGGCCACACATCGTGGCTCTACGGCACGATCCACGTCGCACGGGCCGACTGGATGCTGCCCGGCCCTGCCGTGCGCAACGCGCTTGGGCAGGTTGATAGCATCGCGCTCGAACTCGACCTGCTCGACAAAGACACCGACCGCAAGCCGCTCGCCGCGCACAACACCAGCGAAGACCGCCGGCTGATGGCCGGCCGGCGTGGTGAGCGCTTCAACAAGCTGCTATCTGCGGCCTGCCTGCCCGACACGGCACTCACGCAGATCCGCAAGTTCCAGCCGACCATGCAGTTGGCCTCGCTGGCGGTCCTGGGCGTGCGCACCGACGGGCTCTATCCCGATTTCGGCATCGACCTGTTTCTCACGACCTATGCCAAGAGCATGCACCTGCCCATCGTGCCGCTCGAAACGCTGGCTCAGCAGGTGCGCGTGCTCAACGAGATCGTGCCGAAGAACGAAGTCGTGCAGCAATTCGATACCGTGCTGGATGCCATTGAATCCGGCGAGGCGCGCACGCAGACGCTCACGCTCGCCAACGCCTGGGCCGACAGCGACATCAGTACGCTGGAGCACTACCCACAGTGGTGCGATTGCCTGAAAACGGCATCGGATAAGCGTGCCTTCCAGCGCCTGGTGACGAACCGCAACCGCGCCATGGCCGAGAACATTGCACGCTTGCACGCCAGTGGCCAGCGCGTGTTTGGCGCAGTGGGTGCGCTGCACATGATCGGGCCTAAAGGGATTCCCGCGCTGCTGGCTACGCGCGGGTACAAGGTCACGCCGGTGTTGCCGGCGCCCGCTGCGCACTAGCCCGTACGCGTTTCTCGGTCAGCGCTTTTCCGGCCGCGTCGATCCGACGGCCGCTGCCAGTTGCGCATGTGCAGCCAGATCGGTCCGACGATGTTTGACTGTCGTACTGGCCGGATGCCTGGCACGCCTGAGAACGCATGACTGCGCGGCCCCGCATGCCACAATCCGTGCGACCTGCCTTTTGATTGCTCTGAGGCCCGCTTTGGAACTGCTTCGTATTGCCGTGCTGTTTGCCGTCACCGCCGTGGCGGAAATCGTCGGTTGCTACCTGCCGTGGCTCGTGCTGCGGCAAGGCAAGCCGATCTGGCTGCTGCTGCCGGCAGCGGCCTCGCTGGCGCTGTTCGCGTGGCTGCTGACACTGCATCCGACTGCCGCCGGCCGCACCTATGCCGCGTATGGTGGTGTCTACATCGCCGTGGCGCTGGTGTGGCTGCGCCTGATCGACGGCGTTACGCTCACGCGCTGGGACATCGGCGGCGCGGCCATCGCGTTGGCCGGAATGGCCGTGATCGCGCTGCAACCGCAGGCCATCTGATCGAATTGCGCGCGATATTTAGGCTTTCCTGAGAGAAACGGAACCCTAAGCCGCCGCTATGATCGGAAGGAGGATCATTGCTGCTGGCCACCGCGCGGCGCGCCGGTTGCCCGCTCATCCAACCGTCATCCAACCGTTTTTCCTGGAGGCCATGATGCCTGCCAACACCCTCAAGCACCTTGTTGTGGCCTCGACGCTGATGTCGGCAGCCATGACCGCCTCGGCCCTGACCACGTCAACCTTCACCTTCACCGATCAGGACCTGCAAGGAATGCTCGCCCACAGCCAGCCTCCTGTGCCCACCCAGCAGGCCAAACCCGCCGCACCCGCATCCACGAACACGCTGCGCGTCGGTTTGAGTGATCCGGGTACGCAACTCGTGCTGCCCTGGTTCCTGGCGGATCTGGTGGACGCCGTCAACCGGCGGGCCGCGCCGCAGGACTTCGCGAAGAAGCTGCGGGACGGAATCTGATCGCAGGGGGCGGCATCCACCGTCCTCACTTTCCCCGGGCAGGCAACATGGTGCTGTATATTTATACAGTTATTTTTTGTGACGCCCTGCCGTGCTCTCCGTCCCTCCCAACCCAGACATCGCCAATGACCCGGTCACGCCGGGTTACCTGGCCCAACTGAACGACCAGCAACGCCAGGCGGTCGAGTTCGGCATTTCGGGAACAGATGCGGCGGAAAACGGCCCGCTACTTGTGCTGGCCGGTGCCGGGTCAGGTAAAACGCACACGCTAGGCTGGCGCGTCGCGCATCTGGTGGCCAGCGGGGCCGATCCGCAACGCATTCTGCTGCTGACGTTCTCGCGCAGGGCGGCGAGCGAGCTGTCCAACCGCGCCGGCCACCTGCTGGCGCGCGCCATGCAGGGCGAGCGCACAAACAGCGCGCTGAATTCCGCCGGCGCGTCGTACAAAACCACCCTGCCCTGGGCTGGCACCTTCCACGGCATCGGCGCACGCCTGTTGCGCGAGTACGCCGAGCGCGTCGGCCTCGCGCCCGATTTCACCATCCACGACCGTAGCGATTCCGCCGACCTGCTCAACGTCGTGCGCCACGAGCTGAACCTGTCGACCAAAGAACGCCGCTTTCCGCTCAAGCAGACGTGCATCGCAATCTACTCGCGCGCCATCAACGCTGAAAGCCCGCTGAACGCCGTGCTCAAGCACCACTTCCCGTGGTGCGCGATGTGGGAAGCGCAGTTGCGCACGCTGTTCGACGCGTATGTCGAAGCCAAACAGGCGCAACACGTGCTCGACTATGACGACCTGCTGCTCTACTGGCACGCGATGGTGTCCGACACCGAGCTGGCGGCCGAGATCGGCGCGCGCTTCGACCACATCCTCGTCGACGAATATCAGGACACGAACCGGCTGCAATCGTCGATCCTGCGTGCGCTGCGCCCGGACGGCCGCGGCGTGACGGTGGTGGGCGACGATGCGCAGTCGATCTACGCGTTTCGTGCGGCGACGGTGCGCAACATCCTCGACTTCCCGCGCCATTTTTCGCGGCCCGCGCACACGGTGCTGCTGGAGCGCAATTACCGCTCGACACAACCGATCCTGGATGCGTCCAACGGCGTGATGCGCTTTGCCACCGAGCGCTTCGCCAAGACGCTATGGACGGACCGGGCATCGACGCATCGCCCGCGCCTGATCTCGGTGCGTGACGAAGCCGAGCAGGCACGCTGCGTGGCCGAGCAGGTGCTGCATCAGCGTGAAGGCGGGTTGGCGTTGAAATCGCAGGCAGTGCTGTTCCGCACAGCGAGCCACAGCGCACCGCTGGAAATCGAACTCACGCGCCGCAACATCCCGTTCGTGAAATACGGCGGGCTGAAGTTTCTGGAAGCCGCGCACGTGAAAGACGTGCTCTCGGTGCTGCGCTGGGCCGAGAACCCGCGCAACCGCATCGCCGGGTTTCGCGTGATCCAACTGCTGCCGGGCGCAGGCCCCGCCACCGCCGCACGCGTGCTTGACGCGATGGCCGAGGCGACGGACCCGATTGCCGCGCTGCTCGCCTACGAGCCGCCCGCACGCCTAGCCGGTGACTGGGCCACGCTGATGACGCTGATGCAGACGCTGCGCACACCCAAAGACAGCCTGGAATGGGCCAGCGAACTCGAAGCCGTGGGCACCTGGTATGCGCCGCACATGGAACGCCTGCACGACGATGCTGCCGTGCGCCAGGGTGACCTTGAGCAACTTGCCCGCATGGCCGCCACCTATGCCACGCGCGAGCGCTTCCTGACGGAAATGACGCTCGACCCGCCCGAGCTGACCAGCGATGAATCGGGCGACCCCTACCGCGATGAGGACTATCTGATCCTGTCGACCATCCATTCATCGAAAGGCCAGGAGTGGAAGGCGGTGTATGTGCTCAACGCCGTGGATGGCTGCATGCCGGCCGACCTGGGTGCCGGTTCGCATGAGGAGCTGGAGGAAGAGCGCCGCCTGCTTTACGTGGCGATGACGCGCGCACGCGAGCATCTGGATATCCTCGTGCCGCAGCGCTTCTACGTCACGCAGCAAACGCCCAATGGCGACCGGCACATCTACGCATCGCGCACGCGCTTCATTCCGCCTGCGCTGTTGCCGCTGTTCGAGGCGTGCGCATGGCCAACGCCGGAGCCCGGCGCGGACCCGGCGGCAGAAGCGCGCGCCGCAGCCAAGGTCGACCTCAGCAAGAAGATGCGAGGCTACTGGAAGAAGTAGCCGCGCCCCGCAGTCAATGCAGTCATCCAGTCAATGCACTTCCATCTCGGGCCGCTTGACCACCTGCGTTGACTCGAAGCGCGAGAGCTGCGCGAAGATCCACGCGGCCGCGCAGGTCATCACACCCACGCAGACGAAGGTCTTGTGGAACGCGGCCAGCGTGTCGCGCCCTTCCGGCCCGGCGGTAAAGTCGGTAAATCCGGTGAGCAACGCACCGGCAGCGGCCACGCCCAGGCTCATCGACAGCATCATCACCATGGAGAGCATGCTGTTGCCCGCGCTGGCCAGCGGGCCGGTCAGGTCTTTGAGCGTGAGCGTGTTCATGGCCGTGAACTGCATCGAGTTGAAGGTGCCGAACAACGCCAGTTGCACGATGCGCAGCCACACGGGCACGTTGGGCGTCATGATCGCAAAGCTGGCCATCATCAGCCCGACCATCAGCGTGTTGGCAGACAGCATGCGGCGATAGCCGTAGCGCTTGATGGCCCACGTGCCCAGCGGCTTGGCAGCCATGCCAGCAGCGGCTACCGGCACCATCATCAGCCCGGCCTGCAGCGGCGTGTACCCCAGGCTCACCTGCAGCAGCAGCGGGATCAGGAACGGCATGCCGCCGCTGCCGATGCGCGCAAACAGGTTGCCCAGCACACCAATCGAAAAACTCGGAATACCAAACAGCGCGCGCGGAAACAGTGGCCCCGATCCACGCTCATTCGCACGCCCCGCGTGCAGCCAGTACGCCGTGAGCGCTGCCAGACCGAAAACCAGCAGCACCAGCACCGTGGCGTGCTGGAAGCCCAGTTCGGACAACCCATCGAGCGAGAACGATACCGCCGCCATGCCGAAGGCCAGCATGAGATAGCCCGACCAGTCGAAGCGGCTGTCATCCTCCGCGCGCACATCGGGCATCACCTTGAGCGTAACCAGTGCGCCGATCACACCCACCGGAATGTTGATCAGGAAGATCCAGTGCCACGACACCGCCTGCACAAGCCAGCCGCCCAGCGTCGGACCGATCAGCGGGCCGATCAGCCCCGGGATGGTGACAAAGCTCATGGCCGGCAGGAATTGCTCGCGCGGCACCACGCGCAGCACCGTCAGCCGCCCCACCGGCATCAGCAGCGCGCCGCCCACACCCTGCACCACGCGCGAGGCAATCAGCATGTCGAGGCTGCGTGATTCTGCGCACAGCAACGAGCCGATGGTGAACAGGAAGATAGCCGCGAAGAACATCTTGCGCGTGCCGAAGCGATCGGCCAGCCAGCCCGAGGCGGGCATCAGCATGGCGGTCGTCAGCGTGTAGGCGATGATGACCGACTGCATCTTCAGCGGGCTTTCCGACAGGCTGCGCGCCATGGCAGGCAACGCCGTGTTGACGATGGTGGAATCCAGCGTCTGCATGAACAGACCCATGGCCACCAGCCAGAGCAGCGGTTTGAGAGACTTGTCGACGGCGGCGGAGGTGGACATGGGCGAGGCGGCGGGGCCGGGCGGGTGTTGGGGCATGCAGCAGAGCCGTCATTGTGGCGTGCCTGGCCCGAGCGGGCAAACGGTGTACCCAGCAAAACCGTGTGCTCCCCCATCCGCCCTATCGGCGGCATGGGCACTGGGCTCTGCCTATACTGGAGCGTTCCCCCCCGTCACCTTGTGCCTTCCTTTCTGCCATGACCACCCGTACCGAACGCGACACCTTTGGCCCGATTGAAGTCCCTGCCGATCACCTGTGGGGCGCGCAGACGCAGCGCTCGCTGCAGAACTTCGACATTGCCGGCGACCGCATGCCGCGCGAGTTGATCGACGCGCTCGCCCGCATCAAACGTGCCAGCGCGGCCGTCAACCACCGCCTCGGGCTGCTGCCGGCCGAAAAGGCCAACGCCATCATCGGCGCCGCCGATGAGGTCATCGCCGGTAAACACCCGAATGAGTTCCCGCTGGTGGTCTGGCAAACGGGTTCGGGCACGCAGACCAACATGAACATGAACGAGGTGCTCGCCAACCGCGCCAGCGAACTGCTCGGCGGCGAGCGCGGCGAAGCGCGCCTCGTGCATCCGAACGATGACGTCAACCGCAGCCAGTCGTCCAACGACGCGTTCCCGACTGCGATGCACGTGGCTGCGGTAACAGCCATCACGCAACATCTGCTGCCCTCGCTGCGCACCTTGCGCGAAACGCTCGCCAAGAAAGCGGCCGACTTCAACGACATCATCAAGATCGGCCGCACGCACCTGCAAGACGCGACGCCGCTCACGCTCGGCCAGGAGTTCTCCGGCTACGTCGCCCAACTGCAGCACAACGAAACGCACCTGAACGCCGCCCTGCCGCACCTGTGCGAACTGGCGCTGGGCGGCACGGCCGTCGGCACGGGCCTCAACGCACCGGCCGGGTACGCCGAGCAGGTGGCTGCGGAGCTGGCCCACCTGACCGGCCTGCCTTTCATCACTTCGCCTAACAAGTTCGAGACCATGGCGTCGGCCGATGGTCTGGTGCATGCGCACGGCGCGCTGAAAACACTGGCCGCCAGCCTCACCAAGATCACCAACGACATCCGCTGGCTGGCGAGCGGCCCGCGCAGCGGTCTGGGCGAAATCGCTATCCCCGAGAACGAGCCGGGCTCGTCCATCATGCCAGGCAAGGTCAACCCCACGCAGAGCGAAGCGGTGACGATGCTGTGCGCACAGGTGTTCGGTAACGACGTGGCCGTCAACGTGGGCGGCGCGTCGGGCAACTTCGAGCTGAACGTGTTCCGCCCGATGATTGCCTACAACTTCCTGCACAGCGTGCGCCTGCTGGCTGACGGCATGCGCAGCTTCAACGACCACTGCGCCGTGGGCATCGAACCCAACCGCAGCCGTATCGACGAGCTGGTGCAGCGCTCACTGATGCTGGTGACGGCGCTCAACCCGCACATCGGCTACGACAAGTCAGCGCAGATCGCCAAGAAGGCGCACAAGGAAGGTACGAGCCTGCGCGAGGCTGCCCTGGCGCTGGGCTATGTCACGCCCGAGCAGTTCGACGCATGGGTACGGCCGGAGAACATGGTCGGCCGCTAAGTGGTGCACCTCAGGCCCACGGCTTGCCGCGCCTGGGTTATCTTTATCTTTTTGCCCGTTTCAGGCGCGCTGGCCAGGCCGGCGCCCCCTGCGCATGAAACCCGCCCCGATTCCACATAACGAAGCACAACGTCTGGCCTCCCTGCAGGACATGCTGTTGCTGTCCACGCCGGATGAAGAACTGTTCGACCGCGTCACCCGCACGACCAAGCGGGTGTTTGACGTGCCGATCGTGCTGGTGTCGCTCATCGACGCGCAGCGGCAGTGGTTCAAATCCTGCATTGGCCTAGGCGCGCGGGAGACCCCACGCGACGTCTCGTTCTGCGGCCATGCGGTGGCCGAAGAACGGATGCTCGTCATTCCAGACACCCTGGCTGACCCGCGCTTTGCCGACAACCCGCTGGTGACCGGCGCCCCGCACATCCGCTTCTACGCTGGCCGCCCCGTCAAGAACCTCGCGGGCTACGCCGTCGGCACACTCTGCGTGATCGACCAGAAGCCGCGCACGTTTGATCAGGCCGAGCGCAAATTGCTCGACGATCTGGCCAGTTGGGTGGAATCGGGTTTTCGCGAGCGCGAACTGAGCGAAACGCAGCGGTCCATCCTGACCGAGCTGCAGGTCGCGCGCCATGAGAGCCTGACCGACCCGATGCTGAGCATCTGGAACCGGCGCGCGGCGATGGAACTGCTCACACGCGAATGCGGCCACGCAATACTGTACGAGCAGCCGCTCTCACTGCTGGTGGTAGACGTTGACCACTTCAAGCGCGTGAACGATACCTACGGCCACACCGTGGGCGACGCAGCATTGGTTGAGATTGCACGCACGCTACGCGTGAATTCGCGCCCCATCGATACGGTGGGCCGCTACGGCGGCGAAGAATTCCTGGTGGTGCTGCCCGATACGACCACCATGCAGGCCGCCGCCATCGCAGAGCGGCTGCGCAGCGCGGTGGAAGCCTCGGAAATTGCAACGCCCAAGGCCGCCATCCACTGCACCATCAGCCTGGGCCTGGCGAGCTGCGAGCCCGGCCGGAACCCGTGCACCCCCACAGACCTCATCATGCGCGCCGATGCCGCACTGCTCGCTGCCAAACGGTTGGGGCGCAATCGCGTGATATGCGACGGCGACGGCCAGCCGGTGTAGATCAGTTCGGCGCAGGTTCACCACCGCGCGGGGCGATGCGCACGTCAACGCGTTCCGGCGCCAGTGCCCGCTCGAACACCGCGCGCGCGGCGTGCGTCGTACCGGTGCCGCACATGAAGGCATCAATGGCGGCAAACCCGTGCTCGGGCCAGGTGTGAATAGAAAGGTGCGATTCGGCCAGCAGCAACACACCGGTCACGCCGCCCTGCTCGCCCGCAGGCAAACCCGTGCGCAGCGAGTCAAAGCAATGCAGATGCGCATGCAGGATGGTGGCGCCCAGCGCATCGGCGGCATCGCGCAGTGCGGCTTCCAGTAAAGCCGCATCGCGCAGCAACGCGGGCGCCACGCCGTACAGATCCAGCAACAGATGCTCGCCCACCGCAGCGGACGCATCTTCCGCCGGGCGTGCCGCGTCAGTGCGCGTCACTTGTGGCCCCCGCTGAAACCACCGCCGTAACCGCTGCCGCCCGACGACCCGCCCCAGTAAGACGATCCGCCTGTACTGCTTCCGTACGACGGCGTGCGCGGCGCGGCAAAGCCCGCCTTCCAGTCCATGTACGTCGCGCCGATCACCACGGCCGCGGCATAGAGAACGAACCAGCTCTTCATTCTCCGCCCCCAATCTTGGCCACCAGCCATGCGGGCACCAGCAACAGCAGCGCCGCGAACAGCGTGATGCCAACCACCGAGCCCGGCGCCATGAAGAACGGCACCAGGTTCAGCAAGCCGAGCAGCACGCACGCCACCACCGCCACCGTCATGTAGTTTGACGACGCCTTGACCGGCTCGGCGACCACCTTGCCGAACCACGCCTTGATCTGCGCGGCGCTCACCGGCGTGCTCCTGGACCACGTCAGCTCGTGCGCATCGCTTTCAGCGGCAAGGCTTTCCTGACCGGCGGTGTATTCCACGACGCGCGTCTGGTCACCCGCTTTAACGCGCCAGTTGAAAGCGCCGGCGGCGTAGGTCACGCGGGCGGTGTAGTCCTCGTTGCGGGCGTAGGCCTTGCCGTCCAGCACAGCGGTACGGCCGTCCTTCTGCGTGGGCCAGCGGTCGAGCACGGAGGCGCGGAACCAGCCGTCATCGGTTTCGACCATCCAGTTGAAGCCGCGCTTGGGCGTGTACAGCAGGTATTCAAACCATTCGCCGCCGCCGTCGACCACCGCGCGGCGCATCACGCCAATCACTTGCCACTGCAGGCCGTCGATAAGCGCCTTGTCGCCCAATTCCAACGTGGTGGCGACCTGCGGCACCGAACGTGCGCGGGCGATGATCTCGCCGCGCGGGGTGGCCGCATCGATGGCCGCACCACAGCCCGGACACAGCACGTGGCCGGTCAAGCCAGGGCTGAACGGAATCGACGTGCCGCACTGCGGGCAATCAAGGTTGGTGAGCTTGCTCGGGACGCGGCCAGCGGTTTCCTTGATCTCGGCGTCGGTGCGCAGCAACTGGCACTTGAGCACTTCGAGCGTGGTGGCCTCGCCCACGTAAAGCGTAGGGGCCGTGCCGTCGGAGTAGTCCAGTGTGATGAAGGCGTCTTCGCGGCGGCCGTCGGCCACGCGCGCGTGCCAGCCCGCGCCCACGCGGAACGGCAACTCGCCCTGGCCACCGGTGCAATCGGCTTCGCGCACATCGGACAGCGTGAACTGCTTGCCCTCGGCGTCGTAAAGCTGGCCGGGGCGCAACCCCTCGAATGCGACGGCGTTGCGCGGCACGCCGCGCGAGAACGTCATGGTGACCTGGCCCGACGCCTCGGCCAGCCAGCCATCTGTGCCGTCGTCAAACAGCACGTACCACTCGTTCCAGAAGCCCGCGTCGTAACGCAACTGGATACGGCCGACGACGGTGAACGCCTTGTTCTTGTAACGCCCGGTGGTGCCGATCTGCACGCGTGCGTAGTCCTCCAGCACGGCGGACATCTTGCCGATGTCGGACAGCGTATCGCCGTCGCGCAGCAGCGTGCTTTTGCAGAAGCTGCACACCGCCATCACGGCAGCGGCAGACTTCAGTTCCACCGGCGCGCCACACGCCGGGCAGTTGGCATGAAACATGGTCAGGTCGTTCGATTGGGCAGAAAAACGGGCGGCTTGCGGTGCCGCCCGATCATCCGATCCGTGAGGCTGATGCTCAGCCCCCGGTCAGCGCCTTGAGCACGGCGGCCTTGCCGGCATCAAAGTCGGCCTGCGTGATGAGGCCCTTGTCGAGCAATTCCTTGAGCTTGGCCAGGCGTGCCGTGGGGTCGTCCACGGCCGGTGCAACAGGTGCCACAGCAGCAGGTTGCGCTGCGGCAGCAGTTGCACCGCCGGCGTTGCCCTGCACGGCGGTGCGCAGGCTATCGGCCATTGCCTGGCCCATCGCCAAGCCTGCCGCCAAACCCGCGCCCGTACCGGCGATGCCACCTTCATTGCGCGCAGCCAGCGGCAACGATTCGGCCGTCTGATATTGCGTGAAGCGCTGCATGTCGCCGGTCATGTCCATGCTGATGCGGCGGTCCAGCGCGGCCTGCAGTTCATCCGGCAGCGTGACGCTGGAGACTTGGAAGCTATCGAGCGCCAGACCGTACTGCGTGAACTGCGGCGCGAGAGCTTCGCGCACCTTGTTCGACATCAGCATCTGGTTGGCGGCCAGGTCCAGGAACGGCACACCGGATTCGCCAAACGCCGTGGCCATCGCCCCCATGATGACGGGGCCCAGCTGCGCCTCAACCTCATCAACGGTGTAGATGTCACGCGTGCCGCTCACCTGCTGGTAGAACAGCTTCGGATCAGCCACGTGGTAGGCGTACACGCCAAAGGCGCGCAGGCGGACCATGCCGAAATCCTTGTCGCGCACCGTCACCGGCTGCGGCGTACCCCAGCGGCGGCCAAGCTGCTGGCGCGTGCTGAAGTAGTAAACGTCGGATTTGAAGGGGGATTCGAACAGCTTGTCCCAGTTCTTCAGATACGTGAGAACGGGCAACGTCTGCGTGGTCAGCTTGAAGGTGCCGGCGCCGAACACATCGGCAATCTGGCCTTCGTTGACGAACATCGCCATCTGCGAGTCGCGCACGACCAGGGTGCCGCCGTTCTGGATTTCCATGTCCTGCATGGGGTAGCGCCAGGCGAGCACGCCGTCTTCGCTCTCCGTCCACTGCAGGATGTCAATGAACTGCTTCTTGATGAAACTGGACAGGCTCACAGCAAACTCCTTCGCAATGATTCGCGGGGCAAGAACAATCAGGACAGCGTCAGGACAGGCAAGCCGCGTTGATCACGCCAACAGCCAGCGCGCTCACGCCAAACAGCATACCGGCGGCGATGTTGTTGTGCTCGATCTGCAGGCGGTAGTCCGGCATCAACCGCGTAAGCACCAGAAACACGATCAGTTGCACGACCGATGCCATCACTGCCCAGAACACAAAGGGGAGCAGGCCGTCGGCATGCGTGATGCTCGACGCGATGGTCAGCACAAAACCGAGTAGCGCACCGGCCAACGAGAGTGATGCGGCGATGTTGCCTTCGCGGATCAGCTTGAACTCGTCATATGGCGTCAGGCGTAAGTAGACGAAGAAGAAGCCGGAGAACACCACGGCGCCCGCCAGCAGGTGCGAGGCGTAGGCGATCACGGAAGCGGTCATGTCGGGCATGGCAGAGGGTGTCGGGTGGCAGGCTGGACGAGGCACAAGTGGCGCCACTATAGCGGCTGATGCGGCGCTTGCGTACCCCCCGGCGGATGCTTGCCGGCCGACACGCCAAACATTTGCGCGGCGTTTGTTATCACGCCTTGATTTTCACCCGCGTGCGGCCTCCGATACATGGTGGCCACGGACCCACGTTGGCCACATTCCACCCCCCAACCCCGTAGAAACCCTTGCCCATCCACCGTTTTCGCAGGTTGACCTGCCTTGTGCAACTCAGTACGCACACCTAAAGTGGTTGGCAGGAATTGGTCGATTCGACAGACAAGTCAGGGGGCTAACCATGACGACACCGAATTGCATCCACGTTGACCGTCGCACCATCCTGAAAACCGCCGTCGCGGCGGCAGCGGTGCAACTGGCACCGCCTTTCATCATCAAGGCACGCGGCGATGCGCCCCTGCGCATCGGCATGGTCGACCCGCTCACGGGCGTTTATGCCGCCGTTGCGCAGAACGAAGTCACGGGGGCCAGGCTTGCCGTAGCACAGATCAACGCCCGCGGCGGCATTCTCGGCCGGCCGATCGAGCTGCTGGTGGAAGACTCCGCCAACGACGTCGGCACGGGCGTACAGAAGGCGCGCAAGCTAATCGAACGCGATCAGGTGACCTTCCTGATCGGCGATGTGAACTCCGGCATTGCGCAGGCCATCTCCCAGGTCAGCAACGAGAAGAAGGTGCTGCATATCGTCTCGGGCGGGCATACCGACACCATCACCGGCAGCGACTGCAAATGGAACGTCTACCGCGTGTGCAACACCACCAGCATGGAGGCCAACGCGGTGGCCAACCTGCTGTTCACCAAGTACGGCAAGAAGTGGCACTTCATCACACCGGACTACGCCTTCGGCCACACGCTGCAGAAGGCTGCGGCGGCCGACTTGCAGAAGCTCGGCGGCACCATCACCGGCAATGAACTGACGCCGCTGGGCACGACCGATTTCTCCTCATTCCTCATCAAGGCGCGTGCCGCCAACCCCGACGTGCTGCTGGTGCTGCCGCAGGGCTCGGACATGGTCAACTGCCTCAAGCAGATCGCGCAGTTCGGTATCGGCAAACAGATGCACATTGCGGGGCTGCAGCAGGAGCTGGAATCGCTGGAGGCCATGCCGCCCGAAGCGCGCGTTGGGGTCTGGATGTTCGAGTGGTACTGGAAGCAGCCCGGCGTGCCGCACGTGGAGAAGTTCGTTGCCGACATCCGCAAGGTCAACAACGGCAAGGTGCCGACCGCGCGCCACTGGTTCGGCTATACCTCGGTGCATACGCTGGCAGGCATCGCCAACCGGGAGAAGACCCTCGATGCGCGCAAGCTGGCTGAGGCGCTGGGTGGGTTCGAGCTGCCGGATGACGTGAAGCTGCAGCCCAACAAGTGCTACTACCGCAAGGGGGATCACCAGTTGATGACGTCGTCGTTCGTGGGCGAGGCATTGACCAAGCCGGCGGGCGATCCGGAAGACCTGTTCCACGTCGACAACGTCGTGCCCGGCGACAAGACCGCACCGCCCGAGAGCGCGACCGGCTGCACGATCAAGTGGCCGACTGCTTGAGCGAGCCGGCAATCCGCGCACACAGCGCGCATCAAGACGCGCCAGGGCCATGACGCAACTGCTGCTGTTCAACATCACCAATGGGCTGATCATCGGCGCGTTCTACGTGCTGATGGCGCTCGGGCTGTCGCTCATCCTCAACCTGAGCAATGTCATCAACTTTGCGCACGGCGGCTTTCTCGTCATTGGCGGCTACATCGCCTACACCATCACACCGTATGTCGGCTTCTGGGGCGCGCTGCTGATTGCGCCGCCGTTTGCCGCGCTCATCGGGCTGGTGCTGGAGCGCCTGCTGATCCGCCGCGTCTACGGGCGCGACCCGCTCTACAGCCTGCTGCTGACCTTCGGTCTGGCGTTCGTGTTTGAAGACGGTACGCGCTTTATCTGGGGCGCGCAGGGCAAGCCGGTGACGGTTCCCGAAGTCCTGGCACGGCCGCTCTCCAACGCGTTCTTCTTCATCACCGGCTACCGGCTGTTCATGGTCGGCACCGTAGCGGTGACGGTGGCGGCGCTCTTCCTGCTGCTGCGCTACACGCGCATGGGCATCCGCATCCGCGCAGGCACGCTGGATCTGGAAACCGTGGCGGCACTTGGCATCAACGTGGGGCGGCTGCGCTCGCTCAACTTTGCCATGGGCATCTTCCTGGCGGGCCTCTCCGGCGTGCTGGCGGCCGGGCAACTCGGGTTGGAGCCGACCATGGGAACGGGGCTGCTGATGCCGAGCTTCATCGCCATCATCGTCGGCGGGGTCGGCAGCCTGACGGGCACGCTGCTGGGCGGGTTGCTGATCGGGGTGGCATCGGGCGTCACGGCAGTGTTCGTGCCGGCGGCCAGCGAGGCGGTCATCTACGTGATGATGGCCCTCGTGCTGCTGCTGCGCCCGCGCGGGCTGCTCGGTGAAGAAGGCATGCTGACATGAGCACGCAGTTTAGCGATCAAGCGCAGCTTCGCCGTCTGCTGGGGCTGCTGGCCATCTGGACGGCGCTACTGCTCGCGCCCTATTGGATGCCGCCGCTGGGCGGCTACACCGCACTCGGCACCCGCGTGCTGGTGCTGGGGCTGGCGGCCATGTCGGTCAACTTTCTGCTGGGTTTTACGGGCGTGCTGTCGTTCGGCCATGCCGCGTACTTTGGCCTGGGGGCGTACGGCGCGGGCCTGGCACTGAAGTTCCTGGCGCAGAGCACGCCGCTGGCACTGGTATGCGGCACGCTGCTGGGTGGCGTTGCCGGTGCACTGCTGGGCGCGTTGAGCGTGCGGCGGCGTGGTGTGTATTTCGCCATGGTCACCATCGCCTTCGGGCAAGTGTTCTACTACATCGCCTTCCAGTGGAGCTCACTCACCGGCGGCGACGATGGGCTGCGCGGTTTCACGCGTGCCCCCCTGCACCTGGGCATCACCACCATCGACATCCTGTCGAACGCCAACGCGTTCTATTACTTCGTGCTTGCCTGCCTGGCGCTGGCGACGGGCGTGATGGCGGGCGTGCTGCGCTCGCCGTTCGGCCGCACCATGATCGCCATCCGCGAGAACGAGCGGCGCGCGCGCTTTCTCGGCATTCCGGTCAACCGGCATATCTGGATCGCCTTTACGCTGTCGTGCTTCTTCATGGGCTTTGCCGGTGCGCTGTATGCGCTGCTGAACAACTTTGCCGACCCGCGCGGCCTGCACTACAGCCAGTCGGGCGATTTCGTGATGATGGCGGTGATGGGCGGCATGCGCAGCTTCTGGGGGCCGTTGCTGGGCGCCGTGGTGTTTGTCGTGCTGCAGGATTACCTGTCGAGCATCACCATCAACTGGATGTCGTTTGTCGGCATGCTGTTCGTGGCGATCGTGCTGTTTTTCCCGCGCGGGCTGCTGGGCGTGATCCAGCGCCGGAGTGAATCGTGAGCGTGCTCGCGGTTGACCGCGTCAGCAAGCACTTCGGCAGCCTGGTCGCGGTGCAGGATGTGTCGCTGTCCGTGGAGCCAGGCGAGCTGCGCGCCGTCATCGGGCCGAACGGTGCGGGCAAGACGACGTTTTTCAACCTCATCAGCGGTTTCTTCCGGCCGACCGCCGGCACCATCGCCTTTGAGGGGCAGGACATCACCGCGCTGCCCGCGCACCGGCGCGTGACGGCCGGCATTGCCCGCACGTTCCAGATCACGGAGATCTTTCCGGAGTTGACCGTGTTTGAGAACGTGCGCATCAGCGCGGAGGCGGCGGCGGGCTTTCGCCAGCGGCCGTGGATCAGCCCCGCGGACAAGGCACACGTGCGCCAGCACGTAGAGCACACGCTGGAGCTTACCGGCCTGCACGGCAAGGCCAACCGGCTGGCCGGCGAGCTCGCCCATGGCGACCAGCGCACCACCGAGATCGCCATTGCGCTGGCGTTGCGCCCACGCCTGCTGCTGCTCGACGAACCCACCGCCGGCATGGGCGACCAGGAGACCGACGAGACTATGCAACTCATCCGCAGCCTGCACCGCAAGAACAACTTCACCATCGTGCTGATCGAGCACGACATGCGTGTGGTGTTTGACCTGGCTGATCGCATCACCGTGCTTGACGGGGGGCGGTTGCTGGCCGAAGGCACGCCGGAGCAGATCGCCGTCAACGAGGCCGTGCAGGCTGCCTACTTGGGGAACGCGTCATGAATGCGGCGCCGCAGTCCGCCTTGACTGCCGAGGGGCTGCACACCTACTACGGCAAGAGCCATATCCTGCATGGCGTGAGCCTGGAGGCGGCAGAAGGCCGCATCACCGTGCTGCTCGGCCGCAACGGCGCCGGTAAAACCACCACGCTGCGCACGTTGATGGGCCTGACACCCGCACGGCAGGGGCGCGTGACGATCTTCGGCGCCGACACCACGCGCTGGCCCACCTACCGCATCGCCGCCAGCGGCGTCGGCTATGTGCCGGAAGGGCGCCGGATCTTCGCCAACCTCACGGTCGAAGAAAACCTGAAAGTCCCGATTGAGCGCAGCGGCCCGTGGACCCTCCCCCGCATCTACGAGTTGTTTCCGCGCCTGGCCGAGCGCAAGTTCAGCCGTGGGCGATCGCTCTCCGGCGGCGAGCAGGAGATGCTCTCGCTGGGGCGCGCGTTGCTGCTCAATCCGCGCCTGCTGATTCTCGACGAACCTTCTCAAGGGCTGGCGCCGCTGGTAGTGCGCGAGGTGTTTCGCGTGGTGTCGCAGATGCGCGACGCAGGGATCACCGTGCTGCTGGTCGAGCAGAACGCGCGCATGAGCCTGGAAATTGCCGACTACGCCTATGTGCTGGATGACGGGGGCATCGTCCACGCGGGCAATGCGCGAGAACTGGCGGCGGACGAGAGCCGGGTGCGCGCGTTGACAGGCGCTAGCGCGGCAGCGTAGGCGCTGGCGAGGCGGGCTCGCCCGTTCGGCAAAAAATCGGCACAATCGCGCTCGCCGCATCGGTGCGCTGGTGATTTGCTCCCGCCCGATCATGACCAGACCCCTCCCGCCCTCGCATGTCGACGCCGCAACCCGACGCCATTCTCGAATCTTCGCCGCCCCAAGGTGCACAACCAGGCCCACTGGGACGCGGCAATGCCCTGCTGGTGCTGGCCGTATTCGTGGTCGCCTCGTGCGGGCTGGCCTACGAGCTGATTGCCGGGGCATTGGCCTCGTATCTGCTGGGCGATTCCATCCTGCAGTTCTCCTCCATCATCGGCGCCTATCTGTTTGCGATGGGCATCGGGTCGTGGCTCTCGCGCTACGTGGCGGACGACGCGCTGCTGGCACGCTTTGTCGATCTGGAACTGCTGGTGGGGCTGTTTGGTGGCGTATCTGCGGCGGCGCTGTTTGCGTTGTTTGCGTTGGAATCGGCGCCGTTCCGGTTGGTGCTGTACGCGCTGGTGACGGTGATCGGCGTGCTGGTCGGCATGGAGATTCCGCTCGTAATGCGCATGCTGCATCGTCGGCAGGCCAAGTTTTCCGACCTCGTCAGCCGCGTGCTGACGTTCGATTACCTGGGCGCGCTGGCGGTGTCGCTGCTGTTTCCGCTGGTGCTGGCGCCGCGTCTGGGGCTGGTGCGCACGGGCTTCCTGTTTGGCCTGTTGAATACGGCGATTGCGGTCTGGACGCTGTGGCACTTTCGCGCCGAGCTGGCGCTGTCGGCCCGCATGCGCACGGCCATGGCATGGCGCGCGGGTGCAGTCGCAGCGGCGTTGCTCGCGGGCTTTGGCGCGTCGGACAAGCTCACGCACTGGTCGGAGCGCGCGCTCTTTGGTGACGAGATCATCCATGCGATTTCGTCGCCGTATCAGCGGCTGGTGGTGACGCGCTGGAAGGATGATCTGCGCCTCTACATCAACGGCAACCTGCAGTTCTCCTCGCGCGACGAATACCGTTATCACGAAGCGCTGGTACTGCCCGCATTGGAATCCGTGCGCGGGGCGCGGCGCGTGCTGGTACTGGGCGGCGGCGATGGCCTGGCGCTGCGGCAGATCCTGAAGTACCCGCAGATCGAGCACGTCACCCTGGTCGATCTGGACCCACGCATGACCCACCTGTTCTCGCATGCGGAAGCGCTGGTCGCGCTCAACCAGCATGCGTTCAGTGACCCGCGCGTGACGGTGGTCAACGCGGATGCGGGGCAATGGCTGCAGACGGCCACCGACATGTTCGACGTGGCCATCGTCGATTTTCCGGACCCGTCCAACTTCAGCATCGGCAAGCTGTATTCGGTACCGTTTTATCGGCTGCTGTCGCGCCACGTGGCGGATACGGGGCTGGTGGTCATTCAGGCCACGTCGCCTTACTTTGCGCCGCGCTCGTACTGGTGCGTGGATGCGACCCTGAAAGAAGCCGGCTACCGCACGTGGCCATACCACGCGCTGGTGCCATCGTTTGGCGAATGGGGTTTCATCCTGGCCGCGCCGGGCCGCGCGGACTTCCAGCCGCCCACGTCGTACCACGTGCCGACACGCTTCCTGGATGCCGACACCACGCACCAGATGTTCAGCTTCGCGCCCGATATGCCGCGCCCGCAGGTGGAGCCCAACCGGCTGAACAATCAGTCGCTGGTGCGGTATTTCGAAGAAGACTGGCACGGCGTGCTGCGCTGATGGCGACACGACGCAGCTTCCTGATCGGTGCAGCGGCGGCAGGCGTGGCCGCAGCGGGTGCCGCTTCGTGGGGCGGCTTTCGCGCGTTCACGGAGGTCACGCCCAACGTGCGCATGCCCGGCCAGGCAGCGGGCCATCAACTGCGCGATCTGCGCGCCTTGCCCGTGCCATCGGAGACACGCCGCGTGGGCGTGGCCATCTGCGGCAGCGGCATTGGCGGATTGAGCTGCGCGTGGCGGCTGGCGAAAAGCGGACGGCACGATGTGGTGGTCGTAGAGGGCCCGGAGCGCTATGGCAATGCCGCCGGCGGCGCATTCGGTGGCGCATTCGGTGGCGCATTTGGCGATCAACGCTTTCCCACGGGCGCGCATTACCTGCCGCTGCCGTCGATGGAATCGACACACGTGCGCGAGATGCTGGCCGACTTTGGCGTGATCGAGCGCAACCCGTTTGCGCTGCGCCCGACATATGACGAACGCGTGCTCGTCCACGCGCCCGATGAACGCCTGTGGCTCGGCAATCGCTGGCAAGACGGCTTCGTACCGCACGAGGGCATCACGCCCGATGAACGCGCTGAACACGCCCGCTTCTTCGCCCAGATCGACAGCCTGCGCCAAACCAAAGGGGCCGACGGACGACGCCTCTTCGCGGTGCCGACAGCGCTCTCTTCCGCTGACCCGACCTGGCGTGCGCTCGACACGCTCACCTTCCGCGACTGGCTGCACCGCGAGGGCTACCGCGCCGCCACGCTGCACTGGTATGCCGACTACTGCTGCCGCGACGACTACGGCGCCACCGCCGACCACGTTTCCGCCTGGGCCGGCATTGCCTACTTCGCCAGCCGCGGCGGCATGGCCAGCAACGCCGAACAGGGCACCGTGCTCACGTGGCCGGAAGGGCTGGACTGGATGGCCGAGCGCCTGTTCGGAGCCGCGGGCTTGAACGCTGCCGGCCGCCTGATGCCCGGCAGCGCCGCACGCATCGGCAATACCACCGAAGGCGGTGCGCGCGTCTTTGCAGACGTACTGCAGGCCGATGGCCGCGTGGTGCGACTGCTGGCCGATCACGCGGTCAGCGCGATGCCGCTGCACGTTGCCAAGCACGTCGTCGAAGGCTTTGACGTGCCCGCCGCCGAACTGCCCGAAGCCGCACCATGGCTGCTCGCCAATCTGCTGATCGAAGGGTTTCCGCCCGAATACGACGACACGCCGCTCGCATGGGACAACGTGGTCTATCGCGGCACGGGGTTGGGTTACGTGGTGGCCAATCACCAGGACATTCGCGTCGGGCCGCCCGCGCAAAGTGTGTTCACGGCCTACGTGGCGCTGTCGGACATGACGCCCAAGGCAGCACGTGAATGGCTGCTGAAGGCATCACCGCAGGCACTGCTCGATCGTGCGCTGGTGGACTTGGACACGGTGTACGGCATCCGCCTGCGCACGCAGATCCGCCGTGCAGACCTCACGCTACGCGGCCACGCGATGGCGATTCCCACGCCGGGCTTCCTCTCACGGCCGGGCATTGCGTGCCTGCGCGAGAGCGCCGGGCCGATCCACTATGCGCATGCGGATCTGTCCGGCTACTCGGTCTTTGAAGAGGCTGCGTGGTGGGGTGATCGTGCGGCGCGGCGCATTCTGGCGAGTTGAGCGCCGGGGGCCGCCGGGCCGGGCTCGCTGCCAAGCACCTGCCGCAGCGCCTGCACGAATCGCTCGACAACCGGCGACACCATTGCTTCGTCAAACGCGAATTCAACATCGAAGCAATCTGCCATCTCGGGCAGCGGTATCAGCCGCACCGTGGGTGGACACAGCGCCGACAGGCTCTCGGGAACGAACGCGCAGCCCATGCCGGCAGATACAAGGCCCAGCACCGTTGGGATGTCACGGCCGGTCTGCGCCACACGCGGCGTGAAACCGGCGCGCTCGCACTGCTCCATCAGGAACCGGTGATGCGCCGAAGACCGCCCCGCGTCGAACCAGACGAACGGCTGGTCTGCAACATCCGCCAGCCGCTTGGGTTGTTTGCGGCGCGTGAATTGCGATGTCGGCACGGCCAGCACGAAGCGATCACTGAACAGCACGACGCTGGAGAGGTGCGACGCTTCATCCTTGCGCCAGGTCATGATGCCGCCGTCCAGTTGTCGGCGATCAATCGACGCCACCTGCTCCGCCGAGAGCATCGGTTCCACCGAGACCCGGACTTCCGGGCACGATGCCCGAAACGCGCGCAGCACATCCGCTACCACAGCCGTGCCCAGATAGTTGGGCAGCACGCCCAGCCGCAGCTCACCGAGCTGCCCTGCTGCACAACGCAGCGCGCGATCACGGCCAGCTTGCAGGTCCGCCAGCAGTTGCGTCGCGTCACGCAGAAAGCTTTCGCCCGCCGCGGTCAGCTCCACGCCTCTCGCCTTGCGCGCCAGTAGCGGCGTGCCGATGGCCGCTTCCAGCTCAAGAATCTGGCGCGACAAGGCCGGCTGGACAATGCCGACCGCGCGGGCGCCGGCCACCACGCTGCCCGCCTGCGCAGCCGCAATGAAGTACCGCAGATGGCGCAATTCGACGTTCCGCATACGGATTCCCTTCGACCTTTTTTATGCTTACCAAGCATAGCAAAACAATTTCAAAAGCATTTGTACGCATAGCTTGCAATGGCTAGGATAGGTGCTCCCTTCATCGTGCTGTGCCATGACGCTTCATATCCAGACACCGTTTGTTCCGTCCCAACCCTATTCACGTCGACTGGGCAAGCCGGTCTGGTTGAAGATGGAAGCTGCCCAGCCATCGGGCTCGTTCAAGCTGCGCGGCGTCGGCGCCTTATGCGCGGCCAAGCGCGACGCGGGCGCGCAGCGGTTCATCTCGTCATCCGGTGGCAATGCGGGGATTGCGGTGGCCTATTGCGGACGCAAGCTCGGCGTTCCCGTTGTTGTGGTGGTGCCCGAGAGCACGCCGCTACGGGCGCGCGACCTGATCCGCCAGGAAGGCGCGGGGCTGATCGTGCACGGCGCCACCTGGGCGGAAGCCAACGCATTCGCACAGTCCCAGATCGGCGTGGGCGATGCGTTTGTGCATCCGTTTGATGATCCGATGCTCTGGCAGGGGCACGCCACGCTGGTAGACGAAATGGCCGCGACGGGGCACAAACCCGGTGCCATCGTTCTTGCCGTGGGCGGCGGCGGGTTGTTGTGCGGCGTGCTGGAAGGGCTGCAGCGGAACGGCTGGTCCGACGTGCCAGTCGTCGCAGTGGAAACCGAGGGCGCGGACTGCTACGCGCGCTCGATCGCGCTGGGCAAGCCGGTAGAACTGGCTACGATTTCGAGCGTGGCAACGTCATTGGGGGCAAAGCGGCCGTGTGATGCCGCACTCGAATGGGCAGCATGCCGCGAGATCTACAACGTCGTGGTGTCAGACGCCCAGGCAGTAAGCGCAGCGCTCAGGTTTCTGGATGAGCATCGCGTGCTGGTCGAGCCCGCATGCGGGGCTGCGTTGGCAGCATTAGACAGCAGCCATCCGGCGCTGAAAGCCGCATCGAGCATCGCCGTGGTGGTCTGCGGTGGTGCTACGGTCACCGCGCAACAACTGCAGGAGTTGCGCGGTTCGACTGACGGCAGTTCGATTGACGGCGCTTAGCCCTGACGTGGCCAGAGCGTGCGGCCGAAGAACGTCAGCGCGCGGTCCCACGCATGTTCGGCCCACACGGGGTCGTACTGCGTGATGCCAATGCGGTTCTCGCCGACGGCGGTCTCGTTGGCAAAGGCGTGATGCGCGAGGTAGCGGTAAAAATCAACATCGACGCCGGCATCGACCAGCTTCTTCTCCAGCGCATCCACCGTTTCGATCTTGAAGGCATCGTCCTGCGTGCCCCAGTGGCCCTGCACCGGCACCTTGATCTTCGAGGCGTCGATGTATTCCAGCGGCGGGAAGCCGTACCAAACCACGCCGGCCGCAGCTTCCGGCACGTTGCACAGCGCCAGCAGCGTCAGCGCGCCGCCCATGCAGTAGCCCGTCACGCCAACGCGGTCGCAGCTCTGCTTGAGGTATTGCACGGCACCGCGCACATCCTGCGTGGCCGCATCGCCAAAGTTCAGGTTGCTCATCAGGTGGTGGGCCTCTTCCTCTTCCACCGTCATGGTGCCGCGATAGAGGTCGGGCACCAGCGCCATATAACCGGCGCGCGCCAGGCGGTCAGCCACGCCGCGAATCTGGTCGTTCAGGCCCCACCATTCCTGGATGACAACCACCCCCGGCGCGCCTTCCGCCTTGGCTGGCTTGGCCAGATAGCCCTGAAGTTCCTGCCCATCCGGGCGCTTGAACGCGATCATGGATCCTTGGGTTGCAGTCATGCGAAAAGCTCCTGTGTGGCACGAAGTGAGACAAAAACAAAACAAGTAAGACGAAAGCGCACAGCATAGCCCGTGCTGATGAAGTTTTCAGGCAGACCCCACGCTATGCGCTGCACAAGTTCTCGATGCGAACGCTCTATCATGGCGGCACGTTCACTTCTGATGACCGCCATGATCAAAACCCTCGCCCTGCTCGTGTACCTGCTGGTGCTGTTGATCCACGTCTATATCGTCGTGCTGGAGATGGTGCTGTGGAAAACGCGCGGCCCCAAGGTGTTCCGCATCACGCCCGAAAAAGCCGCCGAGACCGCAGCCATGGCGTCCAACCAGGGCCTGTACAACGGCTTTCTAGTGGCGGCATTGGTGATCGGCCTGGTGGCACCGGACCCGGTCATCAACGCATCGTTTGCGCTGTTCGGGCTGATCTGCGTGGCGGTAGCAGGCATCTGGGGCGCAATCACGGTCAACAAGCGGATTCTGTTTGTGCAGACGGTGCCGGCGGTGGTGGCATTGGTGCTGGGGTGGTTTGCCTGAAGCAGGTAGTGGCACGCGTTTGAGCATTGATGCTTGTCTGCGCCACCGTCGCGCACTAGCTTGAAGGAGTCAAAAGGGCCTGCACAACCGGTGCGCCCGCCCTGCCGATGGGACCGATGAGACCGACGGAACTTCACACATGTCGCCTATGCGTCGTCAAACGTGCAGAGCGTGCGCCCTGACGCTATTGCTGGCGATTCTGTGCAGCCCGCCCGCCTCCGCTCAAACGAGGAATGTCATGACGCTCACCCTGACCTCACCGGCCTTTGCCGCCGGCGGAGAAATGCCTGACCGCTTCACATGCGAAGGCGCCGATACATCGCCACCGCTCGCGTGGACCGGCGCGCCAGCCGGCACACGCACCCTCGCCCTGATCGTTGATGACCCTGACGCGCCCGACCCGGCGGCGCCGAAGATGACCTGGGTCCACTGGGTGCTCTACAACATCCCGGCCCACACGACAGCACTGGCCGAAGATGCTGCGCGCAAAGGGCTGCCACCCGGCACACGCCCTGGCAACAACGACTGGCAGCGCACCGCTTACGGTGGCCCTTGCCCGCCCATCGGGCGCCATCGCTACTACCACAAGCTCTATGCGCTGAACGTGGAATTGCCGGAGCTTGGCGCACCCACCAAAGCCGAGTTGGAACGCGCCATGCGTGGCCATGTGCTGGCAGAGGCGGAACTCATCGGGACGTATCAGAAGCACAAACCCTGAACCGACGGCGCGTTCAGCGCAACGCTCACGGCTTGGCAGCCGCGCCTTTGCGAAACGGCGCGTAGGGCACGCCGCGCTCCGGGTGTGCCGTCGTCTCGTTGATGAAGCGCTCGACATCCGGCACTTCACGCAGCGCCACCATGAACGGCTCCAGCGCATACCCCGGCGCCACGCACCCCTGCACGAGCACCCAGCGCTGCCAGACCGTCACCCAAAGGCTTGTCTTATCGCGCCATCCGGGCACGTGGATCGACATCCACTGCAGGCGCCGCTTCGCCGTCTCGGCAATTTCGTCGTCATAAGAAAACGCGTTGGGCAAACGGCAGCGGCCCTCGACCCAGCAGTGGTTGCCGTGTTCGATTCGGTGATGCG
Organism: uncultured Ralstonia sp.; assembly: GCA_963512445.1. Taxonomy (GTDB): domain Bacteria; phylum Pseudomonadota; class Gammaproteobacteria; order Burkholderiales; family Burkholderiaceae; genus Ralstonia. The sequence goes on from CAUPMS010000005.1 coordinate 74,494, forward strand.
AATCGCGCTTCCACTCAGCCTCGCTGATGCGCGGGCCGGCGGGTTCAGGGCAGTTGGCCACGCCAGACGAAATCTGGAAGAAGGGATCATGACCGCGGTTCTGCAGGTCGTCTTCGGCATGCGCTGGAGACACTGATAAGAGCAACCCCAATGCAATACAGCGTAAGTCGATCGTCATGGCGGCCTCCTTGGCAGACCGGGCGCAATCGGTTGCTGCAAAGCATAGGTGCTACGCGACACAGCGGCCAGAGATCAGCTCAGCGGAATCTCGAAAATCCACTTCAGTGTCCAACGATCTGTTGCACGTGTCAGGCCACGCCCGATGCCAAAGTTGAAGACGAACGGCTTGCGGTCCACGTCGAACGCCAGAAACACCGTGTGCTGCTGTTCATGGAGCGGCGCGATGTGGTTGATCGGGCCAAGCCCGGAGTAATACTCCGCGCCGGCACGCACCCCTGTCGCAACCGTACGTGCAATCTTGAAACTAGGCGCGGCCTCCGGCACACCGCTGCGCCCATCTCCGGACAGATTCCAATCAAGCACCGGGTTGACCGCCCAGAGCCAACGGTCATCCTGGTACCCATAGATCGGTCGCAGTTCCGCCGCGTTTTGCGACGCTTCAAAACGCCCCGCCACGTGGGCAAGCTCCACATTGATGCCCGCAAACTTCCCCACACCGTCCTCAGGCCGCAGTGGCATCCATTTCACCCGCACCTTTGGGCCTGTCACGTAGTACGTGTTCTCACGCGTGAGCGTGGTCGGCACGTAAAGCCCAAACTCCAGCGAAGGCGTCAGGCCATACGACAACTCCGCCGTGGCACGCCAGCCATGCGGTGTTGTGACTTCCCCCGGATAGCCTGGCGAGCCGATGCCGCTTGGCGTGGTATTGACGTGCAGTTCTAGCCCAAACTCACCCGGCGCATTGATATCACCGGTGTAGACCTGGATCTCATCAGGCAGCACCGCGTACGCCGGCAGCGCAAACGCTGAAAACGCAACCGCCGCGCCAATCGCGCACGCAACTTGTACAGCCGACATGATGACCTCCAGACCAATCGCGAGATCATAGTTAGACCGCTGCGCGCTGTGCGGAATAACCGGGCGGCGCAGATCAAAATCCGCATAAGAGGCATTCGCATTTGCACCACGATCTCGCGGCCAGCACGTCCTGTGTGGCAGCGTTCGCAAAAGCGCGATCGAGCGGATGGTGCTGGCTCGGCAGCCGTCCGGTCACCAGCATGATGGGCAGCCGGGCCGGAATCACATCCGCATCGCCATGTGCCTGAACGCACGAATAGCGACGGCCGTCACACGCGCAGTTCGCCTATCGTCTCTATAACAAAGATCAATTGGATTTCAAATATCGATAGCAAGATACTTCTCAACGTTGTAATCGGCATCCCCAGCCAAATTTCCGGCGGCCTTCGGGCCGCCTTTTTATTCCAATGTCCAGCGCTTAAGGTAAAGCGGTGGAAAAAAAGAAGGAGACCTGCCATGGACCGCGACGCCTTTGTCGATGCGCTGACAGCGGAAGGTTTTGCCGAGTTCGTTCTTGTCACGCGCGAGGCGGGCGCGCTGGGTGAACACACCCACCCGTTCGAGGCGAAAGCGCTCATCCTGGCGGGGGAAATCCATATCGGCACGGACGACACTGAACACGTGTACCTGCCAGGCGACGTTTTCCACCTGGGCGCCAATGCACCGCACACCGAGCGCTACGGACCACAGGGTGTGCAGTATCTGGTTGCCCGGCGGTAAGCCAAACCCGGCCAAGCCAGGTCAGGCGCGCGCCGGATACTGCGCGAGCACCTTCTCGCGGATCGACGGCTTGATGTTCGCCAACGACATGTTGCCGTTGTAATGCGCCACCACGCGCGGGTTCATCACACGGAACCACAGCGGCGGCACATAGGCGATCAGGATCATCGCCGCATAGCCCGCAGGCAGTTGCGGTGAATGCTCGAAATGCCGCAGCGCCTGGAACGAGCGCGTCGGGTTGGCATGGTGATCGGCGTGTCGTTGCAGTTGATACAGGAACAGGTTCGTCACCACGTGGTTGCTGTTCCACGAATGCTGTGGCGTGCAGCGCTCGTAGCGGCCGCTGGGCAGTTGCTGGCGGCAGAGTCCATAGTGCTCGAGGTAGTTCACCACCTCCAGCAGCGAGGCGCCGTAGATGGCCTGGATGATCAGGAACGGCACGGCCTTGAGCCCGACGAACGCAATGCACACGCCCCACAGCACCACCGTCATTGCCCACGCGTTGAGCACGTCGTTACGCCAAGACCAGACCGAATGGCCGTGCAGTTCCAGGCGCCGCTTCTCCAATGCCCAGGCAGACTGGATGCTGCCCACCACCGTGCGCGGCAGGAACGACCAGAACGATTCGCCATAGCGCGCGCTCGCCGGGTCGGCCGGCGTGGCCACGCGCACGTGGTGGCCGCGGTTGTGCTCCACAAAGAAGTGGCCGTAAGCCACCGGCGCCAGCGTGATCTTCGCCAACCAGCGCTCGAAACCATCGGTCTTGTGGCCCAGCTCGTGCGCGGTGTTGATCGAGATGCCCGTCACCACACCCACTGAAAACGCGAATGCAATGGTGTCGTACCAGGCAAGGTCGTACGTGCGCAGCACCCACATCGCCACCGCAAAGCTCACGTAGAGCACGGTGGTCGCCAGATAGACGATGCGGCGGTAATAGCGTTGCTTTTCCAGCGTCGGGACGACTTCCTCGGGCGGGTTATCGCGGTCGTCCCCGATCAGGTAATCGAGTAGCGGGATGAGCGTGAACACGATGAACGGCCCAGCCCACCAGAGCGGATGCCAGCCCGTCGCAAGCGCCGAAACAGCGGCGATGATGGGCAGCGTGATGGTCAGCGCGCCGAGCATCCAGAGATAGCGCTTGCCGTCGGTCCACTCCACGGACGCGACCATGCCGGGTGTTGCCATTGTCTTCCTCCTGTTTGCCCCGCTGAGTGGCTTGGCGTGGCTTGGCTTGTGTACGCACATGCGTGCGCCGCCGGGGTCATGCCCGACGATTGCGTTATAGACGCGGGAGGAGAAGAGGCCAACGCCAGAAACTAGGGGCGAACGTCCAAACAAGGCAGCCGCTGTGCGGCCTTCTAAAGGCGGGGAAAAAGCAGGTGATTGAAACTGGCGATTTAAAAACGGTCGTTCGATTTTGGTGCGATGCACCTGAACGGAGGCCCGCAACGAGCGCTGATGCCAGTACCTGAGCGGCGCTGGCCGGCAATGCGGATCAGATGGAGGCCGTGAGGAAGGCGTTGACCGCATCGAGCACGGCCGCCTCCTGCTCCCGATGCGGCACATGCCCGCAACGCTGCACCAGCTTGAGTGTGGCAGGTGCGCCAGCCAGCGTGACAATGCGCTCGGGCTGCGCGGTCGAGCCGTATTCGTCTTCCGTGCCATGCAGCGCCAGCACGGGGCTGCGCACCGCAAGCAGCGCATCATCCAGACACCACTGCGCAAATGCCGGAGACAACCACGTGTTGACCCACGCCTCCAGCACCCATCGGGCCTTGGTGCCGTGGTACCGCTCCAGCCGGCTCATCCGGCCAGGCTCGGCAAACTGCGTCTGGGCGACACGGATACCTTCTCGCGTCTGCTCTTCCACAAACGCCTGTGCCGCCTCGGTGATCAAGCCCGCGCAGCGGCCCGGATACGCTGCCGCACTCGACACCGCCATCCCACCGCCCACGCTGTGGCCAAAAACGATGAAGCGATCTACGCCAAGCTGCTCGGTCAGCGCGGCAAAACCGCCATACGCCTCCTGCTGGATGAAGCCCGGATCGATCTGGCCCGGAAATGCATCGGATTGGCCAAAGCCGAGCCGGTCGTAAGCGATAACCGCATGCCCGGTCGATTGGGCCAGGCGCTGCGGAAAATCACGCCACAGTTCAACGCAGCCGAGCGAATCGTGCAGCAGCACGATAGGCGGCTTGGCGGCATCATCCATCGGGCCGCCCCATTGCTTGGCATAGAGACGGCCACCAGGTGTGGTGACCCACACCTCGGCAGCCTCCACAGAAAGCGGGGAAAGCGATTCAGCCATCCCGGGCTCAGAACAGGCGGTCGAGCCAGTTGTACGGATCCGGCGCGCGGCCGTTCTGCAGTTCAACCAGCGCTGCCTTCAGCTTGGTTGTCAGCTCGCCCGCTGCGCCATTGCCGATGGTGAAGTTGTGCTTGTGACCCTTGACCTTGCCGATGGGCGTGACCACGGCGGCAGTGCCGCAGGCAAAGGCCTCGCGCAGGCGGCCGCTTTGGGCGTCGGCTTGCCATTGGTCGATGGAGTACGGCTCTTCGCGCACGGTCAGGCCCATGCCGCGCGCCAGGGTGATCAGCGAATCGCGCGTGATGCCCGGCAAGATCGTGCCGGTGAGCGGCGGCGTCTGCAGCGAGTTGTCGTCGAAGACGAAGAACACATTCATGCCACCGAGTTCTTCAATCCACTTGCGCTCCACCGCGTCGAGAAAGACCACCTGGTCGCAGCCCTCTCGCGTGGCCTCGGCCTGCGCGACCAGGCTGGCGGCGTAGTTGCCGCCACACTTTGCCTCGCCGGTGCCGCCGGGCGCGGCGCGCGTGTAGTTGTCCGACACCCAGATCGTGACGCCCGACGAAGCGTCGCCCTTGAAGTACGCGCCCACCGGGCAGGCAATCACGCAGAACAGATACTCAGCCGACGGCTTCACGCCCAAGACCACCTCGGTGGCAATCATGAACGGGCGCAGGTACAGCGCCGAGCCCTGGCCCGACGGAATCCAGTCGCGGTCCAGCTTGACCAGCTCGCGCACGGCTTGCAGAAACAGATCTTCCGGCAGGGCGGGCATGGCCAGACGCTTGGCGGAATTCTGGAACCGGCGCGCATTTGCGTCCGGGCGGAACAGCGCACCACCGCCGTCCGGCAGGCGGTAGGCCTTCATGCCCTCGAAAATTTCCTGGGCGTAATGCAGCACCAGCGTGGACGGATCGCACTGGATCGGGCCATGCGCGCCGATCTTGGCGTCGTGCCAGCCCTTGCCCTCGGTGTAGCGGATGGTGGCCATGTGGTCGGTGAACACGCGGCCGAAAGCGGGGTTCTCCAGCAGGCGCGCGCGCTCATCCGCCGGAACAGGGTTCGGGCGCTTCTCGATAGAAAGGGCCGACTCGACAACGTTGTTCATACCGTCTCCATGGGGTGCGAGGGCGCAAAAAACGCCCAAATCACCATTTTGCGCCAATGACGATGCAATTTGGTTGCGTATTCACGCACATACGGTATTGCAGGCGGCGGAAAAGCAAAGCCGCTGGACGAGCCCGGGGGCATCAACCGCTGCGTCTCAACGGCTTAAGCGCCGTCTGTCCAGGCGCAATGCCTTCACGGCCGCGTCTTCGATATGCGCAGGAGCAACGCCTGTCGGTCTGAGCCTATCGGTCCGATCGACGCGGATCCGTTTTTCAATAGGCTCGGCGACGCTCAATCATCCAGACACGCGCGCAACATGCGCGCAAGACGCGCGGCGTCCTTCGCATCGGTCACGTTGGCAAAGCCCATCACCAGGCCGCGCGGCGATTGACGATGGAGAGGTCATCCGGCGATGAGCCCGAGCGTACCGGCGGTTTCCGATTCATGTAGCCCTATGGTACGGTTGACGGAATGAACGTCACGACCTTTCATCTCCTGCTGATGCACGGCTGCACCGAGGTGCCGCTGGGGAGTGTTGCGCACCATGAGTGATGCGAAACACGACGCGCGTCGCCAGATCCACGCTGAGAAAGTGACCGTCAGCCGTGCTTTGCGCATGAGCGTGCCCGCAGAGGCCCGCCCCGCGCCCGTGAACCGGAAAGATTGGCTGCGGCAACGGAAGGAGCAGCTCCAGGCCGCGCGAGCCGCCGCCAAGCAACGACGCGATCAACTCAAGGCCGAAATCCTCTCGGCCGCTCAGGAAGTTGCCCGCGAGGAACGCGTTGCCGCGCGACAGGAAGCCGAACGCGTCAAGGCTGAAGCCAAGGCGTCCAGCGTTCATGCGAAGGAAGATGCACGCGCGGCCGCCAAGTTCGAGCGCAGCAAGCCCGCTCGTCCAGCCTCAAAACGCAAGACGCTGGGAACGGGAAAACGCAAATTGGTCTCGTACGCCGATCTTTTGCGCATGCGCGGATAAGCTCCCGGCACTTTCGCGGGGCATCTGATTGGCGTGGGGATGAAACCCGGTCCACGCTGGGCCGGAATCCTTAGCGCGCCTGCACCGCCTCAGCCTCCACGTTCTTGGCTCGGAACGGCTTGGCATCCAGCCGGCGGAAGATCAGCGCAGACAGGACAGTTGCAGGATCGACAGCACCAGCGGCCAGCCCGGCGACATGGCCGCAAACGCGGCAATCGATATGCCGACAACCCATGTGTTGATCTGCAGAAACACGTCGTATCCAAACCGGTTCACGAGGGGGACAACCCAGCGCTTGGCGAGCATACCGGCAATGGCGATCGGCAAGAGCAGCAGCCCCGAACGAAACGGCGAATACCCAAGCTGCAGTTGAAACAGCAGCGGCAGCAGAAATGGCACGGAGCTTGAGCAAGCCTGCGCAGACGCTGTTGCAACTCATCCGCAAGAGCGGCCTGCGCGTCGGGCGGACAGACTGCCCCCCCTTTTCCGCCGATAGAAGACCCACTGCCGCCGTGGTAGACTCGCGCCCGTTGTCATTGGGGAGTAGCCATTCCGGGCGCAATGCTTCGGAAGTCCACGTCAACAAACTTGAAGCACCCGTGCTTCATGGCGTGGACAGCATCCGCTACAAGCGGAATCGCCAGGCGAGACCTTTGGCCGCAACGCGCTCCCCAGGCTGGGCGACGTGCGTTGTCGCGCCATTGGTTGATCGTGTCGCCCGGCCCCTCACATTTCCTATTTCATGCTTCTCACAATTGGCCTTTTCCTGATGTCGGCAGGCGCCATCTACCTGGCCTGCGAGTACTTCGTCAACGGCATTGAATGGTGCGGCAAGCGGCTGAACCTGGGCGCCACTGCGGTGGGTTCGGTTTTGGCCGCGTTTGGCACCGCGCTGCCTGAAAGCGCGGTGACGTTTGTGGCGGTCGCGTTCGGCTCGACGCCTGAACAGAAGGATCTCGGTGTCGGCGCAGCAATGGGCGGGCCGCTCGTCCTGGCAACCCTCGCCTATGCCGTGGTGGGCCTGGCGTTAATCGCAAACCGCAAGCGCCTCGGGCGCCCCACGACAGACGTCAAAGTCGACCACAAGCGCATGAGCCGCGACCAGGCCGCGTTTCTGGGCGTCTTTGCCGTCAAGGTGGCCCTCGGGTTGCTCGCATTCACCTACAAGCCATGGCTGGGCGTGCTCTTCCTTGCTGCGTACGCCGTGTATGTCTGGCGCGAAATCAAAGACGGCGATACGGCGCCTGAAGAAGAGGAATTGGAGCCCCTCTCGATCCGCCCCAAGCAGGCAGAGCCGGCGCTCGGCTGGGCCGTGCTGCAGGCTGTGCTTGCGCTCGTGGTGATCGGCGGCGCCTCTCACGTGTTTGTGTCGCAGTTGGAAGCGATCGGCACGGCGCTGCACTGGCCGGCCCATCTTGTTGCGCTGTTGCTAAGCCCCGTCGCCACTGAACTGCCGGAAACGATGAACGCGTTGATCTGGGTACGGCAAGGCAAGGAGCGTTTGGCGCTGGCCAATATCTCGGGCGCCATGATGATCCAGGCCACCATCCCCAGCGCACTGGGAATTTTCTTCACACCGTGGCGCTTCGACGTGCCGTTGCTCGCGTCCGGCATCATCACCGCCATCGCCATTCTGTATCTCTGGACGATGTTCCGGCGCGGCATGGTTCAGGGGCGCACGCTTGTCGCTGCGGGCAGCCTGTACGCCGTCTTTGCGGCGGTGCTGGCCATGCGGTTTGTCAACGGTTAGCGCAAGCCTGCCGCTGCGGCGTGCAAGCGCATTGCGGTGTCGAGTCTGCGCAAAGAAGGCTTTGGGTCGGCGACGTATCGCGAGCGTGGAGAAGCGACTGGACCAACTTTCTGCGCGCCTGGGCGATGCGGATTGGCTCGACGGCGCGTTCAGCGCGGGTGACCTGTTGATGGTGTCGGTGCTGCTCCGGCTGAGGCCATCGGGCCTTCTGGATGAATTTCCGAGTCTGGCGGCCTATGTCGCGCGCGGCGAAGCGCGGCCCGCTTACCGGCCCGCTTACCGGCGCGCGTTCGACGCGCAATTGGCGGTGTTTACGGGCACGAGCTTGCGCGCCTAGTCGCCGCGTGTCGGCAGACGAAGATGCTCAGGCCGCCTTGGCCTGTGGCATCGCGTCGAGCTGATCGCCGCCCAGACTGTCGACCAGATCCGTCAGCATCCGCGCCAATTCGCCGGTCATCAGTGCGACATCAGAATCGAAGCGTTCGTCGTCGTTCTGCGCGGTGGAGTCTTCGGCCTCCTTGATCACGTCGAGCGGCGTAACGCGCTTGATCGTGAGCGATGGCGTCAGCACGAACGACACTCGGCCGTCCCACGTCATGGCGAGGCGCATGCATTGCTTGCCGGCTTCGATATGCCGCCGCATGTCGTCCGCTTCCAGCGCATGGCCCACGTATCGCACCGTGGCGCCGCCTTCACCGGTCGAGCGCAACTCGGCATCCTGGTCCACGGTAAAGCCGCCCGGCGCCTCGCCGGAGAGCAGCCATTCCGTCATTGCGGCAACCGGCGAATGCGCCACGTGCACGCTGGTGAGCGGCAACTGATCGATCGACTTCACGAGCAGGCCGCGAATGTCGTCGGCAACAGCTTGCGAAGCCGCATCGATCACGAGCCAGCCGTTTGCCGTATCGATCCACACACGGGTATCGCGGCGAATGCTGAACGCGCGCGGCAGCAGCTCGTCGGTTATCTGTTCCTTGAGTTCGCGCAGTTGTTTGCGGCCGGGCTTGAAGCCCTGCTGCTCTTCCACTTCAAGCGCGCGGGCTTTGGTCACCTGATTGATGACCGATGCCGGCAGCAGCTTCTTTTCAGCACGGAACGTGAGCAACATCTGCCCGTTGTTGGCGTACACAAGCGCGCCGTCATCGCGCGGCGATGCCCAGCCGGAGGTTTGCTTTTCAACGCTGTTACCCGGTTGAAACGCGTGCGGCGCCAGCCATTTTTCAAGTTGATCGGGGGTAACGGCCCACGGTGCGGGCAAACGATGAAGCTGAAGGTTTTTGAACCACATGGGAGTCCGGGCAAAGTGCGCGATTCTAAAGGATGGCGGCGGCTTCCTCCCAATGGCTGATGTGCGGTGCGGCGTGTGCGGCATGTTTGGCTGGCCGGCCGCGGTACTAATATGCATGTCCGGACGCCGGCATCCATGGATGCCCCCTCAGGCGTCGAAACGCAGGCAAACCGGAGGCAACAATGGCACGCGTTCGCGTTCAAGGCTGCACCCTCTCGCTCGACGGATACGGAGCGGGCCCCGATCAGGACATCAACAATCCGCTCGGCGTTGGCGGGACCGAGCTGCATCAGTGGTTGATCCCGACACGCACGTTCCAGCGGAACCTGTTCGGCAAGGACGGCGGCACTACCGGCATTGACGATGATTTCGCCGCCCGTGGCTTCCAGAATGTCGGCGCCTGGATTCTTGGGCGGAACATGTTCGGCCCCATCCGTGGGGACTGGCCGGACGACAACTGGAAAGGCTGGTGGGGAGACAACCCGCCGTATCACGTTCCCGTCTTCATCCTGACCCATCACGCACGCGCGCCCATCGACATGGAAGGCGGCACGACATTCCACTTCGTCACAGGCGGCATTCACGAGGCGCTCGACCGCGCACGCGAGGCCGCCGGCGGAAAAGACGTGCGGATCGGCGGCGGGCCGAGCACCATCCGGCAGTACCTTCGCGAGGGCCTGGTCGATGAACTGCATATTGCGATCTCGCCAGTGCTGCTCGGCCGCGGAGAACCGCTGTTCGCGGGGCTGGACCTGCGGGCGCTGGGCTACGCATGCGTTGAATCGGTCGCGTCAGAAAAGGCCACACATGTCGTGCTGCGGCGCCAATAGCGCGGCGCTCATGGGCGAATCGCTCGGAACGGCCTGCGTGCAGGCACACCTCAATCCCGTCTTGGGCTCCGTCGAGATGGAGCGCCACCCGCCCGACAATGGCCGGGCCAAGCCGTTGCCAGACTTAACGGATACGTAGCGATGCCGCCGGGCGATATGTGACCCAAAAGTCCTATAAACTAAGTCCGCCCTAAGTCTCAGCTTCTACCTTCGGCTGACATCTTGGGGCCAATCACCGGGCACGGCAGATTGTGCTGACCTAGCGTTGGCGGTTCCATTCGACAAGAGAAAGAAAACCAGCGATGAAGGCTGCAACCACCATTCGCTTCCGTTGGCCGCCGTTTGTGCCACTTTATGTGCCACTTTATGTGCCGCTTTTTGTGCCGCTTGCCGGCCTGCTCCTGAGCGCGTGTGCCTTTGACCGTTATGACGCACGACCGCTTTCGGCGGCATCGGTGGCCGATGCCTACACGGCGCGTTCCCTGCAATCGCCGGAATTGCGTGCGTACATTCGCCAGCATGATCCGCAAGCCGCAGAAGCCTGGCCGCCCAGCCGATGGGACCCGCAGAGCCTGACGCTCGCCGCGTTCTATTTCAATCCGGCGCTGGAAGCCGCCCGCGCCCGGCTCGCAACTGCGGAGGCGGCAACCACGACCGCTGCGCAACGGCCAAACCCCACGCTGCAGTTGCCGTTTCAGCGCACGCTCAATCCCAAAAGTGGCGATTCCCCCTGGACGCTCGGGATCGCGCTGGACATTCCTATTGAGACTGCTGGCAAGCGGAGCGCTCGCATCAGTGAGGCAACACACCTGTCCGGCGCAGCCCGGTTCCAGGTTGCAAACACTGCCTGGGGCGTCCGCAGCCAACTGCGGACCCAGTTGCTCAATCTCTGGCTTGCCGGGCAAAAAGCCAAACTCCTGAGCCAACAACTCGCACTGGACCAGCGCACCGTTGCCATGCTGGAGCATCGCCAAACGGCTGGGGACGCCTCCGCATGGGAGGTCAACCAGCAGCGGCTGACCGTGATGCAGGCACGGACCGACCAGCTGACAGCACAACGCGAGGCCGCGACGGCACGTGTGCAAGTCGCCACGGTGCTGGGGCTGCGAGCAAGCGCGCTCGACAACATCGAACTGGACCTCACGGAATATGCCGGGGCCTATCCCGCGATACCGGCAATACCGGCAATACCGGCGGACACCCTGCGGGTGCAAGCGCTTCTGAACCGGGCCGATGTGCAGGCCGGCGTTGAACAATACGAGGCCAGCCAAGCCGCTCTGCAGTCAGAGGTCGCCAAGCAGTATCCGGACATCCACCTTGGGCCCGGTTACACCTTCGACCAAGGCGCGCGCAAGATCGGATTCGACTTTGCCGGTCTGGTGCTGCCGATATTCAATCGCAACGAAGGCCCCATTGCCGAGGCGCGTGCCCGGCGTCTGGAAGCCCAAGCGCATCTGCAGCAACTGCAGGCCCAGGCCTTTGGCGAGACCGACGGCGCGATTGCCGCTTACCAAGCCACCCAAGACATCGTCCAGCAGAGCAAAGCGCAGCTTGCGGCGCAATCCCGCCAGTTGGCCGCAGCGCAACGCGCATTCGAGATCGGCCAGTCCGACCGTCTGACGCTGACGCTGGCAGAAAAAAGTGCGCTCGCAGCCCAGCTCGCCCTGACCGACGCGACCTTCCAGATGCAACAGGCGATCGGGCGCACGGAAGACGCCATGCAGCGCCCCCTTACCGCAATGCCACACAAATAACCATGTCAAAACGCACCTTACTCAAAGGCTTGGCGCTGTTCTCGCCAGTCATCCTGGTCGCCTTGGCGGTGGGCGGTTTCATGCTGAGCCGAGGCGAGCAAGCGCGTGAAGCCGAGCAAGAGGCAGCGGTGCACAGCCCAGTGCGCATCACCCTTGAAGATGGCCTAGTCACGCTGACAGTGGATGCGGCCGCCCAAGCTGCCAGCGGCATCCAGTTGCGCGCGTTGAGCGCCACCGAGGGCACCGCTGGCGCCGCCGTTTATGGCACGGTCACGGACCTGCAGCCGCTGGCCGACCTCTCAAGCCGGTACGCGGCCACCAAGGCAGACCTCGACGCCGCAAAAGTCGCGGCAGACGCCGCAAAGGCAGAACTCGACCGGACTCAAACGCTGTATGCCGATGTTCAGAACGCCTCGTTAAAGACGCTTCAGGCGGCGCACTCTGCGAGCATCGCGGCAACGGCCAAGGTCAGGGCAACACAGGCCAGTCTAGATGCCACCGTGACAGCGGCCAGGCAGCAATACGGCACGACCGTCGCCGGGTGGATCGCATCGCCCGCCTCTGCTGACATGGCGCGTTTGCTGGACCGGCGCGACGTTTTGCTGCGTGTTGTGTTTCCTGGCGGCCAAAGCGGCGCGGCGCCTGCTTTGCTGAAAGCCACCGGCGACGGCGTTGCGCCGTTCGAGGCGCGGCTTGTATCGGCCTCCCCACAGGCGGACCCCGGCATTCCGGGGCAGGCCTACTACTACCGTGCGGCAACGCAGCTCGGGGCGGGCGCTCGCATCAGCGCCAGAGCGCCTGCTGGGACGAGTGCGGGGACGAGTGCGGGGGCGAGCGGGGGGGCGAGTACCGGGGCGAGTGCAAAAGCGGGCGTCCTGGTTCCGGCGGCCGCTGTCGTCTGGTATGGCGGACAACCGTGGGCGTATGTCCACACGGGCAAACACAACTTCCAGCGCCGCGCCGTCGATTCACAGTTCCCGCAAGACGGGGACTTCTTTGTGGCGGATGGATTCAAGCCTGGCGACCTCGTTGTCGTGCGTGGCGCACAGCTGCTGCTCTCGGAAGAGTCCCGCGCCCAAGACGGCAGCCAACCTGACAACGATTAACGGGCGCCTGCCCGCCAAGCGATGCTGACGTCCATCATCGATTTCTCCGTTCGCCTGCGGGGCATCATCTTTGCCCTTGCCGTTCTTTTGCTCGGCTACGGCATCTACGCGCTGTATCACGCCAAGCTGGACGTCTTCCCGGAGTTCGCGCCGCCGTTGGTGACGGTGCAAACGGAAGCGCCCGGACTGTCCTCCGAACAGGTCGAGCAACTGGTTACCCAACGGATTGAGAACGTACTGGGCGGCGCTATCGGGCTTGAATCCATGCGCTCTCAATCGATACAGGGGGTTTCAGTCGTCACGCTCATCTTCAGCGAACGGACCGATGTGCTGCGGGCGCGCCAACTGGTGGCGGAGCAACTCGCAACGCTCTCCGGCGAATTGCCTGTGGGTGTGCGCGCACCCAAGATGACGCCGCTGAGTTCATCCACCAACCTGGTGCTGGGCATCGGGCTCACGTCCAACACGCGCTCGCTGATGGACTTGCGCAGCTTTGCGGAGTGGACGCTCAAGCCACGGCTGCTCAGCCGTGCCGGAGTTTCAGACGTCGGCATCTACGGCGGCGAGGTCAAGCAATACCAAGTGCAAGTGGACCCACAAAAGCTGGTTCGCCTGGGCTTGTCCATCCATGACGTTGTTAGTGCGGCGCAGCGCGCGACGGGCATCCGTGGCGCTGGCGTGCTGGATACCGACAATCAGCGCATCGTGCTCAACACCATCGGGCAAGCCACAACGGCGGAGCAGCTCGGGCAAGTTGCGCTCCTGCAAAAGAACGGTGCGGTGGTACGGCTGGCGGATATCGGCAACGTCGTGGTGGGCCAGGAGGTGCCGGTAAGCGGCGCAAATGTTCAGGGCAAGCGCGGTGTCGTCGTCATGGTGAGCAACCAGTACGGCGCGGATACGGTTTCCGTCACCAAGAACGTTGAAGACGCGCTGGCCGCGCTTCGGCCCGTTCTGGCGGCAAACGACATTCAGCTCCACGCAGACTTGTTCCGGCCGGCCAACTTCATCACGGCATCCGTCAACCATTTGCGTACGGCGCTATTGGTGGGCGCCGTGCTGGTGGTCGTGGTGCTGTTTCTGTTCTTGTTCAACGTTCGGACGGCCTTTATTTCAGCAACGGCGATTCCGCTGTCATTGCTGACCGCCATCATCGTGCTGCATCACTTCGGTGTGCCGCTGAACACCATGACGCTGGGTGGCCTGGCCATTGCACTGGGCGAGGTGGTGGACGACGCCATCATCGACGTGGAGAACATCTACCGCCGCCTGCACGAGAACCGGCTGAACGGCAGCCCGCTGTCTGCACTGCAGATCGTTGTCGATGCGTCCACCGAAGTGCGCAGCGCGGTGATTTACGCCACCTTTACCGTGGCCGTTATTTTCTTGCCGGTGCTGACGCTATCCGGCGTGGCCGGCAAGCTGTTTGCACCGTTGGGCACGGCCTACATCCTGGCCATCCTGTCTTCCCTTGCGGTGGCGCTCACGCTCACCCCTGCGCTGTGCTACGCGCTGTTGCGGCAGGCCACCAGTGAGACGAAAGAGCCGCGTGTCTACCAATGGCTCAACGTGCGATACACCGCCATGCTCGCCCGTGTGGAGCAGCACTGGGTCATGGTGATGAGCGGGTTCGTTGGTCTCGTTCTAGCGGCACTGGCGACCCTGCCCTTCTATCACCTGCAATTCCTGCCGGAGCTGAGGGAGGGCCACTTCATCACGCACATGCAAGCCGTGCCGGGAACGTCACTGCAAGAATCCTTGCGCGTTGGCGAGCGCGTGAGCCGTGCCCTGCTTGCGGTGCCCAACGTCCGCACCGTCGCGCAGCGCGTTGGGCGAACCGCGCGCGGCGTGGATGTATTTGGGCCGCAGTACAGCGAGTTCGAAATTGACCTGAAGCCCGGCTTGGGCGCAGATGCCCAAGAGGAAACGCTGGCGCAGTTGCGTGCGAAGCTGGGCGAGTTTCCGGGCCTGACCTTTACGACCGAGACGTTCCTGACCGAGCGCGTGCAGGAGACCATTTCTGGATACACGGCCCCTTTCATCGTCAACGTATTCGGCCCTGACCTGGATGTGCTCGACAGCCTGGCGCGGCAGGTATCGGCAACACTCGGTTCAGTGCCGGGCGCTTCTGGTGTCACGCTGCCCGCGCCGCCAACGCTGCCTCAGTTGTCCATTCGCCTGCGGCAAGACCAGCTTACCCGCTGGGGCTTTGCGCCGGTGGATGTGATGGAAGCCATTCAGGCGGCCTACCAGGGCGCTGAAGTTGCCCAGGTCTATGAAGCCAATGCGGTGTCCAACGTTGCGGTGGTACTGGCCGATAGTGCCCGGCGCGGCCCTGCCCAGATTGGCGAACTGCCGCTGCGCAACGCAGACGGCCTCATCGTCCCGCTGAGCCGGCTTGCGGATATTGGCCAGACCGATGGGCGGTATCTCATCCAGCACAGCAGCGGCCAGCGCCTGCAGACGGTGACAGCGCAGGTCAACGGGCCGTCGGTTGGTCAGTTCGTGAACGAAGCCCAGCACCGCATCGACACCCAGATCAAGCTGCCAAAGGGGTACTACGTCGTCTTCTCGGGCGAGGCGGAGGCCCAGGCCAGCGCGCAGCGCGATTTGGCGATGTACTTTGGCATTGCCGCGGTCATCATCTGCTTGCTGGTTTATCTTGCGCTGCGTAGCTGGCGCGGTTTGCTGCTCGTGCTGACCAATCTACCGTTCGCGTTGGTGGGTGGCGCGCTGACTGTCTTTGCAACCGGCGGCTTGCTGTCGCTGGGTTCCATGGTGGGCTTCGTCACCCTGTTTGGCATTACGCTACGCAACTCCATCATGCTCATCTCGCACTACCAGCATCTGGTGCATGTGGAAGGGCACCCGTGGAGCATGGAAACCGCAACGTTGGGGGCAAAGGAGCGGCTGGCGCCCATCATAATGACGGCACTGGTCACAGGGCTTGGGCTGTTGCCATTGGCCTTGCAAAGCGGCGAGCCGGGCAACGAAGTGGAAGGGCCAATGGCCGTGGTCATTCTGGGTGGGCTGATCACCTCGACTGTGTTGAACCTGCTCGTGCTGCCGACTCTGGCGTTACGCTTTGGACGATTCGACACAGGCTCGCAAGACCACACAATGCAGCCCGTACGCTAAAACACAGAGCAGAAACCGAAGCGCAACCGCACGCCGATACCATGCAACTTCCAGACGCGCCCCGCATCTTCCTGGGCTGCATTTCGGTAATCTTCTGCTTTGGTCTGTTCGTCGGCACGGCGTTCGTTGCAGACGCGTTGTTCCATCAATGAGCGGGCAGCCGGGGGGCTTGCCAAACAGGATGCACAAGGATGACCGAACCGGAACCTCGTGACGAGCACCACGCGTATGTGCTGGACATCGCAGACCGGCTTGGTCTGCCACCAAGCACGGTAGCGCCAGTCTTTCGCGAGACACTGCGGACGCTGTCCGCAGGCGCCACAGTAGAAACGTTTGTCGTGCTTCTTGCCGCCAAGAAAACCTTGGTGAAGCTCAAGAAGATGTCGGACCAGCGCTGAGCCTTTGTCTACGCCGCCTTTGCGTCGATGACAATGAACTCGCCAGCCGCCTTGCTCTGGATAGCCGCCATCGCTTCCAATTCGCGCTTGCTGTTTGGCTCGCTGGCGGTGATGCCGGTGGCATGTTTAGCATTCGCGCCTGGCGGGTAGAAGACAAATAGGGAATTGTGCGATGCACCTGGCGCGGAGCGCAGGCGTTTGTTCAGAATCTTCAGGTATTTCTTCTTCGAGACCTTTTTCGCAGCCATGACGCCCTCCTGTCGGGTTGTGGTTACGGGCAGCATACCTTGGATAAACGCTTTGGCCTAGGTCAGGAGCGTCCCGTGTTGGATCAGATGTGGCAGTCCATATCCGCCCCCGAAGCGAACGAGTTGGGTCGAAATCTGCCGGTCGCAGGTCGTGCAATCGCTGCCCGCTATCGGCCAGAAGCAATCAAGAGAATCCCTGGGCGGGGACGCCAATGGCGCCAATGATGACAAGGAGAACCGCATGATCAAGGTCACCGTGATGTACCCGTACACCGAAGGCGCGCGTTTCGACCACGCCTACTACCGCGACCGGCACATGCCGTTGGTGAAGGCCAGGTTGGGCGGCGCCTGCGCCTACTACACCATCGACAAAGGCTTGGCCGGAAGAGCGCCGGGTTCACCGCCCGCCTTCGTGGCGATGTGCGCGTTCATCTGTGATTCGGCCGAAGCCTACGAGGCCGCTATCCAACCGCACCGCGCCGAGATCCTGGGCGACATCGCCAACTACACCGACATCGTGCCGATGGTCCAGGTCAGCGAGGTTGTCGTCGAGCGGTCGGATCGATGAACGCGCCGCAGCGCTAGTCATACGCTGTCGCGCGGATCAAACGCGGAAGTCCTAAGCAGCGGACATCGCGTAGAGACTCACGTTCCATCGTGCGCGCTCTCGGTTCGCCAGACCGCATCGAGCGCCTCTAACATGGCCTGAATTGCCGGATCGCCACTGCGGCCTTCGGCATAGAGGAAGGCCAACTGCGTGCTCGCGCGATACTCACCGAAGAACACGGCTTCGCCCGCGTCGCGCGCAGCGAACGCCAGCGCCTCGCGCATCAGTCCTACGCCAACGCCCGCCGCGACAAGTGCGCGCATGAGTTGCTCGTGATCAGCCTCGACAGTTTCGACCGGCTTGATTGCCGCACCCTGCAGGATCTCGTTCAACACCTCCTGATGCCCGCTGCGCTGTGCCATGCGTATCCACGGCTTATGTGCGAGCCGCTCCAGCGCGAAGTCGTCAAACGGCTCCCATGACGCGGGCACGACGAGGCGAAACGTCATCTCATCGAGCACCTTGATGCGCGTGCCCTCGGGCCGCGTCTTGCAGACCAGCAGTGCGGCATCGATCTCCGCGCCGCGCAGCGCATCGATCAGCCAACTCGTGCGACCCATCTGCAAGTCGATCTTCAGGCCAGGATGACGCGAGACCATTTCCGCGAGCAAGGGCCCGACTCGCAGTACAGCGGGATCGAGCATGACGAAGCCGATGCGCAACCGCCCTTCGATTTGTCCGCGAAAGCCACGCGCGGCGTGCACGAAATCACCAAACGCCTCGATCGCCCGTTCGGCGCGGCCGAGCAGCGCCTCGCCGCTTTGCGTGAGCTTTACCGATGAGGTCGTGCGCGACAACAGCCGCACGTCGAGTTCTTCCTCCAGACTCCTGAGCTGACCGCTCACGGCGGGCTGGGTCACATGCAGCGCTTCGGCTGCCTTGGTCACGCTGCCGAAGCGCGCAACGGTCACGAAGGTTCGGAGCTGGCGGATGTCCATGCGGGTCTCTTGTCTGCCTCAGAAGAGGCGCTTATGAGCTTTATCCGGGAAAGTGATTTCCTTGCCCGAAAGGCCGCAACTATTCTGACCCACACCGGACGAGCCAATCAATCCGCTCGCACCCGCGCCTTCTTCATATCAATAAAACCGGAGACAACGCATGACCGAATCGATTCTTCCTCAGCAGGCGGCCGCAGGCCTGTGTGCCCTGAGCGCGACGCAAGCCATCGACCTGCTCAAGCGCCGCGAGGTATCGCCGCTCGATTTCGTCGATGCCGCCATTGCGCGCATCGAGCAAGTCGATCCTGTCGTCAACGCGCTGCCTTTGCGGCGTTTCGAAGCGGCGCGCGATACCGCCCGCCGTTTTCCGAAGCCCGACGACAGTACGCTCGCCACGCCCGGCTATCTCGCCGGACTGCCAATCGCCGTGAAGGACTACAACGACCTCGCGGGCTTGCCGACGACGTGTGGCTCGCCGATCTTCAGGGACAACGTGGCGAAAGTATCCGACTTAACCGTTGCAAATCTCGAACGCCACGGGGCGATTCCGCTCGCGAAATCCAATGTGCCGGAATTCGCCGGTGCGAATACCTTCAACACCGTGTTCGGTGCGACACGCAACCCGTGGAACACACGGCTGACGGTGGGCGGGTCGTCGGGGGGATCGGCGGCGGCGCTCGCGTCCGGCATGGTGTGGCTCGCAACCGGCAACGACCTTGGCGGCAGCCTGCGTATTCCCGCGAGCTACTGCGGCATCGTCGGAATGCGCCCGAGCGTGGGACGCGTGCCGCGTCCAATATCGCCCGTGCCATACGATCCGTTGTGGGTTGAAGGCCCGATGGGCCGCACCGTCGCCGATGTCGCGCTGATGCTCGACGCGCAGGCCCACTTCGATGCGCGCGATCCGCTCTCGTGGCCGCGCCCGCCCGTGCCGTTCGTAGATGCCGTTCGCCGTCCGCGCATCCCGAAGCGGGTCGGGTATACGGCGGATCTCGGTATCGGCCGTGTTGAAACGCAAGTCGCGCGCATTTGCGAGCAGGCGGTCATGCGCTTGGCAGACTGCGGCACGCATGTCGACGACGGCTGCCCCGACTTCAGCGGCGGCTTCGAGTCGTTCCAGACCTTGCGCGCGAATCTCGTCGCTGCCGTGCGCGGACCATTGCTTGACACGGCGCGCGAACGCATCTGCCCGGAAATCATCTGGAACATCGAGAAAGGGCTTCAGCAAAGCGGTGCGGACGTCGCGCGCGCAGAACGTTTGCGAGGCGCGCTGTTCAACCGCGTAAGCGCGTTCTTCGGCGAATACGACCTCCTCGCATGCCCGACTGTCGCGGTGGCACCGTTCCCGGTCGAGCAGCGCTTTCCGACTGAGATCGACGGCGCACCGCTTGATTCGTACATCGACTGGATGTACCTCACGTTCGTACTGACGCTCACTGGTTGCCCGACGATCTCGATTCCCGCTGGCTTCACCGACGATGGCCGGCCGGTCGGCCTGCAATTGATGGGGCGTCCACGCGGCGACTTCGAATTGCTTGGCGCGGCGCAATTGCTCGAAACGACGCTCGGTGTATCAACGTTCACGCCGCAAGCGCTGGCGTGACGCGCATGCAGGACACGCTCATCGTTCCACTCAGAGAACAGAGACAAAGAAAGGAGACAACCATGTTGGGCAATAGCAAGGACATCGTAGCCGTGCTGGAACAAGACGAAGACGCGCCGATACTGGAACGCGTGGCGCTGCGCGTGACGGCGTGGTGCGAGAAATGGTATCCGGATGCATTCGTGTTTGTCGCGTTGACGGTGTTCGCCGTGGCGGTGGGCGCACTCGCCATCGGCGCGTCGCCGCGCGCGGTATCGGTCTCGTTCGGCAACGGCTTCTGGAGCCTGATTCCCTTCACGATGCAGATGGCGATGGTCGCCATCACGGGCTACGTGATCGCAAGTTCGCCGCCCGTCGCGCGGCTTGTTACGCGCGCAGCCCGCGTGCCAAAAAGCGGACGTGCGGCGGTGGCCTACGTCGCGTTCCTGAGTGTGCTGACCTCGCTGCTGCACTGGGCAATCAGCCTCGTGTTCGCAGGGCTGCTGGTGCGCGAACTGGCGCGCCGCGAAGACTTGCACATGGACTATCGCGCGGCGGGCGCGGCGGCGTATCTTGGTATCGGTGCAACGTGGGCGATGGGGCTGAGTTCATCGGCCGCGCAGTTGCAGGCGAATCCGGCCAGCATTCCGGCGACGCTGTTGCCCATCACGGGCGTGATCCCGTTCAGCGAGACGCTGTTTCTCTGGCAGAGCTTGGTCATCGCAGGCGCGCTCGTCATTGTGTCGACGCTGATCGCCTGGTGGACGGCGCCGGGGCCCGCGCGTGCGAAAACTGCCGCCAAGCTGGGCATCGTGCTCGACACCGTCGACGATGCACTCCCGCCACGCGAGCGCCCCGGCGAATGGCTCGAATACAGCCCCGCACTGATTCTCGTGCTGGCCGCACTGGGCGGCGGCTGGGTGATCAACGAGTTCGCAAGCAAGGACTGGCTCGTCGCAATCTCCGGCCTCAACACGTACAACCTGATCTTTCTGATGCTCGGGATGCTGTTGCACTGGCGGCCAAAACGCTTTCTCCACGCCGTGTCGAAAGCGGTGCCGGTGACCTCGGGCGTGCTGATCCAGTTTCCGCTCTACGGCGCGATCGCAAGCATGCTGACCTCTGCAAAGGGCACAACGGGCGAATCGCTCACGCATCATCTTTCGACGATGTTCGTCAGCATCGCATCGACGGACACGTTCGCGCTGGTGATGGGCGCGTACTCGGCGGTGCTCGGCTTCTTCGTGCCGTCTGGCGGTGGCAAGTGGATCATCGAGGCGCCTTATGTGATGCAGGCGGCCAACGATTTGCACGTCCATCTTGGCTGGGCTGTGCAGATCTACAACGCGGCAGAGGCCTTGCCGAACCTGATCAACCCGTTCTGGATGCTGCCCCTGCTCGGCATACTCGGGCTGAAGGCGCGCGACCTGGTGGGGTTCACGTTCGCACAATTCATCTGCGGAACCATCTTGGTGCTGACAATGCTGTGGCTGCTTGCGCCGACGCTGGCATATCACGCACCGGTGATGCACTGAGCCATGAGGACTGCATGCGCAGGCGCAGGCGCCCGCGCGGCAGGGCCCATCCTCGGATGGCCGCTGCTTGCTGGAACGCGACGGTTCAAGGCCGAGGCGTTCAATGACCGCCAGGGGCCGGAAGCCAACATGTCGCGCATTCACGACGACCGGCCGCATTCGGCCAGGAACCGTCGTTCAAGCGGTGCAACAATTTGCCGCAGAGGCGGCCCCAACGGTTGCCTTGGCAAACAAAATCCAGAAGAGCGCGCCTGAACGCCCGCTTCAAGTTGAAGCGGATCATCGATACGCGTGCGGCAAACCGCTTGGCAACGCCGTCTTGACGCAGATCTGGATACGGATGCTCTTTTTGCGGTGTAATACCGCGCATCCGCACATGCTGACGTTGTCCGCACTAGAACCACCCGGCAGTCTCACTGGCCCACCATGCATTTCGCCCGCACCCGCAAAAAACTGACCGCCTGGCTTGGCCTGGTGGCGATGGTGCTCGTGCTTTTTGTGCCGATGGTGAGCCAGGCGCTGGAATTGCATGAGCTGCAGGCATTCGAGCAGGCCGCGCCGCTTTGCGAGGCCAAACAGTCTGCCTCCGCCAATACCAATCTGTCCGCTGGGCACGACATGCCGGCCGGTCACCATGCGGCATGCGGCTATTGCGATCTGCTGGCAGAAAACGTACTGGTGCCGACCATCATCCCGCCGATGGCGGCACCGGCGCCAATCCATGCAACGGCATGGCCCCGGGAGCCTGGGCGCCTGGCCGTGCACCAAGCGCGCCACGCCGGACGGCCGCGCGATTCACCCCTCCTCTTCTGACCACGTCAACCCGGGCAGCGATTGCGCAACGCACTCGCACCCGGCTAGCGCCGTTTTCAGACAAGACACCGTGCGACGCACCGACCACTGGTCAGGGCGTGCACGTACATATCAGAGTGAGGAATCTCCATGGCAACGCCATCCAACATGATCCGACGCGCAGCGCTGCTCGCCTGTGCCATCGGCGTGTTTGCACCTATCGCAGCACATGCCTGCGCCACCTGTGGCTGTTCACTCAGCACCGACGCCGCGATGGGCTACTCGGCTATCCCGGGTTGGCGTATCAGCTTCGAATACACCTACCTTCCTCAGAACCAGTTGCGCAACGGCACTCACGCGGTCACGCCAGCGCAGGCTGCCGCCATCAACGATGCCGGCGGCAACCAGGAAGTCGAGCGCCAGACCATCAATCGCTACATCAACCTCGGCATCAATTACAGCCCGAACAGCAGCTGGAACTTCGGCGCGATCGTGCCGTATGTAGACCGCAGCCACACAACCTACGGCGCGGCCACGTCCAGCCAGCTCACCCCGGACAACGTCAGCGGTGCCACCGCCAGCGGCCTGGGTGACATCAAGCTGATCGCCAGCTACCAGGGCTTCCTGCCCACGCACAATCTGGGCGTGCAACTGGGCGTCAAGCTGCCGACCGGCCGCTACGGCGGGCAGAACGTATTGACCGGCAACACAGTCGGGCGCAATCCGGTGTTCTTCAACAGCGGCCCGAGCGCGACGGGCGGGCAAGCTCTGGATACCAGCCTGCAGCCCGGTACAGGCAGCACCGACGTGATCCTGGGTGCCTACTACTACCAGCCCGTCAGCCAGGATTTCGATGCGTTCATCAACGGCCAATTCCAGGCCGCCGTGCACCAACGGCTGAATGAGGCTGGCGCGGACTTCCGCCCCGGCAACCTCGCCACAATGAGCTTTGGCGTGCGCTACGAGGCCAATCCGCACGTCGTGCCGCAGTTGCAGTTCAACGTAACGCGCAAGAACGCCGACAAGGGCGCACTGGCGGATACCACCAACACCGCAGGCACGGTGGTCTACCTGTCGCCGGGCGTGACGGTGAGCGTGGCGCACAACGTGCAGATCTACGCATTCCTGCAGAAGGCGCTGTACAGCAACCTGCAGGGTTACCAGCTCTTCCCGCGCTGGTCGGGCACCGTTGGAGCCAGCTATGCGTTCTGATACGGAGTACCGTCCGCCCCGCGCATGGTCGCGACGTACGTGGCTGCAAGCGGCCAGCACGGTGGCGCTGGGCACCGGGCTGGGTAGCCCATCTCACGAAGCACATGCCGCGAGCCTTGAAGTCGGGCGGCCGGCGCCTGCGCTGGTGCTGCACACGATTGATGGCCGCAACATCTCCACCGAAGACCTGCACGGCCATGTCGTGATCCTGAGCTTCTGGGCGACATGGTGTGGGCCGTGCCATCAAGAGCTACCGTTGCTCTCCGATTACGCGGCGAAACACGCGCATCGGGGTCTGCGCGTTCTCGGCTTCAGTCTGGACGAGCCCGCCTCGTTGTCAGCGGTGCGGGAAATGGCGGCGGCGTGGAGCTTTCCCGTGGGGCTGCTGGGTAGCGCCTATGCGGGTGGCTACGGCCGCGTCTGGCGAATTCCGGTCAACTTCACGATCGACCGCAACGGCCTGCTGGCCGACAACGGCTGGGACTCGCGTGAACCCGCGTGGACTGCCGAACGGCTTGATCGCATCGTCACACCGCTGTTGCGTTGAAGGACCGATCGTGGCGGCGTTGCGCCCATTAAGAAATCCAGCGCATGCCGCCTCGTCTGCTATCGGCAGCCGCTGCCAGGGAAGGGGCGACTGATCGTTTTGGCCGGAGGCCGACGTGTCGCGCATTCATGACGACCGGTGGCTTACGGCCAAAAGCAGCCATTCAAACAGTCTCTCGACCGCGCATCCGAATTGGGTACTACGTAGGCGAAATTCCGTAGGAGGGGTAGAGAGAATGAACGACTGAGTCCGGTGCTTGCTGAAGCTATGGTCAATGCGTTAACGCCGTAACGCACGGGGCACGAAAACGTGCTCTTTCTTGGCTCTGCGGGATTCTTTACTGGCGCAATCGGTGCGCCGGAAATTGAACCAAAGTTGTTTCGGTTCCCAAGGTTTTGGCAGATTTGTTTTTCAGTGCTCGGCTGCGTTCTCGTTGCAGCGCAGCTTCATGTAGGTGCGCTCGGCTATCGAGCCAGCCGTCTGCGCCAAGCCTGGTAGCCAGACATCTCAGAATTGTTGCCCCGGCGCCTCCGCTGATGACACCTTTCCTGTTGGGAGTATTCGCGATGACCACAGACGCATCCACTTTTGAGCCAATCACGATTGGTGGCCTGACAGTGCGCTATCTCATAGACGGATCCGCCACGAAGGGCATGGGCGTCTTCGAGTTGACGATCGCCCCGGGAGCAAACGTTCCGCCACCACATAGTCATACCCACAATGAAGAATGCATATACGCCTTGGAGGGGCTCATCCGCTATTCCGTTGATGGTGCTGTCAGAGACCTGGCACCGGGTGAGTGGATGCATACACCCAAGGGCTCCGTCCATGCGTTCAGCAACCCCCATCCCGGCACCGCCAAGGCATTAATCGTCCTTACCCCTGACCTGGGTGCGCAATATTTTCTGGATGTACAGGAAGTTGTGAATGCCGGCGGGCCGCCAGACCGCCAGAAGTTGTTGGCCGTCATGTCCAGCTACGGGCTCGTTCCCAGCGCTCCGGTTCCAGCAGTCGCCCAACAATCGGTTGAGTAGTGCACGAGCACCGCCAACTTCGCTAGCATGACCCATACTCTGATGCCAACCGGATGAGGGGGATCGCATGAAGGCGCTAACTGTGCTCATGGGGATGGTTGGGTTGACGGCGGCCTGCGGACATTTGGCCACCGCTGCCGACGTGAACGATCCGCACTGGGGGTGCTACGAAGCCCAGCCCGGTCACCCCACGCCCGCTGAACGGACGACCTTTATCGATAATCTGGTCCCAACCGCTCAGGAGGCAGAAAGGAATGGCGGACCACCGGCGGCGGGTTTACTAGCAATGAGTGCCCTTGAATCCGGTTTTGGCTGGACCCGTACGGCGGTGTTTGCAAACAACCTGTTCGGCTGGAAGTTCGTTTCCGCTGCGGGTTCGGGTAACCGGGACAGCTGGACGCTAGCCTGCCAGCCGGCGTCGGACCCAAACAACCGCTATGTCGTGTTCCGCGATCACCGCGATTCCCTAGCGTTTGTCGCCAATCGCCTCAAGTCCAATACGCGCTATGCCGACGCCACGCGTCAGTACCACGCTGACAGGGCGACCGGAATGAAGCCTAGCGATTCAGTGGCGCGCTGGATCAAGGGCATTGCCGACGCCGGCTACAACCCTTTCCCGGACTATCCGGGCAAGGTGCTTTTCATCGCCAATGATTATCTGCATCCCGGTCCAGTCGAATCAGCAGGCGATTCGCTTTATCGCTATGTCATCGACGAGAGCAGCGCGGCGGCAACGCCGACCACCTCGGCTTCCCCGGCGGGTAATGCGGCTAATAACGCAGCCGAAAGCGCAGCTGCCGTGGTGTTGGCTAGACGTCTAGAGAAGGCGCGTTATCTCTCTGCCAGCTGCGACGCCCTGCCAGTTGTTAACTGGCCAGGTTATGAGGGCCGCAACGTGCGGCGTTGTACCTACACCGTGACCAGTGGTGGCAAGACGCTACGAGCGCTGGTGTATTTGCTGAATCCCTCCGCCGACAATCTGACTGCCCGTATCGGCTACGCCTGCAAAGCGGTCGGACTGGGTGATCGCCCTGGGTGCGGCCGCTATCTGGCAGCCTTCATCGTTAACCAAAACGGCGCCCAGTTCCCAGTCGCCGGCCTTGTCATCGAGCGAAAGCGTGATGCGGGTGGGCAAGGCGACGACCCGGTCTACTTAGAGTTCCGCGACGGCGTCACCGTTTTGAGCAAGGATGGCGTCAATTTCACCGATCACCAACTTAGCGTTGAGGCCATGGAGCACGCCGCACGAGCATCGCTGGCCAGCACTAGGACGTATGCGCGTGTGGCAAACGCTACGCGCGACGATTACCGCCGCGCTGGCGGTACCGAAGCGGTGGGAAAGGATAGTGCCGGCGACAAGTCGAACCGATGGCCGGCCGTCATTCGCGAAAACGAGTTGCGCGCTCAAGATACCGGGAGGGACGAACTGCTGCGCGGCCTCGCCATTGGTCTGCGCGGTACGCTGGCGCAGGCCAAGTAATCAGTTTTTGTTAGAGGGTTCGTACCTTCATGATGTCTTCGGACGGACCAAAGTTCTGCCAGCCGATAAGCGCGGCCGCTATCGGTATGTGCCGCGCCAGATTTGACGCAGGCTGGACAATGTCCGCTTCCGGTCGAATCACACCGCTCTCAAGTTGAAGACCACCGTGCCGATAACCTGCCTTGAGGTCGAGCCAAATCGACGGCGACCGACGACGAGAAAGGTCATCGTCATACGCGAAACCCGTTCGTCAATCCCCATCACCCGAGGAGAACGGATTCGTGAATCCAGCTGCCACGCTATCCACCCGATTCGCCGCGAACTTGCCGGGACGCCGCGCGACGCGCATGGCACTCGTTACGCTGCTTCTCTGCGGGCTCATGGCCGGATGTGGCGGCGGAGGCGACGGAGCGGGCAACAATGCCGCAAGCAGCGCGCCAGCGGCACAACCGGCGACGCCGGGATCGGTCGCCGTGCAGAGCCCCGCGTTCTCCGCTTCGCCGTGGATGACGTACTACGGCTCCGCGCAGTCGATGGGCAGTCTCGCCACCGCGGCGGCGACTTTCCGCGTCATGGACATCGACCTCGATCCCGGTATGGGAAATTTCTCGACCACCGACGTCGCGTCGCTGAAGAACGGCGGCGGCAATATCGTGCTGAGTTACCTGAACCTGGGGGCGTGCGAGAACTATCGTTCGTACTGGAACACCGTGCCGGCGGGGTTCAAATCCTGCGCAGAGAACACGGCGGCGCAGGCGGGCAGCTATGCCGGGTATCCGCAAGAAACGTGGATGAACCCGTCCAACCCCGACTATCAGCATCTGATTCTCGACTACGTGGCGCCGCGCCTCGTCGCCCAGGGTGCCGACGGCTTCTATCTGGACAATCTGGAAATCGTCGAGCACGGCACGTCGACGACCAACGGCCCGTGCGACGCCGCATGCGCGCAGGGCGGCCTCGACCTCGTACGCAAGCTGCGGGAAAAATACCCGAAACTCGTCATCGTGATGCAGAACGCGGCGAGCGATGTCACGCGCCTTGGCGTCACGGGCGGCGTTCCATTTCCCAGTCTGCTCGATGGAATCGCACACGAAGAGGTGTACGCGCCGGTTTACAACGCGTCGACGGAGGCCCAGCTTCTGACATGGAAGTCGATGGCGCTGACGCCGAATGGCCACGCATTCTGGATCGCGACGCTCGACTACGTCGGCAGTTGCGGCGCAACTTCGAGTGCTCAGGCTGCATATACGCGCAGCCGCAGCAACGGTTTCGTTCCCTACGTATCCGATACGAGCGCCGGGCAAAAGGTGCTGTGTTACTGGAACATCTGACCGAACGGCAACGGGGCGCGTCAGCGGCCGGTTACGGAAAACGTGACCGGCTGCTCCGGGGTGGATTCGGCCCATCGATACCGTCGCAAACCGGCCAGTTAGAGCCAGTCGCCACAGAACTCCCAATATCCGCGCCAGCCGAACTTCGGCCGTTGGTGGCCGCAAAACCTGAGATCGGGGGAGTGCAGGGTTATTTGAACACCGACATTGCCACCCATAAAGTCATCTCAGCGTCGTCGTCGACGTTGACGTTGACGTTGACGTTGACGTTGACGTTGACGTTGACGCAGCAAGCGTCAGGTCTTCGCGCTCGCATGCGCCAGCCAGCCCGTCGAGCCACCTTGGTCGCGCAGCAGATTGATTTCAAAGTTGAAACCGGATTGCCGCCGGCAAACCTCGTGCATTCACCCACCAAACAAAAATCTTCAGGAGAAATAAACACCTAAGAATCGTGGAATGCTTTTTGCTCCCACTGGCACGATGGTCGTTCCCTTGTCGTCGCATCCGTGGTGATCAACATGCAGCTCGCGCGTCTCATCATCGTTTTCGTCTGCCTTGCCTTTTCCGCCTGCCAGTCGACGCCACCTGACGTTGCCCGGACATGGAGTCTGCCGCCAGGCGTCAAGGTGTTGCATGTCAATGGCTACGACATGGCATATATCGAGCGGGGTTCCGGTGTTCCGGTGATATTGATTCCCGGCGCCTTGGTGGACTACCGCAACTACGCGGCGCAAATGGAGCCGTTTTCAGCCAACTACCGCGTGATCTCCGTTAGCCTGAGGCATTACTACCCGGAGCACTGGAATGGCAGCGGGAATGACTTTTCATACCAGCAGCATGCTGCAGACGTCGCGGCATTCATCCAGGCACTGAATGCCGGGCCCGTGCATTTGGTCGGGCACTCAAGAGGGGGGACCGTCGCGATGCTCGTTGCCAGCGCGCACCCCGAACTTGTTCGCAGCCTGGTGGTTGCCGAGGGTGGACGCGGCGTCAGCGCGTTCATGCCAACGGACCCGAAATCCGCCGAGGAAACGAAGGCGTCGGCCAATGTCTACAAGCGCGTGCTGGAACGCCTCAACCAAGGTGACGTGGAGGGCGGCCTCTCGATATTTGCCGCTGCAGTGAACGGACCCCGAGCCTGGGAGGAAAAGTATACGGAGACGGTCAAGCAGCTCTATCGGGACAATGTCTGGACGATCAAGGGCAACGCCAACGAGTCAGCCGACGCTTTCACATGCGCCGACGCAAGGCGGATCACCGCCCCCACGCTGCTTCTCGGGGCAGAACAGAGCCCTGTCATCTTTCACTTGGTCCTGGACAAGATCAAAGCCTGCATGAACGCCCCGGAGCATAAAGTAGTCGAGCACAGTGCGCATAGCATGCACAGACTCAATCCAGCCGGGTTCAATCAGGCGGTATTGAGCTTCCTGGAGGCACACTGACGGTTCGTATTCGCCAAAGCCGTCGCTTTGTAGAACGCGCGACGCGGCTTCCGGTCAGGTGTGCAGATGCTTTTGGCGCGCCGTGTGGGCTTACGCTGTCCGCCCCTTCCCACCGGCATCCATGAAGGTGTTTCTTCGCTGAAACGATCCGACTGCTCCGCCTCTTCCTGTCGTCGGCCTCGTGGCCGGCGAGACGCTGTGCATCAGCATGGTGACGCCGCGCGGTGCCCGCCAACAAGTTCCTCTCGCTCGCGTTTGCCGATACCGCCGGCAACCTGATCGGTGAAGGGGGGCGTCGTTTCCGCTCACCGGCGACACCGATCTACTCGCTTGCACTCCCCGGCTCAGGCGGCAGCGGCACACGCGCGCCGGTGCAGCCGCTGGCGACTCAGGAGGTATCAGAGGGATCGCGGTGACTGCTGAGCTGATCGACAAACTGACCCGCCAACTGCGGGCCACCTACGTGTGGCCATGCCCATATGGACTTCGATGCGCGAATGCCTGCTCTTCCGGGAGTGGATATTGCGACATTGGTGCTTCGAACGTCGGCAACGGGTCGACTACGGGAGTTAGGGACTGCGTCGGTGAAATGCCATCATTGAGCGGCTCCGAACTTCCAGGTTCGACCATGACCAGCCATTAGCAACCCATCTTTGCAAACGGATTGCGCCCCCACAGCGGCAAGCATTCGCGGGCACGTAAATTTCGCCCTACCATCCATTCCGGCAAACACCCGCCTGCACCACTGAACACCCACGTAAGACCCAGCAAAATGCACAGCCCAACACTCACGCTCACCAGTCAGGAAGCTTGGGAAGACTGGCTTGAAGCCAACGGAGAAGCTGTGCCCGGTGTTTGGCTCCGCATAGCCAAGCGGTCTGCCGAACACGCCACTGTTTCTTATGCGCAGGCACTCGAGAGCGCGCTTTGCTATGGGTGGATTGACGGCCAGAAGCGTGCGGAAAACGAGCACTACTGGCTACAGCGATTTACGCCCCGAACGGCCAAGAGCATCTGGTCCAAGATCAACACGGCAAAAGCCGAGGCGTTGATCTCTGCCGGAAGGATGCGGCCCGCTGGGCTGCGCGCAATCGATCAAGCCAAGCGCGACGGGCGTTGGGAAGCTGCTTATTCGTCTGCGAGCACGTCTACCGTGCCCGATGATCTGCAGCAGGCCCTCGACGCCAACCCGAGGGCAAAGCAATTCTTTGCGGCCCTGAATAGCCAGAACCGCTACGCCATTCTGTTCAGAATCCAGAACGTCAAGAAGGCTGAAACGCGTGCGCGGAAAATCGCTCAATTCATTGACATGTTGAACAAGGGCGAGAAGCTCCACCCATAGGGTGCGCAAAACCGAGTGCCGTACTTTTAGCCCCGCGTGTCGCGCTTCAACAGCCGATCGCGGGGCTTTTTGCTTGGCGGTTGCTGTTTTTTGCAGCAAGGGGTCGGTGTTTTGATGCCGACACGCGGCGTTCTGAACTCCGCAAGCGAGGTGATGAACGCGGCGTTCGACGTTTTGAACCTCGCGTGTGCTGCTTTTTTCAGCAACCCCATGGTGCTTTTTGGCTCGTGATCGAGGGTATGAACTCGACGTGCGAGGGTCTGCACTCGGCGTTCGAGAGTCTGAGCTTGGCGTTCGAGGATCTGACCTCGGCGTGCGAGGGTCTGAACTCGGCGTGCGAGGGTCTGAACTCGGCGTTCGAGGCTCGGAAGCCGGTGCCCGCAGTCTGGAACTCGTCGCGCGGCGTTTTTGACTCGGCGGATGCTGTCTGAGTCGCAGACCGCCACAAACCCCAACTTGCCCGCGTTGCTGGGCGCCCGGTAAACTCTGCCCCGCTTGCGCAAAAAAAGCGCAGCCGGGCCTGCAATCCCGAATTCAAAAAAATCCGTGAGTGCCGTTATGGCACTGGCGTGCCGACGTTCGTCCTCATGGGCGGGCCCGGCAGGGAGGGCTTCGGCCCTGCCGATTTTTTTGATTTTTTTTGATCGGTATTGCAGACCTTGCCGTGTGCCCGCCCACCCCTGCCGGTGGGCGGCTCCCCCGACTCAACCAGTTAGAGGGCAAGACAATGGCATTACTGATTCACGCTGTTCCCACCGCTTGCGGACGCTGCTCCGCGCATCTCCCCTCCCCGCCTTGTATCGATCGCCACGCCGCGTGCGGAGGTGCACGATGACGCTTAAACATAAACGTGAGTACCTGAAGGGCGCGCTGTCTGCGCGGGAGTTTCTGCGGCGCACGCAGACGGATTTGAAACTGCATCGGCACTATCAGCCAAAGCTGCTGCGGTGGGAGCTTCAGATCAACGTCTGCGATAAATCAGCCGAGTATCAGGCGGGGTTTTTGGATGGGATTGGCGCGTACGTGCTCACCACGTTGGAGGGGGTGCTGGTGGAACTGTATCGGTGGGAGTTGTTGAAGGACCTGGAGCGGGGGCCGGGTAAATAAGAAGAAGCAGTGACTTTCCCCGAGGGCGGGCGGGGAAACGCTCACCCCCAAACATTCCCGCAACATCGGAGATAACTATTTTCAATCACCGATGAGCCCCTGAAGCTCCACGGATGGATTAATCAAAAATAGCTAGAAATCATTCAATACACTGCAACTTGCAACCAGCTATCATATGTAGTCGCTTCTTCGCAGATCAAGGTAGCATCTCAGCAGCGTCAAATTGTATTTTTTGCCCCACCCATCAGGATTTTTACAATGGAATGGCAAGCTCCGCAGACCTCGGAAAATGGCTACATCAGAATCCCGGATAGATGGTTGCATCTGTACTATTACGAAGCGCTAAACATACTGTTTAGATTTGAAAACGCAATGCGCGTTTTCGTATATGCAGTTCTAAAACAACAACTCGGAGATGCCTGGGATAACGCCGCCCTAGATGCTGGATCCTGTATAAAGTCGGAAACAAAAAAACGAATTCATCAAGCAAGCGAGCATGGATATCTTGGCTATGAAGTCGCCTCCCCGATGCTCTACCTGACAAGTGGCGAACTAACTCAAATCATTCTGTCTGATGCGTACTGGAAATATTTCGCAAAACACTTCAAAGCATCGAAGGAAATTATAAAAACAAAACTTCAAGAGATCGGAACAGTACGAAATTCACTTGCACACTTTCGTCCGATCAAACCCGATGACATTGATCTCATAAAGCAAAATTCAAAACACATTCTTCTTGAGATCGAGAAGTACATCGTTCAACTGACATCGATCTCCACCCCAGTGCCTACCAACCTAGAAGAGGATTGGTACAAAAAAATAAAATCTGTTGGCGCCGACCACCTAACAACCAATCTCTTCCTTAGCAAAAATGATGGCTGGATCAGAATCGAACTGAGATACTCGATTCCAACACTCGCCCATAACGCCTACGGAAACGCCTACGCCGACTTCACTGTCGCCAATCTTCGCACATCCAAATTACTAGAAAAATACCCATTAATAAGAAATAGCTGCATATACGTTAGCGAAAGTTACCCGTACGGCAGCTTGAATGAAAATTGGAAAATTGATTCAACGAAAAGTATCAGCCTAGTAATACCAAAAGACACCCTAATAAAAAATCTATCCGATATAGAAGCAAATATTCGAGAGATTGCGCTCACATGTGACTCAGAAACTGAGCAACTAGCCCAAGATCACCTAGCTCGCGGCAGTCTCATCGAGGCAATTACATTGTCGGCATTCTTTCGCGAGGGGGAAAAGCATTGGACAGTAAATATTGAAAACCTAAAAACAAAGCCCGAAGAAATAAATTGTGTTGAGTTTTGGGGCCAAAGACTTCATTTTGAAACCGACTTCATTTCAGCAACCGACAACTACCCATGGATGCCTTCGTCCGTCTCGGCAAATCTCTTCGGATTTTAGTCCAGCAGGTTTAAATATCTGAACTCAGGTCCAATGCATATGACGCAAATTGGTAGAGACCGCAGGGACGCGACGCTGTCGTCTCGATGATTGCCTCGCGCCTGTTTCACCCCCACCCCTCCACCCCAGGCACACGCATGTGCTCCACCTCCGGCAGATCGATACCGAAGTACTCGACCAGAAGCCCCCGCAACGCGCGCCGATCCTCCAGTTCAAACCGGTGCGGCGTATTCCCCCGCCAGATCGTCGCATCCCGGTTCATCACGGTCACCCGCCCTTCGTCGGTCAATGACCGCATCAGGATGCGGTTCATGAACGGCGACGCGGGATACATGCACGTGTAGTAGTTCGCCATTTCAAAGTCGATCGGGTAGTCCTGCTCCAGCGTGGTGACCCAGGCGTCAACGGGAGTGTCGCTGCGCACCTGGGCGCGCAGCACCCAGCGGTTTTCGTCGCGCACCATCCAGTGCAGTTCGCCGTCAATGTTGGCCTCGGTGCCGTCCAGCGGCACGGGCACGCGCGGGGCCAGCCCGCCAAAGCCGGGGTCGACGACGAAGGTGCCTTCTGGCAGCGGCACCGTCAGGAACATGTGCGTACGCGGCGCTTCAACACGCGGGGTCTGGATGATCACGCGCGATGAGTGGCGAACCGGCTGAAAGCCAAGCTGCTCCAGCACGGCTGCAAACAAGGTGGCGTGTTCAAAGCAATAACCGCCCCGGCGTGCGTGTACGAGCTTGTTCTGGATGCTTTCCAGATCAATGCGGATGCCGCGCCCGAGCAGCACGTCGAGGTTCTCGAACGGGATGTGCCGCATGTGGGCGCGCACCAACTGCGCGAGCGTGTCGTAGCTTGGGCGGACGCTGCCGCCCCACTGGATGCGGTTGAAGTAGGCGTCCAGGTTGAGTTGCGGTGTCACGTGCGGTCTCCTTGTGCCGGGGTTGGCGCGTGTGCGCGCCGGCGGAATTGTTGTTCGGTGACGGTGCTGCCCCACTGTGTGCCGGCTTCTTCGTGCGTGAGTACAAAGCCGAATGATTCGTAAAGGTGGCGGGCAGCATCCAGGCCCTTGAAGGTGTTCAGATAGGTTTCATCAAAGCGCGTGTCAACAAACTGCATGGCTTGCGACATGAGCTTGCGGCCAACGCCGGTGCCACGCAGTGAATCATCCACGATGAACCAGCGCAGGTGTGCGACGCGCGTGTCGGCGTTGCCGTCAATGGCGAGCGATGCGAGGCAGCGGTTGTTCTCCACGCACAGCCAGAGCGCCCTGTTGGCGTCGGGCAGGGATTGCGCAAAGTCGGCCAGTTCCTTGGCGACGCGGCGCTCGAAAAACACGCCAAACCCCCAGTGCTGTGCGTAGAAGCGGCCGTGCAGGCTGGCGATATCGCCAATGCAGCCGGGCACGTACCCTTGCACGATCTGGGGGCCGGTATCAGCCGGGGCCGGGTTTTGCGGTGGCTTGTGGTCGTTGTCATCGGCCAGCGCGCTGACGTATTGCGACAGCGATGCAACCAGCCGCTGCTGGTCTGCCGGGGTGAGGTGGCGCAGCGCGTTGGATACCTGATCAGAGGCAAATGCGTCGATCTTGCGGCGCAGTTGCTGGCCGTGCTGGGTGAGGTGCAGTTCGGAAGATCGGGCGTCGGCTGTGCAGGTGCGGCGCTCGACCAGCCCGGCGGATTCAAGCCGGGTGACCTGGCGGCTGGTGCTTGATTTGTCCAGCCGCAGCCGCTGGGCCAAATCGCGCGCCTGGATGCCGGGCGCACCAGCAATTTCCAGCACGGCGTGCACCGCAGAGGGCGCCAGATCGCTCTCTGCCAGCGTGTTGCGCATGAAGCCGAGTTCTCGAACCAGCTTGCGCGAGATCTCTCGCAACTCGCGGATGGTTTGCTCGCGCGATTGCGTGGGCGCTTCGATGAAATCCATGTCGGCCTCGGTTGATTGCTTTGCGCAACCAATATAGTTGCGCAAAACAACCTTTTCAAGGCCGGTGTTGAGGGAGAGATGCGCGGGGCGGGCTTCATCCGGCCGATGCACGGGCCACGCAAAAATCGCAGAACCATATCGAAAAAGCTTCGTTCCCCCGCGAACGCGGGCTTTTTAGACTGGGCGCACCTGACTTGTTATGACGAGTTGACTCACGCGCCCCCAAGATGACGACACCCCCCTCCTCACCTCGCCAACCGGCCCCGCCGCTCTATGAGCGGATTCGGGGCACGCTGCGCGAGGGCATTCTCAGCGGCCACTACGCGCCCGCGTCGCTGCTGCCTTCAGAAGCTGCGCTGGGCGCGCAGTTCAACGCCAGCCGCATCACGGTGCGTCAGGCATTGGCCGATCTGCAGAACGAAGGGCTGATCTTCCGCCGCCATGGAAAAGGCACGTTTGTGAGCCCGCCCAAGGCCTTTCAGAACGTGACGGCGCTGCAGGGCTTTGCCGAGGCGATGTCGACACAAGGCCACGCCATTCGCAACCGCGTGCTGAAGCTGCAGACAACGCCCGCGCCGGCCGATGTGGCGCGGGCGCTGCAACTGCCGCCCGGTACGCCCGTGACGGCGTTGCAGCGCGTGCGGTTGCTGGATCAGTTGCCGGTGTCGCTTGAGGTGACATGGCTGCCGGAGGCACTTGGCAGCATCGTCGCCCGGGCGGACCTTGTCAGGCGCGATGTGTTTCTCGTGCTGGAGCAAGACGCGGGGGTGGCACTCGGCCACGCCACGCTGGCCATCGATGCCGCATTAGCAGACCACACCACTGCCGCCGCGCTCGACACAGGCGCAGGCGCGGCGCTGCTGCGCGTGGAACGCCTGACGCACGACGCGCAGGGCACGCCGATCGACTTTGAACGCCTCTACTTTCGCGGCGACGCCTTCCAGTACCGGCTTCGGCTGGATCGGCAGGTGGCTGCTGCCGCGCAATCCATCTCCATCTTCCCCTTGCAAGGCACGGTATGAACACGTTGGAACTGGAATACGACCTCGTCATCGTGGGTGGCGGCACCGCTGGCCCGATGGCTGCAATCAAGGCCAAAGAGCGCAACCCCGCGCTGCGCGTGCTGTTGATCGACAAGGCGCATGTGAAGCGCAGCGGCGCGATCTCCATGGGCATGGATGGGCTGAACAACGCGGTCATTCCCGGGCATGCCACACCGGAGCAATACACGCGTGAGATCACGCTGGCCAACGATGGCATCGTCGATCAATCCGCCGTGGTTGCGTATGCGCAGCACAGCTTTGCCACCATCGAACAGCTCGACCGCTGGGGCGTGAAGTTCGAGAAGGATGAGACCGGCGATTACGCCGTCAAGAAGGTGCACCACATGGGCAGTTACGTGCTGCCGATGCCCGAGGGGCACGACATCAAGAAGGTGTTGTATCGGCAGCTCAAGCGCGCGCGGGTGGAGATCACCAACCGCATCGTCGTCACGCGGGTGCTGACGGATGTGGATGGTGCGGCATGCGGGGTGCTCGGCTTCGATTGCCGCACGGCGGATTTTCTTGTCGTGCGGGCAAAGGCCGTGGTGCTGAGTTGCGGCGCGGCCGGGCGGCTCGGTTTGCCATCTTCGGGCTACCTGATGGGCACGTATGAAAACCCGACCAACGCGGGCGATGGCTATGCGATGGCGTATCACGCCGGTGCGGAACTCGCCAACCTGGAATGCTTCCAGATCAACCCGCTCATCAAGGATTACAACGGCCCCGCCTGCGCCTATGTAACAGGCCCGCTGGGCGGCTACACCGCCAACGCGCGCGGCGAGCGCTTTATCCAGTGCGACTACTGGAGCGGCCAGATGATGTGGGAGTTTTATCAGGAGCTGCAGGGCGGCAAGGGGCCGGTGTTCCTCAAGCTCGACCACCTGGCCGAAGAAACCATCCAGACCATCGAGACCATTCTGCACACCAACGAGCGCCCAAGCCGCGGCCGCTTCCACGCCGGGCGCGGCACCGATTACCGCACGCAGATGGTGGAGATGCACATCTCGGAAATCGGTTTCTGCAGCGGGCACAGTGCATCGGGCGTGTACGTGAATGCGCGCGCTGAGACGACCGTGCCCGGCCTCTACTCCGCCGGCGACATGGCCGCCGTGCCGCACAACTACATGCTGGGCGCGTTCACGTACGGTTGGTTTGCGGGGCAGAACGCGGCGGACTACATCGCCGGCCGGCAAAGCCTTCTTGACGATCGGCGCGTCGACGATGAGCAGATTGCCCGCGAGCGCGCACGCATCTTTGCGCCGCTGCAACGTGATCACGGCCTCGCGCCCGCGCAGGTGGAATACAAGCTGCGCCGCATGGTGAACGACTACCTGCAGCCGCCCAAGGTCACGCGCAAGATGGAAATCGGCCTGCGCCGCTTCGACGAGATTGCCGAAGACATCACGCACCTGCACGCACGCAACCCGCACGAGCTGATGCGCGCAATGGAGGTCAGCTTCATCCGCGACTGTGCGGAAATGGCCGCGCGTGCCTCGCTCTTCCGCACTGAAAGCCGCTGGGGCCTGTACCACCACCGCGTGGATTACCCCGAGCGCGACGACGCCAACTGGTTCTGCCACACGCGCTTGTACAAAGACGCACACGGCGCCATGGCCAGCCGCAAGCAGGCGGTGGAGCCGTACGTCATCCCCGTCGATGTGCGCGGCACCGATTCCTACGCGCACATGCGCATTCCCAAGGCAGCCTGACCATGCTCAACACCGCTCCCGTAACCCACACGCCTCACGACATCGCCTCGCGCAGCAGCGCACCCGTCACCATTGACGAAGCCAAGTGCATTGCTGACAAGGGCTGCACGGTGTGCGTAGACGTCTGCCCGCTCGACCTGCTCGCCATTGATCTGACCAAGGGCAAGGCCTTTATGCAGTTCGACGAGTGCTGGTACTGCATGCCCTGCGAGCAGGACTGCCCGACCGGCGCGGTCAAGGTCGACATTCCGTACCTGCTGCGTTGAGGTGGCGATGACAACAACGATCCTGGCTCGCCTGCACGACGCCGATGCCGCCACGCGCCGCGTTGCGCTATTGCAGCTTGCCGATGAGGAAGACGCCGATGCGCTGCCCGACGTAATTGCGTTGCTCGCCAACGACCCAGCGCCCGAGGTTCGCCTGGAAGCCGCGCGCATCCTCGCGACGTGGGAACAACCGGACACCGTGGCCGCACTCGCCCGCGCGTTGGAAGACGTTGATGCGACAGTGCGTGAAGCGGTAGCGCTGGGGCTGGCTGAGTTGAAGCAGGCGGACTCTGCACCCGCCTTGCTGCCTTACGTTGCACACACCAGCGCCTTTGTGCGCGCCGCTGTGCTGCGCGGCCTGCGAGAGCTGCGCGTGCCGGAAAGCGAAGCGCCCGCACTGCGCGCCTTGCAAGATGCCGATGCCGCCGTGCGCCGCGAAGCCGTGGCGGTGCTCGGCTGGCGCAAGCAGGTGGGTGCGCTGCCTGCGCTGGCGGAACGCGCGCGTCATGACGCTGACGAGCAAGTGCGCCGTGCCGCTGTGGGCGCGCTTGGCCTTGCTACCGACACCATTGATGCCGCCGTGCTGCCCGCACTGCTCGACGCGCTGCGCGACCCCGCCTGGCGCGTGCGTGAGGAAAGCGCAAGCACGCTTGGCAAGTTGCGTGTGCTGGCGCCCGAGGCGCGTGTCACGCAAGCGTTGGCCGACGCGCTGGCCGATGCGTATTGGCAAGTCCGTCTGCAAGCCGCCCGGGCGCTTGGCCGCTGGCGCGCTGCGCATGCCGTCGATGCGCTCGCCGCGCTGCTCACGCACTCCATCAGCAATCTGCGCAAGGAAGCCGCGCTGGCGCTGGGTGAAACCGGCGAAGCCGCTGCCCTGCCCGCCCTGCGCAGCGCAGAAACCGATGGCGACCCGGAAGTCGTCAAGGCCGTGCGGATTGCCCTGGCACAAATCGAGACCGCCCGTGCAACCACCTGAACGCATCGACAACGACATCGCACAAGGCCGGCTGCGGCTGCATTGGGCAGAGGCCGTTGTCACGCTCGACCACGTTGCGTTGCGTGGAGCATGCCGTTGCGCTGAATGCCAGTTCAAGCGCCATCACGGCATGCCGATCAACGTGCCGCCCGACGTGCGCATCACGGCCATTGCGCCCGCTGGTTATGGCATGCAACCGGTCTTCAGCGATGGGCATGCGCGCGGCATCTATCCGTGG
The DNA here is from genome assembly GCA_963512445.1 of uncultured Ralstonia sp. Taxonomy (GTDB): domain Bacteria; phylum Pseudomonadota; class Gammaproteobacteria; order Burkholderiales; family Burkholderiaceae; genus Ralstonia. The sequence continues at coordinate 113,687 of CAUPMS010000005.1, forward strand.
GCGTATCTCAATGCGCTTGCCGGTGCCGTACATCCACATGCGGCATAGCAGACAGGCACGCCAACGCACACAGCGCGCGGAACAGATACGGCTTCAAGGTGGTTCTCCGGGCAAGAAAGCGGCTACAAACAGCGGCGACGGTACGCCAATGCACTGCGGGTGCGCAGACACATCGCCGCACAGACCACGATCAGATTGCCATGCGACAATACCGCGCCCCAAGCGCGCGGCGTTTGCAGCGCACTCTTGCCTGACCTGACCATAGGAGAACCGGACGCATGTTCGGCGATATCACGCGTTTTCTGCTCGACACGATCTTCACGCTCTTTGGCGCCGCGCTGCTCTTGCGCGCCTGGACGCAGGCGGTGCGGCTGTCACCGCGCAATCCGCTGTCGCAGGCGATCTTTCAGTTGACCGGCTGGCTGGTGCATCCGCTGCGCCGGGTGATTCCGGCCACGGGTTATATCGATTGGTCGTGCCTGGTGGCCGCTTATGCCACGGCGCTCGTGTATCTGCTCCTGCTGCTGGCGTCGGTGGGTGTGAGCCCGATGGTGTTCCTGCCGATGGGCTTTGTGGCGGCGCTTTTCACGGTGCTCAAATGGGCGTTCAACGTGCTGGTGTGGGTGACCATTGCGTCGGCCGTGCTGTCGTGGATGGGACCGGCATCGCCCATGGGCGCCGTGCTCAACACACTGGTTGACCCGCTGCTGCGCCCGATCCGTCGTGTGGTGCCGCCGCTGGGCGGGCGGCTGGATCTGTCTCCACTGATCCTGCTGGTGATTGCGCAGGTGATCGTGATCGCGCTGTCGCATCTGTCGCTCTCGCCGCTGTTCATGTGAGTGCGGCACGCGACTTGCTCGACTGAAGGTATGCCGGCTGCTGCCTCTGGCCGGCTACTCAGGAGGGCATCATGAACGCATGGAAAACAGCGCTGGTGTGCGCAATTGCGGTGCTGGCTCCCACGCTCACGGCGTGTACGGCAGGCGGCGCAGTGGCAGGCGGTGTGGCCGGCCATGAACTCACGCACAGCACCGCAGGCACGATCGGGGGTGCCGCAGCAGGCGCCGTCATCGGCCACGAGTTGAGCAAGTAACCCACACAGCGGCTCACCGGCCGCGTCTGACTTTCAGGCTTGCGCAAACAAGGCGCGGTAGGCGCTGGGCGACGTGTGATACGTCCGGCTGAAATGCTGCCGCAGTGATACCGCGCTGCCAAACCCCGCCAGTTGCGCGATGGATTCCACAGGCTGATGTGTGGTCTCCAGCATGCGCTGCGCATAGGCCAACCGCTGGCCGAGCAACCACTGGCCGACAGTCGTCCCAGTCAGTTCACGAAAACGCCGCGTGAAATTGCGGCGGCTCATGGCCGCGCGCTCGGCCAGCGAATCGAGCGAATGCGGTTCGGCCAGGTTGGCAACCGTCCAGTTCAGCAGGTCTGACTGGCGATCGCCGCCGGGGGCGTCGTGCAGAGGCTGCTCGATGTACTGGGCTTGGCCGCCCTGCCGGTGCGGCGCCACCACAAGCCGCCGTGCAATGCGGTTGGCAACCTCGGCGCCATGCCAGCGGCGCACCAGATGCAGGCAGCAATCCAGCCCGGCGGCGGTGCCGGCGGACGTCACCAGCCGGCCATCGTCGGCGTCCAGATACAGCACGTCGGGCACGAGCTTCACACGCGGATACCGCTGTGAGAACGCATCGGCGGCGCTCCAGTGCGTGGTCGCCTCATGACCGTCGAGCACGCCGGCTTCTGCCAGCACAAATGCGCCCAGACACAGGCCGACCACCGTCGCACCACGCTCGTACGCAGCACGTACGGCATGCACCATGGCGGCGGGTGGGCGCTCCTGCGTATCGCGCCACGAGGGCACGATCAGCACGTCGGCGTTGGCAGCGTCTTCCAGCGTCAGATCGGTCTGCACGGCAAACCCGGCGGTGGTGCGCAGGCCGCCCTTTCTGGCGGGCTCTGCGGCGCAGATCCGCAAGTTGTAGGACGGCAGCCCCGCCCAGATGCGGTCTTCAAACACCAGACACGGCACGGACAGGTGGAACGGGCTGATGTGGTTAAAGGCCAGAACGGCGATTTCCTGGGGTTGCATGGCGCATCCGTTGGCTTGGCCCAATTTCATCGATAAATGTCTTCCGGGCCACTATCGGGCAGGATAGTCATCCACGAAGATGCTGTCCATGGGCTCACGCAAATGCCCGCCCCTAACCACCCCTGAGGAGTCTTGCCATGACTGCCACCGCCACCCCCGCCGTTACTCCAACGCGCGCCCTGATCGTCATCGATGTGCAGAACGAGTACTTCACCGGTGGCCTGCCGATCGAGTATCCGGACCCGCAGCAGACCGTCGCCAATGTGGGCGTGGCCATGGATGCGGCACGCGAGGCGGGCATTCCGGTGATCGTGGTGCAGCAGACCTCACCGGCCAGCTCGCCGCTGTTTGCCATCGACACCGATGGCTGGCAACTGCACCCGGTGGTGGCCTCGCGCCCGCATGATCATTACCTGCGCAAGCTGCTGCCCAGCGCCTACCCGGCGACCGATCTGGCGCAATGGCTGGAAGCACGCGGCATCGACACGCTCACCGTGGTCGGCTACATGACGCACAACTGCGATGCGTCAACCATCAACCACGCGCTGCACAACGGCACGGCGGTCGAGTTTCTGCACGACGCGTCAGGCACGGTGCCGTATCAAAACCAGGCGGGCTTTGCGAGTGCGGAAGAGATTCACCGCGTGTTCAGCGTAGTGCTGCAATCACGTTTTGCGGCAGTGATGTCGACCCAGGAATGGGTGCACAGCGTGAAGACCGGCGCGGTGCCGGTGCGCGACAACATTTACAAGTCAAACCAGCGCGCGCGTGGGCTGCTGAAGGACGAGGTTGCGCAGCAGGCGGCGTGATGTGCTCGTTGGTTCAGTTGGCCACGCCCTCTTCGGCCGGCAGGAACCCGCGAAACGACACTTCCACCTGCTCCACCATCGACGCCGACGTGGCTTCGCGCAAGGCCGCCAGCAGTGCATCGAATGCGCCCTCCACGGAAGCGCGATCGGTGGCCTCGACCAGGCGCTGGCGGATCGGGTGCTCCGCCGAAGCGAACGTGCGTGCGGCAATGTCCATCAGGTACATGCGCGCGGCGGCCAGCGAGCGCTTGCGATTGGTTGTTGCTGGCTTCGTCGCTTCGGGCTTGGGCGCTTCTGGTGTCGGTTCGGCAACCTGGACGAAGGTCGGCTCGCCGGCCGCATCGGCTGCGCTCTGGATCAAACCCGCTCGCACCAGATCGAACACGGCCTGCGCTTGCAGGCCAAGTTGGCTGGCCCGCATGGCCAGGTCCTCGCCCGTGACCTGGCCATCCACCATGATGAGCAGCGCGCGGCTTGAACGGCTGAGCGCACCGCTGCGCGTGGCGATTTCACGGCGCCCAGCGTCTGTTTTTTCGAATCGTGCAGATAGCCCTTGCATGGCTCCCCCTCTCTTCCCCCGAAGATCGGCTCAACCTAAGGCGCTTTATTTGCAGAACCGTGAAAACGCGCGAATTGCACAACGCAATGGCGTGGCAAACGCTTGGCACATAGGTTGGTGTCGCCAAAGCAAAACACCCCGCCGAAAGCGGGGTGTTGTGTGTGCGCAGATTGCGCTAATCAGTGCGCCGCAGCGGCTGCGCCGTGCATGATTTCTTGCGAGCCACGGATGCCGTTGAACCAGGCGTTGAGCACCACCGCCACCAGCGTGCCCATCACGATGCCGCTGTGGGTGATCGGGCGCATCCAGTCCGGGAAGTGGTGGAAGAAGGCCGGTGCCAGCGTGGGCATCATGCCAAAACCCACCGACACCGCGATGATCAGCAAGTTATGGCGCTGCTGCTGAAAATCCACCATGCCCAGCATGCGGATACCGGCTGCAGCCACCATGCCGAACATCACGATGCCCGCGCCGCCCAGCACGTACTGCGGCACCGATGCCACCACGTACGACAGCTTCGGAAACAGCCCCAGCACGATCAGCAGCACGCCACCGGCCGCCGCCACGTAGCGCGAACGCACGCCCGTGATCGACACCAGCCCGATGTTCTGCGAGAACGACGTATGCGGAAACGTGTTGAACACACCGGCCACGACCGTCGCCAGGCCGTCGGCACGCAGGCCGTTCGTCAGTTCATTACGCGAGATCGGCTTGCCCACCACGTGCGACAGGGCGAGGAACATGCCCGTCGATTCCACCAGCGTGATCACGATCACGATGCACATGGAGATGATGGCTGACAGCTCGAATTTGGGCATCCCGAAGTAGAACGGCGTGACCAGCGTCATCAGCGGCGCGGCGCTCGCATCGGCCATCGACACCTTGCCGAAGGCAGCGGCCACCAACGTGCCCGTCACGATGCCTAGCAGCACGGCGATATTGCACAGCAGCGCGTTACCGAACTTGGTCAACAGCAGGATCGTCACCAGCACCAGCGCGGCAATGGCGAGGCCAAACGGATCGCCAAAGGCGGGGTTCGGCACCATGTGCGTAACACCGTCCACCACCTGCGGAATCATCTGCTGGCCGCCGGCCGCCCAGTTGATGCCCACGCTCAGCAGCGAAAAGCCGATCAGCATGATGACCGTGCCTGTCACCACACGCGGGAACAGGCCCAGCAGCCGGCCCATGAGCGGCGCAATGGCAATGCCGAAGACGCCCGAGACAATGGACGCGCCAAAGATGCCGGGCAACCCCATGCCGGGCTCCACGCCGATGGCGATCATGGGTGCAACCGCAGCAAACGTGACCCCCATCATCACCGGCAGGCGGATCCCGAAGATCAGGAAGCCGAGCGATTGGATGAGCGTGCCGATACCGGCCGCAAACAGGTCGCAGTTGACCAGATACGAGAGATCGCTCTTCGATAGGCCAAGCGCATTGCCGACAATCAGGGGCACGGCAATCGCACCGGCATACATCACCAGCAGGTGTTGCAGGCCAAGTGCGAATAAGCGCGGCAGCGGCAGAAACTCGTTGACGGGGTCAACAACGGCGTCAGCCATTGTTGACGAAGAAGGTGAGGAAAGGCCTGGGGATTGGCGCATGGTTTGTCTCCTGGGGCCGCCCCCGTGTCAATGCCGGGAGCGTGCTTTAGGCGGATGGAGTGGGATCCGTCCGCCAGCATTCATGCAGCGTGATGCCGCGTATTTGCCGGAATCTTGGAGGTCCGCCATTTTTATGTCAACAATTTCAATCGTTTTTTGTGTACATATTTTGCGTTCCGAAATGCGTGTGCGCTTCGAACATCGCCACACCCTGATAAAGCGCACCTGAACCGAAGCGCACCCTGTAGAGGATGACGCATCGCAGCATGCCGTTCTCTGTTACGACTGGCGTGAGGTCGTAGTTGCTGCTGCCGAACGGGCTGCCGCCCCGGCATGTGGTGCCGATGTCGGGCTGGTAATTGCGAACCGGCAGGCTCGCCCGCTCGCCGTTGGCCTCGATCTCAAGGTTGCCGATCAAACGCAGGGTGCCGTCCTGCCAGACCATGTCCAGCGTGCCGTTCACCCGGCCTGCGGGGCCGCTTCCGCCAACCATGGTTGGGGTGGTGAACACACCGTGACACCCGAGTGCGGTCTGTTGCTGCAGCGGCGTTTCCGCCTGTTCGATGACGGCATAGTGGCTGTCTCCGGCCTCACCGCCCACGGCCAATGTGACCGCACCGTTACCGCCAATGCTGACCAGGCCGTGCGCCCAGCGTCCGTGCAAATAGCCCTGCTGACGATGGAAATCGGCCAGCTCGGCTGTCTCGCCAATCAGCCGGTAGTCGTTGATACCGACAATCGCGCCCGACGGCAATTGCGCCAGCCAAGTGGCACTGCCGCTGATTTGTCGTGTGGAGCCGCCCAGTAGAAAGCGCGGAGGTGCGCGGTGGCGGGCAAGCGAGGAAGGAATTGAAACGATTGGAAACGCGATAAACCGAGCATCTGCAAGTACAACCGCCTGGTGTTCGCGCCCATGTTCTTGACTGACTATCAAGTGGCTAGCGCCCCCCTTTTTCTTATGCACGTCGCGCACGTCCGTGTCATCGGCCTGACCGGCCAAGTGAGGATGTGAATGCATGATGGTGCTATGGGGACGGTATGAGGTTGATTTGGCTGCCGCAGCTCCCTCAGGGCTGGAATGGGTTGCGCAGCACGCCTCGGCGAGGCCGTTTCAGCCTAGCCAGCGCCTCCCCGGTTGTGCAGAACCCAACACAAGTTGATATTTCTTGATATTGCAGCCAGCCCCGACGAAGCGCCATACCAGCCCATCACCGATCTGGCCAACGCATTAAAGACAGCCAACGTGCCCGCCGAGCGTTTCGTCCTCTTCAAGCATGGCGAGACCCGCGTGTGGGATGCCGCCACCTCGCGCCTCGTCACGACCATCACAGAAATGCCCAAAGAAAAAACGCGGCCGCGAGATGACTCGCTGGCCGCGCAGTAAGAAACCTGGCAGGTAAAGCTGAGGCTAAGCCGACATCCGATCAGGTCGGCGTCGGCAACCATGCGCGATCACGCAGACGCGAGCGGATGCGGGCAATCGCCTGGCTGTGGATCTGGCACACGCGCGATTCCGACACGCCCATCACGGCGCCGATTTCGCGCAGGTTCAGATCCTGCTCGTAGTAGAGGCTCATCATGAGCTTTTCACGCTCGGGCAACGCCTCGATGGCGGCGACCACCGATTCACGCAGGTCGTGGTCCAGCAATTGGTCCAGCGGCGTCGCGTCGTTCTCGGGGGCGCGGTTCTCGATGAAGGCGTCGGCGTCTTCGCGGTCGAAATCTTCGTAGTACAGCAGTTGGCTGCCTTGCAGGTCGACCAGTTGCTTCTGGTACTCGGCCAGCGACATGCTCAGCGCTGCGGCAATCTCGGTTTCGGTGGGCGCACGGCCCTTCTGCTGCTGCAGCTTCTGGATCGCCTGCTCGATCGTGCGGGCGTTGCGACGCAGGCCGCGCGGCAGCCAATCCGAGCCGCGCAGTTCATCCAGAATCGCGCCGCGAATACGCTGGGCCGCGTAGAACTCGAACTGCACGCCCTGTGTTTCTTCATAGCGCGACAGCGCATCGAGCAAACCCATCATGCCGGCCTGGATCAGGTCGTCCAGCTCAACGCTGGCCGGCAGCTTGACCATCATCTGGTTGGCAATGCGACGTACCAGTGGCGCGTACGTGGCCATCTCGTCGGACTTGGTCTTGCGACCGGTTGCGGTGTACATATCCATGCCTGCCTTTGGCGCTTCGTTCATGCTGCGCCTCAATAAACCAATTCGGCCGCGCGTGCGGCGACGCGGGGCGTCGCAGTCGATGCCGACATTGACGTTGCCTGCGCCGATTCATCTGCCGGCTGTGCCGGTGCCAGCGCCGACATGACCGCCCGCGACGGCACACCGCCATCACCGGCTTGGGCCTCGGCGCTGGCCCAGCTCAACATTTCTTCGGCAAGCTGGCGAAAGGCCATGGCCGAAGGCGATGCGGGAAACGCACTCGCCACGGGCTTGCCGAGCGAGAGCGCGAGTTCTACGTGCCGGTCTTCAGGGAGGTAGCCGGCGAAATCGATACGGGTGTTCAGGTACTGGCCCACGGTGTTGGCCAGGTTGCCGAACACGCGCACGGCGGAATCCACCGAATGCGCGCCGCACACCACGGTGCGGATGCCACGCCCTTGCTGATTCGTGCCTTGCAGCACGGCGGTTTTCTTGAGCAGCGTGTACGCGCTCTTGATGCCTTCCGGACCATCAGAGAAGGTCAGCAGCACGTCGTCGCAGGCTTCGGCCACGGTGCCGAGCGCACGGGTGCCGAAATGCGCGGCCACAAGCGTCACATCCGCGCTCTCGTCGTGCTCTTCAAGCACACCGGCGATTGCCAGCGTGGTCTGCGCGCTCACGACAGCAGCGTCGCGGCCCATGGCAGACAGCGCAATGCGCAGGTTGTCGACAAAGTCATCGACCTGCTCTTCCGCGCCGATTACCAGCACGCGGCGGCTGGCGGCATGACCGAGCATGCGCCGCAGCCCTGCGGCTTGATCCTTGGCGAATGGCGTTGTCATGGTCGCCTCTTTATTCTTTAAGCGAAATCGAAATCGGCCAGGCCAGGTTCGCGGTTGGCGACGCCACGTGCAGCACCTTGCGCCATCAGCAACGATTCATCCGAATCCAGCGTGAACGACGACTGCTCGGCACCGGCCCGGAACGAGCGGTGGATCAGCAGCTTCTTGTTCGGCACCGCAATGTCTTCCGGCACGCGCTGGCCGTACGACACGTAGTGCAGCGGCAGGCGGCGGCGGATCATCACGTCCATCGCGTGGCCAACCGAGGCCGCTTCGTCGATCTTGGTCAGGATGCAGCCGGCCAGGTTGGCGTTGCCTTGGTGGGCAAGGCAATACGCGCTCACCACTTCGTCCAGCGTCTTGCCGTTGCTTGCAGCGTTCAGCAGCAGCAGACGCTTGATCGATGGGCCCACGGCATGCAGCATCGCCATCTGTTCGGATACGGCGCGGTCACGCTGGCTCATGCCGATGGTGTCGATCAGCACCACGTGCTTCTCGCGCAGATCGTTCAGCGCCAGGCTCAGGTCTTGCGCGTCTTTTACGGCATGCACCGAGACGCCGAGGATCTTGCCGTAGATACGCAGTTGTTCATGCCCACCGATCCGGTAGCTGTCGGTCGAGAGCAGTGCCACACGCGATGCGCCATGGCGCAGCACGAAGCGCGCGGCCAGCTTGGCGGTGGTGGTGGTCTTGCCCACACCCGTCGGGCCCATCAGGGCAAACACGCCGCCCTGGTCGAGCAGGCTGTTTTCATCCGACACGGTGCTCAGGTTCTTTTCAATCGCGCGCTGCACGAAATCCAGCGCGCCTTCATACGTGTCGTGCTGCGGCATGTTCTCCAGCACGTAGCGCGTGAGCTGTGCCGAGAACCCCGCGTTGAGCATGGTCTGGAACAGGCGCGTACGCACCGGATCGCCCAGCTTCACGCCCAGCGAGGCGAGGCTCGACATGGCGTCGTTCAGCGTGCTCTTGAGCACGTCGATCTCGCTGACCATGCGGCGGGTCATCACGTCGGTCTCGGCACGGATGCTTTCCTTCACGTCGGCCTGAATGGCCGAGCGCTGCAGGCTGAGGTCTTCACGCGGGGCTTCGGGCTTGGCCATCGTGTCTTCCACACGGACGAAAATGTCGGACGACTTGCGGGACTCAACTTGCGACTCAACGCGGGCCTCAACGCGGGCCTTTAGCGGCGCTTCGGTCTTCTGTTGTTCAGCGCGGAGGGTGCGGGCCTGGGCTTCCACACGCTCGGCAAAGCTGCGCAGCGTGGCCGGGCGCTCGTCCTGCTCGCGTGCTGGGTCACGGGCGGGCTGACGGCTGGCGGCAAAGCGTGCGGTCGAGTCCATCTCCGGCGCGTCGTCTTCCACCGTGGTGCGGCGAGCGATGAACTGGGCGGTGCTGGCCAGAGCCTGCGCGGCCGATTGGGCAACGTCAGCGTTGGCACGGTCGAGCGACAGGCCGGCCAGCACGCGGGTGGACGCCACCAGCGCATCGTCTTCGCCGAATGCCATGTCGTCGTCCACGCGCGTTTGCAGCGTGCGGCCAGCCGGCTTGGCTGGCGCCGCAGCCACCGGGGCCACCGGCGCTTCGTCCTGCGCAGGAGCGCGGCGCGAAGCAATGAAGCGGTTGCGCAGACGGGCCAGCGCGTTGGGTGCGGCGGCTTCTGCCTGGGGGGCCTCTTCAGCAGGTGCCCGAGCGGCAACGACGGCTGCGGTAGCAGCGGCAATCGGTGCGGGCTCGGGAATGGGTGCCGGTGCCATCGGACGGCGCTGTGCCGTCTTGGGTGCCGACGACTGCGTGTCGACCAGCGCATCCACGTGCGTGTCGCTCGCGGCGATGATTTCAATGCCGCCCGGCACGGCGCGGTTCGACAGGATCAACGCGCCATCGCCCAGTTGGTCGCGGACTTTGCGCAAGACGTCACGCGACGTCAGTCCGGTGAATCGATGCATTTTCATGCGCGGCCTCCAAGCATGGCGACAACCTTAATCGTTCTGTGATCTGGAATTTCTGCGTGCGAGAGCACGCGCAGGCCGGGTGCGGCACGCTTGAACAGGCGGGCAAGCATCGGGCGCAGTGCGGGCGGCACCAGCAGGACGCCCGTCTGGCCCATCTGCTCGTGCTGGCGCGACGAATCCGCAGCCGCTTGCATGAGCGAGTCGGCCAGTTGCGGTTCGATCGGGCCGGCGTTAGAGCCAACAACGCTTTGCAGCAAGATGTTCTCCAGATTCGGGTCAAGCGTGACGACCTGCATTTCGGTCTTGTTGGGAAACAGTTGCTGGGCAATTGCCCGGCCCAGCGCCACACGCACGGCGGCGGTGAGTTCGGCGGGGTCTTGCGTCCTGCCTCCGTGCTCCGCCAGCGTCTCGACGATGGTGCGGATATCGCGGATATGCAGGCCTTCGTCCAGCAGGTTCTGCAGCACCTTCTGCACGGTCGCGACGGGCAACAGCTTGGGTACAACGTCTTCGACCAGCTTCGGTGCTTCCTTGCCCAAATGATCGAGCAACTGCTGGACTTCCAAACGGCCGAGAAGCTCGGTGCTATGGGTGTAAATCAACTGATTGACGTGGGTGGCGATGACCGTGCTGCAATCGACCACGGTATAGCCCTCGGCCTGCGCGCGATCGCGCACATCGGCGGTGATCCACATGGCCGGCAGGCCAAAGGTCGGGTCCACGGTGGGGGTGCCGGGCAGTTGCGTGCCCAAGCGTCCACCATGGCCACCTTGGGCGCCATGACCCCCAAAGCCGCCAACGCCATCCTGGCCACCGGGGTTGATGGCGAGGAACTTGCCTTGCTGCACCTCGCCATGGCCGATTTCCACGCCCTTGAGCGTAATGCGGTACGACGACGGGCCCAGCTCCAGGTTGTCGCGAATGTGCACAACCGGCGCCAGAAAACCCATGTCTTGCGTGAACTTCTTGCGGATGCCCTTGATCCGGCGCAGCAGTTCGCCGTCCTGGCTCTTGTCCACCAGCGGGATCAAGCGGTAGCCGATCTCCAGGCCCAGCACGTCAACCCACGACACGTCGTCCCAGCTCGCCTCGGGCGTATCCACCGGGGCAATGGCCTGCAGCACCGGCTCGGCCTCGGGCGTCTCGCGCTTCTTCTTGATGGTCCAGCCCAGATAGCCCAGTCCGCCGCCAAACAGGATGAACGGGAAGTGCGGCATGCCGGGCACCAGGCCCAGCAGGCCGAGTATGCCGGCGGTGGTCATCAACGCCGTCGGCATCGAAAACAGTTCGCCCGACAGTTGCTGGCCGACGTTCTTGTCGGTCGAGACGCGGCTGACCATGATGCCCGCTGCGGTGGAGATCACCAGCGCGGGAATCTGCGCGACCAGGCCATCGCCGATGGTCAGCAGCGTGTAATTGGTGGCCGCGTGGCCAATGTCCATGTTGTGCTGAAGCACACCCACGGCCAGGCCGCCGATGATGTTGATGAGCAGAATGGCGATACCCGCCACCGAATCCCCACGCACGAACTTGCTGGCACCGTCCATGGAGCCGAAGAATTCGGCTTCCTGGGCGATGGCCGTGCGGCGCTTGCGAGCTTCGTCTTCACGGATCAGGCCGGCGTTCAGGTCGGCGTCAATGGCCATCTGCTTGCCGGGCATCGCATCGAGCGTGAAGCGCGCGCTGACCTCGGCAATGCGGCCCGCGCCCTTGCTGATCACCATGAAGTTGATGATCACCAGGATGACGAACAGCACGATGCCAACGGTGTAGTTACCGCCCACCAGGAAGTGGCCGAAGGCTTCGATCACCTTGCCGGCGGCGTCGGGGCCGGTGTGGCCTTCCATCAGCACCACGCGGGTGGAGGCGACGTTGAGCGACAGCCGCATCAGCGTGGTGATCAGCAGAATGCTCGGGAACGACGAGAAATCCAGCGGCTTGAGCGTGTGCATGCTGATCAGCAGCACGATGATCGACAGCGCGATGTTGAAGGTGAACAGCAAGTCCAGGATGAACGGCGGCAACGGCAGCACCATCATCGCCAGGATCAGGATGATGAGCACCGGGCCCGCGGCGGAGCGGTAGTCGCCCTTGCGCAGGATGTCGGTAACTCGGAGCAGTGCGGCGTTCATTGGCGGGCGTGCAGCGGGGGGCTTTTTCGATGGATGCCATCTTGCCGGGGGCGCCGCCAAATTGAAGACGTGAGAAAGCCGCCCAAAAGGCGGCTTTTCTTTGAAATACCCTCCCACCGGGGGGGGCGGAAGCAGCGACTGCCGCCGCCGGGCTACCTCAGCCGCGCCTGAAGCCGCATGCGCGAGGCTCCCCCCCCACGCTCGTCGGGCAAAAAGTGTCGAGCGCGGGGCGGTTTGCTCGGCGCTCGACGGTTTTTGCCTCGCGCGTCATGCAGGTGATGTCTTACGCGTCTTCGGGCTCGTCGTCCGGGCCAGGTTGCGGGCCGGGGTCCATATCGGCGGGCACCGGCAGGTCGATCGGGCGTACCGGCGCGCGGCCGCCCACCTGATGCAGGCGGCGCAACTGGTAGACATACGCCAGCACCTCGGCCACAGCAGCGTAAAGCGCCTCTGGAATCTGGTGGCCGATCTCGGTATGGCGATACAGCGCACGGGCCAGCGGGGGCGCTTCCAGGATGGGGATTTTGTGCTCCGTCCCCAGCTCGCGGATCTTGGCGGCCACCATGTCGGCGCCCTTGGCCAGCACGCGCGGCGCGCCGCCTTCGGTCTGGGAATAGCGCAGCGCCACGGCATAGTGCGTCGGGTTGGTGACGATCACGTCAGCCTTGGGCACATCGGCCATCATGCGGCGCTGGGCGGCCTGACGCTGCAGGTTGCGGATGCGGCCCTTGACGTGCGGATCGCCCTCGGATTCGCGGTGCTCTTTGCGCACTTCTTCCTTGGTCATGCGGTGCTTACGCGCGTATTGCCACAATGACAGCGGCACGTCCACCGCCGCCACCAGCATCATCACGGCCGCCATGCACAGGAAGGCCACACCGGCCACATGCAGGGTGTCGCGCATGGCAACGCTCAGATCCTGCTGCGGCAGTTCGATCAGCTCACCACGGTAGTGCCGGATCAGCAGCCAGCCCACGCCGGCAATCAGCAACAGCTTGATCAGCAGGCGGGGCAGCTCGATCAGCCCCTCCAGCGAAAACATGCGCGTGAGGCCCTGCAGCTTGAACAGGCGGGAAATGTCCGGCGCCAACGGCTTGAATGAAATCGCCCCGCGTGTGAGCGCCAGCGGCGACATCGCGGCCAGCACCAGCATCAGCATCAGCCCGCCCAGCGCCATGGCCAGCGGCATGAACTGGCCGGCCACGTAATCCCACTGGGCTTGCCCGCTGGCGTAGTTGTAGCGGTGGAATTCCAGGCAGCGCGCCACGAATGACGAGGCGGCACGCACGATCGAGTCGCCCATCACCCACAGACCGCCCGCGCTCACCGCCATCAGGGCGAACGAAGGCAGTTCCCGTGATCTGGGAACGTCGCCTTCCTCACGCGCCTGCTCGAGGCGCCTGGGTGAGGCGGCTTCTGTTTTTTCGAGATCGCTGTCGTCGGACATGCCGGGATGCGCGGGGTGGATGGGTAGACGGTCGCATTATTCCCGCACCGCGCGCGCGCTAAAGCGTGGAGAAAACCGCCTCAGAACGGCTTTTTCAATGGAATGAGCGCGTGACAATCGGGAGCACACCGTCGAGGGGCAAACTGGGTCACATCATTTGACGCAGGGCCACGCTCCCCCCCACCTATCATGTGCGTCCATCAATCACATTCACGCTCATCACCCTGGGGGAAGCATGCGGTGGCAGTACAAGACGGGGGGCATCCTGGCAATTGCGGCAATCGTCGTTACCACAACGTGGTGGCTGCATGCTGATGCAGGCGCGAATCAGGCTGGCAACACCGGCGCCCCCGCACCATCGGTACCAGTCGTGCCGGTTCTGCCAACCGAAACGCCCCCTGGGCCGGTAGCGCAACCGGCGCCTGCGCACCCCGAACGCGCGCTTCCTGCCCGCGTTACCGATTATCTCGAGCGCGAATACCCCAACTCGACGGCAACACGACAGGCCCTCACGCAGATTGCTTACGGCTGGAGCCAGGCTGTAGAAGAGGTTCACAGCGCAGAGGGTGCCAAGGCCGCCGGCGACGAGATCGCTCGCGGCATTGCTTGTGCCCTGGGGCCCGACATGCTGGCCAAGACTGGCGTCGACCAGCAAACGATGCTCGATCGCATCAAGGCCGCGCGCGCCGTCATGCTCGACAGCGAGAACGACACAGCCGCCTACCTGCGCTTCCAGTCATTGGCCGGCGGCCAGTACTTCAACGACCCCGGCCCCGCGTCGTGCGACTTCAACGCATCGGCCTTGCCGAACTGATTCCCCCCACCGCCCAAGGAGGCTCCCGCATGAATGCATTCAACCCGATCCTGCTTGCCGGCTCGCTGCTCATCGCGCCGCTGGGCACAGCGTCGGCTGCCACCGCCGTGCCGGGCGCGGCCATCGTGTACGTCAACGGCATCAACAGTACGTTTGACGAGGCAGTGGCCAGCCTGCAGATCCTGAAGACCCAACTCAACGCGCGCGATAGAAACAATAGCTATGTGTACGGCAACGCCTACAACGCGACCAGGGGCTTCTTCAGCGACGTCTGGCAAGTCTTTAAACAGAAGACCGTGGAAGGCTCCAGCCCGGCCGACTTCTGGCGCGCCATCGACGGCGGCACCGTACCGCCCGGTGGCATGGATGCAGCATTGCAGCAGAAGTACATCGACATCCTGACGCGGAGCAACACGCCCGAACTGCCCAACCACCTGAACCAGTACCGCAACTATCTGAAGGCACAGCGCAAGGTAGTGCTGGTCGGCCATTCGCAGGGTTCGCTCTATGCCAACTTCGAGATCAACCTGCTGGCGACTGGCCCTGAGCGAGCCCAAGGCCGGATCACGGCCGTCAACGTCGGCAATGCGGCGCGCTATCAACTACCTGGGTCAAGTTACCTGACGTCGACCTCCGATACGGTGATTGGCGCCCTGGGCCGCGTGCAGACCGTGCTGCCGGCGAACTATTCGTTTGGCTGGTCGCTGTCTGACCCGCTGGGCCATTCGTTCTCGAAGATCTACATGAACACCCGCTACAGCGCCGCCGGGCAGATCCTGACGCAGGTGTCTCAGCAGGCGCGCAATTGAGCCACCCTGCCTGAGTCAGGCACGGCTGCTGCAAGCCAAAACAAACAAAACGGGCGTTGCGATGGATTCGCAACGCCCGTTTTGCTGTGGCCAGCGTCAGGTCAGAACCCGAGGCTTTCCAGCAGGTCGTCCACCTGCTCCTGGTTGGCAACCACGTCCGGATGGTCCGGATTGATCTGCGGGCCATTGAGCAGCGTGGGTGCAACTTGCGCAACCTCCACACGCAGGTGTTCCGGCGCGTTGTCGAGCAGGATGCCGACAAGCTGGCTTTCGATCAGCTGGACGACATCCAGCACCTTCTTGATCACCTGGCCGGTCAAGTCCTGGAAGTCCTGGGCCATCAGGATTTCCATGAGCTGCTGGTTCGTGTCGCGCGTCTTTTCCGGAACGCTGCGCAGAAAGCCGTTTGTCTGGCCGACCAGATCGCGGATTTCTTCGTCGGCCAGTTGGCGGTCCATCCACGACTGCCAGCGGTTGACCAGTGCCTCGGCGTCGGACTCCAGTGCGTCCTGCACCGGGCGGGCAGCGTCAATGGCGTTGAGCACGCGGGTGGCCGCCTGCTCGGTCATGTTGGCGATGTAGTTCAGGCGGTCGCGTGCGTCGGGAATGGCCGATGCTGCGCGCTCCACACCCTTGTCCAGGCCCAGCTCACGCATGCTCTCGCGCAACATGCGCGTGAGGTGGCCGATGCGCTGGAGCATTTCCGGCATATCGGTGGGGTCCATGCGGCCGTGGTCTACGCCTTGTGCGGCTGGCGCTTGGGTGCCGGAATGCGCGCCATCATGCATCTCGCTCATCACGCCCCCTTTTCGAGCTTCTCGAAAATCTTGCCCAGCTTCTCGTCCAGCGTGGCGGCGGTAAAGGGCTTGACCACGTAGCCGTTGGCACCTGCCTGGGCAGCGGCGATGATGTTTTCCTTCTTGGCTTCGGCCGTGACCATCAGCACGGGCAGCTTGCTGATGACCGGGTTGGCGTCGCCACGGATGCTCTGCAGCATCTGCAGGCCATCCATGTTGGGCATGTTCCAGTCCGAGATCACAAAATCGAACCGGCCTTCCTTGACCTTGGCCAGGCCGGCGGCGCCGTCTTCGGCCTCGTCAACGTTGGCAAAACCAAGTTCCTTGAGCAGGTTACGCACGATCCGGCGCATCGTCGGGAAATCGTCGACGACGAGGAATCGGTACTGGCTCTTGTCCATGGACACAATCTCCGCAAACTAACTGAAATGGGGGGGGTTCGGGACTACCTTGGCAGTGTTATCGGCGTCCCAGGCTGTTTCTTGAGCACCGGAACACGCAGGGACACATTCGGGGGTGCCTGACTGCTGCGCCCCGCAACCCATGTCCCCGCAACGTTAAGCGTTACACGCGCGTCACGCGGCCGTGGGCTGACAACCTGGCCAGCACATGGGGGCCGATCTGCGACAGCGGCAGGACTTCGTGCACGCCACCATGGGCCACGGCCTCTTTGGGCATGCCGTAGACCACGCAGGATGCCTCGTCCTGGGCAACGTTGTAGGCGCCAGCGTTGCGCATTTCCAGCATGCCGACCGCGCCGTCTTTGCCCATGCCGGTCAGGATCACGCCCAGGGCGTTGGCCCCGGCGTTGCGCGCGGCAGAGCGGAACAGCACGTCCACCGCCGGGCGATGGCGGTTGACCGGCGGGCCCTGGTCCAGCTCGGTGACGTAGTTGGCGCCGCTGCGGCCCAGTGACAGGTGCATGTCGCCTGGGGCGATGTAGGCGTGGCCGGGCAACACACGTTCACCGTGCACGGCTTCTTTCACGCGGATGCGGCACAGGCCATCGAGCCGCTTGGCAAACGAGGTAGTGAAGCCCGCCGGCATGTGCTGCACGATCAGGATGCCGGGGCAGTCGGGCGGCATTTCCAGCAGGAAATCCTTGATGGCCTCAGTGCCGCCGGTGGAAGCACCCACGATGATGAGCTTTTCCGTTGACGAGAAATGGGTACGCGCGGGCGCCGGCGCAGCCGGTGCGGGCTCGGCGCGAACGTGTGCGCCGTGCGCCGATGCAACTGCCGATACGGGCACCGCCGCAGGTGCTGCTGCGCGTGGACGCAGCTTGGCCCGAGCCGCCGCGCGGATCTTGTCGGCAATCTGGTCAGCGTATTCGTTCATGCCATCGCGCATGCCCAGCTTGGGCTTGGCGACAAAATCCACCGCGCCCAGCTCCAGCGCGCGCAGCGTGGCTTCCGAGCCGCGCTCCGTGAGCGAAGAGATCATGACCACCGGCGTCGGGCGCAGGCGCATGAGTTTTTCCAGGAAGTCGAGGCCGTCCATCTTCGGCATTTCGACGTCCAGCGTGAGCACGTCCGGATTGGTCTGCTTGATGAGCTCGCGCGCGATGATCGGGTCGGGCGCCACACCCACCACTTCCATGTCCGGCTGGCTGTTGATGATCTCCTTCAGGATGCTGCGGATCAGTGCGGAATCGTCGATGCACAGCACCTGAATCTTGCGTTTGTCGTTCATATAGGAAGCAAGTGTCAGGAATTACGGGATAACAGAATTGCGGAATTACGTGAACAGTTGCAGGCGTGAAGCGGGCTTCGTCGTGATGGACTTCGAAAGCTTGCTGGCGTATTGCGCTTCGCTGTCCAGCTCGGCCGCCGAGTTTTGCGTGCGCAGCTTGCGCACCATGATCTGGCCGGTGGACGGTACGAAATACACCTTGCGCGGATGCACGTCAAAGAGATCTTTGGCGGCCACCGCCAGCCCTTCGTTGCGCAGGAATTCGAGCACGAACTTGCCGTTGCGCTCGCCCACGTCAAGCGTGCTCATGCCCGCCAGCACGGCGGCGCCGCCAAACACCTTGATCTCCAGGCGCTCGCGCTTGGCGCCCGCCTTGTAGAGCTGGTTGAGCAGCACTTCCATGGCGTGCGTGCCGTAGCGCATGGACGGCGACAGGATCGATTCCCCCTCGTTGCGCGAGGGCAGCATGAAGTGGTTCATGCCGCCAATGCCGAGGGTCTTGTCACGCACGCAGGCCGAGACGCACGAGCCGAGCACCGTGACCAGCATCAGGTCTTCAGTGGTGACCGAGTACTCGCCGGGCAGCACTTTCATGGCGCGGCGGCTAAAGGTGGTGTCGTAGTACGCGTGGGTGCTGGCGGCCGATTGCGCGAGCGTGGCCATGGCGCCCGCGCTCATGCTGCTGGCCATGCCGCCGCTGGAGCCGCCGCTTGTGCCACCATCGCCGCGCACGGTGTCGGCAGCCGATTGCGGGGTCGCGCGCGCGTTTGCCCATTTTTCGAATTCGATCATCGTGCCCCCGTCATCCTGGCGCGCAGTTCGGGCGCGACTTCGTACACGGTCTTGCCGCGCAACGACCACGCCTTGCTGATCTGCAGGAAGCTCTCCGAATGGCCGGCAAAGAGCAGGCCATCGGGTTTCATCACGTCGATAAAGTGCTCGAGGATCTTGGCCTGCGTCGGCTTATCGAAATAAATCATCACGTTGCGGCAGAAGATCACGTCGAACTTCTGCTGCAGGGGCCAATCGCGGTCAAGCAGGTTGATCTGGCGGAAATCGATCATGGCCTGCAGCTCGGGCCGCACGCGGGCATAGCCCTCCTGCTTGCCGGTGCCGCGCAGGAAGTACTTCTTCAGGCGCTCGGGCGACAGGGCCGACACGCGCTCCATCGGATAGATGCCGGCACGGGCGCGCGCCAGCGCATTCGTATCCACGTCGGAGGCGACCACGCTCACCTGGCTGGGCGACATCGAGCCAAAGGCTTCGGCCAGCGTGATGGCAATCGAGTAAGGCTCTTCGCCCGTTGACGACGCCGAGCACCACACGGTGAACGGCGTGCGCTTGGCCTTGGCGTGCTCAGCCAGGATCGGGAAGTGATGCTGCTCGCGGAAGAAGGCGGTCAGGTTGGTGGTGAGCGCATTGGTAAAGGCTTCCCACTCGTCGGGCAGATGGCCGTGTTCCAGCGCGTCCAGGTAATCGCGGAACGAGCCGAGGTTGACTACGCGCAGGCGGCGGGCCAGGCGGCTGTAGACCATTTCACTCTTGCGGTCAGACAACGAAATGCCGACGCGGCGATAGATCAGGTCGCGGATGCGGCCGAAATCTTCCGCGGTGAATGAAAACTCGCGCGATGCGAGCGTCGGCGAAACTGGCGCCAAATTGTGTGCTGCCATGGATAACTAACCCCGTGTTTAGCGAGTCTTGATGCCCGCTTTCAATCGTTGGCGGGCACCGTTACCGCAGTGCCGCGCCAAGTTTGCTGCTGGCGAGACTGGCGTCAGAACGTGCTCCAGTCATCTTCATCGGCAGAACCGGTTGCCAGCTTGAGGGTCGAGGCGGCAGCGGCTGCCGAAACGACGGCGGCAACCACCGGTGCGGCTGGTGCGGCTGGTGCGGCTGGTGCATGTGGCTCCTGGGGCGCTTTTTCTTCTTGTGCGGCAACCGGGGCGGCAGCGGCGGTGGCGGAAACCTCTTCGGGGGCAGGCTCCAGCACCGCTGCCGGCTTGGCCGTCTTGCGTGAAGCCAAGGCGCGGGCCACGGAAGGCACCACTTCGGCCTTCTCCGGGCGAACCTCGCTACGCACGGCAGGCGCCGGAACGACAGCCGGCGGCGCCACGGCCTGCGCCTCGGAGGCGTCCGTGCGGAAGGCCGACACGGCATTGCGCAGCAGCTGTGCCTGTTCTTCCAGCGACAGGGCAGCGGCGGCGGCCTGCTCCACCAGCGCGGCGTTCTGCTGCGTGACCTCGTCCATCTGGTTCACGGCCTGGTTGACCTGTTCGATGCCGCTGCTCTGCTCATCTGATGCGGCGGAAATCTCGCCCATGATGTCGGTCACGCGGCGCACGGCCACCACCACTTCTTCGATCACCGTGCCGGCTTCGGCCACCAGCGCCGAGCCGTTGCGCACGCGGCCAACCGAATCGCCGATCAGCTCCTTGATCTCCTTGGCCGCCGTGGCCGAGCGTTGCGCCAGGCTGCGCACTTCACCCGCCACCACCGCAAAACCGCGGCCCTGCTCGCCCGCGCGCGCGGCTTCCACCGCCGCATTCAGCGCCAGGATGTTGGTCTGGAACGCGATGCCCTCGATCACGCCGATGATGTCGGCGATCTTCTTGCTGCTGTCGTTGATGCCGGCCATGGTTTCGACCACGCGGCCCACCACTTGCCCGCCCTTGACGGCGATGTCAGACGCGCTGCCCGCAAGCTGGCTGGCCTGGCGCGCGTTGTCGGCGTTCTGGCGCACGATGCTGGTCAGCTCTTCCATGCTGGAAGCGGTTTCCTCCAGCGAGCTGGCCTGCTCTTCCGTGCGCTGCGACAGGTCGGCATTGCCGGCCGCGATCTGCTTGGTGGCGCTGGCAATGGAATCGGCCGAACGCTTGATGTTGGTGATGGTGCCGGTCAGTTGCTGCTGCATCTGCGCCATGGCGAAGAGCATGCTGCTCTGGTCGCCCGGCCGGGTCTGCACATGCACGGCCAGATCGCCGGCGGCAATGCGGCGGGCAATATCGGCCGCGTACGACGGCTCGCCGCCCAACTGGCGCGACAGCCGGCGTGCGATGACGATGCCCAGCACGATGCCAAGCAGCGCGCCCGCGCAGGCCATCACCACCATCACAAGGCGCGAGCGTTGTGCGTCATCGCGGGCGCGGGTGGTGGAAGCGGCAGAGACCTCCTCCACACGCTTGACCATCTTGTCGAGCGTCTTCTCAAAGGCAGCGGTGTCGTCCAGCAGGCCGACGTTCTCGGCCGTGACGCGGCTGTCGAACTGGGTCGGGTCAAGGCCCTGCTTGTCCATCAGCACCACAAAGTCGGTCATGCGCTTGCCCCAGACGGGGTAGATCGCATCGACCTCGCGGATCATCTTCTTGCCTTCGTCCGACGTGAATAGCGGGCGGACGTTCTCCACGCCGTCTTTCAGGTGCTGCATGCTGTCGGCAATCTGCGTGCTGAGCGTCTTGCGCTCGGTGAGCGTGGTGGCAATCAACAGCGCCGTCTGCGCACGGCTGGCATGCGCCAGGCTGTTGGCCGCGCTGCCCATCTGCGTGATGGCGCGCATTTGCTTTTGCGCCAGTTCTTCGCTGGCTTTGGTCAACTGCGTGATCGTATAGATGCCCAACCCGCCAATGGCCGCGCCCATGGCGGCCACGATCAGGAAACCACCGGTGAGTACCGTGGACACCGGCAAACGCTTGATCCAACCCATGTTGTCTACCCCTTCCTCTTTTTTGTATGCCCCCTGACCGCTATCGGCCCGTGGGGGACGGCCCTTTAGAACCGCCGTGGGGTCATGCCACTTCAGTGG
Organism: uncultured Ralstonia sp.; assembly: GCA_963512445.1. Classification (GTDB taxonomy): domain Bacteria; phylum Pseudomonadota; class Gammaproteobacteria; order Burkholderiales; family Burkholderiaceae; genus Ralstonia. The sequence continues at coordinate 135,191 of CAUPMS010000005.1, forward strand.
GGGGTCGCCCCAGCTTCAGTGAGTGATCGCCCAGGCAAAAAAAAAACCTGCCCCGAAGGGCAGGCTGCACACCACAAACACACACGAGAGCGCTTTCGCGAGCAGCGAAGATCCCGTGCATACATGGTCAAAAGGTCTCCCAGTCGCTATCGTCGCCGCCTGCGGCAACGCGCTTGGGTACTGGCAACTTGGGCGCTGACGCGGCCGCTTTCTTAACGGCGGCGGCGATGCGCTCGCGTTGTTGTTCTTTGGCGCAGGCCCGTACTGCTGGTGCAGCAGCGGCCTGCGCAGCGGGTTCAGTGGCGGGTTCAGTGACAATTCGGACTGTGGCCTTCGGCTTAGCGGCGCGGCACGGCGCAACCGTCCTGCACGCGGGTGTTGGCGTGGCGCATACCGATCAGGCCCGTCATGCCCACGATCACGGCGAGCACACCAATGCCTGCCATCATCAGCTCCGAGCGGAGCCGGATGGTCATTTTGCCGAACATGCTTCCCTCCCCTAACGGCGCTGCACCTGTCATTACGGTGTCTTGTCGCCCGCCGGGCCCCTGTGGCCCGGCCTCATTTGCCGTGGGCACGTACGCCGCGCCCCGGCCGGATTCATGTCGCGATCAAGCCGCTTCAGCTTCGTCGCACAGCGCCATGTCGGCCGACATCAGCAGGCGCTCGATGTCTACCAGGATCAGCATGCGTTCGTCGATCGAACCCAGGCCACGGATGTATTCCGTATCCAGCGCGCCAGAAAATTCCGGCGCCGGCTTGATCTGCTGGCTTTGCAGCGTCAGCACGTCCGACACGCCATCCACCACGATGCCGACCACGCGATCCATCAGGTTCAGGATGATCACGACGGTGTACTGGTTGTACTCGACGCGATCCAGCTGGAACTTGATGCGCAGATCAACGATCGGCACGATGATGCCGCGCAGGTTGATCACAACCTTGATGAAATCGGGCGCATTGGCAATGCGCGTGACGGTTTCATAGCCGCGGATTTCCTGCACCTTCAGGATGTCGATGCCGTATTCCTCGCGGCCCAGCGTAAAGGCCAGATACTCTTCTCCGCCGGTTTCATCCCCGATCGCACGTTCCTTGACTTGCATTGCGGCTCCCCTCGGGCCCGTCGGGCCACTAGATTGAATTCGTTTTTTTGTGGTTGATCCCACTCAGCCAGCGTGGACGCTTATGCCGCAGCCATCGCCTCGGTCGAGAACCGACCGCCCTGCGCTTCGCCCATCTCGTGCTTTTCGGCACTAACGGCACGCATCGCGCTTTCTGAATGGCCCGAACGCCCCTCACGCGATTCGCGCATGAGTGCCGATACATCCACGATCAGCGCCACGCTGCCATCGCCCAGGATGGTCGCGCCCGAGATGCCCGGCACGCGGCGGTAGTTGGTCTCCAGGTTCTTGACCACCACCTGCTGCTGGCCGACCAGTTCGTCGATCTGCAGCGCAATCTTCTTGCCTTCCGAATCCAGGATCACGACGATGCCTTCCGACGGATTGGGCAGCGAGGGCGTGATACGGAAGCGCTCGTACATCGGCACCAGCGTCAGGTATTCATTGCGCACCTTGAGCAGGCGGCCGCCGCCCGGCACGGCCTTGATGTCTTCGGGGCGCGGCTGCAACGATTCGGCCACGCACGACAGCGGGAGGATGAACACCTCTTCACCGGTCTTGACCGACATGCCGTCCAGGATGGCCAGCGTCAGCGGCAGCACGATGCGGATCGTCGTGCCCTTGCCCTTTTGCGACTGGATCTCGACATAGCCGCCCATCGACTGAATGTTCTGCTTGACGACGTCCATGCCCACGCCGCGGCCGGACACGTCCGTCACCTGATCGGCGGTGGAGAAGCCCGGGGCGAAGATGAGCTGGTTGATCTCGTCGTCGGTCATGTTGTCCGACACGGGCAGGCCGCGCTCGCGGGCTTTCTTGAGGATCTTGTCGCGGTTCAGGCCCTGGCCATCGTCGCTCACCTCGATCACGATGTTGCCGCCCTGGTGGGCAGCGGAGAGCAGCAGCTGGCCGGTGGCGTCCTTGCCGGCGGCGACGCGGACCTCGGGCAGTTCGATACCGTGGTCCAGGCTGTTGCGCACCAGGTGCGTGAGCGGATCGATGATGCGCTCGATCAGGCCCTTGTCCAGTTCTGTCGATTTGCCGAACGTCGACAGCTCGACCTGCTTGCCCAGCTTGTGCGCCAGATCGCGCACCAGGCGCGGGAAGCGGTTGAACACATAATCCATCGGCATCATGCGGATGGACATGGCGGCCTCTTGCAGATCGCGTGCATTGCGCGTGAGCTGCGACAGGCCGGCAAACAGGCGCTCGTTGAGCACCGGGTCAAAGGCTTGCGCGGTTTGCGCCAGCATGGCCTGCGTGATGACGAGTTCGCCCACCAGGTTGATGAGCTGGTCGACCTTTTCCACGCCCACGCGAATCGACGTTTCCGCAGCCACGGCCGGCTTGCTGTCTGCAGCGGCCGGACGTGCCAGCGTCGGGGCAGCCGCTGCGGCAGCAACGGCGGGTTGCACCGGCGCGGCTTCGTTGGCGGCCGGTGCGTGCACTTCGGTTTGCGCGGCAGCCGGCGACGGTGCGGTGACAGCGGCCACGGCGGCTTCAGCCACGGCCGGAGCCACGTCACCCATGTGCGGCGTGATGACGATCTGGTCGGCATCGATGATGAAACAGCTCACCGCGATGATGTCGTCAGCGGTGCAGGTGCTTTGCAGCACGATGTCGCTGTTGCGGCCGGTGCGCGCGTGGCGCAGCACGGTGCCCAGGTGCTTGAGTTCGGTGACGATCAGCTCGCAGTCTTCGTTCGAGACGTTGATGAGCTTGATGTCCAGGCCGCCATCGATGGCGGGGACGGCTTCGGCCGCCACCGGCTCGGGTTCGGGGGCAGCCACCGGTTCGGGGGCAGCCGCCACGGGCGCCGGCGCCACCGGAGCGGCGGCAACAGGGGCAGCAGGGGCGCCCTCCTCGGCAGTCAGGCTGTTGAGCTTGGCCACCATGTACTCGAGCGTGGCCGTATCGATGGGGTGCTCTTGCCGGTAGGCATCAAGTTGGCTTTTCAACACGTCTTTCGTTTCCAAAAAGGCATCCACCATGTTCTCGCGCAGCTGCAGGGTGCCGGTGCGGGCACGGTCCAGAATCGATTCCGCCACATGCGTGAGTTCGGTCATGTGCGTGAAGCCGAAGGTCGCAGCCCCCCCCTTGATGGAGTGCGCGCAGCGGAAGATGGCGTTCAGATCGTCAGAAGAAGGATTGGCGACATCGAGGTTGAGCAGCAACCGCTCCATGTCGACAAGCAGCTCTTCCGCCTCTTCAAAGAAGGCGCCGAAAAACTGGCTGAGATCGAGATTCATGTCGTGGTCTCTGTCGTTAATGCGTGGAGTGCGAGGAATGCACGGGCGCAGACCCGTGGGTCTGCGCATGCCATTCGAGCAACTGCATCACTGAATCCGTCAGGCCGTCCGGGTCGAACGGCTTGGGCAGGAAACCCGTCGCGCCGGCAGCGCGTGCCTGGTCGCGGATGGTGCTGTCAGCCTCGGTGGTCAGCATCAGGATCGGGGTGTCGGCGTAGGCCGGCAGTGCACGCAGGGCACGGATGAGGGTCAGGCCATCCATTGACGGCATCACCTGATCGGTAATCACAAGGTGGTGACTGCCCTGGGCAAGCGTGCGCACAGCTTCCAGCGCGGCGGTGCCGTCACCGGCTTCCGTCACGGCAAAGCCGCACTCGCGCAGGCACGCGGCAATCATGCGGCGGATCGATGTGGAATCGTCCACTACCAGGATGTGTTTCTCGCTCATTGACTGGTTCTCCCCTCGGCGCTCTTTATGGCTTGGCCGTGCTCACCGCATCCGCAGCACCTGCAACAGGCGCCGTGGCACGTGCGGCGGCGTCGGTCAGCGTGTCTTTGCCGTCATTGCGCAGGTCGGCCACCGGCTCGACCCCGCCCGAGCGCGCGGCTTCTGCGGCGCGTGCGTTAAGCACGACGATGCTGATGCGGCGGTTGATCGGGTTGTAGATATTGGTCTTGTCCAGCGGCACCGATGCCTCCAGGCCCACCACACGGCTGACCTTCTCGGGCTTCATGCCGCCGGCCACCAGCTCGCGGCGCGATGCGTTGGCGCGGTCGGCCGACAACTCCCAGTTGCTGTAGCCGTGCTGCGTGGCGTATTGCGTGGCGTCGGTGTGGCCCGACAGGCTGATCGGGTTGGGCACGTCGTTCAGGGCCACGCCCAACTCACGCAGGATGGTGCGCATGTAGGGCTGCACTTCGGCGCTGGCATTGGCAAACATCGGGCGGTTCTGCTGGTCGACGATCTGGATGCGCAGGCCTTCGGTGGTCATGTCGATCAGCAACTGGTGCTTGAACTGGCTCATCACCGGGTTCGTCTCGACCATCTCGGCAATCTTCTGCTTGAGCTTGTTCAGCGCCGCATCGTCGGATTCATCGCGGATGTTGCGCTGGCGCTGCACCGTCGGGCTGGGGCTGGGGTTCGGCTGCGGCACGTTCTGCCTGAGGGCCGGGCTGCCCTGCAGGATGCTCGATTGGTCGCCCGAACCGGCGCCACCAAACAGCGCCACCTTCAGCGGCGTGCGGAAATACGTTTCAACCGACGACAGCTCGGCCTTTGTCACCGAGCTGAGCAGCCACATCAACAGGAAGAACGCCATCATGGCGGTCACGAAGTCGGCGTAGGCGATCTTCCACGCGCCACCGTGGTGGCCGTGTCCGCTCTTCTTGTTGCGCCGAATGACAATGAAGGTCGGCGTGCTGGACTTGCTCATGGTCCGTTCCCGTCGGTTGATGCTGCGTCGTTATCCGGCGCGGCTCGTTGGCCGCGCTCTGGTGGTCATGAAGTGTTCGCTAAGCGCTAAGCCGTTTTGGCACCGCGCACGTGGTCTTCCAGTTCCGCAAACGAGGGGCGCTCGGTCGAGAACAGCACCTTGCGGCCAAATTCCACGGCAATCGCCGGGGCATAGCCGTTCATGCTGGCCAGCAGCGTCACCTTGATGCACTGGAACAACTTGGTCGATTCTTCGGCGCGCTGCTCCAGCAGCGAACCCAGCGGCCCGATAAAGCCATACGCCAGCAAGATGCCGAGGAACGTACCGACCAGCGCCGAGGCGATCAGCTTGCCAAGTTCTGCGGGCGGCAGGCCGACCGAGCCCATGGTGTGCACCACGCCCATCACGGCGGCCACGATGCCGAAGGCCGGCATGGCGTCGCCCACTTTGGTGATGATTCGGGCCGGTTGTTCGGCTTCGTGATGGTGGGTATCGATTTCCTGATCCATCAGCGCTTCGATCTGGAACGGATTCAGGTTGCCGCCCACCATCAGGCGCAGGTAATCGCAAATGAAATCCAGCGCGTGATGATCGGCCTGGATGGCGGGGTAGTTAGCGAACAGCGTGCTTTCGTGCGGGGCTTCGATGTCGGCTTCGATCGACATCATCCCTTCGCGGCGGATCTTTGACAGCACCACGTACAGCAGCGCCATCACTTCCATATAGAGCGCCTTGGTGTACCTCGAGCCCTTGAACAGGCCCGGAATGGCCTTGACGGTGGCGTTGATGGCCTTTTTGTCATTGCCGACCACGAACGCGCCGATGCCGGCGCCAAAGATGATCAGCAGTTCAGTGGGCTGGAACAAGGGACCGAGGTGTCCCCCGGCCAGCATGTAGCCGCCGAACACCGAGGCGAGAATCACGATGTAACCGATGGCAACTAACACGGGGCGAACTCCTGAATGGGCGATCCTTCGATCAATACAAGAGGGAATAACGGCACCCCCCCGATTTACTGAAGGCTTGACCGCCTTGTTTTGCTGCCGCGCGAGGCTCGAAAAACCTTGCCGCCGCGCCCTTCTCCACCAAGAACGGCAGTAAAACGGGCGGCTTGAGCGCCACCCTGCCGGGGGAGGGCTTATCCCTGCGCCAATCCAAAGAAAAAGGGACGGAAATCGCTTTCCGTCCCTGTTTTTCGACCTTCTTTTACGCGCGGCGGCAAAAAAAATGCCGGTCTGCGGTTTCCCGCGACCGGCCTACCCCCTTCCCCTTTTGTCCTGCCTGAGCCCCTGTGCTTTTCCTGCTCTGTGTGCTTTGCTCTTTTGTTCTTTGTATTGTTATCTGCCGATCTGGCCGGCCATTCCCGTATTTCCCGTCCGCCCTTTTTGCCCATCCCCCGGCGGTTCTGCAAGTCCCGTGTTCCCGTGTTCCCGCAAATGCCGTTATCAGGCGTCGACCGTCTTTTCTGCGATCGCATCAACCGGAGCAGCGACGCGCTTTTTCTTTCCTGCGCGTGACGGCGGCTGGCACACACCGCACACGAAATCATGGTGCAGGTCGTCTGCGTGGGCCACGAAATGGCCGGTGCAGCGCTTGCACTTCACGGTGTGCAGCATCTTCCCCTCGAAGAACTTCAGCATCATCCACGCGCGGGTGATGGAGAGCACCTCTTCCTGTTCGTGGACGTGAATATGTTCCTGGTACAGCTTGTAGGCCGAGATCAAGCGGCGCACACCGGTGCTGCGGCTGTTCTCGCCCAGAAAACGATAGATGTTCAGGAAGATCGACGAATGGATGTTCGGCGACCACGTCAGGAACCAGTCTGCCGAGAAGGGCAGCATGCCCTTGGGCGGCGATTCCCCACGAATTTCCTTGTACAGCTTGACCAGACGCTCGCGGCTGAGCGTGGTCTCCTGTTCCAGCAGTTGCAGTCGCGCACCGAGGGAAATCAATTCCGCTGCCAGGTGGATCTGCTGGACTTCATTCATGACGCTGGTGTGACGCATGGCACTGCTCCCGCTTTGCTTCTGCTGCCTATCCCAATGACGCAACCACTAAACCCGGTGGAAAACCCACCGCAAACGGTTCAGTTAATTTGCTCAACCGCCTGACGTGCCAGCAGGATCGACATTTGCGATTGCTGCAGGCCCTTGTCACGGTGCGGCTGGGTCACCAGACCCAGGATGGCGTGATCGTCAAAGCGGAAGCGGCACAGCATCATGTTCGTGCTGGCCAGCTTGACAATCTGCGCGGGCGACATCGTCAGCAGGATGTCAGCCAGTTCTTCAGAGATGCCAAGGCGAAAGAGCGCGGCATCGCGATCCTTGGCCAGCATCTGCTGGGCAAGCATCAAATAGGTGAGATTCAGCTCGCTGATCTCGGAAACAATGTCTTGCGTGTCCATGTATATCCCGTCGTGTGCAGTAAAAGTACAACTTGCATCCGATCTCGCATGGTGATGTCCGGTTGGCACGATTTTTTGCGCCTACCCTCGCCGGGCTGTTCACCAATCCCCACAGATCGGATGTTCCTGCAGTTGGCACCGTTGCCGGCACTTCCTGCCCCTTCTTACTCACGTCGCGGAAGACATGGCGAAGTTGTTTTCTGTTGAACACATTGTGGGTTTACGCCCGGGGTAAGTAAAGAAGGGGGGACCCCTACGTCAGAGGGGTGAGATAGTCCATTTTCTTGTAGGCAAAGTTCTTACAAATCTGTTAACAAACGTTGCAAATGAAGCCCTTGTCGACGCAATGGCTCTGGGTGGACGATGCGCTAAAGCGGGCGTTTGACACGTATTTACCCCAATGATCGACAAAAAATAGCAATTAAATTGCCTAAAGTTGCCACAAATCAACAAAGAAGGCGTCGCACTTCTGCGACTGTGAGCATCGGATGCCGGGTTAACCGCTTGTAGGACACTTCTGACCCACTCCTACACACCGTGTAGGACAGTTCCCACCAATTTTTGGCCGAACTTGTAGGATCGTTCCTACAGTCGAATGGTCATTTTGTAGGACAATTCCTACTCATTTGTTTATTTAAAACAGACACGTCTATCTAAAAGAGACAAAAATCGTCGGTCACGCCAGTTTACCGAGACAGAAAGGGACGATTGAAGCACTTTTAATGATGCGGCGCAGCAAAAAGTGCAGCATGACCGTCTATTCGGAGAGAAAACGGAGGAATTTTGATGATCTGACGGGGCGCCGTCTTGTAGGACAGATGTAGGACAGCGGGGCTGCGACGGCAGCCCGCGCGTGCGCTCAGTCGTGGTGGGGCGGGGCCCAGCGGGCGCGCAGTACGGTGCCCGTGGCAGATTCGGTGATGACGAGTGATTGCTCGTCGGGCGTGAGCGCTACGTTGGTGGTCGTACGCCCGCGGCACGACGCGATGCGCGCCAGCGGTTCGCCATGCGGCGAAAGCACAAACACCGCCCCCAACGATGCGTGCGCGACAAACAGATGGCCCGCCGCATCCATCGCCATGCCGTCGGGGCCACTGATGCCGTAGAACTGTGCAAAGCGGCCAACCTTGCTGGTGCTGCCATCGGCCAACAGCGGCAGGCGCCAGACGGCGTTGTCGCGTGTCATGGCAACGAACAGCGCGGATTCGTCTGGGGTGAGCGCCAAACCGTTCGGGCTCGGGCCGTTGGCGAGCAGGCAATCGAGCCGGCCATCCGTGCGCAGGCGATACACGCGGCCCGTGGGGTCGTGCAGGCCGGTCTGACCTTGATCGGTGAAATAGACGTCGCCGTTGCGAGCGACGATCAGATCGTTGGGGCCCTTGAAGCGCTCGCTGTTGCGGCGGGTGAGCAACGGTGCGACCACGCCCGTCGCAGGATCAAGCGACAGCAACCCATTCTTATAGTCAGCAATCAGCAGCGTGCCGTCGTGGCGCAGCGCGAGGCCGTTCGGTTCGCCGTCGTATTCGGCAACGACGCTCCAATCGCCTTGCGGGGAGACACGCAGGATGCGGCCATGCGGAATGTCGACCAGCCAGAGATTGCCGTGCGCATCCCAGCACGGGCCCTCCAGAAAGCAATCGACGGGCGCCCCGCCCTTGTTGGCGCGCGACCATTCGGTCGGAACGGGGCGGCGCAGCGCGGCGGGCATCTCCGCAAAGACGGTGGTTTCGACGGTGGGCCAGTTGAAGTAGGTCATGGAGTGGCCGCCTCGGCTTCGGGCAGGTGCCGCGCGGCGTTGCCGGTATAGCGGTACGGCAGTTGGCGCGGCATCGGGCCCTTGTTGCGCTCGCCGCGGCCACTTTGTTCCCATGCGTGCGCCAGGATGCCGACCGCGCGCGACAGGCAAAACACACCCCGCGCCAAAGGCGCCGCAAAGCCCAGTTCCGCATAGATGACAGCCGTGGCACCGTCGATGTTCATCGGGATCGGCTTGCCCTTGCGGCCGGAGAGCAACGCCTCGATGGCGCGGCCGATGGCTGCGTAGCGCCCACCCACCACGCCGTCCTGCGCAGCCTCATCCACCAGTGCAAGCAATCGTCCCGCACGCGGATCGACCGGATGGAAGCGATGGCCGAAGCCCGGCAGGTATTTGCCATGCACAGCGATGAAGGCATCGACGCCCGCTGCCGTGGCCGCCTCCAGCGAGGCACCGTCGAACACACGCGCCTCGATATCGTGGAACAGCTCCACGGCCTGCTGCCCTGCTCCGCCGTGCACGTCGTCCAGCGCGTTCAACGCAGACGCCATCGCGCCATTGAGCGGCAAGCCGCAGCTCGTTGCCATCTTGGCAATGGCGATGGACGGCGCATGCGGGCCGTGATCGACAGACGCCACCAGCGCCGCTTCCAGCAATGCAGCCTGGCGCTTGCTTGGCAGCTCGCCACGCAGCATCAGCCAGATCATCTCGGCAAAGCCGATGTGGCCGATCAGCTCCTGGATCGGGTAGCCGCGCACATGGATGCGGCCGGGTTCGATGTCGATGATGTCGGTGCGCCAGTAATCCGCGGCCAGGCCGGCGGCATCTTGGGAGAAATTCGAGGTCATGGTCAGATGGCGCCTTCTGCGCGCAGCGCTTCAATTTGGTCAGTCTGGTAGCCGAGCTTGGCGAGCCAGTCGTCGGTATGGGCGGAAAGCGGCGGCGCGGGTGTCTGCGGGCATGGGTCTTCGCCGGACAGGCGAAAGCCCGCGCGCGTAACGTGCTGCCCCGCTTCCGGGAATGAGGTGACAAAACCGCGGCCCGTCACCTGTTCGTGCGCAAGTACGCCTGGCACATCGAGCACGAGCCCGGCGGGGACTCCAGCGTCGATCAACATCCGCTCCCACTGCGCAGCCGGACGTGCGGCCAGCGCGGTTTCCAGCGCATCGTTGAGCGCCTGACGGTGTTCCTTGCGTGCGTGGCGCTCGGCAAAGCGCGCATCAATGGCCAGTTCCGGATGGCCGACCACGCAACACAGCGCCGCAAACTGCTTGTCTTCGTTGGCGGCGATATTGATGAGCCCGTCGCCCGTGCGGAACGTGCCCGACGGGGCGGCGGTGAAGTTCTGGTTGCCCATCGGGCGCGGGCTCACGCCGGCGTTCAGATAATTCGACACCACCCAGCCCATGGTGGCCAGCGTCGATTCCAGCATCGACACGTCGACCATCTGACCCTCGCCCGTGCGTTGCGCGCCGAGCAGGCAGGCTGTCACGGCCAACGCCGCGGTGATGCCGCCCACCGTATCGCTGATCGGGTAGCCGACGCGCAGGGGCGCCGATTCATCATCGCCCGTGACGCTCATCACGCCGGAAATGCCCTGGATGATCTGGTCGTAGGCCGGGCGCCCGCTCAGCGGGCCGTCCTTGCCGAAACCGGAAATGGCGCAATAGACGAGGCGCGGGTTGACTTCGCGCAGCACGTCGTAGCCGAGCTCCAGGCGGTCCATCACGCCGGGGCGGTAGTTCTCGATCAACGCATCGGCCTGCGCCACCAGCTTGAGCAAAATCGCTCGCCCTTCCGGGTGCTTCAGGTTGACGGTGACGGACTGCTTGCCCGCATTGACGGCGACGAACGAGGCGCCCATCTTGCGGCGCGCCTGTTCTGGATCAGCACCCAGGCGGCGGGCGAGATCACCGCTGCCGGGTACCTCGACCTTGATGACTTCAGCACCGAGCAAGCCCAATTGATAGCCGCAGAACGGCCCGGCCAGCACGTTCGACAAGTCGAGCACGCGCAAACCCGCGAGAGGCAAAGCCATGAAAACAACTCCTACAACTGCAGCGGCTCCGCCCCTCGCCCCCTCTCACCCATTCTGGAGGTGTTGGGCGTCTTGGCGGAGCCTAGGTTTTCTGGATGAACTGAGCGGCGTGGCGCAGCGGTGCAGGGTCGCCACCCAGCGTGGACGTGATTTGCGCGGCGTGCTCCAGCACCGGGCCGCGCCACGACTGCAGCAAGGTCCCGTCGATGCGCGAAGCGGGGCCGGCGAGGCATAGCGCCCCACGCAGCGCCTGCTGCGCACCGAACACCGGCACCGAGATGCCGACCGTTTCCCGATCGCGCTCGCCAATCGACACGTAGTAGTAGTCGCGCCGGATCGCGTCGTACGTGGCGCCCTGCATGCCCGAAAACGCGCACAGCACGCGCCCGCCCGAGCCGCGCTCCAGCGGCAGCACATCGCCCTCGCGCACGTGGTCACGAATCGAGTGATTCGAATCCACGCGGTGCAGGCAGACACGCACGTCGCGCTCGCGGATGTAGAGCGACACGGCCTCGCCCGTGGCCTCGGCCAGCGCGCGCATGTGCGGCAACACGACGTCGCTCAAGCGCATGCTGCGCTGGTAGAGCGCACCCAACATCAACGGCGCGGCGCCAATCTGGTAGCGGCCGTCTTCCAGGCGGAACAGCATGCGGTGCTGGATCAGCGAGCCGGCCAGCCGCAGGATCGTGCTCTTGTAGAGCCCGGTGCGCGCCGCCAGCTCGGCCAGCGTGAGCGCGTAGTCACCGGGGCGGAACGCAAACAGGATCGAGAACGCGCGGTCCAGCGCGGCCACACCCGACTGCCCAGGCGCAGCCTCGCCTTCGTTGGCGGCGGGCGGCGTGGTCTCGCTCTGGGCTGTTGAGGCGGTTTGGCGGTCTGCGGTCATGACGTGTTGAGCAAGACGGTTCACTTGACCGTCTTCAGGGCTTGGTCGACGAAGCGGTTAGTGTACGTTTTACTCAGGTCGATCTTGGCATTGCGGATCTTCTCGTCGTAACTGGAGAGCACCGTCAGGGCCACCTTGGCGTCCGCTTCGGTCATCAGACCGTCCTTGGAGAAGATCGGCTTGGAGTGGCGCAGCGCATCGACAAACACATCGCGGCCGCCCACTTGCTGCTCCTTGGGCATCTTGTCGGCAATGGCTTCGGGCGTGCTCGCGTCGATCCACTTGAGGGTGCGCACGAACGCGTTCACAAGGCGCTGCACGGTTTCGGGGTTCTTGGTCATGAAGTCGCGCGTGACGTACAGCGTGGCCGTCGGGTAGCGGCCGCCGAACACGGCATTGGAGCCGGCATCGGTGCGCGTATCGACCAGGAACCTGGCCGCGCGGCGCTTCTCCAGCAGACTCGCCACCGGGTCAAAGTTGACCAGCGCGTCGATCTCCTTGCGATCGAGCGCCACCATGCCCGGCGCACCCGAACCCACGGCGATGTACGACACGTCATTCACCTGCAGGCCGTTGCGGATGGCGTAGTAGCGCGCGAACAAGTCGGTGGACGAACCCGGCGCGGTGATGCCGATCTTCTTGCCCTTCAGATCCTTGCCACTCTTGATATCGAGGTCGGGCCGCACTGCCAGCACAATGCCCGGCGTGGTGTTGAGCAGCGCCACCGACACAATGTCCTTGCCCTGCGCCTGGATATGAATAGTGTGGTCATAGAAGCCAACCACCGCATCGGTCGAACCGGCAATCAGCGCCTGCAGCGCCTTGCTGCCGCCAGCCTGGAAATTCTCCACCTTGACGTCCAGGCCTTCCTTCTGGAAGTTGCCGAGCGACTGCGTGAGCGGCACCGGCATGTAGTTCAGGATCATCGAGCCGACCGACAGGCTCACGTCCTTCTTTTCCGGCTCGGCTGCATTGGCACCCGCCATCGTGCCCATCGTGCAGAAGGCGGCGGCGCACAGCAGGGTCGAAATCCATCGTTTCATGGTTGTCTCCATCATCGTTATTTGAGGTTCAAGCGCCCGCTTCCGGATCGGCCTTCGGGCGCCACACCAGCAACTTGCCTTCGAGCGCATCGACACTGCGGTCCAGCGCGATCACAAAAGCCGACAGCACGACGATCCCGGAGAACACGCCGGTGGCATCGAACACGCCCTCGGCCTGCGCAATCAGGTGGCCCAGGCCGGCGGACGAACCCAGGTACTCGGCCACGATCGCGCCCATCACCGCCATGCCGACGGAGGCGCGCAGGCTGGAGAGAATCCAGCTCGTGGCGGACGGCACATAGACGTGGCGCAGCAGGCTGATGCGGCTGGCCTTGAGCAGGCGCGCATTGGCCAGGATGACCGGGTTCACCTCGCGCACGCCCTGGTACGTATTGAAGAAGGTGATGAACAACACCATCGTCGCGCCCAGCGCCACCTTGGAGGTCAGCCCCAGCCCGAACCACATCACGAAGATGGGCGCGAGCAAGATGCGCGGGATCGCGTTGAAGACCTTGATGAACGGGTCCAGCACCTCGGCCGCCAGCTTGGACAAACCCAGCCACAACCCCAGGCTGATGCCCATCAGCGTGCCAATGCCAAACGAGAGAATCGTCTCGGCCAGTGTGATGGCCAGGTGCGTGTAAATATCGCCAGCGGTGAACCACTCCCAGATGCGGGCGACGATGGACGACGGCATCGAAAAGTAGAACGGGTCGATCACGCCCGCGCGGCCAAGGCCTTCCCACGAGCCGAACATCAACACCACCACAGCCAGTTGAAACAGGCGGATCTTGGTCTTGTGCGCGAGACCGGCGCGCTGCGCAGCCACGGCAGGCATCGTATTAGTGCTGAGCGGCATGGCTCTTCTCCACTTCAGTGCCGAGAATCGACCAGATCTCGCGATACAGGCGGATGAACGCGTCGGACATGTTGATTTCAGACACGTTGCGCGGGCGCGGCAGCGTGATTTCCACATCGCCGACCGGGCGGCTGGCCGGCCCGGCCGACATCACCACCACGCGGTCGGCCAGGGCGATGGCCTCTTCCAGATCGTGCGTGATGAACAGCAGCGATTTGCGGTCTTCCTGCCACAGGCGCAGCAACTCGCTCTGCATCAGGTGGCGCGTGTGGACGTCCAGCGCGGAGAACGGCTCGTCCATCAGCACGATCTTGGGCGAGAGGATCAGCGTCTGCGCCATGCTGATGCGCTTCTTCTGGCCGCCCGAAAGCTGATGCGGATAGCGCGCCTCAAAGCCGGCCAGGCCGACCTTCTTCATCCACGGACGGGCGCGCTCGCGGGCCTCATCCACGGGCATGCCCTGGAACACCAGGCCCAGCGCGACGTTGTCCAGCGCCGTCTTCCAGGGCAGCAGCGAGTCCTGCTGCATCATGAAACCGGCATTACCGTTCAGGCCCGTGAGCGGCTCGCCGAACACGGTGACGGTGCCGCCGGCCGGCTTGAGCAGCCCTGTCACGGCATTGAGCAACGTGCTCTTGCCGCAGCCCGTGGGGCCCACCACCGCCACGAATTCACCTTCACCGATCGACAGGTCAACACCCTGCACCGCCGTGAAGCTGCCAAACCGCACCGAAACCTGATCGAGCTGAACCGCCGGCAACCCGGCGCGGACCCGGCCGCTGACGGCCTGAATGGAAGAAAGCATGGGCGTCTCCTTGAACGCGCCTGATTCGACGCGTTCTGTTTGATGGAATATAGTTCTATTTTATAAGATGAACTAAGTCAGGTTAACGGGCGTAAACCCGTAAATCACGCCAATTCGTCCTACCGGAGAACATCGACGTCGGCTTGTTGGCAAAATTTGTTCTTTCTAGAAAAACAATGTTCTATTAGAAAGAATGAAAGGCAATCAAATTTCGCAGAGAATGTTGGTGAGAACACTAAAGTTTTCCGCCTGCCATCCGATCAAGGGCGTACTGATCAGCGAGATGGCCATGCAACTTTCTTCCTCTTCCGTTTCTACTGCGACCGCCGGCGCATCGGGCAGCGGGAGCAACTCGGCCAGCGACATCGAGCGCCTGCAGCGCCAGCTCAAGAACCTGCAGAAGTCGATGCAGGATCTGCCCGCGCAGAATCTGCCTGCCGACCAAACCCGCCAGCAGGCGCAACTGCTCAGCCAGCAGATTCAGATCGTGCAGGCGCAGATCGCGCGCCTTCAGACCCAGAAAGGCCTGGAGCAGGCGGAAACCCAGGTGGAAAGCCGCCACAACACATCCAAGAGTGCCTCCGGCGCAGACAACACCAACGCGGCCGCCAAGGCGCGCACGACAGATAAGGTCACCGGGTCGTCCACGCTGAGCGATGCCCGGCTGCAAACCCGCGAGGCAACAGAGGCGCAATCGGCACAGTCGACGCAGTCAGCCCACCCGGCCAGCGCTGAGGCCATCACGCCGGCAAAGCCCCCGCTGGTTTCCGTCAGGGCCTGACCGGCGGCAACGCGGCAGCCGCCTTTCCTTGATGGCGCGAATTGCCGATGCCTGACCGCCGCCTTCATCACCCCCTCCTCCTGAGGGGACGCCAGCTTGCGGTGCCGACAGCGACAATCGCCGCGCCGCCATTCCATGTGCGGCATCGAGAACACGCATGACCTCCGCCGCCAGCGACGCCCTGCCCCCGACCGTCCCCACCGATCCGCATCGGCAACGCACCCCATCGCGCAATTTCTTTGCACGCCACTGGCGCGGCGATTACAGCCTCGCACGCTCGTACTGGCTGCACACCGCGCTGATGCAGTTTGGCGTGGTGGCGCTCAGTGCCGGCGTCACGCATGCGCTGGCGCATAACGCACCGGCGCGCGCAGCATCATCAGCGTTGCTCGTGATTTACGTGATGGGATTGGCGCTGTGGATCTGGGCGGTGGTGGGCACCTGGCGTTCTGCCGATCGCGAGCAGGCGCGCAGCCGGCGCGCAGGCTTGTCGAACCCGTGGCCGCTGATCGCCAAGGTGATGATCGTGCTGGGTGCCGTGGGCACAAGCTCGCGCGTCATCAACGATGTTCCGCGCCTGGGCGCGCACCTGCGCACGGCGCTGGGTGAGCAGGCGGCATCTCCGTTTGCGGTGATGCCGCAACGCGATGGGCGCGCCATTCTCTTCAATGGCGGCATCAACGATGGCGCGGCCGATGCACTGGAAGCCGCGCTGCGCAAGGCGCCGAACGCCACGGCCGTTGTGCTGCGTTCCGAAGGCGGCTGGCTGCGCGAAGGAACGCTGATGGCGGACGTCATCCGCCGTCACCATCTGCACACGTATGTCGAGCGGGCCTGCGCTTCGGCCTGCACCATCGCCTTCCTGGCCGGCGTTGACCGCGCCGCCGCACCGGGCGCCCGCATCGGCTTCCACCGCCCGCGCGCGGTTGGCGCCGACCACGATCAGCCCCGCGGCGCCACCGATAGCGAACTCTGGCGCGCTTATTCAGACGCAGGCCTGCCCGATGCCTTCGTGCGCCGCGTACAAGGCACACCGTTTGACCAGATGTGGTTTCCGACCGCCCAGGAGTTGCTGGCCAACCACGTCGTCACGCGCACGTCGCCCGGCGGGGAATACGCGACCATGGCTACGCAGTTCAACACCCGAAAAGCCCTGGCCGCAGAACTGCGCAGCGCCCCACTATATGCGGCACTGGAACGCAAATACCCCGCGCATTTCAGCCGCTTGATCGACGCACTGTGGCCCGAACTGCAGCGCAACGCTACCGACGCGCAGGCAGTGGCCCTGCTACGCAAACAAACGGGCAAGCTGTATCGCGCGCTGATTCCGACTGCACCCAACGCGCTGCTCTTTGCCAACGCGCAACTCACGCTTGAACAGGCCCAGGCCCTGCAACGCGTGAGCCCCGAAGCCTGCGTGGCTTACCTGGATGGCACGTCCGGGGCAAGCGCCGCGGCCGCACGGTTGCCGCGCGCGCTGGTAACGCGCGAGCAGGCCTTGTTCTCAGACCTGATGCTGGCAGCCGACCCCGACCACGCGCCGGTTGTCACGCGCGCACAAGCCCTGCCGGTGCTGCAACTTGCCGTGGCCGCGCTGCCGCTGAATGAACAGCGCGTGCTGACCCTGCCCGCGCTGCGCCACACCGCGCCGCCAGCCGAACGCTGCCAGGCACTGATCGGTTTCTCCCGCGCAATCCTCGCGCTGCCGGAAGCCGAACGCGCGCTCGCGCTGCGCGGCATGTACGCCGATACGTCCGCGCCCGATGCGTAGCAAGACGCTTAAGCCGAACGCAACGCAGCCAGTGACACGCGCTGGCGCCCTTGCGCATTAAAGTTGTCCGGCGACAGCCATTGCTCGAATGCGGCCCGCAACAGCGGCCAATCGGCATCAATGATCGAAAACCACGCGGTATCGCGGCTGCGCGCCTTGTAGACCACCGCCTGGCGGAAGATGCCCTCGAACTGGAAACCCAGCCGCTGCGCGGTCTGCCGCGATGGCGCGTTCAGGCTGTCGCACTTCCACTCGTAGCGGCGGTAGCCGAGATCTTCAAAAACGTGTTGCATCAGCAGGAACTGCGCCTCCGTCGAAGCCGGCGTGCGCTGCAGCAGCGGCGAGAACGTAACCGCCCCCACCTCCACCACGCCGTGATCGGGCGTGATGCGCATCAGCGCCAGCGTGCCGGCCGGGCGATCGGTGCGCGTGTCGATCACTGCGTATTGCAGCGGATCACGCTTGGCTGCAATGCGCTCGATATAGGCACGATGCGCGGCGATATCGGTAAACGGGCCTTCCACCATATACGTCCAGACGCGGTCGTCCTGCGCCTGGCTGAACGCTTCGAACAGCGCGTCGGCATGGCGAGCAGCTTCGAGCGGTTCAAGCCGGCAATAACGGCCAGCGAGCGGCGTGTGCGGCGGTAGCTGGCGGGCAGTCCAGCCGGCCAGCGGTGTGCCGATGGGTTGCTGATAAGCGTTGAGCGTGGTCATGCGCGAAACCCGGATCGAAGAACAACGTAGAGCCCTCACCCTACCGAATTTGCTGGCTCCATGAAAAGAGCCATGGAAACCCACCTGGGTAGAGCCACGCCAACACCCCACACGCGGATTAATCCGTTCGATGCCCCGCCACACGCCGCTGGCGCATGTGCATGCAAGTCGATATGTTGATGGCCGGGGGAGATGGCGCCAAGAATAGGCGCGGGCATAGGCATTGCTGTGCACGGGCATGCATGCGTCCACGGAATCGTCCGCCATCTTTTTTGCCAGGAGCCCGCGAGTGGCGCCGTTAATCTCAGAGTGGTATCGCAGCCGCATCCACTGCGTCCGGTATGCATGCGCAGCCGCGTGGATCATCCTTGCCGGCATGGCGCCATGGAGCCCCACCTGGGCGGCGCCCAAGTTCGCCTACCCCATCACGCAGCGCATTGACGCCAGCGCGAGCATTGCCCTCCCGCGCACGTGGGGCCCATTGCGACTGAGCAACGACACGCCCATTCCCTCCGTTGCCGCCATCATCAACTCGCCGTTTGGGCCGTCGCGGCTGGTGTTTGCGCAACAGACCGTAGCGCCGGAGAGCTTCGCGCTGGTGACGGTACGCAAATCCGATTTCGACAAAGGCACGCCGGATTATCTGGAAACCCTGCGCCCGCGCGATCTGGCAATCCTGCTCAATCACATGGAATCGCGCGTGCATGGCGATCGCCCGGCCTGGGCCGCCCGGCTGCTGCGCGGCAGGGCCCCGATGCAGCAAATGCTTGCCGGGCGCCGGGTGATTTATTGGGAAGGGGAATGGAACACGTCCGCTGCCAGAACCGTCGTGGTTCGCGGGTACGCCTTCTTTGGGAATGGGGCGGTTTATCTGCTGCGCATATTCGGCACCGCGGAGCGCGGCAACCCCGTGGAATTTGCCGAAGAGGCGCGTTTTGCCGACTTGGTGGCCGCGACCTTTCGCACGAAATAGCGGCCTAATTGTTGCAACGCAGCAACACGCGTAGCCAACGCGACCGCCGCGCCTCACAAGCGCAGGCCCATTCACGCAAGCGCTGAAATTTGTTGTTACTCTTGGAACAGTCTGTTCACCTGCCATCGTATTGTTCTTCCGCATTGCAACACCTAAACTTCGTAACAGTTGTTCAGACATCGATTGCCTGAACAAGCAATGCAAGTGTTGTAAGGAGAACGATGATGAAATGGTTGGATATTGGCGCCGTCATGGCCGCCTGGATTGCAAGCTGCGTGGCAGCAGGTTGGCTCATCAGCGCCGCCGCCTTCCTGGCCTAAGCTCCAAAAGGCAAAACGGCCGAGCGGGAACCCCTTCCCCGCCCGGCCCTGAACACCCCGGTTGATCGATTCGTCAGGCTGGCTTTTGACCCGCCCACTGGACGAATCGGTCGACAAATCCCTGCAAGAACTGGCGCGTACGCGCATCTGTCACCCCGCCCTGGGCATCAAAGGGCTCCCCCGCAAAGTGGAAGAACACCTCCGGCAACGGCAAGACCTTCACGCCGACCGCCGCGAGCACATTGCGCAACTGCGCCTGCGACAGCGCCGTGCCGATTGCGCCCGGCGATGCGCCCGCAACGCCCGCCGGCTTGCCGCCCCACACGCTCTGGCCATACGGCCGCGATCCCCAGTCAATCGCGTTCTTCAGCACGCCCGGCATGCCGCGGTTGTATTCCGGCGTGACGAACAGAATGGCATCCACGCCCGCCACTGCAGCCTTGAAGCGCTGCACGGGCTCGGGCAGG
Organism: uncultured Ralstonia sp.; assembly: GCA_963512445.1. Classification (GTDB taxonomy): domain Bacteria; phylum Pseudomonadota; class Gammaproteobacteria; order Burkholderiales; family Burkholderiaceae; genus Ralstonia. The sequence continues at coordinate 154,813 of CAUPMS010000005.1, forward strand.
CTGGCATCCAGATCCTGGTTGTAGAGCGGCAGCTCGCCAATCTCTATGAACTGCGCCGTTGCCCCAGATGGCAGCAGACCCACCAGCGCCTGCGCCAGTTGGCGGTTGAACGACGCCTTGCGCAGGCTGCCGACGATCACTCCGATAGTCAGATTGCTCATGAACACTCCTCGCTTGCAAAACAGTTCAAATCGGCCTCGATGCTCAATCCACCGTCGCCGGCTCTGGGGCCACCTCGCGCTTGAGGCGCTTGAGGCGCTTGATCAGGGCGAACATCAGCGGGTTCAGCAGAATCGACAGAATCGCCGCTGACAACAGCAGCCCACGCGCACGGTCGGGCAGGATTTCCAGGCTGATCCCCAGCCCGATCAGGATGAACGAAAACTCGCCGATCTGCGCGAGGCTAGCCGAAATCGTGAGTGCCGTGCGGTTGCCGTGGCCAAACGCACGCACCACGGCAAACGCTGCGAGCGACTTGCCCACCACCACGATCAGCACCGTGCCCAGCACCGCCCAGGTGTCTTCAATCAGCACGCGGGGGTCGAACAACATGCCCACCGACACGAAGAACAGCACCGCAAATGCATCGCGCAGCGGCAGCGATTCTTCCGCCGCGCGCTGACTGAATTCGGACTCCGCCAGCACCATGCCCGCAAAGAACGCACCCAGCGCAAACGACACGCCAAACAACACCGTCGCGCCATAGGCCACACCCAGCGCTGTGGCCAGCACGCCCAGCCGGAACAACTCGCGGCTGCCCGTCATGACGATGCGCTCCAGCATCCACGGAATCACGCGGCGGCCCACCACCAGCATCAGCGCGGCAAACGCCACCACCTTGGACAAGGTGATCGCCAGCACTTTGATGATGTCCCATGTGCTGACCGCCGTGCTACCGGCGCCGCCCAGCGCACCGGCCAAGGCTGGCAGCAGCACGAGCGTCACCACCATCACGAGGTCTTCCACGATCAGCCAGCCGACGGCGATATGGCCTTCGTATGAGTTCTCGATGCCGCGATCCTCCAGCGCCTTGAGCAGCACCACCGTGCTCGCCACCGACAGCGCCAGGCCAAACACCAGCCCCGGGCCCCAATCCCAGCCGAGCAGCCACGCCAGACCCATCCCCATGAGCGTGGCCAGCGCGATCTGCCCGATCGCGCCCGGAATGGCGATGGCTTTGACCGCCAGCAGCTCCTTCATCGAGAAGTGCAGCCCCACGCCGAACATCAGCAGAATCACGCCCAGCTCGGCCAGTTGCGGCGCGAGGCTCTGGTCTGCCACAAACCCCGGTGTGAACGGCCCCGCCACCACGCCCGCCACCAGGTAGCCCACCAGCGGCGGCAGCCGCAAGCGCTGTGCAATGGTGCCGAAGATGAAGGCCAGCACCAGGCCGCCGATGATGGTGGAGATGAGCGGGGTGTCGACGTGCATGCGTTCCTGAGAAGCTCGGGCGGATGGAAAGGCGGGGAGCGACCGGGCGTGGCCGGGCCGGCCCTGGTGCGACAGCGATGGCGCCGATTTGTTCAGCCGGCCTTCACACAGAAGACGAATCGCAGAGGACGAATATAAGGGATTTCGCCGGGCGCGCCGGGCCGCTCGTGTCAGGAGGCGCAAGCGGAGTGCCCGGCGGGCCGGCACGTTGCGCGTTTGGAGTGGCAAGGGCCGCCCGCGTCAGTGCGGGGCGGCCCTGCCAAACGGTGAGTCACGCGTAATCGCGTGCGTCTTCGATCAGTTTGCCGTCTTGCGGCAGCGATCCGGCGGCCACAAAGCACACTTCGCCGCGCAGTCGTGTCACTTCGCGCAGGGAGCCGGCCACGGCGTCGCGCAGGCCGGCATCGTCAGCAGTGGCATCGCAATGCAGCGTCATCACATCCACGCCCGGCGTGCCGGAAACCACCAGCCGCGCGGCGCGGATTTCCGGATGGCGGCGCACCACCTCCGCCACCTGCCCCGGATGCACGAACATGCCCTTGACCTTGGTGGTCTGATCGGCGCGGCCCAGCCAGCCTTTGAGCCGGATGTTGGTGCGCCCGCACGGGCTGGCCCGCTGCGCAGACCCGGCCACGACCGCCGACAGATCACCCGTGCCAAAGCGGATCAGCGGATAGTCGGCATTGCCCAGCACCGTGACCACCACCTCACCCACCTCGCCCTCGGGCATGGGCTGTGTGCCGCCCGGCTCCACGATCTCCACCAGCACGTTTTCGTCGACGACCCAGCCGTCGCTGCCATCGGCCTCATACGCGATCAGGCCAAGATCGGCCGAGGCATACATCTGGCGGACCATCACGCCCTGCCCCACCAACCAGTCGCGCAGCGATGGCGGCAGCGCCTCGCCGGAGACCACCGCCCGGGTCAGGCTGGCGCATGGCTGGCCCGCTTCCGCGCTTTTCTCCAGCAGGATGCGCAGAAACGACGGCGTGCCCACGTACGCCGTCGGCTTGAGCATCGACAGAGCCTGCACCTGCATCTCCGTCTGCCCGACGCCTGCCGGAAATACGCAGCACCCCAGTTGGTGCGCGCCGGATTCCATCATCAAACCGGCCGGCGTGAAGTGATACGAGAACGTGTTGTAGACCAGATCGCCCGCACGAAACCCGGCAGCAAACAGCGCGCGCGCGGTGCGCCACCAGTCCGGACCGTGGCCTGCCGGCTCGTGAATCGGCCCCGGTGACTGAAACACATGGCGCAGGCTGCCCAGCGGCGTGGCATTCAGCCCGCCCAGCAGCGGCGTCGCCTGCTGCACGCGGGCCAGCTCGGACTTGCGCGTGACGGGCAGCGCAGCCAGCGCCGCGCGCGAGGTCACGGCGCGCGGGTCGACATCGCGCAGCCGCTGCGCAAAATAGGGCGCGTTCGCCTGCGCGTGCGCAATCTGTTTGGACAGCGCGGCGAACAGCGCCTGCTCGCGCAGCTCAGGTGTGCGCGTCTCAAGCGCATCGAAATGTTCCGGCATGATCGGCAAACGGTTGGAGTCAGTTGAAAAGGCGAGTCGCTTCAGACGACTTGGGCCACTCAGGCTAGCCAGCGCTTGCGCCGCCGGTAGCTCTTGATATCGCGGAACGACTGGCGCGCGCCGGCTTCGTCATCGTTGGCGGCCACGCCCAGATAGAACTCCTTGACGTCTTCGTTGTTGCGCAGCGCCTCGGCGGTGCCGTCCATCACCACGCGGCCGTTCTCGAGGATGTAGCCGTAGTCGGCATGGCGCAGCGCCACCATGGTGTTCTGCTCGGCCAGCAGGAAGCTGACCTTCTCGCGCCGGTTCAGGTCGCGCACGATCTCGAAGATCTCTTCGACGATCTGCGGCGCGAGGCCCATCGACGGCTCGTCGAGCAGGATCATCTCGGGCTTGGCCATCATGGCCCGGCCGATGGCGCACATCTGCTGCTCGCCGCCGGAGGTATAGCCCGCCTGCGATTTGCGGCGTGTCTTCAGGCGCGGGAAATAAGCGTAGATGCGTTCGAGCGCGTCGCGCGTCTGGGCGCGCGAGAGGTTGCGTGTGTACGCGCCGGTCAGCAGGTTTTCTTCGATCGACAGATGCGCAAAGCAGTGGCGGCCTTCCATGACCTGGATCACGCCCCGGCGCACGAGGTCGTTGGGCGTGAGCTGATCGACGCGGTTGCCGCGGTATTCGATCGACCCTTTGGTCACATCACCACGCTCGGCATGCAGCAGGTTGGAGATGGCTTTGAGCGTGGTCGTCTTGCCGGCGCCGTTGGCGCCCAGCAGCGCAACGATGCCGCCTTCGGGCACCGTAAGCGAAACGCCCTTGAGTACCAGGATGACGTGGTCGTAGATGACCTCGATGTTGTTGATGGTCAGCAGGCTCATGGTGCGATGGACGGTTTGGACGAAAAGACAGTGCGAGTGGACTGCCTCGCCCCTGTGCCAGCGGGCGAGGACGCCTCACCCTCGGCTCAGGACTTGGCGCACGCCGGCGTCATCCCTTTCTCCTTCGCGTACTGCGCGGCGGTGGCCTTGAACAGCGGGTGGATGAGGCTCTTGTTGCCTTCCACCCAGTCCGACACCACCACCCACTTGCTGCCGTCCCACTGCTGGATCTTCACCTTGCCCGAGCCCTCGTGGTTGCTGCAGTTGGTCTGGATTTCCGGCAGCAGGCCCGTGGCCCCCAGTTGCTGCAGGCGTGCGTTGTTCAGGTTCAGGTTCTCGAAGGCCCAGCGCATCTGGTCGCCGGTCATGACCTTGCCCTTGCCGAATTTCGCCTGCGCCACGCGAATGGCCTCCACCGTCACCACGGCGGCGGACACACCACGGTTGTAGAGCACCGAGCCCACCTTGGCCGCGTTCTGCATGTTGCCCTTGCCCGCGCCATACACCACCTTGTCGATGTCGGCGATGAGCGGCACGCCCTTGCCGGCCACATTCCAGGTCGCGCTCAGATAGCCCTTCGCGGCCTCACCGGCGGGAATCGTGTCTTCTTCCGAGCCGGCCCACCACGAGCCGATCATCCTGTCGCGCGGGTAGCCCACCTTCTGCGCGGCCTTCAGCGCCGTCTGGTTCATCACGCCCCAGCCCCAGAAGATGACGTAGTCCGGATTCTCCTGGCGGATCTTCAGCCACTGCGCGCCTTGCTCGTTGCCCGGGTGCGCCACCGGAATCTCCACCAGGTTGAACTTGCCCAGCCGGGCTTCCGCCTCCAGCGCCACGATGGGCTCCTTGCCGTAGGCCGAGTCGTGATACAGGTAGACGATCTTCTTGCCGGCCAGCGAGCCCTTGTTCTTGTCGGTGAGGTACTTGACGATGGCCGACGCCTGCATCTGGTAGGTGGTCACCAGCGGGAAGGCGTATGGGAACACCGAGCCATCCACCGCATCGGTGCGGCCATAACCCATCATCACCAGCGGCACCTTGTCGGCGGCGGTCTTGTCGACCAGCGCGTATGAGATACCGGTGGACATCACGTGATACGCCGTCCCGCGCGACGTGCTGTTTCTCGCCTTCAACCGCTCGTAGCACTCCACGCCCTTGGCGTTGTTGTATTCGGTCTCGCACTCTTCCCATGCCAGCTTGACGCCGTTGACGCCGCCTTCCTTGAGGTTGACGTAGTTCAGGTAATCGACAAAGCCGCCGTACCAGGACTGCCCGTTGGTGCCGTACGGCCCGACGCGATAGCTCGGGATCGCGATGAACTGCTCCGTGCTCTGGGCCTGGGCGGGCGCCACCATCGACATCAGCGCAGCGGCCATCCCGAGCGCCACGGCACTGCGTTGGATATTGCGAACCAGCATGTTCATGACCGTCTCCTTCACCTTGTCAGGTTGATGTCGTTATGGGTGTTTGCCAGCTTCAACTACGTCAATGCTCAAATGCGCTCAATGCGGGAATGGCCACAGGCGCAGCTTCTCCTTGGCGATCTGCCACAGCCGCGCCAGCCCGTGCGGCTCGACAATCAGGAAGAAGATGATCAGTGCGCCGAACACCATCAACTGGATATGCGACACCGCCGCGTTGGTGAACGGCAGATGCAGCAATGCGGCCAGCGGCGGCAGCACGTTGTCCAGAAAAATGGGCAGCAGCAAGATGAACGCCGCGCCCAGGAACGACCCAAGGACCGACCCCACGCCGCCGATGATGATCATGAACAGCACGCGGAACGAGAGGTCCAGCGAGAAGCCATCGGGCTCCACCGAGCCGAGATAGCAGAACGCGTACAGCGCGCCCGCCACGCCGCAGTAGAACGAGCTGACGGCAAAGGCGGCCAGTTTGGTGCGCATCAGCGGAATGCCGATCACCTCGGCCGCCACGTCCATGTCGCGCACCGACATCCACGCCCGGCCGGTGGACGAGCGCACCAGGTTCTTGGCGACGAGCGCGAGCACCGCGACGATACCCAGCACAAAGAGATACCGCTTGACCGGCGTATCGATGGGCACGCCAAACACGTCCAGCCGCTGCGCCGTGATCACGCCCGACGAGCTGTTGTTAGAGAACCAGGGAAACTTCGTCAGCACCCACACCACGAAGAACTGCGCGGCCAGCGTGGCCACCGCCAGATAGAAACCCTTGATGCGCAGCGACGGCAAACCGAACGCCACGCCCACCAGCGCCGCACTCAAGCCCGCCAGCACGAACGTCAGCAGCACCGGCATCCCCTCGATACGCAACTGGAAGTTGTAGGCCGCGTACGCACCCACCGCCATGAACGCCGCCGTGCCGAGCGAGAGCTGGCCCGCGTAGCCGGTGAGGATGTTGAGCCCCAGCGCCGCCAGCGAAAAAATCAGGAACGGAATCAGGATGGCCGAGAACCAATACTCGGAACCCACCAGAGGTATGCCCACAAAAGCCACCGCCAGCAGCACAGCCACACCGATGCGATCCCGCCGGATCGGGAAGATCTGGCTGTCGGCCTCATAGCTGGTCTTGAACTGACCGGCTTCGCGATAGAACATGCGCGTCTCCTGAAAGCTGAACGTGGGCGTCAGAAAGGTCGGTTAAACAAGGGCAGTCAAACGCGGTCGATATGCCGCTCGCCGAACAGCCCCTCGGGGCGGATCAGCAGGAACAGCAAGGCGAACACATACGGGAACCAGCCTTCGATGCCCCCGAAGTTGCCACCGAACATCGACTGGAACACGGGCGGGACATAGATCTCAGCCAGCTTTTCCGATGCGCCGATGATCAGCCCGCCGACAATGGCACCGGGCACCGACGTGAAACCGCCCAGAATCAGCACCGGCAGCGCCTTGAGCGCTGTCAGCGTGAGCGCGAACTGCACGCCATTGCGCGCCCCCCACAGCAAGCCGGCCACCAGCGCCACGAAGCCCGCCACGCCCCACACGATGGCCCAGATGTTCTGCAGCGGAATACCCAGCGACAGCGCAGCCTGGTGATCATCGGCCACCGCACGCAGCGCGCGGCCCACACGCGTGTACTGGAAGAACAGCGCCAGCACGCCCACCAGCACGCCCGCGATCAGGGCCGAGGCCAGATCGAACTTCGACACGACCATGTTGAAGTGCGTGAGGATGGATTCGATCGGCTCATCGACGATGCCCAGATCGATCGGGCGCACCTCGTTGCCGAACAGCATCGGCCCCAGCCCTTCCAGGAAGAACGACAGGCCGATGGTTGCCATGAACAGCGTGATGGGCGGCTGGTTCACCAGCTTGCGCAGCACCAGCCGTTCCGTCGCCATGCCGACCACGATCATGATGCCGAACGCCCCGATGGCCGCAGCCCAGATCGGCAGGCCCTTGTCCATCAACCCGACCACCGCCAGCGCGGCGAAGTAGACCATCGCGCCCTGCGCGAAGTTGAATACGCCGGAGGCCTTGTAGATCAGCACAAAGCCCAGCGCCACCAGCGAATACATCAACCCGGACAACAACCCGCCCACCAGCACTTCAAGAAAGAAACTCATGTCGTGATGCTCCTGCTGTGCAGTTGGGTGTTCAGGCGTGCGATTGGCCCAGATAGGCGCGGATGACTTCAGGATTGGCCTTGACCTCCGCCGGGGTGCCATCGCCGATCTTCTTGCCGTAGTCGAGCACCACCACGCGGTCGGAGATATCCATCACCACGCCCATGTCGTGTTCGATCAGCACAATGGTGGTGCCGAACTGCCGGTTGACGTCCAGGATGAAGCGGCACATGTCCTGCTTCTCTTCCACGTTCATGCCGGCCATCGGCTCATCAAGCAACAGCATCGACGGCTCGGCCGCCAGCGCCCGGCCCAGCTCCACGCGCTTCTGCAAACCGTAGGGCAGCCGGCCCACCGGCGTCTTGCGAATCGGCTGGATCTCCAGGAAATCGATCACCTCTTCCACCTTGCGGCGGTGGCGCATCTCTTCCTGCCGCGCCGGGCCAAACCACAGCGCGTTGGCGAACAGGTTGCTGCGAAACAGCGTGTTGCGCCCCGTCATGATGTTGTCGAGCACCGTCATGCCCTTGAACAGCGCGATGTTCTGGAACGTGCGCGCGATGCCCTGCCGCGCCATGGCGGTCGGGTTCATGCGGCGGCGCTCCTGGCCGCGAAACACGATGCGCCCCTGCTGCGGGTGATAGACGCCGTTGATGACGTTGAGCATCGAACTCTTGCCCGCGCCATTGGGGCCGATGATGGCCCGGATCTCCTGCGCGCGAACGTCGAACGAGATGTCGGTCAACGCCTTCACCCCGCCAAACGACAGCGAGATGTGCTGCAGATCGAGGATCACCTCGCCCGCGCCGCTCTGCACCGGGCCAAGCCCCGGCTGCATGCGGCTTTCGCTCAAGCCGCCGCCCACGCCGGTCTGCCTCGCCACGCCTTGCCATGCCACTTGCGTCATCTTGATTGCTCCCCGGTGCGGCGAATCTATTGACTTATGCCGCCTTGCGCCGGGCCGGTGGCGCGATCTTCACGTCCACCAGCTTCAGCGTTGCGCTGACACTACTCTCACGGCCGTCCTCAAAACGGACCCGCGTCTCAATGAACTGCTCCTGCTTGCCCGCATACAGCGCGTCGATCAGCACGGCGTACTTCTCGGCGATGTAGCCGCGCCGCACCTTGCGGGTGCGCGTCAGTTCGTCGTCGTCCGGGTCCAGCTCTTTATGCAGGATCAGGAAGCGGGCGATCTGCGAGCCGGACAGCATCGGGTCATCGGCCAGGTCGGCATTCACCTGCGCGACGCACTCGGCCATCATGCCGATCACCTCCGGCTGGGCGGCCAGGTCGATATAACCGGCGTACGGCAGGTGGCGGCGCTCGGCCCAGTTGCCCACGGCCTCAAAGTCGATGTTGATGAAGACGCAGACCCGGTCGCGGTTGGCGCCAAAGGCCACGGCTTCCTTGATGTACGGGAAGAACTTCAGCTTGTTCTCGATGTACTTGGGCGCAAACATCGAACCGTCAGCCAGCTTGCCCACGTCTTTGGCGCGGTCGATGATGCGCAGGTGGCCGTCGGCGTCGATCAGCCCGGCATCGCCGGTCATGAAATAGCCGTCGGCGTCGATCGCCTCGCGCGTGGCATCGTCGCGTTTGTAGTAGCCCTTGAGCAGCCCCACGCCCTTGACGAGCACCTCGCCGCTGTCGGCAATGCGGATCTCCATGCCGGGCGCGGCCGGCCCCACGGAATCGAACTTGACCTTGCCGTCCGGCTGCAGGCAGACATAGGCGCAGGTCTCGGTCTGCCCATAGAACTGCTTCACGTTCACGCCGATGGAGCGGTAGAAGCGGAACAGGTCCGGCCCGATCGCCTCGCCCGCTGTGTAGGCCACGCGGATACGGCTCATGCCCAGCACGTTGCGCAGCGGCCCGTAAATCAGCAACTCACCGAGCGCGTAGCGCGCGCGGTCCATGGCCGGCACCGGCTGTCCGTCGAGGATCTGTGTGCCGCAGCGGCGCGCCACGCGCATGGCCCAGTCGAACAGCTTGCGCTTGACCCAGCCGGCATCTTCCATGCGGATCATCACCTGCGTGAGCAAGCCTTCGTAGATGCGTGGCGGGGCGAAGTAGTAGGTCGGGCCGATTTCGCGCAGGTCGGTCATCACCGTCTCGCGCGATTCGGGGCAGTTGACGGTAAAGCCCGCCACCATCGCCTGCGCATACGAGAACAGGTTGTCGCCCACCCAGGCCATCGGCAGGTAGGAGAGCACGTCGTCATCGGCCTGCAGCCCGTCGAAGGCGCAGCCGCGCGTGGCCACGGCAATCAGGCTGCGATGTGCGTGGCAGACGCCCTTGGGCTTGCCGGTGGTGCCGGAGGTGTAGAGGATGATCGCCGTGTCGTCGGGTGTTCCGGCCTCAACGGCGGCCTCGTAGAAGCCGGGGTGCGTGCGGTCGAATTCGCGGCCGATCTCCTGGATGCGCGCGTACGACATCAGCTCGGCATCGTCATAGTCGCGCAGGCCGCGCGGGTCTTCATAGACGATCCACTGCAGCGCATGACCTTGCGCGGCCATCTGCGGCTGCAGTTCGAGCAGCTTGTCGACCTGCTCCTGGTCTTCGGCAATGGCAAACGTGATCTCAGCGTCTTCGAGCACGTGCAGCATTTCTGCGGCCACTGCGTCCTGGTACAGCGGAATCGGTACGCCGCCGAGCGCCTGCGCGGCCGTCATCGCCCAGTACAGGCGGGGGCGGTTGTCGCCGATCACGGCCAGGTTCATGCCGCGCTCGAAACCCAACGCAGCCAGCCCGCAGGCGAGTGCGCGCACTTCCTGGGCCACTTGCGCCCAGGCCGTTGTCTGCCAGATGCCGAGGTCTTTCTCGCGGTAGGCTGGGTGGCCCGGCCTGCTCTGGGCGTGCGCCAGCAGCAGTCGCGGAAAAGTCGTCGCCGACGAGTCCTGCATGCGTGTCTCCTGTACCGTTGACCCGCCCCTGCGGGAGACAGGGAAAGGGTGCCGCTTCTGCTGCTGGTATCCAGGGCCGGGCGTGAACCGCCCGTTATGTGTGACCCGTCTTTCGCGGGCCGTTTTTTCCGCACGAGCGTTCGTTCTGGTGCCCGGCGTCAACCGTGACGGTAAGATAGCCCACGCCTTTTTGACCGGATGTCGCGCCGGTGACAATTCCGGGTTAATCCCTACAGGAATCGCCCAAACCCATGCCGAATGACTTCATCGACCACTGCGTGTGGGCAGCGGAGTTGAGCGAAGAACAACGCGAGCGCGTGCGGCGAGCCACCCATGTGCGTGAATACGGCCCAGGCGACTACATCTGCCACAAGGGTGAGCGTGCCGACGACTGGATGGGCGTGGTCGACGGCCTGATCAAGATCACCACGGTGTCGCCTTCGGGCAAATCGGTCACGTTTACCGGGGTGCCGACCGGCGGCTGGTTTGGCGAAGGCGCGGTGCTCAAGCACGAGGTGCGCAAGTACGACGTGATGGCGTTGCGCCGCTCACGTATCGCCTTCGTGCCACTGGAGACATTTCAGTGGCTGCTCGACACGAGCCTGCCTTTCACGCGCTTCCTGCTGATGCAACTGAACGAGCGGCTTGGCCAGTTCATTGCCGCCGTGGAATACGAGCGGCTGCTCGACATCGATTCGCGCGTGGCGCGCGCAGTGTCGTCGCTGTTCAACGAGCGGCTGTATCCGCGGCTGGGCAACACGCTAGAAATCTCGCAGGAAGAAATCGGCCTGCTTGCGGGCATTTCACGCCAACGCGCCAACCAGGCGCTGAAGGTACTGGAACAGCAAGGGCTGGTGAAGGTGGATTACGGTGTGATCGAGGTGCGCGATCTGGTGGGCCTGCGGCAGTACGGGGACTAATCGTCGCTAACAAAACCCTCCTGGCGTCGTTGCTCCTCCTTGCCGTACCTTTGTACTGTCTGCGTCGTTGCGCCTAGCCAGGACCGCTGCGCTGGGTTTTGTTAGCGACTCTAAGTGCGAAGCAGGCTGCGTCATGCGTAAAGACCTGCCGCATGCGACACTCATCGCCACAACAGCGCCTGAGGGGACCGCATGCCTGCCAAGACCGTCGATTGGTTCTTCGATGTCATCTCGCCGTTTGCCTATTTGCAGCTTGAGCAATTTGACAAGCTGCCGGCGGACATTGTCATCCAGCCGCGCCCGGTGGTGCTGGGCGCGATCCTGAGCCACTGGGGCCAGAAGGGCCCCGCTGAAATTGGCGCCAAGCGGGTGTTCACCTATCGGCACGCGCTGTTCCGCGCGCAGCAGTTGGGCATTCCGTTCCGCATGCCGCCCGCCCATCCGTTCAACCCGATCAAGGCCCTGCGGTTGACGATCGCGATGGGCGGCGCGCTCGACGCCGTGCGCGCGGTGTTTCGGCACATCTGGCGCGACGGGCACGATGTCGGTTCGCCCGAAGGTTTTGCGGCGCTATGCGAGGCCGTCGGTTTTGCCCAAGGCGCGGCCGCCGTCGAGCAGCCCGACGTGAAAGACGCGCTGCGCCGGCACACCGATGCCGCCATCGCACTGGGCGTGTTCGGCGTGCCGACATTGGCGGCCGATGGCGAACTGTTCTGGGGCGAAGATGCCACCGCCCTGTTCCTCCACTGCCAATCGACCGGCTGGCTGGCCACGCCCGAAGTGCAGCGCATCGGCACGCTGCCGGTGGGAGTCCAGCGTGCGTGAGCTGGCAGACAGCGCGCGCCCCGGCATCAACCGCGCGCGGCTGGCACATATTGCCGCCTGGTCGATCGAGCTGCCCGCCGACGAGGCCGAGCGTGCCTGCACCGGCATCGTGGAAAAAACCTACGCACGCGGCAGTTGCATCTGTTCGAAAGACACCGTGCTGGACGCCTGGACCGGCGTCGTGAGCGGCCTCATCAAGATCGGCACCGTGTCGCCGGAGGGGCGCAACGTCACGTTTACGGGCGTGACGGCCGGCGGCTGGTTTGGCGAGGGGTCACTGCTCAAGAACGAACCACGCCGTTACGACATCGTCGCGCTGCGCGACACCCGCATGGCGTTCATGAACCGCGCCAGCTTCCAGTGGCTGGCGGAAAACAGCGTTGCCTTCAACCGTTTCCTGGTGCGCCAGCTCAACGAGCGGCTCGGCCATTTCATGGCGCTGCTCGAATACGACCGCATGCTCGACACCACACCGCGGCTGGCGCGCTGCATCGCGTCGCTGTTCAACCCGGTGCTCTACCCGGGCGCGGGCGACCATCTGGAGATCACGCAGGAAGAACTCGGCCTGCTCTCGGGCATGACGCGCCAGGCCGCCAACCAATCGCTCAAGGCATTGGAGAAAGACGGTGCGGTGCGGCTGGAATACGGCGGCGTCACCGTGATCGATCTGGAGCGGCTGCGCAGCTATGGCGCGTGACAGCCGGGTTCCTGTTCCGTTTCCGGCTCACAGCGCCGACACCAGCCCCTGCGGCAATCCGCGCGTCACCACCAGCAGCGTCATGACGGCAGGCATGGCAGCCGCAGCGAGCACCGTCTGCGCGGCGGTGATGCCGGCCATGAGCGGCGCATCGCCACCAAGCTGGCGCGCCATGATGTACGACGATGAGGCGGTCGGCAGCGCCTGAAATAGCAACGCCACCATGAGCGCCACATCCGTCAACCCCATTGCGTGGCCGACCGCCAGCGTGAGCATGGGCATTGCCAGAAACTTGACCGCCGATGACAGAAAGACCGGCCGCGCCCACGCACGCACCCCGCTGAAGTTCAGCGCCGCCCCGACGCAAAGCAGCCCCAGCGGCATCGAAGCCACGCCCAGCGCGCGCACGGCGGGTTCGATCAGGGCAGGCACCTGCAAGCCAGTGGCCTGCATGCTGATCCCGATCACGCACGCCACCACGAGCGGGTTCGTCACGATCTGCCGCGCCAGCGCCTTGCCCCCAAACCGTATGGCGCCGTAACGCGCAAACACGAGCACGCACAGCAGGTTCACGGTCGGTACGATCGCCGCGTTGCACACGGCGGCTAGCGCGATGCCCTTGGCGCCGAACAAGCCGGCGGCAAGCGACACCCCCACATAGTTGTTGAAGCGCACCGCACCCTGAAACACCGAGGTGAACGCGGCGCCGTCCACCGGCACCCAGGGCCGCGCCGCCATCAGCATCAGGGCAACCAGCGCCGTCGCGCCGATCAACGTTCCTGCCAGCGGCAGCACCGGCAACGATTGCAGATGGGCGCTCGCCAGGCTGTGCATGAACAGCGCCGGCAACAGGATGTAGTAGCAAAGCCGTTCGGCCTGGGGCCAGAAGGCATCGGCGATGAAACCCGTGTGCCTGAGCCCGTAGCCCAGCACGACCAGTAAGGCGACCGGTGCCAGCGCCAGCAGGATCGCGGCGGTCATCGCGGTGCTCCAGCGCAGCGCGCGCACCGGATGAAGGGAAAGAAGAAAAAATCGCAGGGTGGCATGGCGTTGCTCGGCAAGAAAGAAAGCCGCCAAGCTATCACGCCGTGACAGCAGCAATAACGTTGATTTATCGAGCGATCAACGAGAAATACTCATGGCAGACGAGACCCCCGCATCAGCCAATGCCTGCCTAAAGCGCCGGGCCGACCCTGAACTCGCCCACGGCATGCACCAACGCATGTGCCTGCTCGTTGAGCAGCGAGAAGGCGGCGGCCACCTCCTCGACCAGCGCGGCATTCTGCTGGGTCGCCTGCTCCATCTCCTCGACCGCCAGGTTGATCTGGCCGATCCCCGTACTCTGCTCGCGCATCGACACGTTGATTTCGCCAATGAGCGTGTTCACCCGCCCGATGCTGCCAACGATGTCGGTCATGGCCTCGCCCGCGGCGCGTACACGCTCGGCGCCGGACCGGACGCTAGCGTCGGACGTTTCGATCAGGGCCTTGATTTCCCTGGCGGCATCGGCGCTGCGGTGCGCAAGGCTGCGCACCTCGCTGGCGACCACCGCAAAACCCTTGCCGTTTTCGCCGGCGCGCGCCGCTTCCACCGCCGCGTTCAGTGCCAGGATGTTGGTCTGAAAGGCAATGCTCTCGATGACGCCGATGATCTCGACCACCTTTGAAGACGACTCGGCAATGTCGCCCATCGTCGCCACCACATCGGAAACAACCTTCCCACCCCGCGTTGCCGCCTCGCTGGCCGACGAGGCAAGGCGCGTCGCCTGCACGGTCGCTTCGGCCGATGTTCTGACCGCCGCGGTCAACTGCGACAGCGATGCCGCGGTCTGCTGCAGGTTGCTGGCGGCAATCTCGGTACGGCGCGACAGGTCCTGGTTACCGGCCTCGATCTCCCCGGTGGCGAGCTTGATGGCATCGCTGCCGCCACGAATCCGCACGAGGATGCCGTTCAGCTTTTCGGCAAAGGTGTTGAAGGACACCGCAATGTGCGTCACCTCATCGTGGCCGGTTGCCGGCAGGCGCCGGGTCAGATCACCGTCGCCCGCGCCGATCTCGTGCATCGCATCGCGTATCGCAGAAAGCCGGCGGAAGGCTTGCGCGGTGCACATACCGCTCAGTGCGGCGGCGATCAGCGCCAGCAGCACGATGGCAATGGCCGATGCCCTGACCACGCCACGCAAACCCGCCGTGGCTTCGGTCTTGTCCAGGGCTACCACGAGTTGCCAGTGCGTGCCATGAATCGGCTTGGCGCGCAGCAGCTTGGTCGCACCGTCCAGTTCGATTTCGAATGGCTGCGTCGCATCCGCCAATGCCGCCAGGGCTGACGGCGTCAATGCCGGCGACAGATCGGCGGCAGGCTTGCGGGCAAACTTCGCGTCGGGGTGGGCCAGGATATTGCCGTCCTTATCGACCACGAAACCGAAGCTCGCCGGTGTCGGATGCACAGCGGCGACGACATTGCGCACACCATCGAGCGAGACGACCGCCGACACCACACCGGTCAGTGCACCGTTGCGCAGGATCGGCGCGGTGAACGACACGAACGGTTTGCCAGTCGATGCGTCGGGGTACGGCTTTGTCACGATCGGCTTGGCTGCCGAGACCGTTTCCTTGTACCAGGGGCGTGCCGTCGGATCGAAATCCGGCGGCATCTGGTCCTTGCTGGCCACGAAGGATTTGTCCTGCCAGCCGGCCGTGGTGATCGGGAATGCGCCCGCCCTCTGCAATTGGCGGACGATGCCCTGCGGATCTCCGGGCACAATCGCCTCGGCTGCGGCGCCCACCATGGTCGCCTTGGCCGCCACCCACTCGTCGACGGCAAGCGCATGGCCGGCCGCAATCGCGTCGAGGTTCTGTTGAATGGTTTCGAAATTGTTGTCGCGGACGATGACGTAGGTTGCACCGGCAGTCAGCGCCAGCGCCGCGACAACAATACCTACCGAGATCACCAGGATCTTCGCGCGTAGGGATGCGAGCATATCGGGAGCCTCAGGATGGGGGCCAGGGTCGATGGGGCCGGCGCTTACGCCAGCATGGCCGCCAATGCCGGCGGCAAGCCGCGGTTCGGCTTGTGCGGCGGGCGCGCAAAACTACCTTCGGCCGCGCCCTTCGGGGCAAGCGCGATCAGGCTCTCGCAATGCCGGATGGCGCTGGAGACGCCGTCGACCACCGGCACGGGAATGCGGTCCTTGAGCGTACGCGCCAGTCCGGCCAGCGGCGCGCCGGCCACGATGATGACGTCGGCGCCATCTTCACGCACGGCTTGCAGGCTCATCTCTTCCAGCCGCGCCGCATGGTCTTCCTGCACGCTGCCGATGTCGCGCAGTGGCTGCTGCAGCGAGCGCACGCTCGCCAGACGCGACGACAGCCCATTGGCCGCCACGCACTCGCGGTACCACGCTTCAATACGATGCGAGATCGCGATGATCGAAAAACGCTGGCCAAGCAGGCACGCACTGGCCAGCGCCGCCTCGGTCATGCCGACCACCGGCACGTTGCACAGCTCCTTGATGCCAGCCAGGCCCGGATCACCGAACGCGGCCACCACCACGCCATCGAACTCGCCGTGGTGCTCGGCCTGATGTTCGGCTATGGCGCACGCGGTGGCATAGCCGCCCACCAGCGCCTCGAAGCGCGTTTCGATGTAGGCCACGCCAAACGGCGCCGTCGCCATGGTGAGCGTGGTGCCGGGGGAGACGGAGCGACGCGCCTCCGCGTGGATCAACTCCGTCACGCTTTCGGAGATGTTGGGATTGACGACCAGAATACGCATGATGAAACCCTGAAGATCAGATGAGAGGCGTCAAATCAGCGACGGCGCGCCCGCCACAAGGAACTGCCCACGCCCCGGAGCCGGTTCGAGGTACTTGCCGTCTTCGACCAGCATCTCGCCGCGCGAGAAGCAATGCACCGGCCAGCCGGTCACCTCGATGCCTTCGTACGGCGTGTAGTCCACCGCGTGATGCAGCGCGCTGTTGGTGATGCGCACGCGGCGCTCCGGATCCCACAGCGCGATGTCGGCATCGGCGCCCACGGCAATGGTGCCCTTGCGCGGGTACAAGCCATACAGCCGCGCCGGGCGATACGAGGTCAGCTCCACAAACTGGTGCAGCGACAGCTTGCCGCGCGCGATGCCGTCGAACAGCAGCGGCAGGCGCGTTTCGATGCCGGGCACGCCGTTCGGAATATGGTCGAACGGCTGCGCCTGGCCGCCGAGCTTCTTGCCCTGCGGGTCGTCGTAGTTGAACGGCGCGTGGTCAGAAGAAAACACGCTGAACACGCCGCCGGCCAGTGCACGCCACACGGCCGCCTGGTTTTCAGGATCGCGCGGCGGCGGGCTGCAGACGCACTTGGCGCCTTCGTAGCCGCGTTCGGTGCCATCGTCGCCTTGCAGGCCCATGTCTTCAGCCGTCAGGTAGAGGTACTGCGGGCAGGTCTCGGCCAGGATCTGCAGGCCACGGCTTTGCGCCCAGCGGATCTGCTCGATGGCTTCCTTGCCCGACACGTGCACGATCAAGATCGGCACGTCCACCAGTTCGGCAAAGGTGATGGCACGGTGTGTGGCCTCCCGCTCGACCGCGGCCGGGCGCGCAAAACCGTGGAAGCGCGGCGCGATGCGGCCCTCGCCCACCAGCTTCTCGGTCAGCCACGAGATGCAGTCGGCGTTTTCCGCATGCACCATCACCAGCGCGTTGTTCTGCTTGGCCACGTCGAGCACGTCGAGCATTTCGCGGTCGGACAGCTTCAGGTCGTCGTAGGTCATGTAGACCTTGAACGAGGTGTAGCCCTTGCGGATCAGCTCCGGCAGTTCGTGCTTCAGTACCTCAGGCGTCGGGTCAGCCACGATCAGGTGGAAGCCGTAATCGGCCACCGCACGGCCTTCGGCGCGGCGGTGGTAGTCGTCCACCGCGGCCTTGAGCGAGTGGCCCTTTTCCTGCGCGGCAAACGGGATGACCGTGGTGGTACCGCCGCACACAGCCGCGCGCGTGCCGGTAAAGAAGTCATCGGCCATGCGCATGCCGTCGGGCATGGGCTGATCAAGGTGGCAATGGCCGTCAACGCCGCCGGGCAGCGCCAGCAGACCGCTGGCATCGATTTCTCGCCCACCGGCAGAGGGGCGCGGCAAGCCGTGGCCAAGCACGGCGATGCGGCCATCGCGCACGCCGATGTCGCACGTAAAGCGGTCGGAGGCGGTGACAACATCCGCGTTGCGGATCACCAGGTCGAGTTCGGTGGACATGCTGCTACTCCCCAATTCCGTTAGGCGACTTCTGCAAACAGGCGGCCCCAGCCGCGCAGCTCGCGCGTGTCGACGCCGGCCAGCCGCAGCGATTTCCATACCACCGTGGAGATGGTGTCGTAGACAGGGATACCCGTTTCCGCTTCCAGTGCCTCCACCAGATGCGCGGCGCGCAGGTTCGTGCAGAACGTGGTGATGGCGGCCGGCTTGTGCTGCGCCACCTCGCGCACCAGGGTGCAGATGGTGTCTTCGGTCACGTCGGCAAAGCTGTGGTTGACGTGCAGATCCAGATGCCGCTCCGTCACGCAGTTCAAGCCGTGGCGCTTGTAGTTCTGCACGATGCGCTGCTGCACGTCATTGAGGTACGGCGTGACGAGGCCGAAGTCGCGCGCGCCCGTCTTGGTCAGGATCTCGTTGAGCGCCAGCACCGACGTGGTGGCCGGAATGCCGGTGGCTTCCGTGATCTGGCGGCACAGCGCCTCGTCCTTCTCAAAACCGAGCCAGCCGGAAGAGGTGCCGTTCCAGGCGATCACGTCCACATGCGCGTCGGCCAGCAGCCGGGCGGCGCTGAGGATCTTCTCCAGATCAAACTGCCCGAGCGCCTGGTCGCGCAACGAGATTTCTGTGACGGTGAAGCGCGAGAAATGCGCGCTGACGTTGGGCAGGCCGCTCACCATGGCGCTGGTGAGCGGTTCCAGGGCCGTGTTGGACGATGGCGTGAGCATGCCGAGCTTGATGCGTTTTGTCATGAGAATCTTCTTCGTGATTGGCGCGGCCCACACGCGCGGCAAGCCGCATGCGTGCGTGTTGGGCCGTGCCCGTTGTTTTGTTGATGATTTTTCCGGCTTGTCGTTGAACGCCATCGCGGTGCCCGGCTTGCCGTGGCTGGCACGGGCCCGGCGGGTGGCGTTCAAGGCGTGTCTCCTCCGCTCCGCGCAAAGGCACGCGGGTGTGGATTGGATTGCGTTGCCCGGAGCGCCGCTCAGATCGGCAGCTTCTTGCTGTAATCGATCAGCAGCGTGGAGCAGACGAACAGGCCGGCGCCAGCAGCGGCGAACAGCATCAGCGCCATGTCGTAGGAGCCGGTTGCCTGCACGATCACGCCCACGATGATGGGCATGCCGATACCGGCACAGTTGCCGCCCAGGTTCATCGTGCCGCCCAGGAAGCCAATACGCTTGCGCGTGCCCAGGATCGACGGGACGCACCAGAACAGGCCGCACCAGCGCAGGAAGAACAGCGTCACCGACAGCAGCACCACCACGACGACCGGGTCTTTGAAGCGCGCCACGGTGTAGATGGCAATGGTGGCGATCACCGAAGCAATACCGAACAGCGTGCGCAGCACCTTGGCCTGCGATGCGCCGGCAGCCTTCCACTTGTCGGCAATCCAGCCGCCAAACATTTCACCGACGAAGCCGGAGAAGAACATGATGAACACCGCGCCGCCCATCTGCTTGATATCCAGGCCGTGCACCTTCGACAGGTAGGTCGGCATCCAGGTCAGCAGGCCGTAGAACAGTGCGTTGAAGCACATCCAGCCGAAGAACATGCCCCACACCGAGCGGTACTTGAAGAAGTCGAGCACATTGCCGCTCAGGTTGGCCGGCTCAGCGGCCATGTCGGCAGCGTGCGCGGCCTCAATGTAGGAGGCTTCGGCATCATTGACGGACGGGTGCTGGCGCGGGTGGTTGCGGATGTACCACCAGGCGAAGAAGCCCGCCACCATGGTGCCAATACCAGCCACCACGAACGAGGTGCGCCAGGATTGGAACTCGGTGATCAGGCCCGCGATGATGAGCGCGCCCAGCGCCGCGCCCAGGGGCGCGCCGCCGTCGAGCAGCGTGGCACCACGGCCGCGCTCGTTCTGCGTCATCCAGATGGCATTGAGCTTGCCGCCGGCCGGATAGATCGGTGCTTCAGCAGCACCCAGGCCCAGACGCGTGAACATCAGCGACACCCAGCCGGTACAGACCGCGGCAATCGCCTGGAAGAAGCCCCAGCCCAGCGTAGCGCCGGCAATCACGACGCGCGGGCCGAAGCGGTCAGCCAGCATGCCGCCGGGAATCTGCATAAAGGCGTACGTCCAGAAGAACGAGCTCAGCAGCAGTCCTTGCACCGCCGGACCGATGTCGAACTCCTTGGCAATCAGCGGCATCGCCACCGACAGCGATGCGCGGTCGATGTAGTTGATGGAGATGAGCATCAACATCATCAAAAAGATCTTCCAGCGCACGGAGCTCTTCGTCTCCGTTAGCGCCACGGCCGGGCTTGCGGTTTCCATTAGGCATGTCTCCTTGTAGCTCTTGGAAGCCGTTCTGAACGGCCTCCCGAGGTAGTTTGATTGATATGTGTTGCGCAACGTGGCCGAGTATAGGATATGTAATCTGTAATTACAACACATGTAAGTTGTTGATTTTATTAGATATAAAACGCACAATATTGGCGTGTGATAGCCTTTTGTGGTGCATTTTCCCTATCCTGGTGACGTTTGTGACTCAACCGCTGCTCAAATCCACGCGCCTGCGCACGCTCGGCATGTCGGCCGAAATCGCCTCGCGCCTGCGCACCCTGATCGAAGAAGGCGAGCTGCCGCCCGGCGCCCGCATTGACGAGCGCGCCTTCTGCGAAATGTTCGATGTCTCCAAGACGCCGCTGCGCGAGGCACTCAAGGTGCTGGTGGCCGAAGGGCTGGTGCTGCATCGGCAGTACATCGGCTACCGCGTGGCACCGCTCGATCTCGATGAGTTGCGCGCCACCTTCGAAACCCTGCACGGGCTGGAGGCCACCGCCGGCGAGCTGGCGGCATTGCGCCTGTCCGAGGTGGCCATGGCGCGGCTGGAGCGCAGGCACCAGGCCATGCTCGACGCGCACGCCGCAGGGCGGCGCACCGAGTACTTCCGCATCAACCAGGAAATTCACCAGCTCATCATCGACGGTGCGGCCAACCCGGTGCTGGCCGGCATCTACGCAGCGCTGATGAGCAAGGTGCACCGCGCGCGCGGCGCAGCCAACGCCGACATGCTGCGCTGGCAGGAATCGCATGAAGAGCACGAAGCCATCATGGCCGCCCTGCGCGAGCCTGGCCGCCCGCGCCTCGCGCAAGTGCTGCGCTGGCACTCCGAGAACACCGCCAAGGAAGTGCTGAGCGTGGTCGCACGCAGCCTGGCCGAATCCACTGAAGCCAAAGAAGACGTCAAAGGAAACCGATGAAACTCGTACGCGTGGGCCAACCGGGGGCAGAACGCCCGGGGCTGATCGATGAACAAGGCCGCGTGCGCGACCTGTCCGGTGTACTGGGCGAACTGGGGCCGCAGCAACTGTCCGACGCCGCCCTTGCACAACTGGCGCGCGTGGATGCGACTGCATTGCCGGTGCTGCAGGAAGCGCGCTTTGGTGTGCCGTGGACTGGCATCGGCAAGATCATCGCCATCGGCCTGAACTATGCCGACCACGCTGCCGAAGCCGGCATGGCACTGCCGGCCGAACCCATCGTCTTTCTCAAGGCCAACAGCGCATTGAATGGGCCCAACGATGCCGTGATGCTGCCACGCGGCTCGGAGAAGACCGACTGGGAGGTCGAGCTCGGCGTGGTGATCGGCAAGACCGCGTGCGATGTTTCACGCGATGATGCGCTTTCGCACGTGGCCGGCTATTGCGTGGTGAACGATGTGTCCGAGCGCGAGTTCCAGCTTGAACGCGGCGGCACCTGGGACAAAGGCAAGGGCTGCGACACGTTCTGCCCGGTCGGCCCGTGGCTGGTCACGCGCGACGAGGTGCCCGACCCGCAGGCGCTTGGCCTGTGGCTCGACGTCAACGGCGCGCGCACGCAGCGGGGCAACACGGCGACCATGGTGTTCGGTGTGGCGCATCTGGTGAGCTACGTCAGCCGCTTCATGACACTGCACCCTGGCGACCTGATCTGCACCGGCACGCCGCCGGGCGTGGGCATGGGCTTCAAGCCGCCGCGCTACCTCAAGGCCGGCGACACCATGCGCCTGGGCGTCGACGGCCTTGGCGCGCAGACACAAACGGTGGTGGCCCACGCCAGGGCATAGCAAGGCATGGGCGCCCGGCGCGGCGCACTCAGTGCTGCGCCGCCACCAGCTTGCGCATGGCATCGACCAGCTTCGGATCGACCGCGCCCAGCGTGTTGGTGCGGGCGTTGATGCGCCCTTCCGCATCGAGCAGCACGATCGTGCTGGAGTGATTGAAATCACCATCCGCCAGACGCCGGTATTGCACGCCCAGCAACGCAGCCACTTCGCGCGTACCGCTGGCGTTGGCGCGGGCGACTTGCCAGTGCGCATCGGCATTGTGCGCGGCGGCGGTCTTCTTGAGTACGGCAACCGAATCGCGCTCCGGGTCCACCGTCACCATCAGCACGCGCACGCCAACCTGCGCGGGCTTGCCGCCCTTGGCCAGCGTGGCGTGGATGGTCTCGAAGATCATCGGGCAGACCATCTGGCAGGATGCATAAAACATGCTCACGAGCACAGGTTCGCCGCGCAAGTCGGCCAGGTGAAAGACGCGGCCGTTCTGGTCGGTCAATGCCACGTCGGACTGATACAGCGAGCCCGAAGCGGCCGGCCCGGCTGCATAGGCGCCGGCAGTCGCACCTGCCAGCATGAGCGCCACGAAAGCGCGCCGAATGAAGGTCAGGAAAGTCATGGATGGTCTCCATTGAGGGATCGGGCGCAGCGGAAGCCGAGGCTGCCCGTGGCATCTGCGCCTTCAAGTGAGGACAGCAACGCCACGCGCATCAGCACGGCGTAGCTGTCGCGGCGCACGATGCTGATGGCACCGGCACCGCAGAACTTCTGTTTGTCGGGGTCGCCTTGGGTGCGGCTGTCCC
Organism: uncultured Ralstonia sp.; assembly: GCA_963512445.1. Taxonomy (GTDB): domain Bacteria; phylum Pseudomonadota; class Gammaproteobacteria; order Burkholderiales; family Burkholderiaceae; genus Ralstonia. The sequence goes on from CAUPMS010000005.1 coordinate 177,632, forward strand.
CGGCAATGAACAGCGCGTTGAAATCGTCCACCCATTCCCAGATCAGGCCATGCAGATCGCGCACGCCGTGCACATCCGCTGGGCCGCCCACCGGCGGCAGCACGCGCGTGGCCGGCCGTTCGTACCAGCCGAGAATGCGCTGCGCCCATTGCGGGTCATCGCGTGCGTCGGCGCGGGTGGCGTCGGCCGCGGCGGCGGATTCCCACTCCAGCCACGTCGGCAGCCGCGCGCCTTCGCTTTCGCAGTAGGCGCGGGCAGCAAACCAGCTCACCCCCGTAACCGGGGCTTGCGGCGAGGCCTGCGCATCAGCGTGTGTCGCGTCGGCCCAGTCCGCAAGGTAAGCCTTGCCGGCAAAAACCTGCGGCGCGCGGCCGCGCTGCCAGGCCTCGTGGCTTTGCACAAAGGCCTGGAACTCGCCGATGGTGACCGGCGTGGTGCGCAGCGCAAACGGCTCGATACGCACCCGCTGCGGCTGCCCCGGTGCGTTCTGGGGCAGCACGCTATCAAAGTCGCCGCCAGGCAGCCGCACATAGTCGGCACCCTGTGCGGCGGCACTGGCCAGTGCCATCAGCATGGCTGCGAGCGTGGCAGCAGAGCGCAAGGTCAGGCGGGCCATGATCGTGCAGGTCAGGTCAATGTTCGGCCACGGCCTTGGCCGGCGCCGGCTGGGCACGCACCTTCTTGACGTCGTCCGCGCTCACGCGGCCGCCCGGGTTATCCCAGCTGTTGAGCACGTAGGTCAGGATGTTGGCGACCTCGTCGTCATTGAGCTGCGTCATCGGCGGCATGACGGAGTCGTATTCCTGGCCGTTGACCTTGATCTTGCCGTTCAGGCCATGCAGCACGATGTTCATGGCGCGCTTCGGGTCTGCGGCCAGGAAGTCCGACTTGGCCAGCGGCGGGAACACGCCGGGCAGGCCTGCGCCATTGCCCTGGTGGCACACCGAGCACGTGCCCGCAAACAACGCGCGCCCGGCATTCACCTGATCCTGCACCGACAGCGTGCCCGACGCCGATGCCTGTGTCGCCTTGGCCACAGCGGCCAGGTTCGGGCCTGCACGATCACCCAGGTAGACGGAATCGAGCTCCTTGCCCGAGTACACCAGCTTGTTCTCCGGACCATCGACCTTCAGGATGGCCAGCGCGCCCTTGTTGAAGGCACGGAAGATCGAGTGGTCGACCAGCACATAGCTGCCGGGCACCCGCGCGGTGAACTTCACCACCGCCGCGCCACCCGCGGGGATCAGCGTGGTCTGCACGTTCTTCTGCACATTGGTACCGCCCTCGTAACGCACCTGGTCAAAGATGGCACCGATCACGTGGAAGCTCGACACCAGGTTCGGCCCACCGTTGCCAACGAAGATGCGCACGGTCTCGCCCACCTTGGCGCGCAGTGCCTTGTCGCCAGTGAGCGCACCTTCTGCGCCGTTGAAGAGCACGTAGCTCGGGCGTTCATCAATGGCCTTTTCCATGTCGAATGGCTGCAAGCCCTTCTCGCGGTATTTGCCGGCAGTGTAGAAGTCGCCCTGCATGACGTAGTACTCGTGATCGACCTTGGGCAAGCCTTCGGGCGGCTCGACCAGGATCAGGCCGTACATGCCGTTGGCAATATGCATGCCCACCGGCGCGGTGGCGCAGTGGTAGACGTAGATGCCCTCGTTGAGCGCCTTGAAGGTGAACTGCGACTCATGGCCCGGCGCGGTGAAGCTCGACGCTGCGCCGCCGCCCGGCCCGGTCACGCCGTGCAGGTCGATGTTGTGCGGCATCTTGCTGTTCGGGTGGTTCTTGAGGTGGAACTCCACCGTATCGCCCTGCCGCACGCGGATGAAGCTGCCGGGCACGGTGCCCCCGAACGTCCAGAAGGTGTAGCTGACCCCTTCGGATATCTGCATTTCCTTCTCGACCACTTCCAGTTCCACGATGACCTTGGCCGGATAGTTGCGATTGACCGGCGGCGGCACCAGCGGCGGACTGGTGAGCACGGCGTGGATGGGTTCGCCACGTGGCGGACCAAAATCACCCGGCAGTTTGGCGCTGGCGGCGCGGGCTGCGGTGCCCGCCAGCACAGCGCCCAGCAGCATCGAAATCAGGCCCGCGCGCATCAAGCCACGGACAGTGTGAAGACGGCTCATTTTTTCCCCCGTGTATCGGTTTGGTGTCGTCCACTCCACGTTATGACGCGCCCGCCAGGAGGGTTTTGATACAGAGCAAACGATATCCGGCGCTTTACAGCGCACCTGGGCTTCCGGGGTTCGCGCCATGCCAGTTGCCGCCTGGATTGCCGTATCAAGACCGCCAAAAAACAAGCATCTGATATACATCAATAACCGCGGAGATTCCTCTGGGTACTATAGTTGCATCTCCAATGCATCTTTACTGATGCGATACCCACAGAGGGAATCCCCATGACACAGTCCGCCTCGTCCATCCAGCTCGATCTGCGCGTGCTGGCGCCGCGCGAACGCCATCCGCTGATCTTCTCCGCCTTTGGGGAACTCGGCATCGGCCAGAGCCTGGAGCTGATCAACGATCACGATCCGCGCCCGTTGCAGTCGCAGTTTCAAGTCGAGCGCCCGGGGCAGTTTTCCTGGGACTACCTTGAGCGCGGCCCCGCCACGTGGCGTGTTGCCATCACCAAGGTGGCATCTGCCGCCAGTGCCGGCCACTGCTGTGGCGGCTGCGGTGGTGGCGCCTGAATTTCCGACTGCATCCTGCAAGGAACCTTGTCATGAAAAACAACCAAAGGCTGTGGCGGTGGCTCGGCCTGATCTTCGTCCTGTCGTTCGGGGCATTGGGCTATCTGGGCCGGCAAATCTATCTGGCAGCGCCGCCGATTCCGCATGCCGTCGTCACCTCTGTGGGCGAGGTGATCTTTACGGGCGAGCAGATCCAGCGCGGCCAGGAAGCCTGGCTGGCAGCCGGTGGCCAGCAGCTTGGCACCGTCTGGGGCCATGGCAGCTACGTTGCTCCTGATTGGTCTGCCGATTGGCTGCACCGTGAGGCTACGGCGCTGCAGGCCATCCGCGCGCATCAGCAGTTCGATACCGGCGCACCGTTGACGACCGTGCAACAAGCCACCGTTGACGCCACCGTGAAGGAAGAAATGCGCCGCAATACGTACGATGCGGATCACGACATCCTGACCGTATCGCGCGAGCGCGCAGAGGCCATCCGTAGCGTTGCGCACCACTTTGAGGCGCTGTTCGGCACCGATCCGACGCTGGCAACGCTGCGCGATCAGTACGCCATGGCCACCGGCGTGCTGCCGGAGGCGGCCGACCGCGAGGCACTGGCGGCGTTCTTCTTCTGGACGTCGTGGGCCGCCGCCGCCGACCGCCCGGGCGAGACCGACATCTCGTACACGAGCAACTGGCCGCACGAACCGCTCGTGGGCAACACCATGACCGGCGGTGCCGCTGTGTGGTCGATGGTCAGTATCGTCCTGCTGCTGGGCGGTATTGCCGCCATGCTGTGGCTGCACGGCAGCAGCAAGCACGAAGAGGAAGCGCCACCTCTGCCGGCCGATCCATTCCTCAACGTGGTTGCCACGCCGTCGATGAAGGCCACGCGCAAGTACTTCTTTGCCGTGATCGGGCTGATGCTGGTGCAGATCGGCATGGGCGCCATCACCGCGCACTATGCGGTGGAAGGCGAATCGTTCTTCGGGATTCCGCTGGCACAGGTGTTGCCGTATGTGATCAGCCGCACCGTGCATACGCAACTGGGCGTGCTGTGGATTGCCACCGCCTGGCTGGCCACGGGCCTGTACATCGCGCCGCTGCTCTCGGGGCGTGAGCCGAAGTTCCAGAAGCTGGGTGTTGACGTGCTGTTCTGGGCGCTGATCTTTATCGTGGTGGGGTCCATCGTCACGGGCTGGATCGGCACGCTGCAGCATCTCGGTGCGGACTTCGGCTTCTGGGTCGGCAACCAGGGCCTGGAATACACCAGCATGGGCCGCGTGTGGCAACTGCTGCTGTTTGTCGGGCTGCTGTTCTGGGTCGTGCTGCTGGGCCGCGCGCTGTGGCCGGCACTGAAGACGCCGTCGGAATCGCGCGGGCTGATCGCCATGGTGTTCCTGTCGGCCACGTGCATCGGCGGGTTCTACTCGACCTCGCTGGTGTGGGGCCAACACACGCACTATTCGATGATCGAGTACTGGCGCTGGTGGCTCGTCCACCTGTGGGTCGAGGGCTTCTTTGAAGTGTTCGCCACCGCCGTCATCGCGCTGATCTTCACGCGCCTGGGCCTGATCCGTGCCGCCAGCGCCAACCGCGCCATCGTGGCCGAGACGATCGTGTTCCTGTTCGGCGGCATTCTGGGCACGCTGCACCACCTGTACTTTACGGGGACACCGACCTCGATCATCTCGGTGGGCGCCGTGTTCTCGGCGCTGGAAGTGGTGCCGCTCTCGCTCATCGGCCTGGAAGCGCTGCAGAACTATCGCCGCACGCAAGGCACACCATGGCTGGTTGCCTACAAGTGGCCGGTGCTGTGCTTCGTGGCCGTGGGCTTCTGGAACACCGTTGGCGCTGGCCTGCTGGGCTTTGCCATCAACCCGCCGGCTTCGCTGTACTACGTGCAGGGTCTGAACATGACGGCCGCCCACGGGCACGCCGCACTGTTCGGGGTGTACGGCATGCTCGGTATCGGCCTGATGCTGTTCTGCCTGCGTGGCCTGTATGCGCGCAGCCTGCATGCTGACCGCCTGCTCAAGCCCGCGTTCTGGGGCCTGAACATCGGCCTGGCGATGATGGTGTTCATGTCGCTGCTGCCGGCCGGTATCTACCAGGCCTGGGCCAGCGTCACCAAGGGCATGTGGTACGCCCGCTCGCCAGAGGTCGTGCACTCGAAGGTGATGGAAACGCTGGTCTGGCTGCGTGTGCCGGGTGACATCGTGTTCGCCATCGGTGCGCTTGTTCTGGCTTGGTATGCGCTGCGGCTGCTGCGCCGTCCGAAGGCACAGCAAGCCGAACCGCTGCCGGTTTCGGCTCGCGCGACCCGCTGATCTTTAACCCCTGGCAGTTCTCCCAAAACCCGCAGGGCTCGTGTCAGTCTGACCGAGCCCTGCGGGTTTTCCTGTAATGCCCGCCGCCCTCAATCTCCCTACAATTCTGAGTCATATAGATGAATAGTTGACCACTTTCCACACCTTATGCCCGCCGATCTCCGCCTGCCCCGCTACCAGCAATTGCGTGACGATCTGGCCGCGCAGATCGCCCAGCAGCACTGGCGCCCGGGCGACGCCATTCCCACCGAAGCCGAGCTGGCCAAAACGTACAACGTGGCCGTCGGCACAGTTCGCAAAGCCGTTGATGTATTGGTCGCCGAAGGCCTGCTAGAACGCTTCCAGGGCCGCGGCACTTTCGTGCGCCGGGCCAGCTTTGCCAGTTCACTGTTCCGTTTCTTCCGCTTTCAGAGCGAAACCGGCGAGCGCCGCATCCCAGAGAGCCGCATCCTCAAGCGCGATGTGCTCGAGGCGCCGTCCGCGCCCGCTGCCGGCCTGCAGATTGAAACCGGCACTCCCGTCATCCGCATGACACGTCTGCGCCTGCTCGATGGCGCACCGTTGCTGGCCGAAGAAATCTGGCTGCCCCACGACCGCTTTGCCGACCTCGCCACGCTGGAACCTGAAGCGTTCGGCGACCTGCTCTATCCGCTGTACGAATCGCACTGCGGCCAGATCATTGCGAGCGCCGAAGAAACGCTCACCGCAGAGGCCGTCAATGCTACCTACGCGCGTCTGTTGCGCATCCAGACGGGCGATCCGGTGATGGTCATCGAACGCATCGCGCGCGGCTACGACCGCGTGCCGCTGGAATGGCGGCGCTCGCGCGGCGCGGCGGCGCATTTTCGGTATCACGTCGACATTCGATAGCCCTCGCGCCGTATCCAACCGACACGCACAAAAAACTAAACATAAAACAGGAGACAACACCATGCAGGCCAACTCACCCACAGCACCGCCATTGCTGGATGTACGTGGCGTCACGCTGCAATACAAGACACGCCAGCATCTGGTCACGGCCACCTACCGCGTCGATTTCCAGGTCTACCCCGGCGAGCGCACCATCCTGCTGGGCCCGTCGGGCTGCGGTAAATCGACGTTGCTCAAGGCCATCGGCGGCTACCTCACGCCCACCGAAGGCGAGATCCGCCTGAAAGGTCAGCCCGTGACCAAGCCAGGGCCGGATCGCATGATGGTCTTCCAGGAATTCGACCAGCTGCTGCCATGGAAAACGGTGAAAGAAAACGTACTGTTCCCGCTGCTGTCCACGGGCAAGCTGGGCGCGCGTGAGGCCGAAGAACGTGCGCTGCATTACATCAACAAGGTCAACCTCACCCAGTTTGCCGACCACCACCCGCACATGCTCTCGGGCGGGATGAAGCAGCGCGTGGCCATTGCACGCGGCATGGCCATGGAGCCCGACATGCTGCTGATGGACGAGCCCTTCGCCGCGCTCGACGCACTCACGCGCCGCAAGATGCAGGACGAGCTGCTGCAACTGTGGGACGAGACGCGCTTTACCGTACTGTTCGTCACGCACTCGATTCCGGAGGCGATCCGCTGCGGCAGCCGCATCCTGATCCTCTCGCCGCACCCGGGCCAGGTCCGCGCAGAACTGCCGAGCCTCGCACGCGGTGATGATGACCCCGAGCGCTTCAAGGCGCTGGAAGCCGAAATCCACGACATGCTGTTCGCCCGCGCGGTGGAGCAAACCCATGCAGACTGAAACCCTTTCCATGCCCGCCACGACCGACATCAGCAATCGCGCGCCCGTCTACAGCACGCCCGTGGCGTTCGAGCGCATCGGCGTGGTGGAAAAGCCGCTCTCCATTGCCGAACGTTTGTACGAGCAGGCGTGGCTGCGCAAGCTGGTCATCCTTGTCGTGCTCGCGCTCGTGTGGGAAGGCGGCGCGCGCTGGCTCGACAACCCGCTGCTGATGCCGACGTTCTCTGACACGGCACAGGCGCTGTGGGCCGGCTTGGCCAGCGGCACGCTGTTTGCGCGCATCGGCACGTCCATGCAAACGTTGTTAGCGGGCTATGCGTTGGGCTTGGCGCTGTCATGCGCACTGGTGGTACTGGGCATCAGCAACCGGCTGGGGCAGGACTTCCTGGAAACGCTCACCGCCATGTTCAACCCATTGCCCGCCATCGCCCTGCTGCCGATCGCACTGGTGTGGTTCGGCCTGGGCAACGGCAGCCTGATCTTCGTGATCGTGCATTCGGTGGTATGGGCGGTATCGCTCAACACACATGCGGGTTTCCTGTCGGTATCGAACACGCTGCGCATGGTGGGCCGCAACTACGGGCTATCGGGCATGGGGTACCTGACCAAGATCCTGATTCCGGCCGCGTTCCCGTCCATCCTCACGGGCCTGAAGATCGGTTGGGCGTTTGCATGGCGCACGTTGATCGCATCGGAACTGGTGTTTGGCGTCAGCTCCGGCCAAGGCGGCCTCGGCTGGTACATCTACGAAAACAAGAACCAGCTCCAGATTCCCGAAGTATTTGCCGGCCTGCTGACCGTCATCATCATCGGCCTGCTGGTCGAGAACCTCGTGTTCCGCACGCTGGAAGCCCGCACCATCAAACGCTGGGGCATGCAGAACTAAGCGGATCAGGACGACCGCAACAGCGCTCACACGCGCAAACAGACGGTTTGGCTTTTGACGTAACTGCCCTAGATGGCGCCTTGGATTTTTGTTGCAGAGAGGAAAAAGGAAGGGGAACTGTCTGAGCGCAGCGAGTTTTCCCCTTCCCCTCTCTGCGACAAAAATCCAAGGGGAAGTCGCCATCTCGGGCGCGCCTTTCTTTGCTGACTTTCTTTGGCAAGACAAAGAAAGTGAGTCAGCCCCGGCAGGGGATGAAACAAG
>CAUPMS010000006.1:0-183738 GCA_963512445.1 uncultured Ralstonia sp.
TGGCGCCTTGAATTTTCGTAAGCGGGCGGAAAAAAGACGGGAAACTGTCTGAGCGCAGCGAGTTTTTCCCGTCTCCGCCCGGTTACGAAAATTCAAGGAGGGGGTCGCCATCTCGGGCGCGCCTTTCTTTTGCTTACTTTTCTTTGGCAAGACAAAGAAAAGTGAGTCGGCCCCGGCAGGGGACGATACCGGGGATGGACCACCAAGTCCCAAAAACAACCCTCACTCATCCAAAGCGAAGCACTGCACATCGGGCGCGGTGTACACCGTCGGATACGGCGCACGAGGGCCCACCTCCAACCGCAACGGTTGCGTCGCCAGCACCTCGGCCTCATTGCGCTCGCGGGTCGTCAACGGCGCGGGCGGTGGGCTCGGCAAGTGCACCGGCTGATTCACCGCGCAGCGTACCGGCTTACCGTCAGCCAGCCGCACATCCATCGTGTAGTACGGCCCGACAATGGTCGGCGCACACGCCGCAACCCCGCAAGCCAAGGCAATCAGCAGCACGCGATGCAGTACCTTCATCACTCACCTCCGCGGCACACGTCTCTGCCGATTTAACCCGCCACGCTGCAAGCGAGTGCCCGCCGCATCAGGTTGCAGCAGAAGCCGTCAGCATGCCGTGCCGCTCGATAAACTGGATGACCTCATCCAACCCACCCTGTGCGCGCAAGTTGCACATGACAAACGGACGGTCGCCACGCATCTTGCGCGTGTCGCTCTCCATCACCTCCAGTGAGGCACCGACGTACGGCGCGAGATCCGTCTTGTTGATGATGAGCAGATCCGACTTGGTGATGCCCGGCCCGCCCTTGCGCGGAATCTTCTCGCCGCCCGCCACGTCGATCACGTAGATGGTCAGGTCCGACAGTTCCGGGCTGAACGTAGCCGCCAGGTTGTCGCCACCGGATTCAATGAAGACAACATCCGCATCCGGAAACTTTGCCAGCATGCGGTCCACCGCTTCCAGGTTGATCGACGCATCTTCGCGGATAGCGGTGTGCGGGCAGCCACCGGTTTCCACCCCCATGATGCGTTCCGCCGGCAACGCACCGGAGATGGTCAGCAAGCGCTGATCTTCCTTCGTATAGATGTCGTTGGTGATCGCCACGAGGTCATAGCGTTCGCGCATGGCCTTGCAGAGCATTTCCAACAGGGTAGTCTTGCCGGAACCGACCGGGCCGCCCACGCCAACGCGCAGTGCGGGAAGTTTCTTGGTACGCATCGTGTTTGGAATCATGAACGAAAGAGTCGTGAGTATTGCGTCTCGTGCCGGGCCGACAGCACACCCAGCCCCGGCGAGAACGTCGACAGTTCAGGCGGACGACACGCCGCGCGCCGCGTGGCCTCATCCACCGCGCGAGCCACCGCTCCATGTAAGCCGAAGAGAATGCGCTGCCCCGCTGCCTGCCCCAGCGGCACGGCCTTCACCGCAGCCGCCATCTGGTTTTCCACCCAGGCAAAGCAATATGCCGTCACGCCATCGCGCGGATCGACATTCAGCGCAGCCGCCGCTGCCGCAAAGGCTGTCGGAAACGTCACCGATGCGCGTGCGGTCAATGCGGCGCGCAATGCATCGTCGCCCCACCCCATCTGCTGGATCAAGCGATTGAGCGACCAGCCCATCTGCGAGGTCTCCAACCGCAGCTCGCGCGTTTCGCGCGTGGCAAGGAACCACGCATCGCGCTCGGCAACCGCATCGAAGCGGCCGGCCTGCCAGTCGGCAAATTGCAGCAGCCACAGCGGTGCCTCGCACGCAGCGAGCACGTCGAGCCCTTCGGCAATCCACGTCGCGGCGGACGCCTCATCGCCTACGTGCCGCACGTCCACCGCCGCCTCGAGCCCCTGCGAATAGCTGAACGCGCCCACCGGCAATGCGGGAGACGCCAGGTGCAACAGCGCGGTGAGCCGAGCAGCGTCAGTCATGGTGATGGTGGTGATGGCCACAACCGGGGCCGTGCACATGACCGTGGTCGTGATCATGTGGGTGACCATCGTCATGCGAATGACCGTGATGCTCGTTGTACAGCGCTTGCGCTGCCGCATAGTCCTCTTCAAACGTCGCATCGTGGCCATGGCGGTGGCCACCACCGTAAGCACCCGCCTCGGGCTCGAACGGCGCTTCCACATGCGCGACGCTCACGCCCAGGCGCACCAGCATGTCTTCGAGCACCGGATCGGCTTCAAGCTGCAGCGCATCGGCGCTCACCTGCACGGGCGTGTGGCGGTTGCCGAGGTGGTAAGCCGCGCGCATCAGCGCGAGCCGGTTGTCGCTGGTCACACGCAGCACTTGTTCGGGCGCGGCCTGCACTTCCACCAGCGTGCCGTCTTCGGCGACGAGCACATCGCCGCCACGCATGACGGTGCCGCGCGGCAACACAACGGCCACCTCGCGGCCATCATCGAGCGCGGCACGCAGGCGGCTGCGGCTGCGCGCCAGAAACGGCAGCACCAGCTTGGGGGCGCGCTTGACCAGCACAGCCGCCAGACCGTGCGGCGAAGGAAGGTGTTTATCGATGGAAAGCATTGTTGACCTATTCACAATCTCACAACTGCCCGGCCTAAGGTGTTGAACGCCGAACGCGGTGTTCTGAACCGAAAACATCGGGCTCTGAACTTCGGGGGCCGGGTTCTGAACCCCGAATGTCGGAGTTCTGGACTTCAAATATTGGGTTCCTGACTTTGAACAATGGGGTTCTGGACTTCAAACGCTGGGTTCTGAACTTCAGACTCCGAGTTGTGAACTTCAAACCCCCAGTTCTGAACTCCAAATGCCTGGGTTCTGAACTACACATGTTGAGTTTTGAACTCTGAACGCCGGACCAGCACTCCGCGCGGCGGTGCATCCCCTGTTTCATCCCCTGCCGGGGACGAAAGGGAGGCAAACCACCAACACCCACCCAAAACCAAACCCTAAAACAAAAAATACCGCTGCGCCATCGGCAACACCTCAGCCGGCTCACACGTCAGCACCATGCCATCAGCCACCACCTGATACGTCTCCGGATCGACGCTGATGTCCGGCTGCCAGTCGTTGTGGATCATGTGCGCCTTGGTAACGCTGCGCGTGCCTTTGACCACGGCTGTCGTCTTGGACAGGCCATAGCTTTCCGCCACGCCCGCAGCGGCGGCCGATTGCGACAGAAAGCTCAGCGACGTGCGCCCCAGCGCCCCGCCCGCCGATCCGAACATCGGCCGATAGTGCACCGGCTGCGGCGTGGGAATCGATGCATTGGCATCGCCCATCGCGGCCGAGGCAATCATGCCGCCCTTCAAAATCAGGCTCGGCTTGACGCCAAAGAAGGCGGGCTTCCACAGCACAAGGTCCGCCCACTTGCCGACCTCGATAGAGCCCACCTCATGCGCAATACCATGCGTGAGCGCCGGGTTGATCGTGTACTTGGCCACGTAGCGCTTCACGCGGAAGTTATCGTGCCCACCGCGTGCATCGTTCGGGTCTCCCGCCAGCTTGCCGCGCTGCACTTTCATCTTGTGCGCGGTCTGCCAGGTGCGCAGCACGACTTCGCCCACGCGGCCCATGGCCTGCGAGTCGCTGGAGATCATCGAGAACGCACCGAGGTCGTGCAGGATGTCTTCAGCGGCAATCGTCTCGCGGCGGATGCGGCTCTCGGCAAAGGCGATGTCTTCCGCAATGGACGCATCGAGGTGATGACACACCATCAGCATGTCGAGGTGCTCGTCCAGCGTGTTGACGGTGAACGGCCGCGTCGGGTTGGTCGATGACGGCAGCACGTTCGACTCGCCGCACACGCGGATGATGTCGGGCGCATGCCCGCCGCCCGCGCCTTCGGTGTGATACGTGTGGATCGTGCGGCCCTTGAACGCTGCGATGGTCGCTTCCACAAAGCCCGATTCGTTCAACGTGTCGGTGTGGATGGCGACCTGTGTGTCAGTGTCGTCGGCCACGCTTAAGGCACAGTCGATAGCGGCAGGCGTGGAGCCCCAGTCTTCGTGCAGCTTCAGGCCGATGGCGCCCGCGTCGATCTGCTCGCGCAACGCGCCGGCCAAGCTGGCGTTGCCTTTGCCCAGGAAGCCGATGTTCATGGGGTACGCATCGGCCGCCTGCAACATGCGCTGCATGTACCACGGCCCCGGCGTGCAGGTGGTCGCAAACGTGCCGGTGGCCGGGCCCGTGCCGCCACCGATCATCGTCGTCACGCCGCTGTTGAGCGCCTCATCAATCTGCTGCGGGCAGATGAAGTGGATGTGCGTGTCGACACCGCCGGCCGTGACGATCATGCCTTCGCCCGCGATGATCTCGGTGCCGGGGCCGATGACGATGGTCACGCCGGGCTGGATGTCCGGGTTGCCCGCCTTGCCGATCGCAGAGATACGGCCGTGCTTCAAGCCGATGTCGGCCTTGACGATGCCCCAGTGGTCGATGATCAGCGCATTGGTGATGACGGTGTCGGCGCAGTCTTTCGATTCGCGCTGGCTCTGACCCATGCCGTCTCGGATGACCTTGCCGCCGCCGAATTTCACTTCCTCACCGTAGAGGGTGAAGTCGCGTTCGACTTCAACGATGAGGTCGGTATCAGCCAGGCGGATGCGGTCGCCGGTGGTGGGGCCGAACATTTCCGCATAGGCGCGGCGGGTGATCTTGAGTGTCATGTCCGTTCCTTCTGCACCGACTTCACAGCTTGCCCATCACGCGTCCGGCAAAGCCGTAGACAACGCGGTCGCCAGCCAGTGCGACCAACTCAACCGTGCGCTCCTGCCCCGGCTCGAAACGCACAGCGGTGCCGGCTGCAATGTTGAGCCGGTAGCCGCGCGTGGCCTCACGATCAAAGCGCAGCGCGTCATTGACTTCATAGAAGTGGTAGTGCGAGCCGATCTGCACCGGGCGGTCACCGGTGTTGGCTACCGTCACCGTCAGCGTGGCCCGGCCTGCGTTGAGTTCGAGATCGCCGTCTTGCGGCAGGAGTTCTCCGGGGATCATGTCGCGCCCCTTAGACAGCCGCCGCCAGCAGGTCAGCGCCATACAGCGCCACGCCCACACCCGACAGACGCGCGAGCCACGCCAGGCGCGGCTTGAGCGCAAACCCCGCGCCAATGCCTGCGGTATGCAGCAGCGCCGTCGCCATGGCAAAGCCGCCGACGAAGTACGGGAACATCGCCTGCGCGCCTGCAGGGAATTCGGTGCCGTGCGCAAAGCCGTGGAACAGCGCGAACGCGCCGCACAGCAGCGCACCGGCCCACGTCGGCATCTGTGCGCGTGCGGCAATCAGCAGGCCGAACACCAGCAGCGATGCGGCGATCATCGGCTCAGCCATCGGCAACGCCACACCGCCTGCGCCGAGCAGCGCGCCCATCACCATCAACGCAACGAAGGCGACCGGTGCCCACAGCGCATCGCGCACCGAACGCGAGGCGAGCGCGCTCCACACGCCCACGGCCACCATGGCCAGCAGGTGATCCGCCCCCGTGAGCGGGTGCAGGAAGCCTGCCAGCAGGCTGCCCTCGGCGGTATGGCCCGGATGCCCCGGATGTGCAAACGCGATGGACGCGCCAAACGTGAGCGTCATGGCCACAGCGGGCCGGATATAGCGAGACAGGGAGTGCGTCATGGCAGGACTCGTTCTGATGGATGGTGTACAGACTTCAGACAATCGGATGGTGGACGGTGACCAGCTTGGTGCCGTCGGGAAACGTCGCCTCGACCTGGATGTCGGGGATCATCTCGGCCACGCCGTCCATCACGTCATTGCGGGTGAGGAGCGTCGTGCCGTAATGCATCAGGTCGGCCACCGTCTTGCCGTCGCGTGCGCCTTCCATGATGGCGGCGCTGATGAAGGCGACGGCTTCCGGGTAGTTGAGCTTGAGGCCACGGCCCTTGCGGCGCTCGGCCAGCAAGGCGGCGGTGAAGATCAGCAGCTTGTCTTTTTCGCGCGGGGTCAGTTCCACGAGGGGCTCTCTTCGGTGAGGTTCTTTGGAAGGTCAATCGGGCGGTGCGGGCTTAAGTCGCCATCACGTCGCCCACAAACGCAGCGGACGGCCCGCCACGCCGTGCATCGGTGCACGCAGCGCCAGCCATGTCTGCGACAGCAAGGCGCGTGCATCTTCGGGCCGGCGTGTGAGCACGCGCAGCAGCAGCACGTTCGGCAGGCCGGGCATGTCTTGCGTGAGACACGTGACGCCCGCGCGCAGATCGTCGTTGTACGGCAGGTGTTCGGCCATCGATTCAGCCAGGGCGTCGGTGGCGCCCTCGCCCACGGCCCACAGCGTGCCGACAACGTGGAAACCGGCCATACCCGTTGTCGCGCTCAACATGGGCGATTGCGCATCAAAGGCGGCGGATTCGATCCACAGCGGCTGGCCGTTGCAGCGCAGTTGGGTGCGCATGGCGATACGGCCCTCGGCCCACGATTCGCCTGCGGCATGGCGGCCGAGCATGGTGGTGTCCCAACCGATGGCGGTGGCACCGGGCGCCAGGTCCAGCGTCAGATCGATAACCGGACACGCCTGGTTGAAGACGATGTTCTCTTGCGGCAGCCAGTCGAGCCGCGCACCCTCGCCCGCGCGAATGGCAACGCGCTGCGTGGCCGTGCGGCCGAGCGACTTGTACCACTTGGTGGCGCCGGGCGTGGTGAGCACGGCATGTGTGTTGGCGCCCAGTTCGATATCGATATCGAGCACATCGCCGCCGGCAATGCCTGCGGGCGGGTGCAGCATCACTGCGTGGCAAACGCCCTCGCCTTCCGGATACAGCGCCTTCTGCACCCGCAGCGGCCCCTGATGCCGGCAAGCGGCCAGCACGGTGCGCTCACCGCGCCGCGCAAACGCCAAGCGCAGTGAGGCCTCCCAGGAGGCAAATGCGGTGGCCTGCGGCGGGACAGGAAAATCGGGATGGCGCATCGGTCATGCAAACGGGTCGACACTCATCTGAGCCGCGCTGGGGCACGTTTCATATGAGAACCCGCCTCAAGCAAACGGAAAGGTTGTCCATCATAGCCAGATGCCAACGGTTTCGCACTCGACTTTTTTCGCAAGACATCTGTGCGTCAAACGGCAACGAGATCCCGTACACCGTCGGCTTCCATGTTGGCGCCGTCGCCATTGGCGATGACCTCGCCGCGGCTCATGACGACGTAGCGGTCGGCAATGCTGCGGGCGAAATCGTAGTACTGCTCGACGAGCAGCACCGACATGCCGAACTCGTCGACCAGCCGGCGCAGCGTGCGGCCGATCTCCTGAATGATCGACGGCTGGATGCCCTCGGTCGGCTCGTCCAGAATCAGCAGACGCGGCTCGCTCATCAGCGCGCGGCCGATGGCCAGTTGCTGCTGCTGGCCGCCGGACAGATCGCCGCCACGCCGGCCCTTCATTTCCTTGAGCACCGGAAACAATTCATAGATCGAATCCGGCACCTTGGACGGCGCACGCTTGGCGGCCGCGCCGATCAACAGGTTCTCTTCCACCGTCAGGCGCGGAAAGATTTCGCGGCCCTGCGGCACATAGGCGAGGCCCTGCGAGACCCGCTCGTAGGCCGGTAATTTTTGAATGGCGCGCCCCTCCCAATCGATCGCGCCGCTGGCAGCGGGCACCACGCCCATCAGGCACTTGAGCAGCGTCGTCTTGCCGACGCCGTTGCGGCCGAGCAGCGTGGTCAACTTAGCCTGCGGCACCTCAAAGCTGACATTGCGCAGGATGTGGCTGCCGCCGTAGAACTGGTTCAGTTGCTGGATGGTGAGCATGTCAGCGTCCTAAATAGGATTCGATCACGCGCTCGTCGCGCTTGACGGCATCGAGCGTGCCTTCGGCCAGGACGCTGCCCTCGGCCAGCACGGTCACGCGCCCTTCTGCCCCTGCCAGCTCGGCGACGAACTCCATGTCATGTTCCACCACCATGATCGAGCACGTGCCGCGCAGGCCGTTGAGCAGCGCGGCGAGCTGCATCGTCTCTTCGTCCGTCATGCCGGCAACGGGCTCGTCGAGCAGCAGCAGTTGCGGTTGCTGCATCAGCAGCATGCCGATCTCCAGCCGCTGCTTCTGCCCGTGCGAGAGCAAACCAGCGGGCCGGTACGCCTCCGCTTCCAGGTGGATGCGGCCGAGCGTTTCTTCGATGCGCTGGCGGCCGTCGTTCAGCAGCCGCGCACGCAGCGACACCCACCAACGCTTGTCGGCCTTCATCGCGAGTTCGAGGTTTTCCCACACGGTGTGCTGCTCAAACACCGTGGGCTTTTGGAACTTGC
The DNA here is from genome assembly GCA_963512445.1 of uncultured Ralstonia sp. Classification (GTDB taxonomy): domain Bacteria; phylum Pseudomonadota; class Gammaproteobacteria; order Burkholderiales; family Burkholderiaceae; genus Ralstonia. Next base: position 8,214 of record CAUPMS010000006.1, read on the forward strand.
GGCCAATGCCGATCTGGGCGATGCGTGGCTCGGTCAGGCGCAGCAGGTCGATGCTCTGGCCGAGGAAGACGCGCCCCGTCACGTCCGCATTGCGCGGCCCGGTCTTGCCGGTAATCACGTCCATCATCGTGGTCTTGCCCGCGCCGTTGGGGCCGATGATGCAGCGTAGCTCGCCGTGGTCGATGGAGAGCGTGAGCGCATTCAGCGCGCGAAAGCCGCCAAAGCGCACCGTCACATCTTCGAGATACAGGATGGCGCCGTGCGAGACGTCAATCGTGTCCGGCTCGACCAGGTGGCCCATGCCGGTGGCGGTGCCGGTCTCCGCGCGGTCAGGGAGTTCGGTAAAGGTGCTCATGCGTGGTCTCCGGCAGGCGGTGTGGCGGTCGTCGCTTCAGGCGCCTTGATCTGTGTGGGCACACGTTTATGCATACGCAGCTTGCCCAGCACCCCCAGCACGCCATTCGGCAGATACAGCGTCACCAGCACGAAGATCGCGCCGAGCACGAACAGCCAGTACTCCGGCACCCATGCCGTCAGCAGCGTCTTGGCGCCGTTGACGAGGAAGGCGCCGATGATCGGGCCGATCAACGTGCCGCGCCCGCCCACGGCCACCCACACGGCCATCTCGATGGAATTGCCCGGCGACATCTCGCCCGGGTTGATGATGCCGACCTGCGGCACATACAACGCGCCCGCAATACCGCACAGCGCCGCCGAGAACGTCCACACGAAGAGCTTGTAACCGAGCGGGTTGTAGCCGGAGAACATCACGCGCGCCTCGGCATCGCGAATGGCGGTGACCACGCGCCCAAACTTGGATGTGACGATGGCCCGGCAGGCGATGAAGGCCAGCACCAGCGCCACGAACGTCGCGACAAACAGCACCGTGCGCGTCGGCAATGCCGAAATCTGAAAGCCGAGGATGCGCTTGAAATCCGTAAAGCCGTTGTTGCCGCCAAAGCCGGTTTCGTTGCGGAAGAACAGCAGCATGGCCGCGTACGTCATCGCTTGCGTGATGATCGACAGGTACACGCCCTTCACGCGCGAGCGGAAGGCGAAGAAGCCGAACAGCCACGCCAGCACGCCCGGCACAAGAATCACCAGCAGCATTGCCCAGGCGAAATGCTCGGTGCCGTGCCAGAACCAGGGCAGTTCCTTCCAATCAAGGAACACCATGAAATCCGGCAGGTCGCTCTTGTACACACCTTCGCGGCCGATGGATCGCATCAGGTACATGCCCATCGCGTAACCGCCCAGCGCGAAGAACACGCCATGGCCGAGGCTCAGGATGCCGCAGTAGCCCCACACCAGATCGAGCGCCAGCGCTGCCAGCGCATAGCACATGATCTTGCCGATGAGCGTAAGCGCATACGCCGACAGATGCAGCGGGCTGCCCTCCGGCACCAGCAGCGCGCACACCGGCACGCCAATGCACACGATGAGCGACACCAGCACCAGCGCAGACCACCCGCGCCGCGACAACAACGGCATGCGCGCCGGAATATCGAGAGAGAACTTGGTCGTGTTCATGGATCAGGCCTCCGCGCTGCGGCCCTTGAGGGCAAACAGCCCCTGCGGACGCTTCTGGATGAACAGCACGATCAGCACCAGCACGATGATCTTCGCCAGCACTGCGCCGTAAAACGGCTCGATGAACTTATTGATGAGCCCCAGCCCGAACGCACCGATGATGGTGCCGGCCAATTGCCCCACCCCGCCCAGCACCACGGCCATGAACGAATCGATGATGTAGCTCTGGCCGAGATCGGGGCCGACGTTGCCGATCTGCGAGAGCGCGCAGCCACCGAGCCCGGCAATGCCCGCACCGAAGGCGAAGGCGTAGCTATCGACCTTCCACGTGCGCACGCCCACGCAGGCGGCCATCGTGCGGTTCTGCGTGGTGGCGCGCACGAACAGGCCCAGGCGCGTGCGGTTGAGCACTGCCCATGCAATCGCGACCACCGCCAGCGCAAACAGCAGAATCACGAGCCGGTTGTACGGCAGGATCAGGCCCGGATACAGCGCGATGCCGCCGCTCATCCAGCTCGGGTTGGCCACCTCCACGTTCTGCGCGCCGAAGATCGAGCGCACGGCCTGCATCAGCAGCAGGCTGATCCCGAAGGTGGCGAGCAGCGTTTCCAGCGGACGGCCATACAAATGGCGCAACACCAGCCGCTCCAGCGCAAAGCCAACCACGGCTGCCGCCAGAAATGCCGCAGGCAGCGCCGCCGGCAGATACCAGTCGAACGCATTCGGAAAGTCGTTGCGGAAGATCGTCTGCACCACGTAAGTGGCATACGCGCCAATCATCAAGAACTCGCCGTGCGCCATGTTGATGACGCCGATCAAGCCGTAGGTGATCGCCAGCCCCAGCGCCGCGAGCAGCAGCACCGAGCCGAGACTCAGGCCGGCGAACAGGTTGCCGGCCAATTCCGACTTGCGCTCCTGCGCCGACAGGCTGTCGATAGCTTGCTGTGCGGCGGCACGCAGGTCGTCATCCGCGCCGCTGTCCTTGGCGAGCAGCGGCGCGATGCGTTGGCGCGTCTGCGGGTTGGTATCACCTGCGAGCAGCTTGAGCGCTTCGAGCTTCTCGGCATGCGCGCCGTCGTCGAGTGCGAGGTTGGCCCACAGCAGATGCAGCTTGGTGCGCAGTTCGGGATCGGTCTCTTGCTTACGCGCGGCATCGACAATCGGGCGAGAAGCCGTCTCCGGATGCGCCAGCAGCGTATCGACGGCCTGCGCACGCACTGCACGGTCCGGCGATTGCAGCACGAAGCCGCTCGCCGCGGCGTCCACCTGTGAGCGCAGCGCATTGTTCAACGTGAGGGATTGCAGATCGTCCGCCTTGACCGTCACCGGCTGGCCTGAGACTGCATCGAGATAACGTTCACCATCCTGGCGCACCATGCCGGCAGCGGGCGCAAAGAACAGCGCGTCGTTCTGCAATGCTTGCAGGATCGGGCCGGCCTGTTCAGCAGGCGCGGCGGCCAACGCGTTGAGCGTCTTCACCTTGGCGTCGAAGTCGTCTTCGGCCAACGGCTTCAGGTCAGCTTGGGTCAGAGGTTGTCCGGCGGCCCACGCAGAGACAGCGGGCATGGCAGCCAGACAGAGCGCGCACAGCAGCGCGGCAAAAAAACGGGACAAGCGCATCATGGCAATCCGATGCGTGGCACCCGGCGAAAGCCGAGCGGGTGCCACGTCGTACAGCGTCGTTCAAAGGACAGGCCACGTTCGTCACGTGACCAGTCCGCCTGATCACATCACTTGGTCGCGCTTGCAACCATGTCAGGCTTGCCCTCGTTGCCGGGGATATACGGGCTCCACGGCTTGGCGCGGATCACAGTCGGCGTCTTCCACACGACGTTGAACTGACCATCGCCCTTCACCTCGCCAATCATTACGGGCTTGCTCAGGTGATGGTTGTTGTTCATCACCAGCGTGAAGCCCGACGGCGCCTTGAACTGCTGGCCGTACATCGCTTGGCGCACCTTGTCCACGTCGGTCGAGCCGGCTTTCTCGACGGCCTGCTTCCACATCATGATGCCGACGTAGGTAGCCTCCATGGGGTCGTTGGTCACGCGCTTGTCGCCGCCCGGCAGGTTGTTGGCCTTGACCCAGGCAGCCCACTTCTTCTTGAAGTCGTCGTTGGCCGGGTTCTTGACCGACATGAAGTAGTTCCATGCGGCAAGCTGGCCGGCCAGCGGCTTGGTGTCGATGCCGCGCAGCTCTTCCTCACCCACCGAGAACGCCACCACCGGCACGTCCTTGGCCTTCAAACCGGCGTTGCCGAGTTCCTTGTAGAACGGCACGTTCGAATCGCCATTGATGGTGGAGATCACGGCCGTCTTGCCACCCTGCGAGAACTTCTTGATGTTGGCGACGATGGTCTGGTAATCGGAATGGCCGAACGGCGTGTAGACCTCTTCGATGTCGCTGTCCTTCACGCCCTTGCTGTGCAGGAACGCGCGCAGAATCTTGTTGGTCGTGCGCGGGTAAACGTAGTCGGTGCCCAGCAGGAAGAAGCGCTTGGCACCGCCGCCTTCCTTGCTCATCAGATATTCCACCGCAGGAATGGCCTGCTGGTTGGGTGCGGCACCCGTGTAGAAGACGTTCTTCGACATCTCTTCGCCTTCGTACTGCACCGGGTAGAACAGCAGGCCATTCAGTTCTTCATACACCGGCAGCACCGATTTGCGCGACACCGACGTCCAGCAGCCGAACGTCACGGCCACCTTGTCCTGCGTCAGCAGCCCACGGGCCTTTTCGGCAAACAGCGGCCAGTTCGATGCCGGGTCCACCACCACCGGCTGCAGCTTGCGGCCCAGCACGCCGCCGCTCTTGTTGATCTCGTCGATGGTCATCAGCGCCACGTCTTTCAACGAGGTCTCGGAGATGGCCATGGTGCCCGACAGCGAGTGCAGAATGCCGACCTTGATCGGCTCCTTTGCCTGAGCAAACGCGAAATTCGACACGGACAACAATGCTGCAGCACCAACGGCTGACAGCTTCAACAGCGCACGACGTTTCATTGCAGCTCCTTCGGTTTTGTTGGTGGCGAGAACGACTCCCGAAGGCCAAAATTGCAACTACCGTGCCATCAGTTTTCGCTCGTTCGAAGGGAAATCCGCGCCAAAACGGTGCTGAAAGCGCGCCAACTATGCGCATTTCTGCGCCGTGATGCGCACGCGTGGGGCACGCGCAAACAAGCACAAAACAGCCGACGCGCAAGCGCAAAAAGAAAGGCCGGCATTGCGCCGGCCCTTGGGTCATACGAGAAACGAGGCTCAGGAATAGCGCCGCGAGATCGATTCCGCCACGCAGACCGGGCGCTCCTGCCCTTCGCGCTCGATGGTGACGGCCCAGGTCAGTTGCGCGCCGGCCAATGCGGGGGCATTTGGCAGCGGCGGCAGCACCTCCATCTCCAGCAGCGTCACGCGTGCCCGCACGCGACTGCCTACGGGCACCGGCGCCGTAAAGCGAACCTTGTTCAGGCCGTAGTTCACGCCCATCTTCACGTCAGGCATTGCAATCGCATTCGCCATGAGCATCGGCAGCAGCGAGAGCGTCAGAAAGCCGTGCGCCACCGGCGCCCCGAACGGCGACTCACGCCTGGCGCGCTCCACATCCACGTGAATCCACTGATGATCGCCCGTGGCCTCGGCAAACAGGTTGACCTGCTGCTGCGTGATCTCGGTCCAGTCACTCACCGCGACTTCCTGGCCGACCAATCCTTTCAGCTCGTCGAGCGATTCGATGATGCGCATGTGGGTTGTCTCCTTGTTGTTATGCGACGACGTGTAATCAAGCTTTCGGGCGCCGGCCGAACAGGCCCATGCCCGTCACCGTGCAGACCAGCTCACCGCGCTGGTTGTGCGCCTCCCAGCGGTTGATCGCCACGCCGCGGTCCGGCTTCGACTGCGAAGGCTTGATCTCCATACACGTGCTCGACACCGACAGCGTGTCGCCCGGATACACCGGCTTCATCCAGCGGATCTCATCCACACCCGGCGAGCCCATGCTGGCCGCCTTGCCCAGAAAGCCCGTCACCATCAGCCGCATCATGATCGAGCAGGTCATCCAGCCGCTCGAGATGATGCCGCCGTAGATGCTCTGCTTGGCCGCTTCCGCGTCGATGTGGAACGGCTGCGGATCATATTGCCGCGCGAAAGTCAGGATCTCTTCTTCGGTGACGGTGTACGTGCCCATCTGCAGCGTGCGGCCGACTTCGAAATCGTCGAAATAAAAGTCGTACGGTAGCGTTGCTTCTGCCATGTCATTCGCTCCAAAAGACAACGCCCCGCAGAGGTGCGGGGCGCTGAAGGTTGCTTTTACGCTGCGTCCTGGAAACCCGGCAGCGATGCGAAGCGTGCCAGGTGATGATCCACATCGCCCAGCGTCGTGTTGATCATCGTCAGCCGCTTGAACATGTGCGCGGCCGGCAGTTCGTTCGTCACGCCCATGCCGCCGTGCAACTGCACGGCTTCCTGGCCAACATCACGCGCAGCCTGACCAACACGCGCCTTGGCAGCCGACACGTAGCGGCGGCGTGCCTCGACATCGCCATCCTCAAAGTGCGCAGCGGCCAGATACGTAATCGAACGCGCCTGCTCGCCATGAATGAACATGTCGACCATGCGATGCTGCAACGCCTGGAAACGCGCGATCGGCACACCAAACTGCTGACGCGTCTTGGTGTATTCCAGCGTCGCGGCGTTCAGCGCATCGATCAGGCCGATAGCCTCTGCGCACAGCAGCACGCAACCGAGGTCGGCCACGGCGTCGATGGTTTCCCATGCGTCGCCAGCCTTGCCGAGCAACGTGGCGGAGACGTTGTCGAACCGGATATCGGCGGCGTGCAGGTTGTCGATCGTGCGGTAATCCTTGACCGTCAGGCCCGTGGCGCCGCGGTCAACCACGAACAGCGACAAGCCGGACGTGTCGCGCGCCTCACCACCCGTGCGTGCCGAGACGATCAGCTTGTCAGCCTGCGCGCCGTGCACCACCACCGCTTTCTCGCCGGTAAGCGCCCAGCCGCTGCCCTGCTGCGCGGCACGCGTGGTCACGTTGAAGAGTTCATAGCGCGATTGCGGCTCGCCAAAGGCGATGGCCAGCTTGACGGCGCCGCCGGCCACTTCTTCCAGCAGCGCATCCTGGCCGCCCGCGAGCTTGAGCGCCTGCGTACCCAGCACGGTCGCCTGATACGGCTCCACCACCAAGCCGCGGCCCAGTTGCTGCATCACCACCAGCAGGTCCATTGCACGGCCATCAAAGCCGCCCTGCGCTTCCGGCACCGGCAGCGCGGTCAGACCCAGCTCTGCAATGCTGTCCCATGCGCTCTGCGACACGCCCTCGGGCGAGTACACGATCTTGTTGCGCGCCTCGAAGCCGTAGTCCTTGTCGATGAAGCGGCGCACGGCATCGGCCAGTTGCTTCTGTTCGTCGGTGAACGAGAAATCCATTGTTGTCTCCGTTATCCGTTGCTCGTTAGACGCCCAGAATCATCTGGCTGATGATGTTGCGCTGGATCTCGTTCGACCCGCCGTAGATCGAGGTCTTGCGATAGTTGAAGTAGTACGGCGCGAGCGGTGCAGCATCGTTGTCGCCCGTCACTGCCTGCGGGGTATCGCCTTCCAGATAGCTCGGGTCGAACGGCTGGGCGTACGGGCCCACGGCTTCGACCATCAGCTCGGTCAGCATCTGCTGGATCTGCGTGCCCTTGATCTTGAGCAGCGATGCCTCGGGGCCGGGGCCCTTGCCGGCGTTCTCGCTCGACACTACGCGCAGTACCGTCATCTCCAGCGCCAGCAGTTCAATTTCCAGCGATGCCACCTTGGCGCCGAACACCGGGTCCTGCAGCAGCGGCTTGCCGTTCTTCTGGTGCTGCAGGGCAACGCGCTTGAGGAACGCCAGCTCGCGCTTGGAGTTACCCACGCGTGCAATGCCGGTGCGCTCGTGACCGAGCAGGTACTTGGCGTACGTCCAGCCACGGTTCTCATCGCCGATGAGGTTTTCGACCGGCACCTTCACGTTATCGAAGAACACCTCGTTCACTTCATGCTCTTCGTCCAACATGATGATCGGGCGCACAGTGATGCCCGGCGTCTTCATGTCGATCAGCAGGAACGAGATGCCCTCTTGCTTCTTGGCATCCGGATCGGTGCGGACCAGGCAGAAGATCATGTCGGCGTGCTGGCCGAGCGTGGTCCAGGTCTTCTGGCCGTTGACGATGTAGTGATCACCCTCACGCACCGCGCGCGTCTTGACCGAGGCCAGGTCTGAGCCGGAGCCCGGCTCGGAGTAACCCTGGCACCACCAGTCTGTGCAATCGACGATGCGCGGCAGGAAGTAGCGCTTCTGCGCTTCATTGCCGTACTTCATGATCACGGGCGCGACCATGCTGACCCCGAACGGCAGCACGCCGGGCGCGCCAATCTGCGCGCACTCTTCGTCCCAGATATGTTTTTGGATGGGGGACCAGCCGGTGCCGCCCCACTCGACCGGCCAGTGCGGTACCGACCAGCCCTTGCCCGCGAGCGCCTTGTGCCAGCGAACGAAATCTTCGCGGTTCAGGCGGCGGTGGTTCAACACCTTGTCTTGGATGTCCTTGGGCAGATTGGCTTCCAGCCAGCTGCGGACTTCCTGGCGGAACGCATCATCGGCCGCCGAGTAGTTCAGATCCATGCCTGTCTCCTGTGGTTGGCGCTCCGCCGCGGCAAATCAGCGAAGCACATTCTGTCGGACCGGCGCGGACCTGGGATCAGGGCAGCTAGTGCACGGGCTGCTTGAGCGCGTCGGGCACCAGCAGCGGCATCACCTCGATGCCTTCCTCTGCCAGCTCCTGCGCTTGCTCCCGAGACGTCGTCCCGCGAATGCCCCGCTCCGGCGCCTCGTTGTAATGCATGCGGCGCGCCTCTTCTGCAAACTGTTCGCCAACGTCCTCGGTATTGGCCAGAACGTGGCGTACAGCTTTCAGATAGAGCTGTTGCAGGGCTGCTGCGGGTGCTTCGCCCTCGCCTTCGGCCGCCTTGGCGGTGCCGCATTTCTGAGCGGTCTCCGCACGTGAGGACGACAGATTCAGGCGCGGCGCACTCGGCAAGCGCTCAACCTCGTTGTGACCGCAAACCGGGCACGTCAACAGCCCACGTTCCTGCTGCGATTGCAGGTCGGCGTCCGAGCCGAACCAGCCTTCGAAGCGGTGGTCATTGGCACAGCGGAGGTCCAGCACTTTCATGATCGATCCAGCGCATGGGGATGAGTGTATCCCCGATTCGAAAATTTGTGAACGATCGTGCTAATTTTTTCGCACGACCGTTCGCTACAGTAGCGACAGCAGGAAAACGGTGTGATCAAACGACAATACAAGAGGCTCAGGCTGCACCTGGCGTCCACGCACCCGACAGAATCTTCTCGAGCCAGAACGTGCCGATGATGGTCTTCACGTCGGAAATCCTGCCTTCGCGCACCCAATCGATCAACTGAGCAGCTGGTGTAATGAAGGTCTCGAGAAACTCGCCCTCATCAAGCATCGCCTCGCCCTGCTTAAGATCGCGTGCGAGATAGATATCGATGAACTCGGTGGAATACGAAATGACCGGGTGGATGCGCGTGAGGTGGTCCCAACGCTCAGCCGAGTAGCCGGTTTCTTCAATCAGTTCGCGTTTGCCACAAGCGAGCGCGCCTTCCTGCGGATCGAGCTTGCCCGCCGGAAACTCAATCATCACCTTGCCGACCGGGTAGCGGAACTGGCGCTCCATCAGCACGGTGCCATCGTCGAACAGCGGGATCATCATTACCGCGCCCGGGTGGATCAAGTATTCGCGGCTGGCATTGCGGCCGTTCGGCAGGCGAACGATGTCTTGCTTGAGCGTGAGGAACTTGCCCTGGTGCATCAATGCGGATGCGACCTGAGTCTCGCGCAGACCAGCGTCCGGGTCTTGCGCCGTGTCAGGAGTGGTGTTCAGCGGGGTGGGATCAGACATGGCGCTCTCTCATGCCGAGACAGCGAGAACCTGCCCGGCGGGATTTAACGGGAATCGCGGGGGTGGCGAACCAGGTATTGCCACGTAAAGCCTGGAAACGCGAACACGAGCATCAGACAAGCGGTAATCGCGTAAAACTGCCAACCTTGCGGGAAAGCATTGCCTTGGCTCGATTCGATACCGAAGCCGATCAGCCCTACCACCACGTACATGGCGATCAGCTCGGTGCCGCGCAGCCAGAACGGCTTGCGCGGCCAGCCAATCCAACGTACGGGCACCAGGGCCAGCGCGCGTTGGTTGACGAACGGGAGGTTGGCACAGATCAGTGCCAACACGATGACAAACAGACCGCCCGTCGATGTACTCATGGCGCTCGGCGTGTTACGAAGCCAGCGTCAGGCGGATCGCCTGGTAGCACATGGCCATCAGGCCAGCCGGGAAAATACCCAGCAACAGCACCAGCAGGCCATTGATCGACAGCAGCGAACGCAGTCCGAAAGTGGCTTCCACAGGGCCTTCGTCAGCCGGTGCGTCGAAGTACATCACCTTGATCACGCGCAGGTAGTAGAACGCACCCACCAGCGAGAACAGCACCGCCACGATGGCCAGCCACGGCATACCGGCATCGACCACCGCACCCAGCACCGACAGCTTGGCGTAGAAGCCAACCGTCGGCGGCAGGCCCGCCAGCGACATCATGATGAACAACATCAGCAGCGCAAACCACGGGCTCTTCTTCGACAAGCCCTTCAGGTCGGCAATCTCTTCTGCCTCATAGCCCTTGCGGGATAGCAGCAAGATCATGCCGAAGGCACCCACTGTGGTGAGCACATAGGTGATGGCGTAGAACATCGATGCGCTGTAGGCCTGAGCCGTCAGGTCCGGCTTTCCGGAACTCACGCCCGACACCATGCCCAGCAGCAGGAAGCCCATGTGCGAGACCGTCGAATAGCCCAGCAGACGCTTGAAATTGGTCTGCACCACGCCGGTGATGTTGCCCACCGCCAGCGAGACGACGGCCAGTACGATGAGCATGTTCTGCCAGTCAAATGCCAGCGGCAGCAGGCCTTCCACCAGAATGCGCAGCGTCATCGCGAATGCAGCCACCTTCGGCGCGCCGGCAATCAGCAGCGTCACGGCAGTCGGCGAGCCTTGATAGACGTCAGGCACCCACATGTGGAACGGCGCCAAGCCCAGCTTGAACGCAAGGCCTGCAACGATGAACACCACGCCGAATACGAGGATCGTCTTGTTGACCTCGCCATTCTTGATGGCGTCGAACACCTTGCCCAGCTCCAGCGTGCCGGTCGCGCCATACAGCATCGACATACCGTATAACAGCAGGCCCGACGCCAAGGCCCCCAGGATGAAATACTTCATCGCCGATTCGGACGACACGTTCGAGCGGCGGCGCAACGCCACCAGCGTGTACGAAGCCAGCGACAGCAGTTCCAGACCCAGATACAGCACCAGGAAGTTGTTGCCGGTGATCATCACCACCTGACCGCCCAGCGTGAACAAGGCGAACATGTAGAACTCGCCGGCGTACATGTCGCGGTCAGCCAGGTAGCGACGCGTATAGACCAGCGTGGCGAATAGCGCCAGAGCACAGAACGACGACAACACATTGGCCATCGGGTCGATCACGGCCATGTTGCCGAACACGTAGTGCGTTTCACCGGTCGCTGCGTTCAGCCCGAACCAGACGGCCAGCACCAGCGTGATCACAAGCGACACCGGATAGGCAACGCTGCTTCGCTTGCTGCCGCGCGCCAGATCAATCCAGTTGACGGCACCAATGCCTAGCGCGAGAAAAATGATTGGGGCAACAGCCGCAATGGAGGAGGACGATTGCATAGTTTCTTCTCGCTGCTTACAGCTTCGACTGCGCCACGTGGGTCAGCAGGTTGACCACGGACGCATGCATGACATCGGTGAAGGGCTTCGGATACAGGCCCATGTACAGGGTGGCGATCGCCAGCACGCCCAGCATGAAGAACTCGCGGCAATTCAGGTCCTTCAGCTCAGCCACGTGCTTGTGGGCCACATCGCCGAAAATCACGCGCTTGACCATCCACAGCGAATACGCAGCGCCAAAAATCAGGGCGGTGGCAGCCAGCAGACCGATCCAGAAGTTGTACTTGACCGAACCCAGGATCACCATGAATTCGCCCACAAAACCTGAGGTAGCCGGCAGACCGCAGTTGGCCATCGCAAAGAACACCGACAGCGCCGCGAACTTCGGCATCGTGTTCACCACACCGCCGTAATCGGCGATCTGGCGCGAGTGCACGCGGTCGTACAGCACACCGATACACAGGAACATCGCGCCCGAGATGAAGCCGTGCGAGATCATCTGGACGATACCGCCCTCGATCCCGATCTCATTGAAGATGAAGAAGCCCAGCGTGACGAAGCCCATGTGCGCGATCGACGAATACGCGACCAGCTTCTTCATGTCGGCCTGCACCAGCGCCACCAGGCCAATGTAGATCACGGCGACCAGCGAGATCGCGATGATGAACGCAGACAGGCTGTGGCTGGCATCCGGCGCGATCGGCAGCGAGAACCGCAGGAAACCGTAGGCACCCAGCTTCAGCATGATGGCGGCCAGCACCACAGAGCCGCCGGTCGGGGCTTCCACGTGGGCGTCCGGCAGCCAGGTGTGCACCGGCCACATCGGCACCTTCACGGCAAACGCCATGAAGAAGGCGATGAAAATCAGGATCTGCTCGTTCATCGACAGCTTGACCTGATGCCACTGCAGAATCTCGAACGTGCCGCTGTGGAAGTACAGGTACAGCAGCGCAACCAGCGTCAGCAGCGAGCCCAGCAGCGTGTACAGGAAGAACTTGAACGCCGCATACACGCGGTTCGGGCCACCCCACACACCGATGATGATGTACATCGGAATCAGCGTGGCTTCAAAGAACACATAGAACAGCAGACCATCGAGCGACGCAAACACGCCGATCATCAGACCCGACAGGATCAGGAACGCAGCCATGTACTGCGCCACGCGCTCGGTGATCACTTCCCAGGCGGCAATCACCACGATGACGGTGATGAATGCGGTCAGCACCACGAACCACATCGAGATGCCGTCGACACCCAGGTAGTAGCTGATGTGGAAGCGCTCAATCCAGGACGATTTTTCGACGAACTGCATCGCAGCCGTCGACTTATCGAACTGCGTGATCAGCGGCAGCGTCATCACAAAGCTGATCAGCGAGCCGATCAGCGACATCCAGCGGACATAACCGGGATTGCGGTCTGAGCCCGAGGCCAGCACCAGCACGCCGAAGAAGATCGGCAGCCAGATCGCAAAAGACAGAACCATTTTTGTAATCCCTTATTTGCCTGCCAGGAACACGAAATACGTCAGCAGCCCAACCGTGCCGATGATCATCGCGAACGCATAGTCATAGATGAAGCCGGACTGGAGCAGGCGCACGACACTCGCGAACCAGCCCACCAGACGCGCGCTGCCGTTGACGACAACACCGTCGATCACACCCTGATCGCCACCCTTCCACAGGCCGCGGCCGAACTTGACCGCACCGTTGGCGAAGACGATCTCGTTGATCTTGTCCATGTAGTACTTGTTGTCCAGCAGCTTGTAGAGGCCGGAGAAACGCTTGGCGATCGCTGCCGGAATATCCGGGCGCTTCAGGTAGAAGAACCACGACAGCACCACGCCAGCCAGCAGCAGGATGAACGGTGCCGACGTGAAGCCGTGCAGCGCCATCTCGACCCACCCGTGGAAATCTTCGGCCAGTACCTTCATTGCCTCGTGGTTGTCGGCATTGAAGATGACGTCTGAGAACACCACACCGTGCTTGAAGAACTCGCCGAACAACATTGGTTGAATAGCCATGGCACCGACGATGACCGATGGAATCGCCAGCAGCACCAGCGGCACCGTCACCACCCACGGCGACTCGTGCGGCTTCTGGCCCGGGGCCAGGCCATGGTGGTGGTCGGCGGTTTCTTCCTCGTCCACGTGGTTGCCTTCGTGATGCGAGTCTTCCTTGCCGAAACGCTCTTCACCGTGGAACACCAGGAAGTACATGCGGAAGGAGTAGAACGCGGTCACGAACACGCCAGCCAGCACGGCCCAGTAGGCGAAGCCCGCGCCCGGCAGGTGTGACTCGCGCACGGCTTCGATGATCGAATCCTTCGAGTAGAAGCCCGCGAAAAACGGCGTACCGATCAGCGCCAGCGAACCCACCAGCGACGTCAACCACGTGATCGGCATGTACTTGCGCAGACCGCCCATGTTGCGCATGTCTTGATCATGGTGCATGCCAATGATGACCGAGCCAGCACCGAGGAACAGCAGCGCCTTGAAGAACGCGTGCGTCATCAGGTGGAACACGGCAACTTGGTAAGCCGATGCGCCCAGCGCAACGGTCATGTAGCCGAGCTGCGACAGCGTCGAATATGCCACCACGCGCTTGATGTCGGTCTGGATGATGCCCAGGAAGCCCATGAACAGCGCGGTGATGGCGCCGATGATCAGCACGAACGACAGCGCAGTGTCCGACAGTTCGAACAGTGGCGACATGCGCGCCACCATGAAGATACCGGCGGTCACCATCGTGGCCGCGTGGATCAGTGCAGAAATCGGGGTCGGGCCTTCCATCGAATCCGGCAGCCACACATGCAGCGGGAACTGTGCGGACTTGCCCATCGCACCGATGAACAGGCAGGTGCAGGCCACAGTCAGCATGTGCCAGTCGGTACCTGGGAAGCCAATCGTCGCCAAGTTATCGCGGGCGGCAAACACATCGGCGTAGCTCAGGCTGCCGCTGTATGCAAGCAACAGGCCGATACCGAGCACGAAGCCGAAGTCACCCACGCGGTTGACCAGGAACGCCTTCATGTTGGCGTAAATGGCCGTCGGGCGCTTGAACCAGAAACCGATCAGCAGGTACGACACCAGGCCCACCGCTTCCCAGCCGAAGAACAGCTGCAGGAAGTTGTTGCTCATCACGAGCATCAACATCGAAAAGGTGAACAGCGAGATGTAGGCGAAGAAACGGTTGTAGCCGTCGTCTTCCGCCATGTAGCCGATGGTGTAGATGTGCACCATCAGCGAGACGAAGGTCACCACGCACATCATCATCGCCGTAAGCGAATCGATGAGGAAGCCGACCTCCATCTTCAGCGAGCCGACCGTCATCCATTCATAAACGGTGCCGTTGTAGCCGGCGCCGTTTATGACGTCGGACAGCGTGAGCGCCGACAGGATGAAGGCGATCGCAACACCGAGAATGGTGACGCTGTGGGACGCCGTGCGGCCGATCTTCTCGCCAAAGAACTTGGTGCCGAACAACCCGGCGATCGCGGCGCCGGCCAGCGGCGCAAGCGGGATCGCCAGCAGCAGGTTGGGATTGAGCGTGGTAGCCATGGAACGCTTCTTATAGGTGGATGCGGAGGTCAGCCCTTCAGGCTGTCCAGATCGTCGACGTTGATGGTGTCCAGGTTACGGAACAGCACCACCAGGATGGCGAGACCGATCGCGGATTCCGCCGCGGCCACCGTCAGGATGAAAAACACGAACACCTGCCCCGCCAGGTCGCCCAGGTAGTGGGAGAACGCGACGAAGTTCAGGTTGACCGCGAGGAGCATCAGCTCGATCGCCATCAGCAGCACGATGATGTTCTTGCGGTTGAGGAAGATGCCGACGATGCTGATGGCAAACAGCACCGCGCCGAGCACGAGGTAATGGGCAAGGGATAGCGAAGACATATGGATTCTCCCGGGGCTCAGCTCTTGGATTCAGCCGAAGCTGCGCCGGCCGGCTTCTCTGCCGGCATCGAGACCAGGCGCACGCGGTCCTTGCGCTGCACGCGGAGCTGCTCGGCCACCTTCTGGGTCTTGGCGTCCTTGCGGCGTCGGAGGGTCAGCGCAACAGCCGCGACGATCGCCAGCAGCAGCACCGCGCCGGCCACTTCAAAAGCGTAGATGTAATCGGTATAGATCAGCTTGCCGAGCGCCTGAGTGTTGGGGCCGTTGAGGCCCTTGGGCAGTTCCTGCACGGGCTGCACGCGACCCATGAAGGTCTTCGTCAGCACCACGGCCATTTCCAGGATGATGACCACACCGACAAAGGCGGCCATCGGCACGTAGGTCCAGAAATCGCGCCGCAAGTGTTCGATGTCGATGTCGATCATCATCACCACGAACAGGAACAGCACCATCACCGCCCCGACGTAGACCAGCACCAGCGTGATGGCGAGGAATTCCGCCTTGAGCAGCATCCAGATCGCCGCCGCAGTGAAGAACGAGAGCACGAGGAACAACGCCGCGTGCACCGGGTTCTTCGCGGTGATGACCTTCAGCGCTGCGAGCACCAGCACGAGCGCGAAACAGTAGAAGATGATCGTCGTGATTTCCATGATCCTGGCACGGGCCGTTTTGCGGCACGCGCTTATCCAAAGCTGCGACGGCTCGACGCCATCACAGCTCGTTGGCTCACGAGGAGCCGTTATCCAACCGGGATGTCAACTGCACCGCCCGCCAACTGCACGGCGGGCGTCTTGAATCAGCGGTACTTTGCGTCGGCCGCCTTGTTGGCCGCAATTTCCGGCTCGAAGCGGTCACCCACGGCCAGCAGCATGTCCTTGGTGAAGTACAGGTCGCCGCGCTTTTCACCGTGGTATTCCAGGATGTGCGTCTCGACGATGGCGTCCACCGGGCAAGCCTCTTCACAGAAGCCGCAGAAAATGCACTTGGTCAGGTCGATGTCGTAGCGCGTGGTGCGGCGGGTGCCGTCGTCACGCTGATCCGACTCGATCGTGATGGCCAGTGCCGGGCATACGGCTTCGCACAGTTTGCAAGCGATGCAACGTTCTTCGCCATTCGGATAGCGACGCAGTGCGTGCAGACCGCGGAAGCGCGGCGACAGCGGCGTCTTCTCTTCCGGGAAGAGAACGGTGATCTTGCGCGCAAACAGGTAGCGCCCGGTCAGGGCCAGCCCCTTGAAGAGTTCCTTCAGGAGCAGGCTGTTAAAGAATTCCTTGATGGCAAGCAACATGGTGCCTTCCTATTGTCCCGTTACTTCCAGATGTTCCACGGCGACACCAACCAGATGGCGACGACGACAAGCCAGCCCACAGTGAGCGGAATGAAGATCTTCCAGCCCAGACGCATGATCTGGTCATAGCGATAGCGCGGGAACGATGCCCGCAGCCAGATAAAGACCGACAGCAACAGGAAAACCTTGATCAGCAACCAGAAGAAGCCCGGAATCCAGTTGAGCACCGGTGCATCGATCGGCGAAGCCCAGCCACCCAGAAACAGCGTGGCCGTGAGCGCCGAGATCACGATCATGTTGATGTACTCGGCCAGGAAGAAGAGCGCGAACGCCATGCCCGAGTATTCGATCATGTGGCCGGCCACGATTTCCGACTCACCTTCCACCACGTCGAACGGGTGGCGGTTTGTTTCAGCTACGCCCGAGATGAAGTAGACGCCAAACATCGGCAGCAGCGGCAACCAGTTCCACGACAGGATGTTAATGCCGTGACCCGCGAAGAACCCACGGTTCTGCGAGTTGACGATGTCCGACAGATTCAGGCTGCCCGTCACCATCAGCACCGTCACCAGTGCGAAGCCCATGGCGATTTCGTACGAAATCATCTGTGCCGAGGCACGCATCGCACCCAGGAACGCGTACTTGGAATTCGAGGCCCAGCCGGCCAGGATCACGCCGTACACACCCACCGAGCTGATCGCCATCACGTACAGGAGGCCGGCATTGATGTTCGACACCACGGCTTCCGCCTGGAACGGCACCACCGCCCAGATGGCCACGGCCGGCATCAGCACCATCAGCGGAGCAATGATGTACATGCCACGGCTGACCGCGCTCGGCACCATGACTTCCTTGAGCAGGAGCTTGAGCACGTCGGCAATCGGCTGCAGCAGGCCCATCGGGCCCACGCGGTTCGGCCCCAGACGCACGTGCATCCAGCCGATCAGCTTGCGCTCCCACAGGATCAGGTAAGCCACGCACAGCAGCAGCGGCAGGATGATGCAGACCGCACGCACCAGCGTCCAGATCAGCGGCCACCAGCCGCCGAAAGTCGCCGTGCCGAAAGAAGTAATCGACTCGATCATGTTGATCCTTACACCGTAGCCGCCAGCGCGGACGATTCAACCTTTTCAACGCTCACCGTACCGAACATCGCGCCCAGTTGAGCCGATGCCTCGGTAGCCGCAGGCACGCGAATCACGCCGGAAGCCAGCGATTTGTCCAGCACGGCTGGCAGCACCACGCTGCCCTGCCCTTGCGTCACGCGCACGGCATCGCCATTGGCGAGGCCCAGTTGCGCATACAGGTCGACAGGCAGACCGGCGCGCACTGCGGCACGTGCCGCAGCCGTCAGTTGCAGCGAACCCGCACGGCGCACGATCGGATCAGCGTGGTAGATGGGCACGTCTGCCAAGCGTTCGATGCCGGCAGCGGCGGCGGCCGGGGCTACAGGTTGTGCCGTCGTCGTGTTCGACAGGCGACCAGTGACCGGCTTGGCCAGCACTTCGTCGCGCACCACTTCCGAGCTGTCGTACTCGAAGCCCGACACGTTCAGCAGGTTGCCCAGCACGCGCAGGACCTTCCAGGCCGGGCGCGAATCGTCCAGGCTACGCACAACACCGTTGAAGCTCTGCGGCAGGCCTTCGCAGTTGACGAAGGTGCCCGAGGTTTCGGTGAACGGCGCGGTCGGCAGCAGCACGTCGGCGTATTCCAGCGCAGCGCGCGAAGCGAACGGAGCCAGCACGACCACGGTGTCTGCCTGGTCCAGTGCAGCGCGGGCTTGCGTCGGGTTGGCGGTATCGAATTCCGGTTCAGCGCCCAGCAGCACGTACGCACGGCGCGGCTGCGCCAGCATCGCGGCGGCGTCCAGCCCATTGCCTTGCGGCAGTGCGCCGGCAATGTAGCCACCGACGGTATTGGCCGCTTCGGTCAGGAAGCCCAGCGCGGCGCCGGTCTGCTGCGCGACCCACTGGGCCAGCGCATGCAGTTGCGAGAATTGCGGATGCGCCACGGCAGCGTTGCCGAGGAACACGGCCTTGCGTTCGCCCGAAGCGAGGCTTCCAGCAATGCTCTTGGCAACATCACCGGCTTCGATGCCATCGGTGCCACCCGGACGAGCAACGTTGTTGGCCACGGCCACGGCCACTGCGACTTGTGATAGCAGCGACAGCCACTGCGACGGCGCGCCCAGCAGTTGCGTGGCGGGCATCAGCAGGTCTTCGCCACCGGCGCCGATCACGTTCAGTTGTGCGCCCTTCTTGCCAGCTTGGCGCAGGCGCGCTGCGAGCAGCGGATGGTCCTTGCGCAGGAACGCGCCCACCACCAACGTGCGCTGCAGCAGCGACACATCGGCAATCGGCAGGCCCAGCCACGGAGCGCCCGTCGGCTTGACCGAGAAATCGGACTGACGCAGGCGGAAGTCGATGTTGTCGCTACCGATACCGCGCACCAGCTTCTGCAGCAGGAACAGTTCTTCCAGCGTGCTATGCGGGCTGGCCAGCGCACCGATCTGCTCGGCACCGTGGTCACGCTTGATTTCGTTCAGGCCGTTGGCAACGTACTCCAGCGCCGTGGTCCAGTCGACGGCCTTCCACTGACCGCCCTGCTTGAGCATCGGCTGGGTCAGGCGGTCGTCACTGTTCACGCCTTCATAGGCGAAGCGGTCCTTATCGGACAGCCAGCATTCGTTGATGGCTTCGTTGTCCAGCGGCAGAACACGCATCACACGCTGGTTCTTCGTCTGGACAATCACGTTGGCGCCCAGGCCGTCGTGCGGCGACACCGACTTGCGGCGTGCCAGTTCCCACGTACGGGCCGAATAGCGGAACGGCTTGCTGGTCAGCGCGCCAACCGGGCACAGGTCGATCATGTTGCCCGACAGTTCCGAGTCAACGGTCTGACCGACGAACGTCGTGATTTCAGAATGCTCACCGCGGTTGAGCATGCCCAGCTCCATCACGCCAGCCACTTCCTGGCCAAAGCGGACGCAGCGCGTGCAGTGGATGCAGCGCGTCATCTCTTCCATGGAGATCAGCGGACCCACATTCTTGTGGAACACCACGCGCTTCTCTTCCTGGTAGCGCGATTCAGACTTGCCGTAACCTACGGCCAGATCCTGCAGCTGACACTCGCCGCCCTGATCGCAGATCGGGCAATCCAGCGGGTGGTTGATCAGCAGGAATTCCATCACGGACTTCTGCGCCTTCACCGCCTTCTCGGAGTTGGTGAAGACCTTCATGCCAGCGGTGACGGGCGTGGCGCAGGCTGGCAGCGCCTTGGGCGCCTTCTCGACCTCAACCAGGCACATCCGGCAGTTGGCCGCCACCGACAATTTGCGGTGATAGCAGAAGTGAGGAATGTAGGTGCCCGTCTGGCGAGCTGCCTCCATCACCAGGCTGCCTTCAGCAACCTCGACCTTCTTGCCATCGATTTCGATTTCAACCATGTTCTGCCACGCTTAAATGTAGGTGGGCACCATGCACTGCTTGTGTTCGACGTGATACGCGAACTCATCCCAGTAGTGCTTGAGCATGCCGCGGACCGGCATCGCGGCGGCATCGCCGAGCGCGCAGATGGTCCGGCCCATGATGTTCTCGGCCACGTTGTTGAGCAGGTCCAGGTCTTCCTGGCGGCCCTTGCCGTGCTCGATGCGATCGACCACGCGATACAGCCAGCCGGTGCCTTCACGGCACGGCGTGCATTGGCCGCACGATTCTTCAAAGTAGAAGTACGACAGGCGCAGCAGCGACTTCACCATGCAGCGCGTCTCGTCCATCACGATCACGGCGCCCGAACCCAGCATAGAGCCGGCCTTGGCGATCGAGTCGTAGTCCATGTCGGAGGCCATCATCAGGTCAGCCGGCACAACCGGCGCCGACGAGCCACCCGGGATGACTGCCTTGAGCTTCTTGCCGCCGCGCATGCCGCCCGCCAACTCGAGCAGCTTGGAGAACGGCGTGCCCAGCGGAATCTCGTAGTTGCCCGGACGCTCCACGTCGCCCGACACCGAGAAGATTTTCGAGCCGCCGTTGTTCGGCTTGCCCATCTTCAGGTAGTTGTCCGGGCCGATCGACAGCAGAAACGGCACCGCGGCAAAGGTTTCGGTGTTATTGATCGTGGTCGGCTTGCCGTACAGGCCAAAGCTCGCCGGGAACGGCGGCTTGAAGCGCGGCTGGCCCTTCTTGCCTTCCAGCGATTCGAGCAGCGCGGTTTCTTCGCCACAGATGTACGCGCCATAGCCATGGTGCGCATGCAGCTGGAAGTTGAAACCGGAACCGAGGATGTTGTCGCCCAGGAAGCCTGCGGCACGAGCCTCCTCAAGCGCCTGCTCAAAAATCTTGTATTCGTTCCAGATCTCGCCGTGGATGTAGTTGTAGCCCACGGTGATGCCCATCGCGTAGCCGCCGATGGCCATGCCTTCGATTAGCGCGTGCGGGTTGTAGCGAATGATGTCGCGATCCTTGAACGTACCCGGCTCGCCCTCGTCGGTGTTGCAGACCAGGTACTTCTGGCCCGGGAACTGGCGCGGCATGAAGCTCCACTTCAGACCGGTCGGGAAGCCAGCACCGCCTCGGCCACGCAGGCCGGACGCCTTCACGTCGGCAATCACCTGCTCAGGGGTGATCCTCTCGGTAAGGATGCGCTTGAGCTGTTGATAGCCACCGCGTTTGACATAGTCTTCGAGGTGCCAGTTGTCGCCGTTCAGGCCGGCAAGAATCAACGGCTGGATGTGTCGATCATGCAGAGAGGTCATTTACTTGCCTGCTCCGTTGGTCGCCTTCGCCTGGAGATCGGCGATCAGCGCGTCGAGCTTCTCGTTGCTCATGAAGCTGCACATATGGGTGTTGTTGACGATCATGACCGGTGCATCACCGCACGCGCCCATGCACTCGCCTTCCTTCAGCGTGAAGTTGCCGTCGGCGGTGGTCTCGTTGAAACCGATGCCCAGCTTCTTCTTCAGGTAGTCGGC
Source organism: uncultured Ralstonia sp. (assembly GCA_963512445.1). Lineage (GTDB taxonomy): Bacteria > Pseudomonadota > Gammaproteobacteria > Burkholderiales > Burkholderiaceae > Ralstonia. Next base: position 29,704 of record CAUPMS010000006.1, read on the forward strand.
TGCGCGCTCGCCGCCCGACAGCGCGCACGGCAGGTTCGTGCACACCGACAGCTTGAAGCGGCCCACCGGCTTGGTGTCGTACATGTTGTAGAACGTCGCCACTTCCTCGACCCACACCGGCGGCATTTCGAGGTACTCGGCCACGAATTGCATGACTTCGGGCGAGACCCAGCCTTTCTCGCTCTGCGCGACCGCCAGCGCCGCCATCACGGCGGACTGCTTCTGGTCGGCGGGATATTTAGCGACCGCCCGGTCGATTTCCTTGAGAGCTTCTGCTGATAGCATGTTCGTTGCGATTGGTGCGGGACGCGGGGCCGTATTACCAACTACCTGACCCCGGCGTGCGTCCTCGTTTCACAGCCGCGCTTGCCTGCGCGTCAAACCGTTATTTCCTGCGTGGTTCAGCGATTGCGCGTTAACGATCAATTTCGCCGAACACGATGTCTTGTGTACCGATGATCGTCACAGCGTCGGCGATCATGTGACCCCGGGCCATTTCATCGAGCGCAGCCAAATGCACAAAGCCCGGCGCGCGGATTTTCAGGCGATACGGCTTGTTGGCGCCGTCCGAGATCGCGTAGATGCCGAACTCACCCTTCGGGTGCTCGACTGCGGCATACGCCTCGCCTTCGGGCACATGCATGCCTTCCGTGAAGAGCTTGAAGTGGTGAATCAGCTCTTCCATGTTGGTCTTCATGTCCACGCGCGAGGGCGGTGCCACCTTGTGGTTGTCGGTGATCACCGGACCCTGGTTCTTGCGCAGCCAGTCGATACATTGGCGGATGATGCGATTGCTCTGGCGCATTTCTTCCACACGCACCAGATAACGGTCGTAGCAATCGCCGTTTACGCCGACCGGGATGTCGAAGTCAACGCGGTCGTAAACTTCATACGGTTGCTTCTTGCGCACGTCCCAGGCGATGCCCGAGCCACGCAGCATGGCGCCCGAGAAACCTTTGTTGAGTGCACGTTCCGGGCTCACCACGCCGATGCCGACCAGACGCTGCTTCCAGATCCGGTTGTCGGTCAGGAGCGTTTCGTATTCGTCGACGTACTTCGGGAAACGGTTGGTGAAGTCTTCAATGAAGTCCAGCAGCGAACCCGAGCGCGTTTCGTTCAGAGCAGCCAAGGCCTTCTCGTTGCGCACCTTGGATGCCTTGTATTGCGGCATCGTGTCAGGCAGGTCGCGGTAGACGCCACCCGGACGATAGTAAGCCGCATGCATGCGCGCACCCGACACCGCTTCATACATGTCGAACAGGTCTTCGCGCTCACGGAAGGCGTACAGGAACACCGCCATGGCGCCCACATCCAGCGCGTGCGAGCCGATCCACATCAGGTGGTTCATGATTCGCGTGACTTCGTCGAACATGACACGGATGTACTGCGCGCGCAGCGGCACTTCGAGGCCCAGCAGACGCTCGATGGCCATCACGTAGGCATGCTCGTTGACCATCATCGACACGTAGTCGAGGCGGTCCATGTACGGCACGCTTTGAATCCAGGTCTTTTGCTCAGCGAGCTTTTCGGTCGCGCGATGCAACAGACCGATGTGCGGGTCAGCACGTTGGATAACTTCGCCATCCAGCTCAAGCACAAGGCGCAGCACGCCGTGGGCGGCCGGATGTTGCGGGCCGAAGTTCAGGGTGTAGTTCTTGATATCTGCCATGATCGGGCGCCCTTCAGTGCTTCAGGCCACCGTATTGATCCTCGCGGATCACACGCGGCGTAATCTCGCGCGGCTCGATGGTCACCGGCTGGTAGACCACGCGACGCTGCACCGGGTCGTAACGCATTTCAACGTAGCCCGACACAGGGAAGTCTTTGCGGAACGGGTGGCCAATGAAGCCATAGTCGGTCAGGATACGACGCAGATCCGGGTGGCCTTCGAATACCAGGCCGTACAGGTCGAACGCTTCACGCTCAAACCAGTCAGCGGAATTCCAGATCGTCGTAACAGACGACACCACCGGCAGATCATCGTCCGGTGCGAACACGCGCACGCGCACGCGCCAGTTGTACGTGATCGACAGCAGGTGCGACACTGCTGCAAAACGCGGGCCATTCCAGGCGCCGTCGCCGTAGTCGGCATAGTCGACGCCGCACAGATCCATCAGTTGCTCAAATTTGAGCGATGCGTCGTCGCGCAGCGTGCGCATGACGTCGTGGTAATCGGCAGCCTTCACCACGAGGGTGAGTTCACCAACCGATTCGGTCAGACTTTGAACGCGGTTGCCCAGCGCCTTTTCCAGCGCGGCCTTCAGGGTGGCAAGCTTGTCAGTCATGTCAGGCCTTGCGCGCGATGGTGTTGGTGCGACGGATCTTGGCCTGCAGCTGGATGATGCCGTAAATCAGCGCTTCAGCAGTCGGCGGGCACCCCGGCACGTACACGTCAACGGGCACGATGCGATCGCAGCCGCGCACGACAGAATACGAGTAGTGGTAGTACCCACCGCCGTTGGCACATGAGCCCATCGAGATGACCCAGCGCGGCTCGGCCATCTGGTCGTACACCTTGCGCAGCGCAGGCGCCATCTTGTTGCACAGCGTGCCGGCAACGATCATCACGTCAGACTGACGCGGCGACGGGCGGAACACCACGCCGAAACGGTCCAAGTCATAACGCGACGCGCCGGCGTGCATCATTTCCACAGCACAGCAGGCCAGGCCGAACGTCATCGGCCACAGCGACCCGGTACGGGTCCAGTTGATCAGCTTGTCAGCGGTTGTCGTGACAAAGCCTTCGTTGAGTACGCCTTCGATCGCCATTTCACATCACTCCCAATCGAGCGCGCCTTTTTTCCAGATGTAGACGAAGCCCACGAGAAACTCGAGAAGAAACACCCCCATCGCGAAGAACCCCGGCCAGCCGATCTCACGCAGCGCCACGCCCCACGGGAAGAGGAACGCGGTCTCCAGATCGAACAGGATGAACAGGATGGCGATGAGGTAATAGCGCACGTCGAACTTCATGCGCGCGTCTTCGAATGCTTCGAAGCCGCACTCGTACGGCGAGAGCTTGTCAGGATCGGGATTGTTCGGACCGAGGACTCGGCCGATGGTCATCAGAGCAAGGCCGAGGCCAACGCCGACAACGATGAACAACAGTACGGGGAAATAGGCTTCGAGGTTCAAGGGACGCCCGCCTTTTTGAATGGTTGCAACAGCACTGCCCGCAGGCGGCGCCTTGTCGCCCCATCGAAGGCGCCGGGTCCGCAGCCTTACGACGCTTCGACTGCGCGTCGCCTTGCGGAGGGGCCTGCGCGGAACATCCCGTTGAACAGACCCCGAGTTTAATTGGTGCCGACGGCGAGACTCGAACTCGCACAGCTTTCGCCACTACCCCCTCAAGATAGCGTGTCTACCAATTTCACCACGTCGGCCGGGGGAAGAAACTCTATCAGGAACCCGGTTTAGACTTAACGCCCTTGCCGTTTTCCGTATTGTTTCAAGCCTTGCATTCTACCGCAAAGCAACGCTTTTGTTCAATGCACAAACAAAAATCTTATGCCTCGCAGCGCGCCGGAAAATCTCTACGATACGCTGCGAGCGTTACATCAAATTACTTCGGCACAGCCGGAGCGGAAGCTGCGCCCGGAGCGGCGGCAGGAGCCGAGGCTGCCGGTGTCGATGCCGCCGAAGTAACCGGCGCCACGGAGCCCATCACACCCGCTGACACGCCGCCCTTGTTAGTGCCAATCAGCGTCAGCGCCAGCGTGGCAATGAAGAACACGGTGGCCAGCACAGCCGTCGTACGCGACAGAAAGTTGGCCGAGCCCGTAGCTCCAAACAAGCTACCCGACGCGCCGGAACCAAATGCCGCCCCCACATCCGCGCCCTTGCCGTGCTGCAGAAGCACCAGACCAATTACGCCGAGCGCGCTCAGGATTTGCGCCACCAGCAGCAGAGTCTTCAGAATTGCCATTTCGTTTCTCTCAATAATATGTTGCAGTCGCACATGTCCCACACGGCGACCCGAACGGTCGTTTATGCGCGACCGATCGCCAGGAAATCTTCTGCCTTCAGCGATGCGCCACCGATCAGGCCGCCATCGATGTCCGCCATCGCAAACAACTCGCCCGCGTTGTCCGGCTTGACGCTGCCGCCGTACAAAATCGCCAGACGCTGTGCCACGCCGGCGTCACGGGTGGCAACGCGTGCGCGCAGGAAGGCATGCACCGCCTGCGCTTGCTCGCTGGTCGCGGTCTTGCCGGTGCCGATCGCCCAGACCGGCTCGTAGGCCACGACGATGCGACCAATCTGCTCGACCGACAGCGCCTCCAACACCGCATCCAGCTGACGACCGACCACCCGCTCCGTCTCACCGGCTTCGCGCTGGTCGAGCGTCTCGCCCACGCAGACGATCGGAGTGATGCCATGCTCCAGAGCACGCAGCGCCTTGGCCGCCACTTGCGCGTCGGTTTCGCCGTGGTAGGTGCGGCGCTCGGAGTGACCGACGATCGCATAGCCGCAACCGAATTCCGACAGCATCGATGCAGCCACTTCGCCGGTGAAGGCGCCGCGCGCTTCAGCCGACACATCCTGCGCACCCCAGCCCACTGCCGAGCCCGCCAGCAAGGACTGGCATTGCGCCAGATACGGGAACGGCACACACACCGCCAGCGTGGCGTTGGTTTTGCCCGCTGCCTTGATCTGCTCAAGCAGCGCGGCATTGGCGTTCAGACTGCCATGCAGCTTCCAGTTGCCCACCACCAGCTTCGATCTTGCGTTCACGTTTTTGCCCGGTCGACTGTCAAATAAACCCGGCATTCTACCGTGGCGACAAAAACGGGGTCAATTTTGACGTCTTGGGGTCAATCCCAAACCAACATGATCTTGCCGATATGGGCACTGGATTCCATCAAGGCATGCGCCTGCGCCGCCTGTGCTGCCGGCATGACCTGATGGACGACGGGCTTGATACGCCCAGACGCGAGCAACGGCCAGACCGTTTCATACAGATTGGTGGCGATGGCCGCTTTGAACGCGACCGGACGCGGGCGCAACGTCGAACCGGTCAACGTAATGCGCCGGCGCAGGATGTCGCCCAGCGGCACCTCAGCTTTGGCACCGCCCAGCAGCGCGATCAGCACGATACGACCGTCGTCTGCCGTGCAGGCGATTTCGCGTGCAACGTAGCTGCCACCGACCATGTCGAGCACCACGTCGGCGCCCCGCCCCGTTTCGGCTTTGACGATTTCAACGAAATCTTCGGTCTTGTAGTTGATGGCGCGCGTGGCACCCAATTCGACACAAGCGTTGCACTTGTCAGCGCTACCCGCGGTAGCAAACACGCGATGACCTAACGCAGACGCGATCTGGATCGCCGTCGTGCCGATCCCGCTGGAGCCGCCCTGCACGAGCAGCGTTTCATCAGCGCCGTTCGCGCCCCGCCCCAGCAAGCCACGGTCGAACACATTCGACCACACGGTGAAATAGTTCTCGGGCAATGCGGCGGCTTCGATATCGGACAGACCAGCCGGTACGGGCAAGACTTGGCCCAGCGGGGCCGTGCAGAATTCTGCATAACCGCCGCCTTGCACCAGCGCACAAACGCGATCGCCCACCTTCAGGCCGTAGCGATTGTGGGCGTGTGCCAGATCACCACTGACGATTTCGCCTGCGACTTCGAGCCCCGGAATATCCGACGCACCGGACGGCACTGGATAGTTGCCCGTACGCTGGAACACATCGGGCCGGTTCACGCCGGCCGCACGCACGCGGATCAACACTTCACCGGCCTTTGGTTCAGGCATCGGACGTTCGCCGAGCTTGAGGACTTCGGGGCCGCCATATTGGGTGATTTCAATCGCTTTCATGGGAATCGGATTCGTGTGGGTTACGACGCAGTGCGCTTCGGTTCGACAAAATGCTGCGGAATGCCGCGCGATGTCTCGCGCAGAATTTCATCCTTGCCGTGAACGATGCCGTCGGCAATCTTGCCGATATGCAATTTGAGCCACATCTCGGTCTGCGAGCCAGTGCGGTAATCAGCGGGGCCAAAGCTATCGACACGAGCGCTTGCACGCAAGTTGTCGGCCTGCTCGAACGAGCGCGGGCTCTCGGGGTTGTAGACCGCATACGTGCGGCCACCGCCCTTGCGCGCCACCGAGAATGCCGGAATATCGCTCGGCCCATCCGCCACGTAGATCATGTTGGCGAACGGCACACGACGCTCATCTTCGGCAATCGAGGAGTTCACGTTGACGGCTTCCGGATGCTTGTTGACGCCCTTGTTGATCTCGAACAGCGCACGCGTCTTGGTGGTGTTGTCGATGGCGTAGATGACTTCCGAGATGACCTGGCGGCCATTCGCGTTCGCATCCGGCGCCTCCAGGAATTCGCAGCCCCACACGCCGTCGATGTATGGCGCGATGGGCGAACCCTTGATCATCTCTGTCAGACCAGTGCTGACGATGTAGTGCTCGAGCTTGATGTCGAAAGCTTGATAGGCGCCGTTGTCGCGCACCCACGCTTTGCTGCGCTCGAAGAAATCGGTCACACCGGGGAAGAATTCGAGTTCGGCACCGAGTTCGCGCAGCGTGGCGTTGTTGAGACCAGCCATGCGACCGTCGCGCACGTGGCGCAGCAGCACATTGAGGTAGAAGGTCTCGTGGTTGACCTTCTGGCCGCGCGATTCGATTTCGCGAGAGCCCGCGGCGACCTCATCCCAGAAACCCTGCTCGGCGATATTGAAGCGATCGAACAGCGGCACTTGCATGTAGCGCGGGATCAACGTCTTGTCGAAATCCCAGACGACGGCGATGCGGTTTTGCTCGAACAGGCGGCTCATGATGGGGCGCGAAAACGTAACGAGAGGAACTCGCGACGCAGTGTAAACAAAAAAACGGCTGGACATTGTCCAGCCGTTTTCATCGCGAAAGACCTTTCGGCCTCGACTACCTTTACTGCTGTTGTTGCTGTTGCTGCTGCGAAGCGGCATCGCCAGCGCCCGGCGCCTGCGGCGCGGCAGCCGGCACGTCGCCTTCCTCAGCCTTGGCGGCCTTGATAGACAGACGCATGCGGCCCTTCTCGTCGGTGCTCAGCAGCTTCACGCGCACAGCCTGGCCTTCCTTAACGTAGTCGGAGACCTGGTTCACGCGCTCGTTGGCGATTTCCGAGATGTGCAGCAGACCGTCCTTGCCCGGCAGGATGTTCACGATCGCGCCGAAGTCCAGCAGCTTGAGCACGGTACCGTTGTAGATCTTGCCTACTTCGGCTTCGGCCGTGATGCCTTCGATGCGGCGCTTGGCTTCGGCCATACCTTCCGACGACGTCGACGCGATGGTGATCGTGCCGTCTTCGCCAATGTCGATCGTGCAGCCAGTTTCCTTGGTCAGCGCCTGGATGGTCGAGCCGCCCTTGCCGATCACGTCGCGGATCTTCTCCGGGTTGATCTTGACCGTGATCATGCGCGGAGCGTGCTCCGACAACTCGGTGCGTGCGTGGCCCATGGCGGATTGCATCTTGCCCAGGATATGCAGACGGCCTTCCTTGGCTTGCGCCAGTGCGACCTGCATGATTTCCTTGGTGATGCCCTGCACCTTGATGTCCATCTGCAGCGCGGTGATACCAGCATCGGTACCGGCAACCTTGAAATCCATGTCGCCCAGGTGATCTTCGTCACCCAGGATGTCGGTCAGCACGGCGAACTTGTTGTCTTCCAGGATCAGGCCCATGGCCACACCTGCAACGTGCGCCTTGATGGGCACGCCTGCATCCATCAGCGACAGCGAGCCGCCGCACACCGAAGCCATCGACGACGAACCGTTCGACTCGGTGATTTCCGACACCAGACGGATCGTGTAGGCGAATTCGTCGTCCTTCGGCAGCACCGGGATCAGTGCGCGCTTGGCCAGACGGCCGTGGCCGACTTCGCGGCGCTTCGGGCTGCCCACGCGGCCGGTTTCGCCCGTGGCGAACGGCGGCATGTTGTAGTGGAGCATGAAGCGGTCACGGTACTCGCCTTGCAGCGCGTCGATGATCTGCTCGTCGCTCTTGGTGCCCAGGGTGGCCACCACCAGCGCTTGCGTTTCACCACGCGTGAACAGCGCCGAGCCGTGCGCACGCGGCAGCACCGACGAGCGAATCTCGATCGGGCGTACCGTGCGGGTGTCGCGGCCGTCAATACGCGGTTCGCCGTTCAGAATCTGGCCGCGCACGATCTTCGATTCGAGCTCGAACAGGATGTTGTCGACTTCCACGCCGTCGGCTTCCACACCGGCTTCGGCCAGCTTGGCCGCGACCGACTTGTAGACTTCCTTCAGCTTCTGGCTGCGGGCCGATTTCTGGCGCAGTTGGTAAGCGGCTTGCAGATCGGCCAGACCCAGTTCCGACACCTTGGCAACCAGCGCTTCGTTCTTCGGTGCAGCTTGCCAGTCCCACTCAGGCTTGCCGCCTTCGCGCACCAGATCGTGGATCGCGTTGATGGCGATCTGCATCTGATCATGGCCGTACACCACGGCGCCCAACATGATTTCTTCCGACAGTTGCTGCGCCTCGGATTCCACCATCAGCACGGCACGCTCGGTACCGGCAACAACCAGATCCAGCTCCGAATGCGCGAGTTGCGCGCGGTTCGGGTTCAGCAGGTACTGGCCATCCTTGTAACCCACGCGGGCAGCGCCCACCGGGCCGTTGAACGGCAGACCCGACACAGCCAGCGCAGCCGAAGCGGCCACCAGCGCCGGGATATCAGCCGGCACTTCCGGGTTGATCGACAGTACGTGGATGACGACCTGGACTTCGTTATAGAAGCCCTCCGGGAACAGCGGACGCAGCGGACGATCGATCAGGCGCGACGTCAGCGTTTCGTTTTCCGACGGACGGCCTTCACGCTTGAAGAAGCCACCCGGGATCTTGCCAGCGGCGTAGGTCTTTTCGAGGTAGTCGACGGTCAGCGGGAAGAAATCCTGACCCGGCTTCGGGTTCTTGGCGCCCACCACGGTGGCAAGCACGACGGTGTCGTCCATATCGAGCAGCACAGCGCCGCTCGCCTGACGGGCGATCTCACCCGTTTCCATGCGGACCTTATGGCCGCCCCATTGGAATTCTTTGACGATCTTGTTGAACATGTTTTCTCCTGTTCGGTATTCGCGGCATCGACGATTCCAAGTCGATTTCATTACGCCGCGACAAACACGTTTCGGAAGACGGTGCGGTTGCAGAGGTGTGTTTTATGCCATTCCAGCGCAGCGCTGGCATCAACGCAGCGCTGGAATGACACAAGGCCCTGCTTCCTGCCGCCCCCCGGTCCATGGCAGCCGCTTCATCCATCGAACTGGCCGGCTGCCATCATTTACCGGTTGCCCGGTGCGACCAGAAATGCGGCCGCCAAAAACAAAATGCCTGCATCAGCACGCTGACGCAGGCACTTATTCATCACGCGCAGTGCGTGATACCCACCATTACTTACGCAGACCCAGCTTCGCAACCAGCGCGGTGTAACGGTCAGCGTCCTTGCTCTTGAGGTAGTCCAGCAGACGGCGACGACGGCTCACCATGCGGAGCAGGCCGCGACGGCTGTGGTGATCCTTCATGTGCGCCTTGAAGTGCGGCTGCAGTTCGTTGATGCGGGCGGTCAGCAGTGCAACCTGCACTTCCGGGCTACCCGTGTCGTTGGCGCTGCGGCCGTTATCTTTGACGATGTCTTGCTTCTTGATGTCAGCGACGGACATTTTGATTCCTTTGACTTGCGGACACTGCAGCGCCTGAATGGCCGCCGTTGGTGCCGTGTTGAACAATGATCTTGCCACCCTCCCGAAACCAGCTCGGACAGCAAGACCGCGATTATAGCTCAGAACACTGCCCTAACGACAGTTTCGTGTCACTCGCGCTCAATAGCGCACCATTTTGCAGGTCATCGGCAAGGCCGTTTGCGGACCCGGGATCACTTTCAGTGTACGGAAACCGTAGCCCGAGCCTTCGATATCGAACGGAGCGCCAGGCGTCCCTGCTCGCTCCATCTGCGTGACGATCAGCGGTTGAATGGCTTGATGATCATCAGCACGCAGCGTAATGCGATGAAAACCGTTGTCGGCTGATGCGCCCTCCAGCGCACGTGCGACGGCCGCAGCCTCCGTGGTCCCAGCGCGTTCGATCGCGGCGGCCAACATGTCGATCATCATCTGGTCGCGCAGCAACGGGTAATCGTCGGCGGGCGCCGGATAACGGGCACGGAAGGCATTGTAGAACGCATCGGATTTGGCGCCGCCCAGGTTCGGGTGCCACTCCGCCACCGCGACTACACGGCCCACACCCGCCTCACCCATCGCGCCCGGTGCACCCAGCGAATTGCCGTAGAACGTGAAGAAGCGCGCCTTGAGACCCGCATCACGGGCGGCCTTGACCAGCAGCGTCAGGTCATTGCCCCAGTTGCCGGTGATCACCGTATCCGCGCCCGACGCCGCGATACGCGTCACATACGGCGCAAAATCCTTCACCTTGCCGATCGGGTGCAGCACCTCGCCGACAATCGCTACATCCGGCCGCTTCTCGCTCAACTGCTGGTGCGCCGATTGCGCCACCTGCCGCCCGAACGTGTAGTCCTGCCCGATCAGATAGACCTTCTTGATAGCCTTGTCCGCGCGAATCACTTCAGTCAGCGCATGCATGCGCATGTCGGCTGACGCGTCGAAGCGGAAATGCCAGAAGCTGCAGGCCTCGTTGGTCAGAGCCGGATCGACGGCGGCGTAATTGAGGAACAGCACGCGCGCATCCGGGTGACGTTCGTTGTAGCGCGAAATCGACGTCGACAACGCTGCCGCGGCCGCTGAACTGTTGCCCTGCAGGACGAAGCGGATACCAGCATCCGTAGCCGCCTGCAATTGCAGCAACGATTCGTCGACGGTGTTCTTGCTGTCGAAACGCACGAGCGCAAGCGGATGGCGCCCATCGGGCAGCTTCACGCCGCCGCGCGCGTTCACGCCCTCGATTGCGATGCGCAGATTGCGATCCACCGCCTCGCCCGCATTGGCGAACGGGCCAGACAGCCCCTCAATCAACGCCAGCCGGATCGGCGCAGCTTCAGGCTGCGCACTTGCACTTGCCGCACCACACAACCCCACGGCCGCCAGCGCGGCCACGAACCAACGAAACACCATGGCAAATCTCCGTGAAGCGCGGATGGTAAAGCGCCGTGGCCTACCAGTACAAGCCAACGGAAATTGCTACAACGGCAACATCCACGCGAGGCGCATCACCTGGCGTGGATGTTCGGGTTGGCCATGTCGTGGATCACACAAACATCGCTCTCAAAGACGGCCGACATGGTGCACGCTCCTGACGTGTCCGGTGCCGCCGAACCCGCTTCGCGTTCCGGTGGGTAACCGGGTGCGCGCTCAGTGGTGATCGTGTTGGGGGTCTGGGCTGACTCCTGCGTGTGTTCGTTGAAACCCGCGACTAGATCTGCGGGTTGAGTTTTTCGCTGCTCTTGTCCTGCAGCTTGTTCAGTGCGGCCAGATACGCCTTGGCGGATGCGGCGACGATGTCCGGGTCGGTACCAACGCCGTTGACGATGCGGCCCGACTTGGACAGTCGCACCGTCACTTCGCCCTGCGCCTGCGTGCCGGTTGTGATGGCGTTGACTGAATACAGCAATTGCTCGGCACCGCTGGCGACCTTGCTCTCAATCGCATTGAGCGTGGCGTCAACCGGGCCGTTGCCCTCTGCCTCGCCCGTCACTTCCTTGCCATCGGCAACGAAGACGATGCGCGCGTGCGGGCGCTCGCCGGTTTCCGAACGCTGCGCGAGCGACACAAAACGGAAGTGCTCGCCCTCGCTGTGCTGCGCCTCGTTGGAGACAATGGCGACGATGTCTTCATCGAAGATCTCGGCCTTCTGGTCAGCGAGTTCCTTGAAGCGCGTGAATGCGGCGTTCAGTTCGGCTTCGGAGTCCAACTCGATGCCGAGTTCCTGCAGGCGCTGCTTGAACGCGTTGCGGCCCGAGAGCTTGCCCAGAACGATCTTGTTGGCCGTCCAGCCCACGTCTTCGGCGCGCATGATCTCGTAGGTGTCACGTGCCTTGAGCACGCCATCCTGGTGGATGCCGGACGCGTGCGCGAACGCGTTGGCGCCCACAACAGCCTTGTTCGGCTGAACGACGAAACCGGTGATCTGCGAAACCAGCTTGGAAGCCGGCACGATCTGTGTGGTGTCGACACCCACGTCGAGGTTGAAATAATCGCGGCGCGTCTTCACGGCCATCACCACCTCTTCGAGGCTGGTGTTGCCGGCGCGCTCGCCCAGGCCGTTGATCGTGCACTCGACTTGGCGTGCGCCGCCCAATTGAACAGCAGCCAGCGAGTTGGCGACGGCCATGCCCAAGTCGTTGTGGCAGTGGACCGACCAGACTGCCTTGTCCGAATTCGGAATGCGCTCACGCACCGAGCGGATCAACGCGGCGTAGCCTTCCGGCACCGCGTAGCCCACCGTATCCGGCAGGTTAATGGTCGTCGCACCTTCAGCGATCACGCCTTCGAGCACGCGGCAGAGGAAGTCCATATCCGAGCGGCTGCCGTCTTCCGGCGAGAACTCGATGTCATCCGTGAACTGACGGGCAAAGCGCACGGCCAGACGCGCCTGCTCGTACACCTGATCCGGCGTCATGCGCAGCTTCTTCTCCATGTGCAGCGCCGACGTGGCAATGAACGTATGGATACGGAACTGGCCGGCGGGCTTAAGCGCCTCGGCAGCGCGGGAGATGTCACGGTCATTCGCACGAGCCAGCGAGCAAATGCGCGAATCTTTGACCGACTGGGCAATCGCACGGATCGCCTCGAAATCCCCATTGGAGCTGGCCGCGAAGCCGGCTTCGATCACGTCCACCTTGAGCCGCTCGAGTTGCTTGGCGATACGGATCTTCTCTTCCTTCGTCATCGACGCACCTGGGGACTGCTCGCCGTCGCGCAAGGTGGTGTCAAAAATGATGAGTTTGTCGCTCATGGCGGTTCCTTGGTGGGGTGACGTTTTTGACGTCGGTCATCGTTGTGTCTTGGATGGTTTTTTGCGGCGCAGAATGCAAAACGCCCCGGCGTGCATGGTTGCAGGCCGGGGCGCTGTGAATTCTGGTTCGCGAAAACTTGGCGGTTTTGCTTGCCTTGTCTTGCGATTTCCTATGCGCGTGTCCCGACCTGACGACCTAGTAGGCCATCAATCGAGACTAGCGTAATCAGAATGGAAATCGGGCGCGAAAGCATGCGAACGAATATAGACGAATTCAAAAATTGATGCAAGCGCACAATGGTGCGGCGCATCGGTCACTCATGCGCTTCGTCCGATGCTTGCTTGGGCATGCGCGGGCTGCCTTGCTGCCCATGCAACGTGCGCCAACCCCAGAGCAAGTAGCCGGACACCGCATATGCAACAAACAGGCCGAACAACGCCACCGGCGGATCGCTCGACACGACGACGAACAACACGAGCACGAGCACCATCACGCCGAACGGCACGCGATGCCGCACGTCGAGCGCTTTGCCGCTGTAGAACGGCGCGTTCGATACCATCGACAGCCCCGCATACAGCGTCAGCCCAAAAGCCACCCACGGCATCCACAACTCTTTCACCGGCAGCTTGTTGTCGATCGCCAGCCAGACAAAGCCGGCAATAAGCGCGGCGGAAGCTGGGCTCGGCATCCCCTGGAAGAAGCGCTTGTCGACCGAGCCGATGTTCGTGTTGAAACGAGCGAGCCGCAAAGCCGCGCCGGCGCAGTAGACGAATGCCGCCAGCCAGCCCCACTTGCCGAGGTCACGCAAGATCCATTCGTACATCACCAGCGCGGGGGCAACGCCAAACGACACCATGTCCGACAACGAGTCGTACTGCTCACCGAACGCGCTTTGCGTGTTGGTGATGCGCGCGACGCGGCCATCCATGCCGTCGAGCACCATTGCCGCAAAGATGGCGATGGCGGCCGTCTCGAAGTTCAGGTTCATCGCTTGCACGATGGCGAAGAAGCCAGCGAACAGCGCGGCCGTCGTGAACGCGTTGGGCAGCAGGTAGATACCGCGACGGCGCGGACGCACGATCTCAAGATCGTCGTCATCCGAACGCGGCTGGTTGTGCCGCAGCGGACGCAGGTGCGTCACGTTGCCGGCAGTAAAGCGCTTCTTGCGTCGATTGAACGCGGGCATGGCGGCCTCCGGATCAGTCCAGCTCAGCAAGCACCGTGAGCGTGGCAGACACCTTCTCGCCGATGGTCACGCGCGGGCGCGCCGTCAGTGGCAGGTACACGTCGACGCGTGAGCCGAAGCGGATGAAGCCATAGCGCTGGCCACGCGTGAGCGCCTCCCCTGCCTTGGTATAGCAAAGGATACGCCGCGCAATCAGACCGGCCACCTGCACCGAAGTGACGAGCTGACCATCAGCGCGTCGCAGCACAATGGCGTTGCGCTCGTTCTCGAGCGACGCCTTGTCCAGGTCGGCGTTGACGAACTTGCCCGGGAAGTACTGCACCTGTTGCACTGTGCCATCGACCGGCGCGCGGTTTGAGTGCACGTTGAACACGTTCATGAACACGCTGATCTTGAGCGAGTCACGATCAGCAAACGGATCTCGCACCTGCTCGACAGCAACGATGCGGCCATCAGCCGGCGACAGAATCGCGTTGGCCTGCGTTGGCACGGCACGCGCCGGATCACGGAAAAACTGCAGCACGAACAGCGTCAGCACCCAGAACGGCCAGGCCCAGCCGAAGCCGGCGGCAGCCTGCACGATGAGCGAGACGATGAAGATCCCGCCCAGGTACGGCCAGCCCTCGCGGGCGATGATGGGATGCGGATACGTGTTGTTCAAAATCAGACCTCGACAGCGTCTTGAAGGAAATGCGGCATTCTAGCCGACACAGGGCTGCGCCAGCACTCGAAACGGCACCCGACCCTGTTGATTCAGCATAAAAAAAGCCAGCCCGAAGGCTGGCTTTCTGGTTTCACGCACAAGGCGTGATCGATCAATTCTTCGTCTGGTCGACCAGCTTGTTCTTGGCGATCCACGGCATCATCGCGCGCAGCTTGGCGCCGACTTGCTCGATCTGGTGCTCTTCGGTCAGGCGGCGGCGCGAAATCAGCGTCGGGGCGCCAGCCTTGTTTTCCAGCAGGAAGCTCTTGGCGTATTCGCCGGTCTGGATGTCCTTCAGGCACTGCTTCATGGCCTTCTTGGTCTCTTCCGTCACGACGCGCGGGCCCGTAACGTACTCGCCGTACTCGGCGTTGTTCGAGATCGAGTAGTTCATGTTGGCGATGCCGCCTTCGTAGATCAGGTCGACGATCAGCTTCAGCTCGTGCAGGCATTCGAAGTACGCCATTTCCGGAGCGTAGCCGGCTTCCACCAGCGTCTCGAAACCAGCCTTGATCAGCTCGACGGTACCGCCGCACAGCACGGCTTGTTCACCGAACAGGTCGGTTTCGGTTTCTTCGCGGAAGTTCGTTTCGATGATGCCGGCGCGGCCGCCGCCGTTGGCGGTGGCGTACGACAGAGCGATGTCACGCGCAGCGCCCGACTTGTCCTGGTGCACAGCGATCAGGTGCGGCACGCCGCCACCTTGCGCGTACGTACCACGCACGGTGTGGCCGGGGGCCTTCGGGGCGATCATGATGACGTCCAGGTCAGCACGCGGAATCACGGCACCGTAGTGCACGTTGAAGCCGTGGGCGAACGCCAGCGCAGCGCCTTGCTTGATGTTGCCGTGCACTTCGTTCTTGTACACGTCGGCAATCTGCTCGTCCGGCAGCAGGATCATGACGACGTCGGCTTCCTTCACAGCCTCGGCCACTTCCTTGACCTGCAGGCCGGCGTTGACGGCCTTGTTCCACGACGCGCCGTTCTTGCGCAGGCCGACCGTCACCTTCACGCCCGAGTCGTTCAGGTTCAGGGCGTGGGCGTGGCCTTGCGAGCCGTAGCCGATGATTGTGACGTTCTTGCCCTTGATCAGGGAGAGGTCGGCGTCCTTGTCGTAAAACACTTTCATGGTGATGTCCTAATGTTCAAATACTGCTGATCTATGGGGTCCGGCCGCAGTTACCCGCTGGTGCACGCGCCGGTTCAAACCTTCAGAATGCGCTCGCCGCGGCCGATACCCGAACCACCCGTTCGGACGGTCTCAAGAATGGCAGTGCGATCGATGGCATCGAGAAACGCGTCAAGCTTGCTGCCGTTACCGGTCAGCTCGATCGTGTAAGTCTTCTCGGTCACGTCGATGACGCGGCCGCGGAAGATGTCCGCCGTACGCTTCATCTCTTCGCGTTCCTTGCCGACTGCACGCACCTTCACGAGCATCAGCTCGCGCTCGATGTGCGCACCTTCGGTCAGGTCGACGACCTTGACGACTTCCACCAGGCGGTTCAGGTGCTTGGTGATCTGCTCGATGATGTCGTCCGAACCGGTCGTGACGATCGTCATGCGCGACAGCGAGGCATCTTCGGTCGGGGCGACCGTCAGCGTCTCGATGTTGTAGCCGCGCGCCGAGAACAAACCCACCACGCGCGACAGCGCGCCGGCTTCGTTTTCCAGCAGGACGGAAATGATGTGACGCATTTACAGATCCTCCGCGCCGAGCAGCATTTCAGAGATGCCCTTGCCTGCCTGGACCATCGGCCAGACGTTTTCGGTCGGGTCGGTCTGGAAGTCGAGGAACACGGTGCGATCCTTCAGTCGAAAAGCCTCGCGCAGCGCGGGCTCGACGTCGGCGGTCTTTTCGATGCGCATGCCCACGTGGCCATACGATTCCGCCAGCTTCACGAAGTCGGGCAGCGCCTGCATGTAGGAATGCGAGTAGCGGTTGTCGTACTCGATTTCCTGCCACTGACGCACCATGCCCAGATAGCCGTTATTAAGCGAGCAGATCTTCACCGGGGTGTCGTACTGCAGGCAGGTCGACAGTTCCTGAATACACATCTGGATCGAGCCTTCACCAGTGATGGTGACGACTTCCTTGTCCGGGAACGCCTTCTTGATACCCATCGCGTACGGCAGGCCCACGCCCATCGTGCCCAGGCCACCGGAGTTGATCCAGCGGCGCGGCTCGTTGAACTTGTAGAACTGCGCAGCCCACATCTGGTGCTGGCCGACGTCAGAGCAGACGAAGGCGTCGCCGTTGGTCAGTTCCCAGATCTTCTCGACCACGTACTGCGGCTTGATGATCTCCGACGTGCGGTCGTACTTCAGGCAATCGACGCTGCGCCACTGCTCGATCTGCTCCCACCACTTGGCCAGCGCCGTCTTGTTCGGCTTGGCTTCGCCCGACTGGATCTGGGCGATCATCTCCTGCAGCACGTCCTTGACGTTGCCGACGATGGGGATGTCGACCTTCACCCGCTTGGAGATGGAAGACGGATCGATGTCGATGTGGATGATCTTGCGCGGCTGCGACGTGAAGTGCGCCGGGCTACCGATCACGCGATCATCAAAGCGCGCGCCGATGGCGATCAGCACGTCGCAGTTTTGCATCGCCATGTTGGCTTCGTACGTGCCGTGCATGCCCAGCATGCCCACGAACTGTTTGCTGGTGCCGGGGAATGCGCCCAGACCCATCAGCGTGTTCGTGACCGGGTAACCCGTCAGCGCGGCCAGTTGGCGCAGCTCTTCGCTAGCCTCGGCAAGCACCACACCGCCACCGGAGTAGATGTACGGACGCTCGGCCTGCAGCAGCAGGCTGACCGCCTTGCGGATCTGGCCCGAATGGCCCTTGTTGACCGGGTTGTACGAGCGCATCTCGATGGTCTTCGGATACTCGTACTTACACATCTCGCGCGAGACATCCTTGGGGATGTCCACGACCACCGGGCCTGGACGGCCAGTCGATGCGATGAAGAACGCCTTCTTGATGGTCGAGGCGAGATTGCGCACGTCCTTGACCAGGAAGTTGTGCTTGACGATCGGGCGGGTAATGCCGACGGTGTCACATTCCTGGAAGGCGTCCTGACCGATGGCGTGCGTCGGCACGTTGCCGGTGATGACCACCATCGGGATCGAATCCAGGTAGGCGGTGGCGATGCCGGTCACGGCATTGGTCACGCCTGGGCCAGACGTCACCAGAGCGACCCCGACCTTGCCCGTGGCGCGCGCATAACCGTCAGCCGCATGGACTGCCGCCTGCTCATGGCGCACCAGGATGTGCTCGATCTTGTTTTGCTTGTAGAACGCGTCGTAGATATAGAGCACCGCGCCGCCGGGGTAACCCCAGACGAACTCGACGCCCTCTGCCGCGAGCGCATTGACGAGGATGTCAGACCCCATCATGTCGGCAGATGAACCGCTATTGGCGTGGGAAAATTCCGCGCTTGGCATATTCATGTCAGTCCTTTGCAATTTTCGGCAAAAAATTGTTTGGATGCTCTCTACCGGGCTTGTGGCGCGGATTTGAGCGGTGCGCGTCTGCATGGATGGTCCGCCTGATGGGCGGCCAGATGAGACAAACCACAGATGTTGTGAACCGGTGATAATACTGCAATGCCGCATGGTGGTCCAGCGCCGCCGCGATTCCCCGCACCGGGCGGTCCGCCAGACAGTCGGGCTGTCCGTGGACCCGCATTTTTGCTAGCATCGCAACATTTTTCACGGCCAAGGCCGTTGACGCCACGCGGCGTGATCATCACATCTTGAGAATGTGAATTTTCGCGCGGCTGCCTCACAGGATTCGCACCCGCCGTTGTATGGCCTCTGAACAGGAACTGTCGGCCTTTCTCCTAAGCGTCGAGAAACGCGCCTTCAAGCAGGCAGTCTTCGCGGTGCGCGACGACGATGCCGCGCTCGATATCGTGCAAGACGCCATGATCAAGCTGGCCGAGAAATACGGCGACAAGCCGGGGGCCGAGCTGCCTCTGCTGTTCCAGCGCATTCTGCAGAACACGATTCACGACTGGTTCCGCCGCACCAAGGTGCGCAACACGTGGGTGAGCCTGTTCTCCAGCTTCCGCACGGACGCCGAGGGCGACGACACCGACCCGCTTGAACTGATCGAAAGCGAAGCCGGCACCACAGCAGCGGAAAGCAGCGCTGACAAGTTCGAGCGCTCCCAGATGCTGGAAATCCTGGAGCGCGAAATCGAGAAGCTGCCCACGCGTCAACGGGAGGCCTTCCTGATGCGTTACTGGGAGGACATGGATGTTGCCGAGACGGCCCAGGCAATGGGCTGTTCCGAGGGGAGCGTAAAGACGCACTGCTCGCGGGCAACACACGCCCTGGCCCAAGCGCTGCGGGCGCGAGGGATCCGACTATGAACAAGGTAGAACTTCGAGAACGCCGTTTTGTGCATGCCGTCCGTACCGCTCTGAATGAGTCGGCCGGACAGTTGCAGCCCGACGTGTGCGACCGCCTCGCAGCGGCGCGCCGGACTGCGCTTGCGCACAAGAAAGCGGAAGTGCCGAGCACGGTGCGCTCGCCTGCCTTGGCGCTGCCGGGCGTCGGCTCGGTGTCCTTTGAAATGGAAGGCGATGCGCCGTCGCCGCTGCAACGTGCCGCCGCATTCCTGCGCCGCCTCGGCCTGCTGTGGCCGACCATCGCACTGGTTGCCGGCCTCGCAGGCATCTATCAGTGGCAACAGCAGCAACGCGTGGACGAACTCGCCGAGGTCGATGCCGCAATGATGCTCGACGATCTGCCGTTGGCCGCTTACGCTGATCAAGGCTTCCATCAGTACCTCAAGCACGATCAGTGAAAGGCTGATCGATGAGCGACTTCCAGCACACCCACGGCCAACCACCGCGAGGCGCCAGGACGCTGCGTCTGCGCGGCGGCATCGTTGCGCTGATCGGTGCGGCCGGCCTGATGGCGGGACTTGCGATTGCACAGATTCCCCCAGCCTCGGCGCCCGCAGCGGCCCCAGGCGTGGGCGTCAACGCGCCGATTGATCTGCCGACGCCGCCCGCGACCAATCCGCGGCCGTCCGTCCACCCGAACTGGGCCGAATTGACCATCGTGCAGCAGCGCATCTTCGCGCCGCTGGCACCGGAATGGAACGGCCTGTCGGAACTGGCCCGCAAGAAGTGGCTGCAGATCGCCCAAGCGTATCCGAAGTACACGCCGGCTCAACAGCAGCGCCTGCAGACACGCATGGCGGATTGGATCAAGCTCACCCCGGAGCAACGCCATCGCGCGCGCGAGAATTTCCAGACCACCAAGTCGCTCCCGGTGCAGAAGAAGAGCGAGGCTTGGCAGAGCTACCAGCAACTGACGGATGAGCAGAAGAAGGCGCTGGTTGCCGCGGCCAAAGCGCAAAAGCACCCATCTGCGGTGACGGCGCTGCCGGGCGGCGCGGGCCTGGCGAAGGATGCTGCCAAGTCAATCCATCACGGTGCGCGCACCAAACCGGGCACGACCAAATCAGCGCCGGCGAACAAGGCAGCCGCCGCCGCATCCACACCGGCTGCAACACCCGCGTCGGCGCCTGCTGCTGCCGTACCGGCACCGGCAAGCGCGCCGCCCACACCGGTGCCCCCGGTTGCACCGCCCGCGACCACGGGCGGGGAATCGGGCAACCCGCCGCCGTCCACTGTGCTGGGCGGTTAAGCCGAGCAAACCCTTTGGCATAATCCGAACACGCGCCGCGCGAACGTCGCCGGTGCATGATGGATTGCGCTTGCTGCGCTCACCCCCTGTTCGATGGCCACCTCCGTTTCTTCGCCTTCCCCGGCTGCGGCACCTGATCGGCTCGCGGCGCCCACGCTGCGCCGCCGTCTCGCCGCGATGCTCTATGAAGGTTTGCTGCTGTTTGGCGTGATGTTTGGCGCAACGGCTGTCTTTTTGCTGCTGCGCCTGATCGTGCCGCCGCTGGCGCGTACGGGTGATGTGGGGCTGCAGGTCTGGGGCTTTCTGGCGCTGGGTCTGTACTTCGTGTGGTTCTGGCGCAAGCGCGGTCAGACCTTGGCGATGCAGACGTGGCGCATGCGCGTGGTCAACGCCGATGGATCGCGCATTTCGCTGGGCCGGGCCGTTGCGCGCTATGCGCTGGCGTGGATATGGGTTGCCGTAGCGGTGGGCGTGATCCACCTGACCGGAGCCTCCCGCTGGGCCGGCGCGGGTGTTGCGCTGGCATGCCTGCTGGTTTGGGTCGCGCTGGCGTGGATCGACCCGCGGCGCCAGTTGCTGCATGATCGCCTGGCCGGCACGCGGCTGGTGCGCGACTGAGCCGGCTTCACTCTCGGCGGCGACCTCCATCATGACGCGCGCCGATCTGCCCGCCTCCCCTGTTCCCCTCGCCTTCCTGACGGCGGCCACTGTGCGCCGCATTGCCGTGGCGCTGGAGTGCGCGGCGATAGCGGCGGTTGGCTGGACGGCACATCGCTGGGGCGGATGGAGTTGGCCAGTTGCCAGTGCGCTCGCTGGCGCAGCGCTGGTGCTGGGCTATCTCATGTCGGTCGGTTGGGCGTTTCTGGTTTCGCTCAAGAGCCTGGGAACCGCCATACCCGATGACCCGGTTTGGGACCGCATGCCCATACCGCACGAACAGCGCATCGGCATCACCGGTTTCATTACGTGCTGGCTGCGCGAATGCGTATCGGTCGCGTGGATGTTCAACGTGCTGCAGCCCTTCCGCGCGGCTGCCGCGTTCGATGCGCCAGCGGGCGACGGCAAGCGCCTGCCGGTGCTGATGATCCACGGCTATGGTTGCAACCGCGCCGTGTGGCTGCCAATGCAGCAACACCTGGCCGCCGCCGGGCACCCGACTGACGCCATCGATCTCATGCCGCTTCTGGGCGACATTGACGACTACGCCCACGACATCGCTTCCGCCGTCGCGCGGCTGACGCGCACGCATGGCCGCCTCCCCGTTCTGCTCTGCCACAGCATGGGCGGGCTTGCCGCACGCGCGTTGCTACGGCAATCAGAGCCCTGCTCTGTTGCGCATGTCATCACGCTTGGCTCGCCGCACCGGGGTACGGCAATGGCGCGCACAGGACGCGGTCACAACGTGCGCCAGATGGCTTGGGCGAGCCCATGGCTGCGCCAGCTTGCGGCGTCCGAAACGCCGGCCATGCGAGCGCGCATCACGTCGATTTTCTCGTGGCACGATTCCATCGTCGGGCCGGCTGGCGCGTCTTGGTTGGAAGGCGCGCGGCACATCCCGTTCGCGGGAATCGGCCATGTGTCGTTGCTATGCGACGCACGCGTGCGTGATGCCGTGCTGGCGGAACTCACACGCATCGAAGGCATCCCGCCAACCCCATCAGCTTGAAACACCCGTCCGGCGCGGGTCTTGGGCGCATGCCTTTCTGTTCTGCGGTAATCACGTCATGTGACGGTCATGTTTCTGACACGGCTTTTTCACGCTGCGATGGCGAAATCCGTCCAACGCAGCCTCTGTTGCCGACATGGTCCTGCCAAATCTGCCCAGCCTTGGTTTTCTCCGCCGCCTCGCGCAACGCTTTCGCGCCGCTCCCCTCACCGGTTCCGACTGGAACGTTCCACCGCCCCTGATGCACATGGCCGCCGGACTTGCCGCCGCCGGCGCACTGGGTTCGGCTGTGCCTGCGAGTCGTGGCGATGTGCGCGAGCACGAAGCACCCGTCGCCACGCCGGCCTCCACATTGGCGCCCGACCACTCCGCTGACACAGACACCGACCTGCCCGCCGAGAAAATCCAGCGCTACCGCACGATCTGGCTGTCGGACATCCATCTCGGCACGCCCGGCTGCCAGGCCGACTACCTGCTCGACTTCCTCAAGCACCATGAATCCGACACGCTGTACCTCGTCGGTGACATCGTTGACGGCTGGCAACTGCGCAAGGGCTGGTACTGGCCGCAGGCACACAACGACGTGGTGCAGAAGGTGCTGCGCCGCGCGCGCAAGGGCACCCGGGTGGTGTTCATTCCGGGCAATCACGACGAGATGGCGCGCCAGTTCCACGGCCTGAACTTCGGCGATATCGAAGTCGCTGAAGACGCGATCCACGTGACCGCTGACGGCCGCCGCCTGTGGGTCGTACACGGCGACCTGTTCGACGGCGTGATGCAGCATGCGCGCTGGCTCGCCTACGTGGGCGACTCGCTCTACACCTTCATCCTGGCGATGAACCGGCACTTCAACAGCATCCGCGTGCGGCTTGGGTTTCCGTACTGGTCGCTGTCGCAATACCTCAAGCATCAGGTCAAGAACGCGGTCAATTTCATCAACTCGTTTGAGCGTGTAATGACCGACGAAGCGCGCCGACGCGGTTGCGACGGCGTGGTCTGCGGGCATATCCACAAGGCCGAGATCCGCGAGATCGATGGCCAGCTTTACTGCAACGACGGCGACTGGGTGGAGAGCCTCTCTGCCCTGGTCGAAACCATGGAAGGCGAACTGCAGATCATCTACTGGACGCATCTGCTCGATGCACCGCGCACCTCCCGCCGCGCACGCCGTGCCGCTGCGGCGGCCGCCTGATGGAACCCCACATGACCAACACCAGCATCGACCTCGTGCAGCCCGCCGCCACCCAACCTACCCCCCAAGGAGAGCCCGTGAAAGTCATGATCGTCACCGATGCCTGGGAACCGCAGGTCAATGGCGTCGTCCGCACCCTCACCCAGACGCGCCGCGAACTGGAGGCCATGGGGCACATCGTCGACATGATCACGCCGCTGGAATTCAAAACGGTGCCGTGCCCGACGTATCCGGAAATCCGCCTGTCGATTCTGCCGGCCAAGCGCGTGCGCGAGCGTATTGAGAAGTTTGCCCCGCAGGCCCTGCATATCGCCACCGAAGGCCCGCTGGGCCTGGCCGCGCGCGCCTACGCGTTGCGCCACAAGCTGCCCTACACGACGGCGTATCACACGCGCTTCCCGGAGTACGTGCAGGCGCGCTTCGGCATTCCGCTGGCGTGGACGTATCGTTTCCTGCGCTGGTTCCATGGCCCGGCCCAGGCCGTAATGGCACCGACGCCCGTGGTACTGAAAGACCTTGCCGACTACGGCATCACCAACGGCGTGCTGTGGACGCGTGGCGTCGATCTGGATGTCTTCACCGCCCAGGGCGGCAACGTGCTGAACACGGCGCACCCGATCTTCCTGTACGTCGGCCGCGTGGCAGTGGAGAAGAACGTCGAAGCCTTCCTGGAGCTGGACCTGCCAGGCTCCAAGTGGGTGGTGGGCGAAGGCCCGGCACTGGCTGGCCTGAAGGTGAAGTATCCGAACGCCAGCTACCTGGGCGTGCTCAAGCAGCCGGAACTGGCCAAGGTGTACGCCTCGGCCGATGTGTTCGTCTTCCCGAGCCGCACCGATACGTTTGGCCTGGTACTGCTGGAAGCACTTGCCAGCGGTTTGCCGGTCGCCGCGTATCCGGTGACGGGCCCGATCGACGTGCTGGGCGATTCGCCGGCTGGTGCGTTGCGCGAAGACCTGCGCGAGGCTTGCCTGGAAGCACTGCGCATCGACCGCACGACGGCGCGCACGCATGCCGAGAAATTCTCGTGGCGCGCCGCCTCGGAGCAGTTCCTGGCGCACCTTCGCCCGATGCCCGCTGCACAGGCCGGCAACACCAAGGCCGCCGAGCCGTCCACTGCCGCAGGTGCCTGAGCCTTGCGTTCCATGAAGCCCACCACCCCGCCGGAGCATCCGCCCGCGCCACCGGCGGCCGGCGCCTACTCGCCGGCCGACAACCCGCACAAGGGCAATCGCGGGATCACGCGGGCGTGGTTTGCGCTCAAGAATTCCATCAGCGGTATCCGCTTCGCCATCGACGAGGAAAGCGCGTTCCGCCAGGAGCTGACGCTCTGCGCGATCCTGCTGCCGTGCGCGTTCGTCATTCCCGCCACGGTGGTCGAACGCATTCTCATGCTCGGCACGCTGGTGCTGGTGTTGATTGTCGAGCTCCTCAATTCGAGCGTGGAAGCGGCGGTCGATCGCATCTCGCTGGAGCAGCATGGGTTGTCCAAGCGCGCCAAGGATTTCGGTAGCGCGGCCGTCATGCTGGCCCTGCTGCTATGCGTGGGGACATGGGTGGCGATCGCGTGGCCGTGGGTGGCGTCGCTGCTGCATTGAGAACACCAGCGAAAAAGCCGGCGACAACGTTTGGCAATGTCTGCCCCACAGCATGTGGGGGGTCGTTGCACAAGCACGATCTCTTATAATCCGGGCACCAACACGCCACGGAGACAGGGCCACGGCCTTGGCAGTTCAATGGAAACCAAGCAGCACTCCACCGGCCCACGCCGCACGCGCGACCGCATCCTCGAAGTGTCGCTGCGCCTGTTCAACGATCTGGGCGAGCCCAACGTCACCACCACGACGATCGCCGAAGAGCTGGAGATCAGCCCGGGCAACCTGTACTACCACTTCCGCAACAAAGACGACATCATCAACTCGATCTTCGTGCAGTTCGAGCAAGAGATCGCGCGCCGCCTGAAGCTGCCGGATGACCACAAGGCCACGCTGGACGAAACCTGGGGCTACCTGCAGTACATGTCGGAGTTCCTGTGGAACTACCGCTTTCTGTACCGCGACATCAACGACCTGCTCGCGCGCAACCGCATGCTTGAACTGAACTTCAAGCGCATCGTCGAGCAGAAGCGCCACTTCGCCATGGACATCTGCCACCAGTTCATTGAAGACGGCGAGATGGAAGCCACGGCCGAACAAGTTGACGCCATCTGCACCAACATCGTGGTAATCGCCACCTACTGGCTGTCGTTTCAGTTCGTGCAGCATCCGCGCCAGTACAACGATCCCAACGCGATCCGTGACCACTTGCACGGCGCGAGCTACCACATTCTGTCGATCCTCGCGCCTTACCTGCGCGGCAAGCCGCGGCGGGCGTTCGATCTGCTGGCGGTGAGCCGCAGCAACGATCCGCCAGTCGGCACAGCAGCCGACCCCAGCCCAACCACCCCTGCCAAATGAACTCGATCTGCGTCTACTGCGGCTCCAGCCCGGGCGAGCGCCCGGAATACAAAACCGGCGCCATCGCGCTGGGCAACGAGATGGTCAAGCGCGGCCTCACGCTCGTCTACGGCGGCGGCAACGTGGGCCTGATGGGCGTGGTGGCCGATGCCGTGCTGCACGGCGGCAGCCCGGTCATCGGCATCATCCCGAAATCGCTGGTGCGCAAGGAAGTCGGCCATAAAGAGCTGACCGAGTTGCACATCGTCGAGAGCATGCACCAGCGCAAGCAGATGATGGCCGACCGTGCGGACGCGTTCATCGCCATGCCCGGCGGCGTGGGCACGTATGAAGAGCTGTTCGAAACCTTCACGTGGCTGCAGCTCGGCTATCACAACAAGCCGATCGGCCTGCTGAACGTGGCGGGTTTCTACGACAAGCTGCTCGCCTTCATCGACCACGCCGTGCAAGAAGGCTTCCTCAAGCGCCACCATGCCGATCTGCTGCATGTGAGCAACGACCCTGCTGCGTTGATCGACATGCTGGCACGCGCGCCGCGCGAGACGGTCGACAAGTGGTCCGAGCGCCGCGCGCGCACGTAAGCCACCACCCTCCAACGCCCTAGAACGACGACCCGGGCTGCGTCAGAAACTCGACCTCCTCGGGCGTCGACGACCGCCCGAGCGCCGCATTGCGATGCGGAAAACGCCCGAAGCGCGCAATGATCTCGCGATGCTTTTCCGCCCAGATGAGTGAATCCGCGTCGGCCTCTTCATCACGCAGGCGGGTGTACAGGCGGATCGATTCATCCTGCATGGCCAGTGCCTCGCTGTGCTCAAACGGCAGATAGCAGAACGACCGGTGATGGCGGGTTGGCAATCGGGCATCCCAGCCGGCCGCCACGACGGTCTGTGCGGTGTGCAGCGCCGCTGCATCACTGGCAAACGCGCGGGCGCTGCCGCGAAACATGTTTCGCGAGAACTGGTCGAGCACGACGACGCGCGCGATGGCTTCGAGCGGCGTGTCCATCCAGGTATCGGCATCGCCCGCGGTCAGCGCCTCCCACAGCGGCAGGAAGCGCGCGCGGATCTCCGCATCGAACGCATCGGATTTGGTGAACCATTCCGGCCGTGCATCGACCAGCGGCGCGTTGCCGAACCAGAACGCCAGCACGTCGTCGGCGGTGGGCAAACCGATCATGGCGGTCTCCTCGAATGTGTTTTTGTGCGGTGCGCTTTAGCGCGGCACGTTAGCGCTGCACATTGCGCATCCAATCGGCGGTCTGCCAGAACGCCTGCATCAAACGCATCTGCAGCGCTTCGTCCAGACCGATGTCTTGCATGGCAAGCGCCATGCAGCGCATCCATTGATCGCGCTCCTGCGTGCCGATCTCGAACGGCAGATGGCGCGCACGCAGGCGCGGATGGCCAAACCGCTCGATGAAATGGTTCGGGCCGCCCAGCCAGCCGCACAGGAACCAGAACAGCTTGTCGCGCGAGCCATCCAAGCTTTGCGGATGCAGCGCACGCAGCACGGCAAACTCGGGCTCCAGATCCATCAGGTCGTAGAAGCGGTCAACGAGTTCGCGCACGCGCGCTTCGCCGCCGATCAGGTCGAAGGCCAGGGTTTCCTGGCCGGAAGTTGCGTCAGTCATACAGCATCAGTCATAGCAAAAGATTCAGGCATCTCTGAGGGTCGCCATGGCGGGGCGACGCAGCACGTCGCGCAAGCCCAGCCAACCACCAACGAAAGCGCACACCATGCCGCTCACGATGCCCACCGGCAGGATCGCCGGGTTGAAACGATACGGAAAATCGAACACATACGCCGACAATGCCCAGCCGATGGCGACCGCGCCGACGCCGGCCATCAACCCCGCTAGGCCGCCAACGATCAGCACTTCGGCGTACTGCGTCTGGCGCACCACGCCGGAGCCCGCGCCGAGCGCGCGCAGCACGCCGGCATCGCGCAGCCGCTCGTCACGCGAGCCGGAGAGCGCGGCATAGAGCACCAGCACACCCGCCGCCAATGTAAAGACGAAGAGGAATTCCACCGCCGCCGTCACCTGATCGAGCACACCTTGCACCTGCTGCAAGATCAGCTCGGTATCGACCACCGTCAGGTTCGGAAACTCGCGCACGAGCCTGGCCGGCAGATCGGCTTGGCCTGCCGGAATGCGGAACGCGGTCACGTACGTCTGCGGCATGTCGTGCAGCGCCACGGGCGGCAGGATCACGAAGAAGTTCACGCGCATCGAGCTCCAGTCGAGCTTGCGCAGTGACGTGATGGGCGCATCGACCGTCTGCCCGGCGACGTCGAACCGCAGCACGTCGCCCAGGCGCAGGTTGAGCGTCTTGGCGATGCCCTCTTCCACCGAGGCTTCGGGTTTCTTCCCGCTGAACCATTGGCCGGAAACGATGCGATTCTCGGACGGCTGTTCGGTCGCATAGGACAGGTTGAATTCGCGCTCCACCAAATTGCGGGCGCGCGATTCGGCGTAGGTTTGGCGGTCAATGACCTGGCCGTTCACCTGTGTCAGGCGCCCGCGCACCATCGGATAGAGCTTCGGGTCTGCCACGCCAGCCTGGGCCAGCGCCTGCTTCACGGGCGCCATCTGATCGGGCTGGATGTTGATGATGAAACGGTTGGGCGCATCCGCCGGTGTGGCGTTGTGCCATGAGCGGATCAAGTCATTGCGCGTCATGGCAAGCAGCAGCAGCGCCATCAGCCCAACTGCGAGCGCCACGGTTTGCAGCACACTCACGCCGCGACGGCGCTCCAGCACGGCAAGTGCAAAGCGCCAGCCCACGCTCAGCGCGCGGCCGCGTCCCAGTGACACCGCCAACGCGCGCAAGCCGCCCGCCGCCAACAGTGCAAACACGACGATGGCGCCGGCAAACCCCGCCGCCGTCAGCGCACCCAGCTTCACGTCGCGTGCAGACACCACAAGCAGCGCAAAGAACGCCGCTGCGCCCAGTGCATAGCCGATCCATGCCGCCACGGCACGCTCGGCAACATCCCGCCGCAGCACGCGTAGCGGCGCTACGCGCACGAGACTCAGCAGCGGCGGCACGGCAAAGCCGATCAACAGCACCAGCCCTGCCGTCACGCCCACCACCGCCGGCCAGACGGACGGCGCGGGCAACGTCACCGTCACCAGATCGCCGAGCGATGCCAGCAGCAACCAGTGCGCGCCATAACCCAGCGCCACGCCCGCCGCCGAACCCAGCACGCCGATCAACAGAAACTCCAGCGCAAACGTACCCAGAATCTGCCCTTGCTTCAGCCCCAGGCATTTGATGACGGCCACCGCATCGGTATGCCGTGCGGTATAGCGGCGCGCGGCCATGGTGATGGCTACGGCGGCAATCATCGCGGCCAGCAGCGCGACGAGCGAGAGGAAGCGCTCGGCGCGGTCCAGCGTTTCGCGCATCTGCGGCTGGCCGTTTTGCAGCGATTCAACGCGTACGCCACGCAACTGGCGTGTCTTCAGTTCGGCCTCGACCCAGGTGCGGAACGCATTGGCAGCCGCATCGGGGCCGGCCACCAGCAGGCGGTATGTC
The DNA here is from genome assembly GCA_963512445.1 of uncultured Ralstonia sp. Lineage (GTDB taxonomy): Bacteria > Pseudomonadota > Gammaproteobacteria > Burkholderiales > Burkholderiaceae > Ralstonia. Next base: position 59,056 of record CAUPMS010000006.1, read on the forward strand.
AAGCGGCTGCCATAAGCGACAAGGCCAGTGGAGGCCAGATCCGCCATCGGCAACATTACGCGCGGCGCAAAGTTCATGAAACCCGCGCCACGGTCCAGCTCCTGCGTGATGACGTGTGCGATCTTGAAGGTACCTGTGCCAAGCCGGATGGCATCACCCACGCGAATACCGAGCGCTTCGAGCAGCGGTGCATCTACCCAGACCGTGCCCGCAGCGGGCGTCCCCTGAATCGGCGTGCCAACGGTATCGCGCCCGTCATCGCTCACCTTGAGGGTGCCGCGCAGCGGGTAACCCATATCGACGGCTTTGATGGCGGCCAGTTGCGCGATGGGCTCACCCCGTGGCTCGCCCGATGAACCGTTCGTCAACGTGCTCGCCATGCTGGGGAAGGTGGCGGTATGTGTCACCTGCAGGCCGCTGGCGCGTGCATGCGCCTCGATGTCGGGCGGCAGCGGCTGATCAGACACCACAAGCACATCCGCGCCGATCAGCTGACGCGCATCGCGCTCCAGGCCGGCATGCATGCGATCGGCCAGGAAGCTGACGGACGCCAGCGCGGCCACGGCCAGCACCAGCGCGATGAGCAGCAGGTTCAGTTCACCGGCGCGCCAGTCGCGGCGCAACATGCGCAGGGCTTGGGTCCAGACGGAAAAACGTGACATGGGCGGAACATGGACGGGGCGCTCGCGCCTCGACGTCAATTAGGCAGACTCCGCCATGTTCGCACGACTTCAGCGGGCCAGCGCGCGGGCCTCGTCAGCGTGCCAGGGCAGCACCTGGTCTGCGGCAAGCAGCGAAACATGCTCGGTTGGCCGGTAGCCGGCGAGATGGCCCAAGCCTTCACGAAAGGCGGGCTGGCCGATGCGTTCGATCAGCTCGCGCACCCAGGGGGAGAGCGCGTCATTGCGGCGCACCGCAAGGTAGTACGTTTCGCGCGTCAGCGGCACGAAATGCAAGCCATGGGCTTCGGCACCCGGGCGCAGGCCGAAACCGACGTCCGCCCGCCCTTGCTGCACGGCCACGGCGATCTTGTCGCTCGAGAACTCCTGCTCGTCGTAGCCGTGAATCTGGTCGGGATACAGCCCCGCAGCCACCAGCAACTGGTCGAACAGCAACCGCGTGCCCGAACTGCGCTGCCGGTTGATGAAGCGCGCCTGCGTGCGCGCCAGATCCCCCAGCGACTGCACCCGCCCCGCCCACTCCGCCGACATCATCAGCCCCTGCTCGCGATCAGCCAGGGCGATCAGACGCACGGCGGTCGGGCGCAACCACTTGCGCAAGGTCTGGTGCGCGATCGAACCCGCCCCCTGCTGCGGCGCCACATAGAAGCCGGCCACCTCGCATTGCTTTTCCTGCAGGCAGATGAGCCCTTCAACGGCGCTGCAGAACACGGTGTCGATGTGCGCTCCGTGGCTTTGTCGGGCAAACGTCTCGGCCAGCACCTCCACAGCCGGGTCATGGCTGCCCGAAAACCGGATGCGCGCCTGCGATTGGGAAGCGTCCTCCAACTCGGACAAAAACTGCCCCATGGCCTGGTGCAGCACCGGATCAAGCTGCTCACGCAGGCGCGTCTCAGCACGCAACATGCGCTCGCCAAAGAGCGTGAGCGAAGCGCCGCGGCCGCGCTCCATGTCGAGCAGCGAGCGGCCGAGCATTTCTTCCCACGACCGCATCACCCCCCAGGCGTGCCGGTACGACAGCCCCACCTGCTTCGCCGCCCGGTGCAGCGACCCCGTCTCGCGCACCGCCCGCAGCAACTGAAACACCTTGCCGTTGGCGCGCGGATTATCGTCCGGCCCCACCACCGGAAATACTTCGAACTGGAAGGTCATTATGTTTATGGTTTCCTATTTACTTCAACCATGGCCCGGGAGAACAATCCTGCTCACTCCGGGGCAGGCATCTCGTGGCCGCTGACTGCCCCCGACGTTGCCGCCATCATGCAGTATCCGACATAAAGCGTCCACGCCTTCTCACTGCCCTCCACAACATGCCCGGATTCTCCCAAACCCTTCGGCTGTCTGCTGTCATCTGCATGACACTTGCGGCCTCCGTGGCCGCATATGCTGGCGATCTCCGCATGGCAACCACCACCAGCACCGAAAATTCCGGCCTGCTGAAAGCCCTGCTACCCAAATTCGAAGCGGCCACCGGCGTCCATGTGCACGTGATTGCCGTTGGCACCGGCAAGGCAGTCAAACTGGGCGAATCGGGTGACGTGGATGTGGTGCTCGTGCACGCCCGCCAACTGGAAGACGCCTTCGTCGCATCGGGCGGCGGCATCGACCGCCGCGACGTGATGTACAACGATTTCATCCTCGTCGGCCCAGAAGCCGACCCGGCCCACGTGCGCGGCCAGAAGAACGTCATTCAGGGGATGGAAACCATTGCCGCGGCGGGCGAGAAAACGGGCGCCAAGTTCATCTCGCGCGGCGACAACTCCGGCACCGACGTGATGGAAAAGGCCTACTGGAAGACAGCCAACATCGACCCGAAGGGCAAACCCTGGTACGTCAGCGCGGGCCTGGGGATGGGCGAAGTGCTGAACATGGCCGCGCAGATGAACGCCTACACGCTGTCGGACCGCGCAACCTATGGCGCTTACCGCGCCAAGACGGGCCTCGACATCGTGCTGGCCGGTGACCCGCGCATGTTCAACCCGTACGGCATCATCGCGGTCAACCCGAAAAAATATCCGAGCATCAACTACACCGACGCGACCAAGCTGATTGAATGGATCACGTCAGCCGCTGGCCAGCAGGTCATTGCCGACTTCAAGGTCAACGGGGAGCAGGTATTTTTTCCGGACTACGGGAAGGCGGTCGCGAGCGGAAAGTAAGCCCCGCCCGGGCGCATGACAGAACGGCAGCGGCTCAGGTTCAGGCCACCGCCGTTTCCAATTGCGGGTGTTGCGGCAGCTCGCCCGCCACTTCACCGATCATGCGGCGCAGCCACATCACGTCGGGCGCCGCGTGGCTGCGTTCATGCCACAGCTGGTAGAAGCGCATCTTCGGGAACGCCATGGGCGTCGGCAGGATGCGGATGGGCAGGTACTGCGCGCAATGCGCAGCGAACTGGCGGCCAGTGGTGAACACCAGATCGGTGCGCATCAGCACATATGGCACCAGCCCGAAATACGGCAGCGACACCTGGATCTGACGCTTGAGCCCTTGCTCCGCAAGTGCCTGATCGATCATGCTGCGCTGCATGACGGCGTACGGCGCGGGGGCCAGGTGCGGCATCTCTACGTAATGCTTGAGCGAGATGCCCTTGCGCGCCAGCGGGTGCTGTGCGCCCAGCATGCAGACGACTTCATCGTCAAACAGCGGCGAAATATGCAGATGTTCGGGCGGCGAGAGCCAGTTGCCGATCACCAGATCCATGCCGCCCTGCTCCAGCGCGGCAAGGTAATCGACCCCGGCATTGAGCGGATGCACGACCAACTTGGCCTGCGGCGCCTGTTTGCGCAGGCGCTCGACAATGTTGGGCAGGAAGAAGGCGTCGAGGTAATCCGGTGCGCCCAGGTGGAACGTACGCGTGGTGTTGCCCGGGTCAAACTCCTGCGACGGGCGCGCGATGCGCTCCATGGCCTCCAGGCTCTGCTGCGCCAGTGCCAGCAGGTCGTGGCCGCGCTCGGTCGGGACCATACCGTTCTTGCCTCGCACGAGGATGGCGTCGCCCGTGATCTCGCGCAGGCGTTTGAGCGTATTGCTGATGGCCGGCTGTGACTGGCCGAGCTTGACCGCGGTGCGCGTCACGCTCTGCTCGGTGAGCAGCGTGTAGAGAACGCGCAGGAGGTAGGTATCGAGGTGATCTTTGCCGTGCATCTGGAGGCGGATACGGCTGCACCGTACCTTCTAAAAAAACGTGCTGGGGAAACGCTGTCAGTGTATGTCACCTGCACGTCGCGCCGCCAGACCGCTACTGGCGGGTATACCCCGGATTTTGGCTTTCCGATGCGGGTTATCACATGGGCCAAATATTGCATTCCTGGCCCGGTGCTATGGTTCCGTCATACACACAAACAGGCGTAGAACCCCCATGGAGACTCAGCCCATCCGCTTCTTTCACCGCGGCCAGGTGCGCACCGTCACGGATGCCCCGATTACCCGCACGGTGCTTCAATACCTGCGTGAAGACGCACACTGCACAGGCACCAAGGAAGGGTGCGCTGAGGGCGATTGTGGTGCATGTACCGTGGTGCTCGGCGAGCTGCAGGAAGACGGCAGCGTCGGCCTGAAGGCCGTCAACGCGTGCATCCAGTTTCTGCCCACGCTTGACGGCAAGGCGCTGTTCACCGTGGAAGACGTGCGCGGCAAGGACGGCACGCTGCATCCGGTGCAAGAGGCCATGGTGGAGTGTCATGGCTCGCAGTGCGGCTTCTGCACGCCGGGCTTCGTGATGTCGCTCTACGCGCTGTACGAGAACACCGGCAACGAGGCGCCGATCCCCTCGCGCCAGACTATCTGCGATTCGCTCACCGGCAACCTGTGCCGCTGCACCGGCTACCGCCCCATCATCGACGCGGGCGAGCGCATGTTCGAGCTCCCCTCGCCGGCCGCGAATTCAGCCCCCCTGGACCGCACGCAACTGGCTGAGACGCTGCGCAAGCTGCAGCGCACGGACACCTTCAGCTACGCGCCCGTCGGTACGGAAAACGCCCCGCGCTTCTACGCGCCGCGCACCGCCTCGGCATTTGCCGCCATCAAGGCCGCGCACCCGACCATCCGCATCCTGGCCGGCAGCACCGACGTTGGCCTGTGGGTCACCAAGCAGTTCCGTGATCTGGGCGACATCCTCTACATCGGCCAGGTGGCTGACCTTTATGCGCTGGAAAAGCGTGACGGCTGGATCGAAATCGGCGCCGCTGTCTCGCTGGAACAGGCCTACGAGTTCCTCGCCCAGGACTACCCCGAACTGACCGAACTGTGGAAGCGCTTTGCTTCGCTGCCGATCCGCAATGCGGGCACGCTGGGCGGCAATGTCGCCAACGGCTCGCCGATCGGTGACTCGGCCCCCGCACTCATCGCCATCGGCACGCGAGTCGTGCTGCAGCGTGGTGAAGTGCGCCGCGAGCTGCCGCTGGAGGATCTCTATCTCGCCTACCAAAAGAACGCGATGGAAGAAGGCGAATTCGTGGCCGGCCTGCGCATTCCTGCGCGCGAAGGCCGCGATGCCATGCGCTTGCGCACGTACAAGCTGTCCAAGCGTTTTGACGAAGATATCTCTGCCGTGTGCGCAGCACTCGCCATCGAGCTGGACGGCAACATCGTGCGCAGCGCCCGCATCGCTTACGGTGGCATGGCGGCAACGTCCAAGCGCGCTGCTGAAACCGAAGCGGCCATCACCGGCCAGCCGTGGACCGAAGCGACCGTGCGTGCTGCCATGGCAGCCATGTCGCGCGATTACACGCCGCTGTCCGACATGCGCGCCACCGACAACTACCGTCGCATTTCAGCGGCCAACACGGTGTACCGCTTCTGGCTGGAAACCCGTACCGACGCGCCGCTCACGCCCGAACAGATCAATGTGCGCGCGGTCGAATTGAATACCCTCACCGCAGCCTGAGAACATGAACAAGCAAACCGAAGCCTTCCTGCTGGCGGAAGCCGATATTGCAGCGGCAATCCCGGGCCAGCGCGGTGCTGTGGTCGGCATCTCCCGCCCGCACGAATCTGCGCATCTGCACGTTGCTGGCACTGCCACGTACACCGATGACATCCCGGAGTTGGCCGGCACGCTGCACGCCGCGCTCGGCATGAGCACGCAAGCGCATGCGCGCATCGTCAACATGGACCTGGATCGCGTGAAAGCCGCGCCGGGCGTGGTGGCTGTGTTCACGTCGGCCGACATTCCGGGCACCAACGATTGCGGCCCGATCATCCACGACGATCCGATCCTGGCCACCGACACGGTGCACTTCATCGGCCAGCCGATGTTCATCGTGGTGGCCACGTCGCACGATGCGGCGCGCCGCGCTGCTCGCCTGGGCAACATCGAATACGAAGTCCTGCCCGCACTGCTGACGCCCGAAGACGCGCGCGCCGCCGGCAAATCCGTGTTGCCGCCGATGCACCTCAAGCGTGGCGAGCCGTCTGAGCGCATCGCTGCGGCGCCGCATTCGGAAGCCGGCCAGATGTCGCTGGGCGGCCAGGAACAGTTCTACCTGGAAAGCCAGATCTCGTATGCGGTGCCGAAGGAAGACAACGGCATGCACGTGTGGTGCTCGACCCAGCACCCGACCGAAATGCAGCACATGGTGTCGCACATGCTGGGCTGGCACGCCAACCAGGTGCTGGTGGAATGCCGCCGCATGGGCGGTGGCTTTGGCGGCAAGGAATCGCAATCGGGCCTGTTTGCCTGCTGCGCCTCGCTGGCGGCCTGGAAGCTCGCCTGCCCGGTCAAGCTGCGTCCGGACCGCGATGACGACATGATGATCACCGGCAAGCGTCACGACTTCCGCTTCGGTTACGAGGCCGGTTATGACGACAACGGCCGCATCCAGGGCATCAAGTGCGATATGACCTCGCGTGCCGGTTTCTCGGCCGACCTGTCCGGCCCGGTGATGACGCGCGCCATCTGCCACTTCGACAACGCCTACTGGCTGCCAGAAGTGGAAATCGACGGCTTCTGCGCACGCACCAACACGCAGTCGAATACCGCATTCCGTGGTTTCGGCGGCCCGCAGGGCGCGTTTGCCATCGAGTACATCATGGACAACATCGCGCGCTCGATCGGCCGCGATGCGCTCGACGTGCGCCGTGCCAATCTGTACGGCAAGGACAAGAACAACATCACGCCGTACGGCCAGACCGTGGAAGACAACGTCATCCATGAGCTGCTCGACGAACTGGAAGCGACGTCCGATTACCGCGCACGCCGCGAGGCCATTCGCGCGTTCAACGCGACGAGCCCAGTGCTCAAGCGCGGCCTGGCGCTCACGCCGGTGAAGTTCGGCATCTCGTTCAACGTCAAGCACTTCAATCAGGCCGGTGCGCTCGTGCACGTGTACAACGACGGCTCGATCCTCGTGAACCACGGCGGCACCGAAATGGGCCAGGGCCTGAACACGAAGGTCGCACAGGTGGTGGCGCACGAACTGGGCGTGTCCTTCACCCGCATCCGCGTGACGGCAACCGACACCAGCAAGGTCGCCAACACGTCTGCCACCGCCGCATCGACCGGCAGCGACCTGAACGGCAAGGCTGCACAGGACGCCGCTCGTCAGATCCGCCAACGCCTGATCGCGTTTGCCGCCGAACACTACGAAGTGCCCATCGAGACCGTGGCCATCATCGGTGACCACCTGGAAATCGGTGCGCGCCAGGTGCCGTTTGACGAACTGATTGGCAAGGCCTACGTTGCACGCGTGCAGTTGTGGTCCGACGGCTTCTACGCCACGCCCAAGCTGCACTGGGATCAGTCCAAGCTGAAGGGCCGCCCGTTCTACTACTACGCGTATGGCGCTGCGGTGTCGGAAGTGGTGGTCGACACGCTCACCGGCGAATGGCGCCTGCTGCGCGCCGACGTGCTGCACGACGCCGGCCGCTCGATCAACCCCGCCATCGACATCGGCCAGGTGGAAGGCGCGTTCATCCAGGGCATGGGCTGGCTCACCACGGAAGAACTGTGGTGGAACAAGAGCGGCAAGCTGATGACGCATGCACCGTCCACCTACAAGATCCCAACGGTCAATGACTGCCCGACGGACTTCCGCGTGCATCTGTTCAACAACGCCAACGTGGAAGACAGCATCCACCGCTCAAAGGCGCTGGGTGAGCCACCGCTGCTGCTGCCGTTCTCGGTGTTCTTCGCCATCCGCGATGCGGTGGCCGCCGTGGGCGATGGCCGCACCAGCCCGCCGCTGAACGCGCCCGCCACCTGCGAGGAAATCCTCAAGGCGGTGGACGCCATCCGCAGCGCCCCGCTGTCTGCCTGAGCCGGAGACTGTCATGACCGCCATCGACCACACGCAACTGCGCCCGTTCCGCTTTGCAGACGTGCTTGCCACCGTGCAAGCCGGGCAGCCGTGTGTGCTGATCACGGTGGCGGACGTGCAGGGCTCCGCCCCGCGCGAACCCGGCACGCTCATGCTGGTGTGCGGTGACGGTTTCTTCGGCACCATCGGCGGCGGCCATCTGGAATGGCGTGCGATGGAAATCGCCCAAGCGATGATGGCTGCGCCCGAAGCCAGCGGGGAAGCCCGCCGCCAGTTCGTGCGCATCCCGCTCGGGCCGGCGCTTGGCCAGTGTTGCGGTGGCGTGGTGCGCCTGTCGCTGGAACGCCTCGATGCGCGTGACGCGAGCTGGATCGCCCTGGCCGACGACGCTATGCGCCAGCGCCGCAGCCTGCGCCGCTTTGTCTCCGTCGATCCAGCGACGCCCGTCGAAGCCAGCATCGGCGATGCGGCTGCAGCCGGCGTGGCACTCGACCCGATCGGCTTCACGCAAACCGTGCTGCCGCCCGACATGTCGATCGTGTTGTGCGGCGCGGGCCATGTCGGCCACGCCATCGTGCGTGCGCTGGCGCACCTGCCCTGTCGCGTGACATGGGTGGACGAACGCGATGCGATGTTCCCGTTCCCCGCCGCGGTACCGCCGAACGTCGTCATCGAATCCACCGATACGCCGGAAGCCGTGATCGACCACGCGCCCGCCGGCAGCTACTTCCTGGTCATGACGCATAACCATGCGTTGGACCTCATGCTGTGCGAGCGCATCATGCGCCGCACGGACTTTGCCTACTTTGGCCTGATCGGCTCCAAGACCAAACGCGCACGCTTCGAGCACCGCATGGTCGAGCACGGTGTGGACCCGGCACGCTTGCCGGAAATGGTGTGCCCGATTGGTGTGGCGGGCATCGTGGACAAGGCGCCGGATATCATTGCGGTCTCCGTCGTCGCCCAACTCCTGCAAGTGCGAGAGCTTCAACAGCATGCGCTTACCACGGCCAGTGGTGGGGCGGCGGTTCCCTATCGCGCCCCACCCGGCGTCCCCACACCCGTCTGATCATGCCGCGCTCTTCCCCACTTTCGCCCGCCCTTGCAGAACGCATCGCCACCAGCCCGAAAGCCGAACTGCACATCCACATTGAAGGCTCGCTTGAACCCGAACTGATGTTCGCGCTGGCCGAACGCAACGGCGTCAAGCTGCCGTATGCGTCCGTGGAAGAAGTGCGCGCGGCATACGCGTTCGACGATCTGCAATCGTTCCTCGACCTGTACTACGCCGGCGCCAGCGTGCTGCTCACCGAGCAGGATTTCACCGACATGACCGCCGCCTACGTGGCGCGCGCGCTGGCCGACAACGTCCACCACGCAGAAATCTTCTTCGACCCGCAGACGCACACCGCACGCAACGTGCCGATGCACGTGGTCATCCACGGCATCGTCCGCGCACTTGATGACGCCGAACGCGACCATGGCTTCTCCAGCCGCCTGATCCTCTGCTTCCTGCGCCATCTGAGCGAGGAAGATGCGTTTGCCACGCTGGAAGCTGCCCTGCCTTATATCGAAGATCCGGCCAACCGCATCGTCGGTGTGGGGTTGGATTCGTCAGAACGTGGCAATCCGCCCGAGAAGTTCGCGCGCGTGTTCGCACGCTGCAAGGAACTCGGCCTGCGCCTGGTCGCCCACGCGGGTGAAGAAGGCCCGGCGCAATACGTGATCGACGCGCTCGACATTCTCAAGGTGGAACGCATCGACCACGGCGTACGCGCCATCGACGACGCAGCGCTCGTCAAGCGCCTGGCCGCCGAGCGCATCGCGCTGACGGTCTGCCCGCTGTCGAATGAAAAACTGAAGGTCTACCCTGACTTGCGCGACCACTCACTCAAGCAGCTCCTGGACGCCGGCTGCGCAGTGACCCTGCATTCCGATGATCCGGCCTACTTTGGCGGCTACATGAACACCAACTGGCTCGCCACCTTCAACGCCCTTGACCTGTCCGCCGCCGACGCGCATACGTTGGCGCGCAACAGCTTCGAGGCGTCCTTCCTGCCCGAACAGGACAAAGCCCTTTGGCTGGCCAAGGTCGACGACCACTGGCAAGCCACACACTAAAACATCACGAGACGACGATGACCACGATGCCTCCGACTTCCAACACCGTTCACGCCTACCGCGGCCGCGTGCTGCATTTCCTGCACGATCCGCAGTATCGCGAGCGCGATGCCTATGCGTATTGGGAAGACGGCCTGCTCGTGGTCATGGGCGGCAAGGTCGTGCAGGCCGGCGATTACGCCGCGCTGCGCGAGGACCTGCCCGCCGACACGCAACTGCACGACTACAGCGGCAAGCTGATCGTGCCCGGCTTTATCGACACGCACATCCACTTCCCGCAGACGGACATGATCGCGTCGCCGTCGCCGGGCCTGTTGCACTGGCTGGAGACGTACACCTTCCCGGAAGAGCGCCGCTTCGAGAGCGAGCAGTACGCCGCCGGCGTTGCATCCTTCTTCCTCGATGAACTGCTGCGCAACGGCACGACCAGCGCGATGGTGTGGAGCACCGTGCATCGCAGCTCCGCCGAGACGCTGTTCGAGCAAGCCCAGCAGCGCGGCATGCGCCTCATTACCGGCAAGGTGATGATGGACCGCAACTGCCCGGAATACCTGCGCGACACCGCTGAATCCGGCGCGCGTGACACGGCCGACCTGATCTCGCGCTGGCACGGCAAAGACCGCCTGGGCTACGCCATCACGCCACGCTTTGCGCCCACTTCAAGCGAAGCACAACTGCAAGCCTGCGCAGAGCTCGCCAAGCAGTACAAGGACGTCTTCATCCAAACGCACGTCGCCGAAAACCCCGACGAAGTGAAGTGGGTGGCCGACCTGTTCCCGAACGCACGCAGCTATCTGGACGTGTACGACCGCTACGGCCTGCTGCGCAAGGGCGCCTTCTATGGCCACGCCATCTGGCTGGACGATAGCGACCGCCAGCGCATGGCCGAATCCGGTGCGGCCGTAGCGCACTGCCCCACGTCCAACCTGTTCCTTGGCAGCGGCCTGTACAACTTCCACAAGAACGACGCACACCGCCTGGCGCTCACGCTCGCCACCGACGTGGGCGGCGGCAGCTCGTTCTCGATGCTGCGCACGATGGGCACGGCGCACAAGGTCGCGCGCATGGGTGGCTATCACCTGACCGCGCTGCGCATGTTCTACCTCGCCACGCGCGGCGCGGCTGAAGCGCTGGGCTGGGAAGACCGCATCGGCAGCTTCGTGCCAGGCGCGGAAGCCGACTTTATTGTGCTCGATCCGGCCGCCACACCGCTGCTGGCGCGTCGCAACGCCCGCTCGGAAACGCTGGAAGAACTGCTGTTCTCGCTGGCGCTACTGGGTGAAGACCGTGCCATATCCGCCACCTACATCCAGGGGCAGCCGGCCAAATTGGCGGTTGGCGCCAACGCCTGACGCACTTATAATCTTCGCTTCCATTGGGGAGTAGCCGCCCAGGGTCGATACCCTGGGGGCCACGTCAACAGACTTGACCGTCGTCGCAATGACAGACGGTTATGGCGTGGTCAGCAGCCACTCAGGGTGCCAACCTGGCACCTTGGTGACGTGCCTGGCGAGACCGATGACAATCCGCTGCGGACAGGGCCGGCAGCGGAGCGTCATTGGTTCGCACACGGCCCGGACACCACAACAACATGGAAGCCTTCCTCGTCTCTACCGGTATCGTCGCACTCGCGGAAATCGGCGACAAAACCCAGCTGCTGTCGATTTTGCTGGCTGCGCGTTTTCGCAGGCCGACGCCGATCATCATCGGCATCTTCATCTCCACTCTCGTTAACCACGCCCTGGCCGGCGCCGTCGGCGGCTGGATCACGCATGTGCTGGGCGAAAACGTGCTGCGCTGGATTCTGGGCGCAGCGTTCATCGCCATGGCCGGGTGGATGCTGATTCCGGACAAGCTCGACGACGACGAGGCGCCCTCCACCACGCTGCGCGGCCTTGGCATTCTTGGCACCACCATCGTCGCGTTCTTCTTTGCCGAGATGGGCGACAAGACGCAGATCGCCACCGTGGCACTGGCAGCGCGCTTCCATGACATCGCGTGGGTGGTGGCCGGTACCACCTTCGGCATGATGCTGGCCAACGTGCCGGCGGTGCTGATGGGCAACAAGTTTGCTGCACGCATGCCGATCAAGCTGGTGCATCGGATTGCTGCGTTGATCTTCTTGGTGTTGGGTGTGCTGGCGCTGGTGGGCGTGGGCAAGTAAGCCCGCCGCAGAACTCGCTCAGACTGCGTACAGCTCTAAATCCTCTGTCCATGGAGTTGCGGTTACCCGTGCTTTGCGTGATTGGCCATGTGCTCTTGGTGGACGCAGTATCCGCGCCCACCGGACATGGCGACGGATTCAACCGCAGCCAGCTTCGCGCAACCATCGAGCCACGTCGCCTGCCAGTTGCTGCGCCTTGCTTGGATGGGCCCGAAGCCAGTCCGGCACAGCATGGTCGCAGCCTGGCAATACGATCTGCGTGAGCCGCTCGGCGGGCACTGCGTCCTGCAGAGCGGCAATGACCTCGGCCGGAATCGCGCTGTTCACACGGCGCTCGGCGCCTGTCCAGTCTTCAAGGGTCACCAGGCCCGCTGACCGGCCCGCCGTGCCGCCCAGGCTGCCGGCAGCCAGACCGTCGAATTCTCCAATCACCAGCATCACCTGCCCGTCAAAGTCCCGCAGAAATCGCAGCGAGCGTGAGCCCATGAACTCGAACGGTATCGACAGAGCTTGTCGGAACAATGGACCAAATGCTGGCACCACGTAAGCAGCCTCGGGATATAGCGCGGGGCACACCAGCGCGATGGCGCGTACGTTAGCCTGGTGCGCTTCGGCCACCATTAACGCCAGGGCGCCCCCCAAGCTGTGCCCCAGCACGGCGCGCAGCGCTGGACCTGGGCGAGCGGCAAAACGCAAACATTCGGTCAGGTTCTGTCCAAGCGAGGTGGCGTGCAGCGGTATAGGTGACGCTTCGTGGTGACCGGACAGATTGACGCCCAGACTACCAATACCGAGCGCCTGCAATGCGAGCAACAATGGGTCCAGTCGGGTGCAGTCGGAACGAGCGCCATGGATCGCCAGCAGTGGCGGCCACCCCGCACTGTCGTTCGCTTGCAGGATTCGGCCTGCCAAACGGTAGCTGCCGAAGTCTTCGCTGATGTAGCGCGCGGCAGGGCTGACGCCATTTGGCGGTGCCAACGCAATTTCCCTAGCCGAGCAGGAGACGAGCCTCTTCACGACAGCCAGTGCGCGAATGCCACCCTAAGTGGGTTGCGTTCATCGCAAAGCAGTTTGAGCGCAAGCGCGCAACATACGACGATCAGCATCGGTCTGACCAAGCGGCCACCGACACGCACCGCTGCGCGCGCGCCCAATTGCGCCCCCGCGAAAGAGGCCAGCGCCATAGCCAGCGCGATTGGCCAAATAATCGCCCCCTTCGAGATGAACACACAGAGTGAGCCGATGTTGCAAGAGGCGTTGGCGATCTTCGTGAAGCTCATCGCACGCATTAGCCCCAACCCGCACAGCAGGACAAAACCAACCATCAAGAAGGAACCCACCCCCGGGCCGAACACTCCGTCATAGAACCCCATCACGGGCATGACCGTAAAGGAAAATGTGTAAACCGACATTCGCGAGATGCGGGCTTCCTCGCCCAACCGCGGCGAGAAAGCGAAGTAAAGTGCAACGAGGATCAGCACCACTGGCACGCAGGCCACTAGCCATTGTTTATCAATGGTACTGACCAGCAGCGCTCCACTGGCCCCGCCTAGCATCCCCAGCCCAATCAGACGAGCACTAGCCCGCCACTCGATCAAGCCCTTGCGGGCGAACGCGGCCGTAGCCGACAGCGTGGCGGAAGCGGCCTGGAACTTGTTGGTAGCGATCGCGCTCACGGGCTCAATGCCAGCGAGAAACAGCGCCGGCAACGTGATAAGACCTCCACCACCCGCAATCGCATCAAAAAAGCCGGCGCAGAACGCCACAGCGGCGAGAGCAAGGATCGTTTCCGCCGTGGAGTGCCCATAAAGAGATGAGAAAAGCAGCGACATGGTCAGCCTCGCACCAGCAGCGGATCCTCGTTGAGAACAATCTGCCGGACATAGCTAGCGTAGCCGAAGAGACGTACGAGCAGCCGCCGGTTGTCGCGGACGGTATCGCGGCAATGCAATGCCTGATCATTGTTGATGATGAGCGCCGATTGCTGACTCAGCACATACTGGATCGGGACACAAGTGTTGACCGCCTGGCAGAACGCTGCGTACGCGTCATGAACAATCTGCGGAGCATCGGTATCGACTGAGAAGCGATAAGCATTGAAGCGAGCGACAAAACCTGCCTTCTCGTGGTACTTGAGAATGGAAACGCCGCGACCAGACTCGCCCTTTCCATCGACGAACGAATCGCTGCGCGTAAAGTTAAAGTTCGGCAATGTCAGCGCCAGCGCTTTCATAGTGCCCAGCTTTTCAAGGATGGGCCGCAGAGGAATGACGGTGGTCGGCTCTGCCATCGGGTTCCAGAGCGCTGTCAGGATCAAGGCCGATGGCGCGGGCGAGTGGCCGTTCTGCGCTTCGACGGAACACCAGTATGGTGCTTCCGTATGCGGACCGAGCGCGAGGCCGGAATGCGAGCTGAGCTCGATCTTGACAGGCTCGGCATCAAGCTTGGTTTTGCCTCCGCCTTTGAAGTTGCCGACTAGGCGGACGATCTGACCATCGTTGTCCATGTCGTAGGCGAACGCCCGATGATCGACGAGGTTCAGCAAGATCTGATTGCGTGCGGCCAAGCAAAGGACATACCGCTCGGATTCAAGTGCCGACAGCGGGGGGAGATCGAGTGGCGGCGGGCCAGCGGTGACGGCCTGGAGCCCGTTGAAAACCATCGCAGATATGCCCCCCGCGGCATACGCCCGCAACTGCGCCTGCTGTTCTGGCGACAAGGATTGCCTAAGTTCCGTGGCAGCCTGCCGGGCCATCATCAGCACGCCGGGGGCCTGTGGCCCTCCAGCGTGCGCGATGTCCATTGCGAATACCTGCAGTGCTCGAGATTGCTGCTCATCGAAGGAACAGGAGATTACCTCCTGCGGCGGGCATGCGGATGACCGTGCAGATTGTTGTGGTTCTGCGAGTTTCATGATCGAAGCGGCCGATGAGAAGTTATCGAAGTTTAGAAATCAAGGAGATCTTCTTGTGTGCGTCGGCTCTTCTGGAGAAAAGCGGCGCTTGCAACAGATCACCGCTCTCGCTCGGCACGTTAGAGATTCGCCCCATGCCCGCGGCGGTTAGCTGCTAGCACAACGGACGACGGCTGTATCTCCTAATAAAGATGCATACGGCCCAGTGTTAGCCACGCACGCGGAACACAATACGAAATGCTTGGCGCATTGGGAATCGCCAAAATCTGATTGTGCGTTCGTAACCCGCGGGGGAGCCAAGCCAAGGACAGTAGACCTGTATGAAGTTTGGTGTGTGGTGTTTGTACCTGCTCCGCACGGGCTGCGGTGGTGACCCTTACCAAGCGATTTCCCAAAATGGCGCACGATGCATTCGTACTTCGCCAAATGGAGCGAGCACGATAAACAGGGCGCAACACCTGCACGACGCTCTTGATCGCGGACGCACAAAGCGTGAAGAACACGGACGCGACTGCGTGGAATGGCTATGACGGGAGCAAGAGAGTCTGCGGGATCAAGCGTCACTCGCAGTAGACACGCAAGACCCGCTGTATAGCGTAGCGGCGACCAAGGCTAAGATGAGCGATCGCAGAGGAACATTGCAGTCGCTCAACCGCTGCGAGCGCCCCTTGGATCATGTGCAAAGGCCAGGTGCAGAGCCTGTTGGGGTCGATGACGGTTACGCAGGCGAGCCTTAGGAGCAGGGTGTGTGAGACATTCTTGGTAAGCACGCACAGGGTCGATCGTCAAACGCGGCGAACCGCACACCTTTAAAGTCACCCGCCAACCTTGGGGCGTGGAGCACATGCCTTGCTAAAGAGAGAAGAGGGGCTATGGAAAAACCGCCCTCCTCTGAGTCGCATTGCCGTAGTTTCAAACAGGACCAAGCCCTATGAAAATTTACAATCCGCAACGGGAGGCATAACCATCGCAGACGAAAAAAAACGGGGCCGTAGCCCCGTTCAACCCTCACCGGTCATGTCACCCGCTAGGGAACGAATGACATGCTCCGATAAACCGTTTCAGTGTTTCTGTTGTTGCTCTAGCGAGCGCCTCAGTTGGTCTCGGCGCCGCCCTCAAACCACTTGGCGATGATCGTGCGCTCGTCGTCGGTGATTTGCGTCACGTTGCCCAGCGGCATCAGCTTTTGCTGCACGACCTGCTGGTAGACGAGCTGTGCATGCTTGCCCAATTCTTCTGGCGTATCGAGCAACACGCCCTTAGCCGGCGAAGGCATCAGGGTAGGATGAGCCGAGTGACATTGGTAGCACCGTGCGGTAACGACTGCCTGTACTTTGGCGAAGTCCGAACCGCCGGCGGCTGCCGGAGCTGCGCCTGCAGCCGGTGCCGAAGCACCTTCGGCGGCCACTGCCGGCGTAGCGGCTTGCGCCACCGGCTCAGCCGGACGCTGCACCGGCGCCAGCCACACCGCCACACCCAGCAGCACAGCCACGCCCGCTGCCGGATAACCCCAGTTCACCACGCCCTTGTGCTTCAGGATGAAGAACTGACGGATCAGCACGCCAGCCAGCATGATCAGCACCAGCACAACCCAGTTGTACTTGGCGGCGTACGTCATGCTGTAGTGGTTCGACAGCATCGCGAACAGCACCGGCAGCGTGAAATACGTGTTGTGCACGCTACGCTGCTTGCCGCGCTTGCCGTGGATCGGGTCCGGCTTTTCGCCCGCCTTGAGGGAGGCCACCACCTTGCGTTGCCCCGGAATGATCCAGAAGAACACGTTGGCGCTCATGATGGTTGCGATCATCGCGCCGATCAGCAGGAATGCCGCGCGGCCCGAGAACAGATGGCACGCCGCAAACGCCGCGATCACCACATAGAACGCCACCAGAATGCCCACCACGCGGTCGTTCTTGCCGAACACGCGGCAAATGGTGTCGTACACCAGCCAGCCGACCACCAGGAAGCCGAGCGCCAGAATCACCGCCGTCGTCGCCGTCATGTCGAACACGCTGCGGTCGATCATGTAGACGTTGGCGTTGAACAGGTACACCACCGTCAGCAGGGCAAAGCCCGACATCCAGGTGGAGTACGACTCCCAGTAGAACCAGTGCAGATGATCCGGCAGTTGCTTCGGTGCCAGCAGGTACTTCTGCGGGTTGTAGAACCCGCCGCCGTGCACGGCCCACAGCTCGCCGTCAACGCCCTTGTCCTTCAGGTCCGGTGCCGCCGGCTTGGTCAGGCTGTTGTCCAACCAGACGAAGTAGAACGATGAACCGATCCACGCAATCGCGACGATCACGTGCAGCCAACGCAAGAGCAAGTTGGCCCAGTCGAGGATATAGCCTTCCATGATGACTCCCTGCCCTTTTAGCTGCCGCGATAGGTCGAATACGACCACGGCGAAACCAGCAGCGGCACGTGGTAGTGCGCGCTGGTATCGGCCACGCCAAAGCGCAGCGTCACCACATCCAGGAACGCGGGCTCGGGGAGTTTGACGCCGGCGGCGCGGTAGTAGTCGCCCACCGCGAAGTCCAGCTCATAGACGCCGGTCTGCAGTGTGTCGCCTTCGAGCAGCGGCGCATCGCAACGGCCATCGTGATTGGTGCGAACCGATTTGATCGGTTGGCGTTGATTGTCGACAATTTTGAACAGGTTGATCGCCAGGTTTTGGCCCGGCGTGCCTGCAGCGGTGTCGAGCACATGGGTAGTCAAGCGTCCCATTTGTCTTCCTCTGTAGTTCGAATTTTCAGAAGCGCCGCTGCCTCCACTTGCACCTCGCGCCAAACCCTTGCGTCCTTGTGTGGATAAGGGCTGGCGCCGGGGCCCGCTCGGTACGTGCTGTGCACGCATCCCGGCGCGCGTCCAGCCGGTTTACGCCTGCCGCCCACGCCTGCTGCACAGGCTGGAGGCGACATGCCAAACCGGCAAAGCCGTCGCTCGTTCTGGGTCCGACTCCACGTTTCCGCCGTGTCCCTAGACTGGGCTTGAAACAGGGATTTCCCTAGTTTGTCGGATTACCGAACGCATTTTGTTGACAATATTGAAGGCGCCCACGAATAATTGTCAACATGTTTTCGCAGTTGCTGATGCTGCATCGCATCGCTCAAAGACGGGTCTGCCATGTCCAAGAATCTCAAGCTGGTCTCCACAGAAATGACGCCGAAGTCGGGCGCCAAGGCATCGGGGGCAACACGCATGTCGATCGAAGAACGGATGTACCACGAGATCTACGACGCGATCATGGAGCACCGCTTGCCACCGCGCACCAAGCTGACGGAACACTCGCTTTGCGAAATCTATGCCACCGCGCGCCATACGGTGCGCAAAGTCTTCTCTCAACTGGCCGCTGACGGCCTGGTCGATCTGGAGCCGAATCGCGGCGCGTTCATTGCCGCACCCTCCATTGACGAAGCCCACGCCATGTTCGAGCTGCGCCAGATCCTGGAGCGCGCGGTGCTCGACAAGGTTGGCCACAGTGCCAACCCGAAGGCAGCCATCGCGCCGCTGGTGGAGCTCATCAAGGAAGAGCGGCAAGCCTTCGTCACGCACGACCGCCCGCGCTGGATTCGCCTGTCGGCGGAGTTCCACGTCGCGCTGGCCGAGCAGGCCGGCAACCCGCTGGTGGTGGAGATGATGCGCCGCCTGGTCTCGCGCACCACGTTGATGATCGCCAGCGTGGAAGCGCCCGGCCACAACGCCTGCTCGTTCGACGAACACCTCGACATCCTCAACGCCCTGGAGCGCGGCGATGCCAGCGCTGCCCAGGCCCACATGGCCCAGCACTTGCAATGCTGCGCCGACCGCGTGCGCCCGGAAGCGCCGGCTGATTTCGATCTGCGCTCGGTATTGGGCCCGCGCGGCAGCAGCAAGGACAAAGTCTAGGACCAGTTTTGCTGTATCAGGCGAGCTGGCACGACAGAGGCTGGCCGCCACAAGCCGGACGCCCGTCCGGCTCACCACCTGAAGGAGACCTTTATGGCAAGCAGCACCATCGCCGCCCCCACGGCGGACCTGACCAATGAGCGCGTAGCGTACGGACGCCTGCTCGCATTGGGCCTGCAACATGTATTGGTGATGTATGCAGGCACTGTCGCGGTGCCTCTGATTGTGGGCGGTGCACTGCATCTGCCCAAGGAACAGCTCGCTTTCCTCATCAACGCCGATTTGTTTGCCGCCGGTCTGGCCACACTCATCCAGGCCTTCGGTGTGTGGAAGTTCGGCATTCGCATGCCCGTCATGATGGGCGTGACCTTCGCCTCGGTCGGCCCGATGATCGCCATCGGCACCGATCCCTCCATCGGCCTGCTGGGTATCTACGGCGCGGTGATTGCGGCAGGCTTATTCGGCATCATCGTCGCGCCGCTCATGGGGCGCGTGCTTGGCCTCTTTCCGCCGGTCGTGACGGGTACCGTCATCACGCTGATCGGCATGTCGCTGATGGGCGTGGGCATCAACTGGGCTGCGGGCGGCCAGCCGACCATGAAGACCATGGTCGACGGCGTGCTCAAGACCGTGCCTAACCCGGCGTATGGCGACTTGAGCGGCCTTGGCATTGCGCTGGCAGTGCTGGTCATCATCCTGCTGCTGACGAAGTACGGCCGCGGCCTGATCGGCAACATCGCCGTGCTGCTGGGCATCGTGATCGGCACGTTCATCGCCATGGCGTTCGGCAAGGTGAGCTTTGCCGGCATTGCCGATGCAGACATGGTGGCCGTCATCACGCCGCTGCACTTTGGCATGCCGACCTTCCACTTCGGCGCCATCGCCTCGATGTGCATTGTGATGATGATCACGCTGGTGGAATCGACCGGCATGTTCCTGGCGCTGGCAGAAATCACCGGCAAGAAGCTCTCGAACGATGACCTCACGCGCGGCCTGCGTGCCGATGGTCTGGGCACCGTGATCGGCGGCCTGTTCAACACGTTCCCCTACACCTCGTTCTCGCAGAACGTGGGGCTGGTGACGGTCACGGGCGTGCGTTCGCGCTATGTGGCGGCCATGGGTGGCCTGATTCTGATCCTGCTGGGTCTGTTCCCGAAGATGGCGCACATCGTGGCGTCGGTGCCCTCCTTTGTGCTGGGCGGCGCGGGCATCGTGATGTTCGGCATGGTGGCGGCCACGGGCGTGCGCATCCTGGGCTCGATCGATTTCAACAAGTACCGCCACAACCTGTTCATCGTGGCGATCTCGATCGGCTTCGGCATGATCCCGACGCTGGCACCGACCTTCTTCCAGTACCTGCCGCACTGGCTGGAGCCGGTCACGCACAGCGGCATCGTGCTGGGCACGCTGGTCGCGGTCATCCTGAACCTCTACTACAACGGCATGCAGTCGGCCGAACACGCCATGCGCGACGCTGCCGCTAACACCCACGGTACGGAGTGATCGGATGGCCGAGCGCATGAACCCCACTGCCGCGCACAACGACCCGCTCCTGATCGCCCGTCATGCCGACGTGCTGGTCACCATGGATGCGCAACGCCGCGAGATTCCCGATGGAGCCTTGGTGGCGCGCGGTAGCGTGATCGAATGGGTGGGCGCCACGGCCGATCTGCCCGCGCAGTATCGCGATGCAATCGGCCAGCCCAACGTGCGTGTGATGGAGCTGCGTGACCACGTGGTCACGCCCGGCTTTGTCAACACACACCATCACATGTATCAGAGCCTGACGCGCGCCCTGCCTGCCGCGCAGGACGCCGAACTGTTCGGCTGGCTCACGAACCTGTATCCGGTATGGGCGGGCCTCACGCCCGAAATGGTGCGTGTGTCCACGCTCACGGCGATGGCCGAGTTGTTGCTGTCGGGCTGCACAACCTCCAGCGACCACCTGTATCTGTACCCTAACGGCAGCCGGCTCGATGACTCCATCGAAGCCGCGCAGCAGATCGGCATGCGCTTTCACGCCGCGCGCGGCAGCATGAGCGTGGGCCGCAGCCAGGGTGGTTTGCCGCCGGACCGCGTGGTCGAAGGTGAAGAGGCGATCCTCACGGAAACGCAGCGACTGATCGAAACCTGGCACAACGCCGACCGCCACGCCATGCTGCGCATGGTGGTGGCGCCGTGCTCGCCCTTCTCCGTCTCGCGCGACCTGATGCGTGAATCTGCCAAGCTCGCACGCAGCTACGGCGTGTCGATGCACACCCACCTGGCCGAGAACGACAACGACATCGCCTACTCGCGCGAGAAGTTCGGCATGACACCGGCCGAGTATGCAGAAGACCTCGGCTGGGTTGGCCGCGACGTCTGGCACGCACACTGCGTGAAGCTCGATGCGCACGGCATCGATGTGTTTGCACGCACTGGCACGGGCGTGGCGCATTGCCCGTGCTCGAACATGCGCCTGGCATCAGGCATCGCTCCCGTTCGCACCATGCGCGATGCCGGCGTGCCGGTTGGCCTGGGCGTGGATGGCAGCGCGTCAAACGACGGCGCACACATGCTCGGCGAAACGCGCCAGGCGATGCTGCTCGCGCGCGTCGGCTTCGGCCCGGCGGCGATGAGCGCGCGTGAGGCATTGGAAATCGCCACGCTCGGCGGCGCCCGCGTGCTCAACCGCGATGACATCGGTGCGCTCGCACCCGGCATGTCGGCCGACTTTGTCAGCTTTGATCGTCACCAAGTCAGCTTTGCCGGCGCAGACCATGACCCGGTCGCCGCGCTGGTGTTCTGCGCCCCGTCCAACGTGGCGCACAGCGTGATCAACGGGCGCGTGGTCGTCGAAGACGGCCGTCTGACCACGCTTGAACTCGACGCCCATCTCACGGTTCACCGGAGGCTCGCGCTGGAACTGGCGCAGGCTGCCCGGGCAGTTCCGGCCTGACGTGATGCGGCTTTGCACGGTTCATGACGCATCCATGATGTCGTGAATTTGGAAAACCGCATTTCACTGCCTGACCGGTGTTGTATGAAGTCTCCTCGACATGAAAAAACCATGACAAACAATAACTACCCGCGCGATCTCATCGGTTACGGCAAGAACCCGCCGAATGCCAATTGGCCGGGCGGTGCTCGCGTGGCTCTGCAGTTCGTCCTCAACTACGAAGAAGGTGGTGAGAACTGCGTCCTGCATGGTGACGCCGGTTCCGAGCAGTTCCTTTCTGAAATCATTGGCGCTGCGGCCTACCCCGACCGCCACATGAGCATGGAGGGCATCTACGAATACGGCTCGCGTGCGGGTGTCTGGCGCATCCTGCGCGAGTTCGAAAAGCGCGGCCTGCCGCTGACCATCTTCGGTGTGTCGATGGCCCTGCAGCGCCATCCGGACGTGACGCAAGCCTTTGTCGACCTCGGCCATGAAATCGCCTGCCACGGCTGGCGCTGGATCCACTACCAGAACGTGGATGAAGCCACCGAGCGCGAGCACATGCGCATTGGCGTGGAAATCATCCGCCAGCTCACCGGCAACGCGCCGCTGGGCTGGTACACCGGCCGCGACAGCCCCAACACGCGCCGCCTGGTGGTTGAGCACGGCGGCTTCGCCTACGACGCCGACTACTACGGCGACGATCTGCCCTTCTGGACGGAAGTCGAAACCTCGGCAGGCGTTAGCAAGCCGCATCTGGTGGTGCCGTACACGCTCGACACCAACGACATGCGCTTTGCCAGCCCGCAAGGCTTCAACACGGCCGACCATTTCTACCAGTACCTGAAGGACGCCTTCGACGTGCTGTACGAAGAAGGCGACCCCAACGGCCTGGCGCAGCCGAAGATGCTGTCGATCGGCATGCACTGCCGCCTGCTGGGCCGCCCGGGGCGCTTGCGCGCGCTGCAGCGCTTCCTCGACTACGTGCAATCGCACGACAAGGTGTGGATCTGCCGCCGTATCGATATCGCGCAGCACTGGATCCAGAACCACCCCTACGAAAAGCAACCCGTTTTGAGCACCGCAGCATGAGCCAGACCACGTACACCCTCTCCCAACTCAACAGCATGGGCGCATCGCAGTTCGTGCAAGTCCTGGGCGGCATCTACGAGCACTCGCCGTGGGTGGCCGAGCACGCTGCCACGCAGCGCCCGTTTGCCTCGGCCGACGCGCTGACCGCTGCCATGCGCAACGCCGTGGATACCGCAGGCATTGATCCGCAACTCAAGCTCGTGTGCGCTCACCCAGAGCTCGCTGGCAAGGCCGCCGTGCGCGGCGAACTGACCGCCGAGTCGACACGCGAGCAAGCCGGCGCTGGACTCGACCAATGCACCGCTGAAGAATTCGCGCGCCTGCAGGCACTGAACGCCCAGTACAACGAGAAGTTCGGCTTTCCGTTCATCCTGGCGGTGCGCGGCTATGACCGCCACGGGATCATCGACAACTTCAGCAAGCGCGTTGAGAACGACCGCGATACCGAGTTGCGCACGTCGCTCGAGCAGATTCATCGCATTGCGGGTTTTCGCCTGACCGATTTGATTTCAGGGTAATCAGCACAACAACGCTGCGGGCGCGGTGTCATGGGGCATGGACACCGCACGGCATGGAACCTGACCGGCCGGCCCGTGACCGCATCAAAGAATGCGGCACGACCCACAGTGATTTTCAACAACAAAGGAGGTAGCAAATGCAGTCCAAATTCAAGCGTGGCCTGGCCGCGCTGGCAGTGGCATCGGCACTGGGGGCAGTGAGTGCCGGCGCACAAGCGCAATCGTCCGTCACGCTGTACGGCCAGGTGGATGCCTGGGCGGGCGCCACCAAGAGCCTGGGCGCCTCGGATCGCGCCTGGGTCGTCAACTCCGGCGGCATGTCGACGTCGTACTGGGGCATGAAGGGTAGCGAAGACCTGGGCAACGGCCTGAAGGCGATCTTCTCGCTGGAAGCCTTCTTCCGCCCCGACACCGGTAAGGCCGGCCGCTTCGACGGCGACACGTTCTTCGCGCGCAATGCCAACGTCGGCCTGTCGTCCAACGCCTGGGGCACGATCAAGCTCGGCCGCATCACGCCGCCGTATTTTGTCTCGACGATCCTGTTCAACCCGTTCGGCGATTCGTACACCTTCTCGCCGATGGTGTTCCACACGTACCTGGGCAACGGCCTGAGCGGCCCCGGCGGTATCTCGGGCCTGGTGGGCGATTCGGGCTGGAACAACTCGATCCTGTACTCCACGCCGGACTTCAACGGTTTGACCGGCAACTTCATCTACGGCGCGGGTGAGCAGGCTGGCCACAACGGCCAGAACAAATGGGGCGGCAACTTCCTGTACTTCCATGGCAACTTCGCGGCCACGGCAGCGTTCCAGCAAGTGCGCTTCAATTCCGCCCCGGGTGACCTGAACGCACTGGTGTCAGGCTTCTCGCGCCAGACAGCCGCACAACTGGGCGCCACGTACGACTTTGGCGTGGTCAAGGTGTACGGCCAGTACCAATACATCAAGAACGCCATCAACTCGGGCGACGCCAAGAGCAACGGCGGCCAGCTCGGCGTGTCGGTGCCGGTGGGTCCGGGCAGCATCCTCGCCTCGTACGCCTACACGAAGACGTCGGGCGCAGCCGACGTGAAGCGCAACACGTGGGCAGTCGGCTATGACTACTCGCTGTCCAAGCGCACCGATGTGTATGCCGCGTACTTCCGCGACAAGGTGACGAACCTCAGCTCGGCCGACACCTTCGGCGTGGGTATCCGCGCGAAGTTCTAAGCAGTCAGCAACAAAGAAAACGGCGCCTGGACTTTCCCCAGGCGCCGTTTTCTTTGGGGGCCGCCAAACCACGGCGGCCCGAATGATGCCTCAACCGGTCAACGCGCAGCCGACACATCCGCCACGGCCAGCGCCGTCATGTTGACGATACGGCGCGACGTGGCCGACGGGTTCAGGATATGCACCGGCTTGGCCGCGCCCAGCAGGATCGGCCCCACCGTCACGCCCTGCCCGCCCGTGATCTTGAGCAGGTTGAACGCAATGTTGGCGGCGTCCAGCGACGGCATTACCAGCAGGTTCGCGCTGCCCGAGAACGCGCTCTTCGGCAGGAAGTGATGGCGGATGTCTTCCGACAGCGCCGCGTCACCCTGGATCTCGCCTTCCACCTGCAACTCAGGCGCTTCGCTCTTCAGCAGGTCATACGCTGCGCGCATGCGGCGGGCCGACGCGCTCTTCGACGAACCGTACATCGAGTGCGACAGCATCGCCACCTTCGGTTCCTGACCAAAGCGGCGTACCTCTTCTGCTGCCAGCTTGGTGATGTCGGCCAGTTCTTCGGCCGTCGGCATCTCGTTGACAGACGTGTCGGTAATGAACAGCGTGTGCTTCTCGAGCATCAGGCCGTTCATGGCCGCGAACACCTTGGCGTTCGGCGCCAGACCGATCACGTCACGCACGTGCTCCAGATGCGCGTCGAAACGGCCGACCGTGCCGCACAGCAGCGCATCGGCATCACCCAGGCGCACCAGCATCGCGCCGATCAGCGTGTTCGAGCGGCGCAGTTGCGACTTCGCCATGTCCGGCGTCACGCCGTTGCGGCCCATCAGCTCGTGGTAAGCGGTGTGGTACTGGTGATAACGGCGATCGTCTTCCGGGTCCACCAGTTCGAAATGCACGCCCGCCTTCAGGCGCAGGCCGGCCTTCTGGATGCGCATTTCGATCACGTGCGGACGACCGATCAGGATCGGCTTGGCCAAACCTTCGTCCACCACCGTCTGCACGGCACGCAGCACGCGCTCTTCTTCGCCTTCTGCATAGACAACGCGCTTCGGGTTGGCCTTCGCAGCCGAGAACACCGGGCGCATGGTCAGGCCCGTGTGATACACGAAGTCGCTCAGTTGGGCGCGATAGGCGTCCAGATCCTTGATCGGGCGCGTGGCGACGCCGGATTCTTCAGCGGCCTTGGCAACAGCCGGCGCAATCTTCTCGATCAGGCGCGAATCGAACGGCTTCGGGATGATGTAGTCGGGGCCGAAGGTCAATTCCTGGCCGGCGTAAGCCTGGGCCACGGCGTCGTTCGTTTCGGCTTCGGCCAGTTCAGCAATGGCCTTCACGCAAGCCAGCTTCATCGCTTCCGTGATCTTGGTGGCGCCGCAATCGAGCGCACCACGGAAGATGTACGGGAAGCACAGCACGTTGTTGACCTGGTTCGGATAGTCCGAACGGCCCGTGGCGATGATGCAGTCCGGGCGCGCGGCCTTGGCCACTTCCGGGCGGATTTCCGGCTCGGGGTTGGCCAGCGCCAGAATGATCGGCTTCGGTGCCATGGTCTTGACCATGTCGGCGGTCAGCACGCCGGCAGCCGAGCAACCGAGGAACACGTCGGCATCGCGCACGATATCGGCCAGCGTACGGGCCGAGGTGTCTTGCGCATAGCGTGCCTTGTTCGGCTCCATCTTGGCGTCGCGGCCGACGTAGATCACGCCCTTCGAGTCGACCACATAGACGTTCTCGCGCTTCACGCCCAGGCCCACCATCACGTCCAGGCAGGCAATGGCCGCAGCGCCCGCGCCCGACACCGCCACCTTCACGGCGCCGATATCCTTGCCAACGACCTTCAGGCCGTTGAGCAGCGCCGACGACGAGATGATCGCCGTGCCGTGCTGGTCATCGTGGAAGACGGGAATATTCAGCCGGTCACGCAGCTTCTGCTCGATGTAGAAACACTCTGGCGCCTTGATGTCTTCCAGGTTGATACCGCCCAGCGTCGGTTCCAGCGACGCGATGATGTCAACGAGCTTGTCCGGATCGCGCTCGGCCAGCTCGATGTCGAACACATCAATGCCAGCAAACTTCTTGAACAGGCAGCCCTTGCCTTCCATCACTGGCTTGCTGGCCAGCGGGCCGATGTCGCCCAGGCCCAGCACGGCGGTGCCGTTGGTGATCACGCCGACCAGGTTGCCGCGCGAGGTGTACTCAGCCGCCAGCGACGGGTCTTGCTCGATCGCAGTACACGGATACGCCACGCCCGGCGAATACGCCAGCGACAAGTCGCGCTGGTTCATCAGCGCCTTGGTCGGGCGCACTTCAATCTTGCCGCGCGTCGGTGCGCGGTGGTATTCAAACGCGGCGCGGCGCAGTTCGGCCTCGGCGCCTTGGTCTTGGGAATCCGGCGAGGCGTCGTGAAGCTTGTCGTTCATAGCAATGAATCCTGAGGGGGAGTTCCGCAGAAGAGACGCACATGCGCTCAGGCAGAAACTCCCTGAGACGAAGTGGCAAAAAGCAGTGGGAACAGAGAGAAACCGGGAGCGAGGCCGCAGGCGTTGTGTTGCACCGTCAGGAGGGTAGCGACGGGGCGTAGACAGCGCCGGCCATGGGTGGCGGTCGGCGCGAGATGGGATGGAGTGACAACGCTCAAGCGGGGTACGGCTGGCGGCCTACAAATCAGGTCAGACATTCTAACGTAGACCGCCGGCCAAAACCCACCTGGACGCACTAGGCGCACTACTTAGGTGCCGGTTTCACCGATGGATCAAGCGGCAGTTCCACGAAGACCGGCTGGGCGTTCGGTGCCGGGAAATTGGCGAACGCGCTGCGCACCAGATACGGCATGACTGCCGTGAGCGAGCCGTCCCCACCCTGCGTCTGCGCCGTCACCTGATAAACGCGCTTGGCGGTGGCTGCCTCGTCAATTTCCACGTGATAGGCATAGAACGGCACTTGCACATTGGTATCGACATACTGCGGCCCCCACGGGCCCCAGGGGCCCCAAGGACTGCGCCACGGCCCCCAAGGCCCTGGCCCCCAGTACGGGTCGGGATACACGGGCTGGCGCACCTGCACGAGGCGCGTGGCGGTCGAATAGTTCAGGCGAACGAGATAGCGCGCACTGGCACGTGGCGCACTGGTAAAGCCGTGGGCGGCAAGCTGATCGGACGTCCAAGCCTCGTAGGTCTGGCGCTCCAGGTCGTTTTGCTGCGCCGCAGTGTGCTCAAACGCATAGGTGCGCGGCGGGGTGTCGTTCCAGCCGGGTTGCCTGAATGCCGTCACCCGGCTGGTGACCGTGCTCGCGCAGCCCGCCAGCAGGCTGGCCGCCATCAACGCACCGGCCATCGACCAGATGCCGGATGTCTTGATCCACTTCCACATAGAAAATCCCCCCTACTCTCAATCAGACAGTTGGCCGTACACGCGTAAAAGCGCCGCGTACGGCCTGTTACTCAGAGTCACGCCCCGTGCGGAAGATTCCCGCCAGGGGCCTGAGTACAATGGCCTTTTGCGTACCTCTACGAGGATGTTACCGATGTTGCGCACCGATACCGCCGTCACGATTTACCGCAAGGACTACACCGCGCCCGCCTTCCGCATCGATGAAGTGGCCCTGGAGATCGACCTCGCGCCCGAGCGCACCCGCGTCGTAAGCCGCATGCGCATGACGCGCACGGACGCCGGCAAACCGCTCGTGCTGATGGGCGAAGGGCTGGAGCTGGCGGGCGCAACCGTCGACGGCCAGGCCCTGTCGGGCCTGCAGGCCAACGGCGACACGCTCAGCATCGATGCCGTACCAGCCGATGTCGGCACCAGCTTCACGCTGGAAATCACCACCTACTGCAATCCTGCGGCCAACTCGTCGCTGATGGGGCTGTATGTTTCCAACGGCAACTTCTTCACGCAGTGCGAGGCCGAGGGCTTCCGCAAGATCACCTACTTCCTCGATCGCCCTGATGTGATGACGGTCTACACCGTCACGCTGCGCGCCTCGAAGGCCGATTACCCGGTGCTGCTGTCCAACGGCAACCTCGTGTCTGAACGCGACCTGCCGGAAGGCCGCCACGAAGCCGTGTGGCACGACCCGTTCAAGAAGCCCTCGTACCTGTTTGCGCTGGTGGCGGGCAAGCTCGAATGCATCGAAGAGCGCATCCAGTCCGCCTCGGGCAAGGAGAAACTGCTGCAGGTGTGGGTCGAATCGCAAGACCTGGGCAAGACACGCCACGCGATGGATTCGCTCATCCATTCAATCCATTGGGACGAGCGCCGTTTCGGCCTGGAACTGGATCTCGACCGCTTCATGATCGTCGCCGTGGGCGACTTCAACATGGGCGCGATGGAGAACAAAGGTCTGAACATCTTCAACACGAAGTACGTGCTGGCCAATGCGGAAACTGCCACCGATGTGGACTTCGCCAATATCGAATCGGTGGTCGGTCACGAATACTTCCACAACTGGACGGGCAACCGCGTCACTTGCCGTGACTGGTTCCAGTTGAGCCTGAAGGAAGGCCTGACAGTGTTCCGCGATCAGGAGTTTTCCGCCGATATGGCAGCACAAGCGGCCGCGCAAGCCGGCAACGAAGCCGCCGCCGCAAGCGCCCGCGCCGTCAAGCGCATTGAAGATGTTCGCCTGCTGCGCCAGGCGCAGTTTCCGGAAGATGCAGGCCCGATGGCCCACCCGGTGCGCCCCGACAGCTTTGAGGAGATCAACAACTTCTACACCGTCACGGTGTACGAAAAAGGCGCTGAAGTCGTGCGTATGTACCAGACCCTGCTCGGCCGCGATGGCTTCCGCAAGGGCATGGACTTGTACTTCCAGCGCCACGACGGCCACGCTGTCACGTGCGACGATTTCCGCGCCGCCATGGCCGATGCCAATGGCCGCAACCTCACGCAGTTCGGCCGCTGGTACAGCCAGGCCGGCACGCCGGTGGTTGCCGTGGAAGGCCACCACGATGCCGCCACGCACACCTACACGCTCACACTGCGCCAGCGCTGCGAACCGGTCGGCATTGAAGTCAACAGCGGCATCGAGAAACAGCCGTTCCACATTCCGTTTGCCGTGGGCCTGATCGATAGCCAAGGTCGTGACCTGCCGCTGCGCTTGCGTGGTGAAACCGCATCGCCCTCGCCCGTCACCACGCGCGTACTCGACTTCACCGAGACCAAGCAGACCTTCGTGTTCGAAGACGTGGCCGAGGCGCCGCTGCCCTCGCTGCTGCGCAATTTCTCGGCGCCGGTCGTCGTGGAATACGGCTATACGACCGGACAGCTTACGTTCCAGCTCGCGCACGATTCCGACCCGTTCAACCGCTGGGAAGCCGGCCAGCGCCTGGCCACCGACACGCTGCTGCGCATGGTGGCCGACATCCAACACGGCCGCGCACCGGCAATTGACCCTGCGCTCGTCGAAGCCCTGCGCGCAGTGGTCGCCGACGCCTCGCTCGACCCCGCCTTCCGCGAGCAGATGCTGATCCTGCCCGCCGAAAGCTACCTCGCCGAGCGCATGGACGTTGCCGATCCGGCCGCCATTCACACCGCGCGCCGCACGTTGCGTCGCACGCTCGCCGAAGCGCTCAACACCGAGTTGCTACGCGCCTACCAAAGCAACCTGACCGAAGGCGAGTACACGCCCGACGCCGTGCCCGCCGGCAAGCGCGCACTCAAGAACATCGCGCTGGGCTATCTCGTGGAAACCGAAGCCCCCGAAGCACTGGCCCTGGCCGAACAGCAATACGCGCACGCCACCAACATGACCGACCGCATGGGCGCGCTGTCTGCCATGGTCGCCAGCTATGCCCCCGGCCGCGAGGCCGCACTGGCCGACTTCTACACGCGCTTTGCCTACGACGCGCTCGTCATCGACAAGTGGTTCTCGCTGCAAGCCGTACAGCCTGGTGGCGCCGGTAAGCCAACCCTGGAAACCGTGCGCGCGCTGATGGCGCATCCGGCCTTCACGCTGCGCAACCCAAACCGCGCGCGCTCGCTGATCTTCAGCTTCTGCTCGGGCAACCCGGCGCAGTTCCACGCCGCCGATGGCTCGGGCTATGCGTATTGGGCCGAGCAGGTGCTGGCGCTCGACGCCATCAACCCGCAGGTCTCTGCACGCCTGGCACGCGTGCTGGACCGCTGGCGCAAGTACGTGCCCACGCTGCGCGACGCCATGCAGGACGCGCTCAAGCGCGTGGCGTCGCACCCGAGCC
Source organism: uncultured Ralstonia sp. (assembly GCA_963512445.1). Lineage (GTDB taxonomy): Bacteria > Pseudomonadota > Gammaproteobacteria > Burkholderiales > Burkholderiaceae > Ralstonia. Next base: position 90,011 of record CAUPMS010000006.1, read on the forward strand.
TCTCGCGCGATGTGCGCGAGATCGTCGGCAAGGCACTGGCGTGATGCCGTCTGTCACCCAGTGTGTCGTAAAATCGCGCCCGTCTCAGGAGAACCCATGAAGCGCATCAACCTCACCCGCTACCTGATCGAAGAACAGCGCGAACACAACACCATCCCGGCCGAGCTGCGTCTGCTGCTTGAAGTCGTGGCGCGCGCCTGCAAGGCGATCTCGCACAGCGTCAACAAGGGCGCCCTTGCCGGCGTGCTCGGCTCGGCCGGCACCGGCAACGTGCAAGGCGAAACCCAGCAGAAGCTGGACGTGATCGCCAACGAAGTTCTGCTCGAAGCCAACGAATACGGCGGCAACCTGGCCGCCATGGCCTCGGAAGAGATGGAATCGTTCTACGAGATTCCCCATCGCTATCCGAAGGGCGAATACCTGCTGCTGTTCGATCCGCTCGACGGCTCGTCCAACATCGACGTGAACGTGTCGATCGGCACGATCTTCTCGGTGCTGCACATGCCCAAGGCCGGCCAGACCGTGACCGAAGCCGACTTCATGCAGCCTGGCGTCAAGCAGGTTGCCGCCGGCTATGCCGTGTACGGCCCGCAGACCACGCTGGTGCTGACCGTCGGCAACGGCGTGCACATGTTCACGCTGGATCGCGAAGTCGGCAGCTTCATCCTGACCAGCCGCGACGTGAAGATCCCCGCCGACACCAAGGAATTTGCGATCAACATGTCGAACATGCGCCACTGGGCCCCGCCCGTGCGCCGCTACATCGACGAATGCCTGGCCGGCACCGAAGGCCCGCGCGGCAAGGATTTCAACATGCGCTGGATCGCCTCGATGGTGGCCGACGTGCACCGCATCCTCACGCGCGGCGGCATCTTCATGTACCCGTGGGACAAGCGCGAGCCGGGCAAGGCCGGCAAGCTGCGCCTGATGTACGAAGCCAACCCGATGGCGTTCCTGGTGGAACAGGCCGGCGGCGCGGCCACCAACGGCCAGCAGCGCATCCTCGATATTCAGCCCGAGAAACTGCACCAGCGTGTGGCCGTTGTCCTGGGCTCGAAGAACGAGGTGGACCGTGTTACTCAATACCATCTCGAGGCCGGAAAGCCTGCCTAAAGCCGTTGTTTCGGCGGTTCTTGCAGAGCGACAAAAAGTTCTGTTAGAATCGCTGTTTCCGACGCCGCTGTAGCTCAGTCGGTAGAGCAGCGCATTCGTAATGCGAAGGTCACCAGTTCGATTCCGGTCAGCGGCACCAGAATTCAAAAAGCCCAGTCTTCATCGACTGGGCTTTTTGCTTTTTGGCCTCCCTCTTCAGGGAAGCCATCCGCGATCAGGCCGCCGGAATCCGCAGCTTCTGCCCCGGATAAATCTTGTCCGGGTTCGACAGCATCGGCTTGTTGGCCTCGAAAATCACCGGGTACTTGTTGGCATCGTCGTAGAACTTCTTGGCGATGGCCGAGAGCGTGTCGCCACGCTCAACGGTGTGCCACTGCGATTCTTCCGACTCGGTGTTGACCGACATTTTGTCGTCCACCGACTTGATGCCCTCGACATTGCCGCAGCACAGGATGATCTTCTCGCGCGTGGCTTGATCGGGCGCCACGCCAAACACCGAAGCTGCATCGCCCGTCACCTGCACCGACAGGGCGGTAGCGCTCAGGCCCTGCTGGGCGATGTAGTCCTGAATAGCCTGGCCCTTGGCATCGTCGGCTGCTTTGGCCGCATCAGCATCAGCCGATGCATCGGCGGCAGGCGCAGCGGCAGCGCTGCCATGGAAGAGCTTCTCGCCAGCTTCCTTGATGAAGTCAAAAAAACCCATAACGACCTCCTTGAGTACACAACGGGGAACGGAACTGCATCGGGTGCGTGACAGCCGGGGCGCACCCGCTGCGGCAGTGTAGCCGGTCGGCTGGGGTGTCTCCATGACAGCGGAGGACGCAAATGCAAACTTTGCGCGCTCGTATAGCGCACATGAGCGCTTGCGGTAGCCCGGCATGCTGCAATGCAACAAAACGGCTGGCACAATGTCCAACACCTATCGAAACCACTTGCGATCCCTTGGAGAGAGCGGGCACCATCGTTCTCATCCGAGCCAACCGCCGCCGCCATGAACCGTACGTGGATGAAATCCATCTCCCGGCTGGTCGACGCGCTGACCTCGCCCGGCTTCGGCCACCAGTCGTGGCCGCCCAAACCCGTCAGACCGCCCAAACCCGCTGCTCGCCGTGACGGCACTCGCCGCGTGCGCCCCACGCCCACCGAGGGCACCTTCGTACGCGAACAGTTCATCTACGAACCTGAGTCGCCCGCCGTGGTAGCACGCCGGCCGGAATACTGGCTGTACACACCGCCCGCACGCGGCAGCAAACCACCCGCGCTGATGGTGATGCTGCACGGCTGCAAGCAGTCGGCCGAAGTGCTCGCGCACGGCACACGCATGAATGCGCTGGCCGACCGCGAGGGTTTTATCGTGCTGTATCCGGAACAGCCGCGCCGCGCGCATCCGCAATGCTGCTGGCACTGGTACGACCCCGAGCACGCCGGCGCGCGCGAGGCCGACGGCATTGCCCAACTGATCGAACAAACGCTGGCGCAAACCGGCGCTGATCCTTCTCGCGTCTATCTGGCGGGGCTGTCGGCCGGTGCGGGATTGGCCGGCCTGATGGCGCTGCGTCATCCGAACTTGTTTGCCGCGCTGGCACTGCACTCGGGCCCGGCCTTGGGCGTGGCGCGCTCGCCCGCGTCAGCATTGAACCTGATGCGCCGCGGCGCGCGCGTTGACGCCGTCGATGCGCTCTCAAGCCTGGTGAACGTGGCCGCCTACCCCGGCATGCCAACAATGCTTCTGCACGGCCTGCGCGACGACGCCGTCAACCCGGCCAACCAGGCACAACTGGCCGCGCAGTTCCGCGCGCTGAATCATCTGAGCGATGCGAGCAACATCTCGCGCGAAACCTCACGCGGCGAAGGCTTCGTGCTGCGCAACGACATGCGCGATGGTGAATGCGTCGTCAGCCTGTGCCAGCTCACTGCAACCGGTCACGCCTGGAGCGGCGGCGACCCTCGCTACGCCTTCCACGCACCCGGGCCCGATGCGACCTGGTTGTGGTGGCAGTTCGCACGCAAGCACGCGCGTACCGCCGCGCTGGCGGCGTAGACCATCGTCAGAGATCGATCGATTGCTGAACGGCATTGCGCCCCAGCAATTCATCAATGAGGCCATAGCCGCGCGTGAGGCCCGCATCTTCGGCCGCTTCACGCGTGGACAGCGGACGCTCGTCATGCGAATGTGCGACGAGCGTTTCGACGGCCGTCGGATCTGCGCCAGACTCGCAGATGCGCACAACAAAATCCCACTGCGCGGCCCCCTGCCCACCCTTATCCGATTTGCGCTCGGCGCGGGGAATGGCCAGCACGTAGACATCGAAGTCCTTGTACAGCTCGGTGCGCCAGTTCGTTTCCATTGTCATGCTGCCTCCCGGAACACGCCGCAGCATCTAACTCAGCAGCCGCGACGTCACAAGACATGCCCGCAAAAAACAGGCCGGTACATGACCGGCCTGTCGTTGCATCATCAGCACTCGCCCTTCTTGGCGTGGCCTGGAGGGCAGTGGTAACGGTCGTCGCGACCTCTGCGATCGTGATCCCAGTCGCCATCGCGGTCATCGCGGCCACGCCAGCGGCCATCGTCGCCGCGATCCCAACCACCATCGTACATTTGCCAGCCGCGCGGACCTTGCTCCCAGCGCGGCTCGCGCCAGTGGTAACCCGGTCGGCCATGCTCACGATAGCCGCGACGCCAGACGTAGCGGCCATCGCGCCATTGCCAGTAACCCGGCACCCACACGTAGCCCGGCTCTATGACTGGCACAGGCTCATATTGCAGCGGTGGCGGCGCGTACGCCGGGCCAATCTGCACGCCGATCGACACTTGTGCCTGCGCGGGCAAGGCAATCGAACCCGCCACACCGGCAGCGGCCAAGCTTGCAGCGAGAATCCATGCGTTCTTTTTCATGTGGGACCTCCTTTTTAAAGCAATCGAGCTTGAGTGGATCGTAGCATCGGTATCGCGACTGTCTCTAGGGTGTTACGCAGCGTTACCTCCGTTACCGGGGGTCGAAAATGTGTTCACGTTTGCGTGACGTTGCGGGCGGCCTTCTCCCAACCACGCGCAAAACGCCTGCACCACTTCGTCACCCAGATTGCGCGCGGGGCTATACCAGTAGTAGCTGCGCGCGACTAGCGCGAGTTCCGGGAACGGCGCCACCAGACGCCCCTCCTCCAGGTCATCCGTGATAAGCGCCGACGGCCCCATCGCCACGCCCAGCCCATCGATAGCCGCCTGAATCGACAGATAGAAATGCTCGAACGTCAGCGCGTGCGCGGGCCGCAGATTGGGCACGCCCGCGAGCACCAACCAACTGGGCCACACCGAAGGCAGCGTGTCCGAATGCAGCAGCGTGTGATGACGCAACTCCCTCGGGGCCGACAGCGGCAAACGCTCAAGCAACACCGGGCTGCACACCGGAAAGCGGCTCTCATCCAGAAAGCGCCCTGACTGAAAACCCGCATGAATCTCGGGCCCACCGCGGATGATCACATCGAAATGATCCGGCAGATCCTCGATGGCCTCGATGGACGTCGTCAGCCGCACCTCCACACGCGGAAACCGCATCTGAAACGTCGAGAGCCGCGGAATCAGCCAGCGCATCGTGAAGGTCGGGATGCTGTTCACGCGCAGGATGCGCACCGCATCGCGGTCGCGCAACGCCTGGCTGGCTGTGCTGATGCGATCAAGCGCCACGCCAATCTCCGACAAATAGCGCTGGCCCGCATCGGTCAACTCCACACGCCGATTCAGCCGACGAAACAACGGCATACCCAGCCACGCCTCCAGCGCCTGAATCTGTCGACTGATCGCCCCATGCGTGACGTTCAGCTCTTCGCCCGCACGCGTAAAGCTGAGGTGGCGCGCCGCCGATTCAAAAGCGCGCACGGCATTGAGGGGTGGCAGCTTGCGCATAATCGCGTGAGTTTTTCGCACAGATCGAGTCAGTATATATCGATTGTTGATCACAATCTGCGGCGCTACGCTGTCGCCTTCTTGCTCTTGCTGGCACAGCATCGAGTGAGAAAAATCGACCCGACTTACGTTCGCCGCTCATCGTGACTCCCACCGTCATCGCCCTGGTTCTCTGCGCCGCCCTGCTCCATGCCTCGTGGAATGCACTGCTGAAAAGCGGCTCCGACCGCCTGCGCGCCATCACGCTGATGACGCTGGCTTCCGGCGTTGCGGTGATCCCGATGGCGATTGCATTGCCGCCGCCTGCGCCGGCAGCTTGGCCGTATGTGGCGCTGTCTGCGATGCTGCACGTCGGCTACAACGTGTTTCTTGCGCGCGCGTATCGGTTTGGCGAGTTCGGGCAGGTGTATCCGATTGCGCGTGGGTCGTCACCGCTGCTGGTGACGATGGGCGCCGCACTGTTTGCAGGCGAAATGCCCGGCGTCATCGCGCTTGCTGGCGTGGTGCTGGTGAGCGGCGGCATTCTGAGTTTGGCGCGCGGCCGCAAAGCCGACCTCGGTTCTACATTGGCGGCACTCACCACGGGCGTGTTCATCGCGTGCTACACGGTGTGCGACGGCATCGGCGCACGAGCGGCCGGCAATGCAAACGCGTATTCGGCATGGCTCTTCATGCTCGACGGCCTGCCGATGGTGCTGCTGTATCGAGTATGGAAAGGCCCATTGAACATCGACATGCGCGACGCTAATACGCTCAAAACCTTTGGCGGCGGTGTGGTCTCGCTCATCGCATACGGCATCGTCATCTGGGCCGTGACGCTCGCGCCGATGGGGCCGGTGTCGGCCCTGCGAGAGACATCCGTCGTGTTTGCCGCGCTGCTCGGCCGGCTGTTCCTGAAGGAGTCACTCACTGCGCGGCGCCTCTCGGCTTGCTCAATCATCGCCTTCGGCGCTTACTGCCTCGGGCATCCGGCCTGAGTACAACGCTCAAGCTGCGCGCGGCGGATATTTGACTTCGAGAATGTCGATCTGCTCGACACCCGTAGGCGTGCGCAGCGGTACCGTATCGCCCTCACGCGCCTTGATCAGCGCGCGCGCAATGGGCGAGATCCAGCTCACGTGCCCGATATCCAGATCGACCTCGTCCATACCGACGATGGTGATGGTGGTCTCGTCGCCCCCTTGGTTGACGTAGGTGACCGTCGCGCCAAAGAAGATCTGGTCGTTGTCGCCCTGCAGGCTGGCATCAACCACTTCAGCCTTCTCGATGCGGCGCGTGAGAAAACGAATGCGACGATCGATCTCGCGCAGGCGCTTCTTGCCGTAGAGGTAATCGCCGTTCTCAGAGCGATCACCATTGGATGCCGCCCACGACACGATGCCAACGACTTCCGGCCGCTCGGTGTCGATCAGGTGCATCAGCTCGGTGCGCAAGCGCTCGTAACCGGCCGGGGTGATGTAGTTCTTGGAGCCTGGCGGCAAGGGCGCAGTGCCCTCGGGCAGATCGTCTTCGTCATCGCCGGCATCTTCCCGGACGAAAGCTTTGTTCATGATGAGCGCAACGTTAGCGATTGAGGTTTCAGCGCTCCATTATAGAAAGTCAGTCCGTTCAGAAGAAAAGTGAGGAAGGGGGTTCACAAGATCGAAAATCTCTGTATAATCTCACTTCTCGGTTGCGGCTGTAGCTCAGTTGGATAGAGTACTTGGCTACGAACCAAGGGGTCGTGGGTTCGAATCCTGCCAGCCGCACCAACCTGATAAGAACAAAAAGGGCTTCCAGAAATGGAAGCCCTTTTTGTTTGTCCACGCCAAGAAAAGCGGGGCCAAACAGGCTCATTTTTTACACAATCATGCATGTGGCAACGACAGCCTCGCGCATGTATAATCGCGCTCCTCAGTTGCGGCTGTAGCTCAGTTGGATAGAGTACTTGGCTACGAACCAAGGGGTCGTGGGTTCGAATCCTGCCAGCCGCGCCAACCTGATAAGAACACGAAGGGCTTCCTGCAATGGAAGCCCTTTTCTTTCTTAAACAAAAAGGCGAAGCCCGATGGCCTCGCCTTTTTGTTTTCGCGCCGAGCGTCAATCTCCGCCTCGGTCTCGCGCAATACGAATCACATCCGGGTTACGCCGCAGCGCGCGCATCACATCGGCCAAGTGCACGCGGTCATGCACCTGAATCAGGAAGGTCATATACGTCGCTTCCTGGTCACCCTCTTGCTCCATCGACACATGCGCCACGTTGGCATCAGCCGAAGTGAGGTCTGCCGCCACGCGCGCGAGAATGCCCTTCGTATTGCGCACCAGCACCTTGATCGACACATCGAACGCGCGTGTCGTGTGCTCGGCCCACATGACGTCAATCCAGTGCTCCGGGTCCTTGCCGTGCAGACGCTTGGCCACGCGGCATTCCTGCACGTGAATCTGCAAGCCCTCGCCCTTGCCGATGTAGCCCACGATCGGGTCGCCTGGAATCGGGCGGCAGCACGACGAAAACACCATCGCCATGCCCTCGTCGCCACTAACGGTCACGGCGGGCGCCTCTTCGCCAGCGAAGGTGTGTACGGCTGCCATCAACGCCTCGTCGCCGTCGTGACCACCTTCTTGTAGAAGAATTTCGATGCGACGCGCCACGACTGCGGCCACACGGCGGCCGAGCGCAAGGTCCGCAAAGACATCTTCGCGCGCCTTGTTGCCCGTCCATTGCACGATGCGTTCCCACACCTGCGCGGACACGGCCTTCATGTCGATGCCGAGCTGGCGCAGCGCTTGTTCGAGCAGGCGCTCGCCCAACTGAATTGCCTCATCCAGCTTGGCCGTCTTGAGAAAATGCCGAATCGCCGCACGCGCCTTGCCGGTGCGCACGAACGTGAGCCACGCTGGGTTCGGCTTCGAGTACGGCGCCGTCACCACTTCGACGATGTCGCCGTTCTTCAGCTCCGTGCGCAACGGCAGCAGTTCGTTGTTGATCTTGACCGCCACGCACTGGTTGCCCAGATCACTGTGCACCGCATAGGCAAAATCCAGTGCCGTGGCGCCGCGCGGCAGTGCGCGAATCTCGCCCTTGGGCGTAAACACATAGACAGCATCGGGAAACAGGTCGATCTTGACGTGCTCCAGAAACTCCTGCGAATCGCCGGTTTGGCTTTGAATATCGAGCAGCGATTGCAGCCACTGGTGTGCCTGCTGCTGGGCGCGATCAGGCTCGTCGTGATGTTGCTTGTACATCCAGTGCGCCGCCACCCCGGCTTCCGCGATCTGGTTCATCTCACGCGTGCGGATCTGGAACTCGACCGGCGTGCCGAACGGCCCCACCAGCGTCGTATGCAGTGACTGATAACCGTTGATCTTCGGGATGGCGATGTAGTCCTTGAACTTGCCGGGCATCGGCTTGTACAGGCTGTGCAGCGCGCCCATCGTCATGTAGCACTGCATCTGCGTGTCGACCACCACACGGAAGCCATACACGTCCAACACCTGCGAGAACGACAACTGCTTGTCGTGCATCTTGCGGTAGATGCTGTAGAGCGTTTTTTCGCGGCCGGTCATTTCGGCCGGAATGCCGGCATCCGTCAGCGCACGCTGCGCCGTTTCCAAGATACGGCTGACCACCTCGCGCCGATTGCCGCGTGCGGCCTTCACGGCCTTCTCGAGCGTGGCATACCGGAACGGCGAGCCAATGCGAAAGCTCAGCTCCTGCAACTCACGGTACGTGGTGTTGAGCCCGAGACGGTGCGCGATCGGCGCGTAAATCTCCATCGTCTCGCCCGCGATGCGGCGGCGCTTTTCGGGCGGCACGTGGTCGAGCGTGCGCATGTTGTGCGTGCGGTCGGCCAGCTTGACGAGAATCACGCGCACATCGCGCGCCATCGCGAGCAGCATCTTGCGAAAGCTCTCTGCCTGCGCCTGCTCACGGCTCTGGAATTCGAGCTTGTCCAGCTTGGTCAGGCCGTCGACCAGCTCTGCGACCTTGGGGCCGAACTTCTCGGCCAGTTCGCTCTTGGTCACGCCCTGATCTTCGATCACGTCGTGCAGCAGCGCCGCCATGATCGATTGCACATCCAGTTTCCAGCCCGCGCAGATCTCTGCCACGGCCACGGGATGCGTGATGTACGGCTCGCCGCTCTGGCGGTACTGGCCAAGGTGCGCCTCGTCGGAGAAGTGGAACGCTTCCTTCACCAGCTTGAGGTCCGCTGGCTTCAGATACGACAACTTTTCTGTCAGCCCTGAAATGGAGACGACCTGCTGGCGCGGCGGTGCCGCCGGCTGCGAGGTCGGGCCAAAGAGGTGCCGGTAGGTCTGCTCCAGCACCGCATCGATGAAAAGCGTATCACCGGCTTCCGGCTTGGCCGCTTGCGCAGGCACATCGGCGCTTGCGCCTTTATGCGATTTGGGCGGCAGCGCCGACCGCTCCCCTACCAGGTCAGCACCACGCGGATCAGGCAAATTCGGCGCGCCCGTGCGAGGCGACGCAGGGCCGGAGCCGGAAGCGGATGACGGCATGGAAACGATGGAAGCAGTGGAAGACCCGGAAGGGACCGTGGAGGTGCCCGGCGCAGAATCGGACGACCTCGCGGACGATCCCACCGACGGCACGTTGTGTTCGTGCGTGGCGGAATGCTTGGTCCTGGGCGAAGAAGAAGCGGGCGAGGTAGGCATGCCGGGGTCTTGTGCGTTCGCGGCTTTCACATCCATGAAAGATCGCAAGAACGATCAGTGACCGAGGCAGCGTACCACGCCAGGTAATGCGTCAGCTCAGGATGGAACCTTCTTGAGCATCTCGATACCGACTTGGCCGGATGCGATTTCGCGCAATGCGGTCACGGTCGGCTTATCCTTCGCATCGACCTTGGGTGTGTGGCCCTGCACCAACTGACGGGCGCGATACGTTGCGGCCAACGCCAGTTCGAAGCGGTTCGGAATCTGTTTCAAGCAATCTTCGACGGTAATACGCGCCATGAAAACTCCACCTGGTGGCAAATCTTGTTGATCTCGATATTTTAGCAGCAGCGCCGCACTTACCCCCGGACAGCACTTGGGCGCAGGCGCTACCACACTTTTGCAATCGCGCTGAAAAACGCGACCGCGCGTTGCTGGCTCAGTGGATGCCCAGCTCGACGAACAGCTCGCCGTGGCGCGCCTTCTGGGCGCCGAAGCGCAGGCGCGTGGCCTGCACCACCGTGCGCAGTTCAGCAAGCGCAGCCTCGAACACCTCGTTGATGATGATGAAGTCGGCTTCGGGCGCGTGCGCCATCTCCGAGCCCGCTGCCAGCAGGCGACGCACGATCACGTTGGGCTCATCCTGGCCGCGCTTCTTCAGGCGATCTTCGAGCGCCGTGAGTGACGGCGGCAGGATGAAGATTTCGACCGCGTTGGCAAAGCGTTGATGCACCTGCTGTGCGCCCTGCCAGTCGATCTCAAGCAGCACGTCGGTGCCGGCGCGCATCTGCTCTTCGATCCATACACGCGAGGTGGCGTAGTAGTTGCCATGCACCTCGGCCCATTCGAGAAACTCGCCACGATCACGGCAGGCCTTGAACTCTTCGACGGTCATGAAGTTGTATTCACGGCCGTGCTCTTCGCCCGGACGCGGCTTGCGCGTGGTGGCCGAGACCGACAAGCGGATCGACGAATCCTGCGCCAGCAGCGCATTCACCAGCGTCGACTTGCCGGCGCCGGACGGCGCCACGACCATGAACAGGCTGCCCGGAAAATGATTCTCGATGGGCGTATCGACGGCAGAATGCGCTTGAGAGGATGGCATGTTCTAGTTCTATCGTTCTGGGGTGTTATTCGAGGTTCTGGACCTGCTCACGCATCTGCTCGATGAGCAGCTTAAGTTCCATCGACGCATCGGCCAGTTCCTTGGCAGCGGCCTTGGAGCCGAGCGTGTTCGCCTCGCGGTTGAGCTCCTGCATCATGAAGTCCAGGCGCTTGCCGATCTGGCCGCCCTTCTCCAGGATGTGGCGCGTCTCGCGCAGGTGAGCTTGCAAGCGTGAAAGCTCCTCGGCGATGTCGATACGGATGCCGTACACCGTGGCTTCCTGGCGAATGCGCTCGGACAGCTCATCACGCGTGAGCGCCGGTGTGCCTTCGGGCGCGGCCAGGCCAAACGCTTCGCGCAGGCGTTCGGTCAGCTTGTCCTGATGCTGCTGGATCAAGACTGGCACCATCGGCGTGAGTTTGTCGACGATGGCGAGCATCGCGTCAGCGCGATCGAGCAGGACAACCTTGAGCGCATCACCTTCGCGGCGGCGCGATTCCAGAAGTTGCTTGAGCGCCTCTTTGGCAGCATCGACCACGGCATCGCGCAGGGTGTCCTGCGTGAGCTGGGGCTCGGCCAGCACGCCGGGCCAGCGCAGGATTTCGCCCATGCGAAGCGAACCCGACGCGGGCAGGTGACGCGTGACTTCCTGCTCCAGCTTGGCCAGCTGTTGCAGCAGATCCACATTGAGCGCGGCGACATCGCTGGCGGCCTCTTGGCGCTGCAGGTTGATCCGGCATTCCAGCTTGCCGCGCGACAGTGCGCTCATCAGCATCTCGCGCAAGGCCGGCTCGAAGGCGCGGCATTCTTCCGGGGCGCGGAAGAACAAATCCAGGAAACGCGAGTTGACGGTGCGGAATTCGACCGAGACGGTGGCGACGCTACCGCTGGGTGCGCCATGGGCGTCGGTAAAGGCTGCCTGGCGTGTGGCAACGCCGTAGCCGGTCATGCTGTGGATCATGGAATCGTGGTGTGTTCTTATCGAATCAGAGAATCCGGCGGCGGCTTTGAACGCCCCGAATTGGCGGGGAATCCCCCACCTTTTGTCGCTTTACAACGTGTGGATGGGTCAGGGAAAATCCGACAGCCATTTCGCCACACAAACCCATGACAGAGTCAAAAGGCTCAGGACAGCCACGCAGTGCACCGTTGCCGGTCGGCACCCTGCTGTCCAATTACCGTATTGTAAAGAAGTTGGCCAGCGGGGGGTTCAGCTTCGTCTATCTCGCCACCGACGAACATGGGACGCCGGTGGCCGTGAAAGAGTATCTGCCGTCTTCGCTGGCCCGTCGCGAGCCAGGCGAGTTGATTCCGGTCGTGCCTGAGGAAAGCGCGAGCGCATTCCGCCTCGGGCTCAAGTACTTCTTTGAAGAAGGCCGGTCGCTAGCCAGGATTTCCCACCCTTCCATCGTGCGCGTGCTCAATTTCTTCCGGGAAAACGGCACCGTCTACATGGTGATGACGTACGAGCAGGGTAAGACGCTGCAGGAGCACATCCTCACTGCGCGCCAGCAAGGCAAGCTGAAGATGCTGCGCGAGCGCTTCATCCGCCAGGTCTTCCATGACCTGATGAGCGGGCTGCGCGAAGTCCACATCCATAAGCTGCTGCACCTCGATATCAAGCCGGGCAACATCTACCTGCGCGAAGATTATTCGCCGATCTTGCTCGACTTTGGCGCCGCGCGGCAGACGCTCACCGCAGAGGCCTCGCGCTTCCAGCCGATGTACACGCCGGGCTTTGCCGCGCCGGAGCTGTACCGCAAGCACAACGAGCTGGGCCCGTGGACGGACATCTACAGCATCGGCGCGACCATCTATGCCTGCATGGCCGGCACGCCGCCGCAGGAAGCCACGCAGCGTGAGAAGGAAGACAAGCTGGAAGAAGGCCTCGAACGCCTGCGCAAGGTGTATACGGCCAGCCTGATCGACCTGGTTGGCTGGTGCCTGAAGATGAAGCCGGAAGAGCGCCCGCAGAGCGTATTCCGCCTGCAGAAGGTGCTGCGCGAAGAAAGCAACGCGCTGACCGAGCTGCAAGCCCTGACCGCCGTCACCCAGGGCGGCCCTGTGCCAGAAGAAAAAGAGGCGTTGACGACGCGTTTCATGAGCCGCCTGTTGCGCCGCCGAGACAGCTGACTGCCAAGTCGCCGCCTGGTAGGCGGAGTATGATTTCAAACCGGTGCAAAACTAGGCAGGACCTGCCGCTGCACTGGATTCCCTTACCGAATACTCATTAGCCCCAATGCGATTCTCGGTTTATCAAGAAAGCAAAAAAGGCGCGCGACGCGTCAACCAGGACCGCATGGGCTACTGCTTCACGCGCGACGCCATGCTGATGGTGCTGTGCGACGGCCTGGGCGGGCATTCGCTGGGCGAAGTTGCGGCCCAGCAGGCGCTGCAGACCATGGCGCGCCAGTTCCAGCGCCACGCACGTCCGTCGATCCGCAATCCGCGCGACTTCCTGCACGAGAGCATCATGCTCGCGCACCGCGACATCCACCGCTATGCCGAGACCAACGGCCTGCCGGATGCGCCGCGCACCACCATCGTCTGCGCACTGGCCCAGCGGGGTTCGCTGCACTGGGCGCACGCCGGCGATTCGCGCATGTACCTGATGCGCAAGGGCAAGTTGGTGACGCGCACGCGCGATCACTCCAAGATCGAGAACCTGCTGCAGCAGGATCGTGTGCTGCCAATGCAGGTCGCCAATCACCCCGAGCGCAACAAGATCTACAACTGCCTGGGCTCGCCCAACCTGCCGCTGATCGACATCGGCGGCCCGGTCGATCTGGAACCCGGTGACGTTGCCATGCTGTGCTCCGACGGCCTGTGGGGCAGTGTGCAGGAGGACGAGCTGGTCGACACCTGCACGAGCTTCTCGGTCACGCAGGCGATTCCAGAGCTGATTGCCCGTGCGCTGCGCAATGCCGGCGACAGCGCCGACAACACCACCGCCATCTCCATGATGTGGGAGCTGGATGCAGTCACCACCACGCAGGATTCGGTACAGACCGACACCCTGCCGCTGAATGCCTTCACCACATCCATCCTGGACGCGCCGCAAAGCGAATCGGGGCTGATGTCGGAAGAGGAAATCGAGCGCTCCATCGCCGAGATCCGCGCTGCCATCGACAAGACCAGCAATCTGACGCGCTGAGCGTCTCCGAGCCGTACTCGACCGGCCCGCCCTGCCAGGAGCAGCGCGGGCCGGTATCATGTCGGGCTATCCGTTTTCTCAAGCGAGACCCCCACATGCGTCCCAGCGGCCGTCAGCCTGACCAACTCCGCCCCGTCTCCCTCACCCGCCACTTCACGCGCCACGCCGAAGGCTCGGTACTGGTCTGCTTTGGCGACACGCAAGTGCTCTGCACGGCCAGCGTGCTGCCCAAGGTGCCGCCGCACAAGAAAGGCAGCGGCGAAGGCTGGGTGACGGCCGAGTACGGCATGTTGCCGCGCTCCACCCACACGCGTTCCGACCGCGAAGCCGCGCGCGGCAAGCAAACCGGCCGCACGCAGGAAATCCAGCGCCTGATCGGCCGCGCGATGCGCTCGGTGTTCGATCTGCGCGCGCTGGGCGAACACACGCTGCATCTCGATTGCGACGTGCTGCAAGCCGATGGCGGCACGCGCACGGCCGGCATCACCGGTGCGTTCGTCGCGGCATATGACGCCGTCTCAGTGATGCGCGAAAAGGGCCAGTTGGTGAGCAATCCGATCCGCGATTTCGTTGCTGCCGTGTCGGTGGGCGTGGTCGACGGCGTGCCCGTGCTCGATCTGGACTACCCGGAAGACTCCGCCTGCGATACCGACATGAACGTCGTCATGACCGGCAGCGGCGGCTTTGTGGAAGTGCAAGGTACTGCTGAAGGCACGCCTTTCTCGCGCGCTGAAATGGACGCGCTGCTCGGCCTGGCCGACCAGGGCATCCGTGAGCTGATCAGCCTGCAGAAGCAAGCACTGGGGTTGTAAATGCGCAAGATCGTTCTGGCGTCCAACAACGCCGGCAAGCTGGCCGAATTCAACGCTCTGCTGGCGCCGCTCGGGTTCGACGTAACGCCGCAAGGCGCGCTCGGCATTCCAGAGGCGGACGAGCCATACGCAACGTTCATTGAAAACGCGCTGACAAAGGCGCGCCATGCAAGCCGTGCCTCCGGCCTGCCCGCGCTGGCGGACGACTCAGGCATCTGCGTGCATACGCTGGGCGGCGCACCGGGCGTCTATTCCGCACGCTATGCACAGCTGGCGGGTGAGCCGAAATCGGACGCCGCCAACAACGCCCGCCTCGTACGCGAACTGGCCGGCAAGGCCAATCGCAGCGCCCACTATGTTTGCGTGCTGGTCTACGTGCGCCACGCAGACGATCCGCAGCCGATCATTGCCGAGGGCAACTGGTTTGGCGAGGTGATCGACGCACCGCGCGGCGATGGTGGCTTCGGCTACGACCCGTATTTCCTGCTGCCCGACCTCGGCAAGACCGCTGCCGAGCTGTCCAAGGCCGAGAAGAACAGCGTGAGCCATCGTGCACAAGCCCTCGCTCAACTGGTCGAGCGGCTGCGCGCCTTTGAGAACGCCTGAATTTCGATGATCCCGATTCACCCTGCTGGCGCCAGCAAGACGCCTTCCGCAACCGCCGCCGAGACCGGTGACAAGGTCACCTCCGTCTTCCTGCAGCCGGGCAAGATCAGCCTCCCGGCCTCGCCGCCGTTGTCTTTGTACGTGCACGTGCCTTGGTGCGTGCGCAAGTGCCCGTACTGCGATTTCAACTCGCATGCGGAGCCGGATCAGGGCATCCCGGAAGAGCGTTTCCTCTCGGCTGTGCGGCAGGATCTGGAAGCCGCGCTGCCAATGGTGTGGGGCCGACACGTGCATACGATCTTCATCGGCGGCGGCACGCCCAGCCTGCTATCTGCGCAGGGGCTGGACCGGCTGCTGTCTGACATCCGCATGCTGCTGCCCGTGGATGCCGATGCCGAGATCACCATGGAAGCGAACCCCGGCACGTTCGAGGCCGAGCGTTTCCGCAGCTATCGCGCCAGCGGCGTGAACCGCCTGTCGATCGGCATCCAGAGCTTCAACGATGCACACCTGCAGGCGCTGGGCCGCATCCACAGCGCCGCCGAAGCGCGCGCGGCGATCGACATCGCCCGCACGCACTTCGACAGCATCAACCTCGACCTGATGTTTGCCCTGCCCGGCCAGACACTCGCCGAGTGCGAGGCCGATGTGGAGGCCGCGCTGTCGTTCGATACCAACCACGTGTCGCTATACCACCTGACGCTGGAGCCGAACACGTACTTCGCCAAGTACCCGCCCGCGCTGCCGGATGACGACGCAGCGTTTGCGATGCAGGACTGGATTCACGCCCGGCTGGCGGCGGCGGGTTATGAGCATTACGAGGTGTCGGCCTATGCCAAGGCCGGCAAGCGCTGCAAGCACAACCTGAATTACTGGCAATTTGGCGATTACCTCGGCATCGGGCCGGGCGCGCACGGCAAGCTGAGCTTTCCGCACCGGGTCATTCGCGAGATGCGGCACAAGCATCCGGACACGTATCTGCGCCAGGCGGAAGCGGCCGGCGGCGCGGCGGTCGTGCAAGAGCAGCGCGAGGTCGATGCAGCCGATCTGCCGTTCGAATTCATGCTCAATGCGCTGCGCCTGACGGACGGTTTTCCCGTCACGCTGTTCCAGGAACGCACCGGCCTGCCCTTACGCACGATTGAGCGTGAACTCGATGCCGCCGAGCAGCGCGGACTGCTCACACGTGACCACGTGGCGATCCACCCGACCGAACTGGGACAGCGATTCCTCAACGATCTGCAGGAATTGTTCTTGGCCGACGACGAAAACTGACGTTACCCGGTGCCAAGTTGCGCCGGGTGCCGTTACAATGGCGCCCTTGCTCGCAACGAGCAGCCCAGCACGAAGGAAGCGTGGCCGAGTGGTTTAAGGCAGCAGTCTTGAAAACTGCCGATGGGGTGACCCATCCGTGAGTTCGAATCTCACCGCTTCCGCCAGTCCTTGTTCCAAGGCGCGCCGGATTTCTCCAGCACTCTCCCGCCACCCCCAATAGCGATAACGACGCCGTTCTGGGTCATTTCTCTTTTCTGATTCCGGGCCAGGGGCAAGAAATGGCCGCGCGGCAACGGCATCGGCCCGCCAATCGGCAGCGATCACGCCAATCGACTGGAACCGCATCAGTCGCCGATCAAACAGCGCATTCCTTATTAGTGCCGCGCCATTGGCCAAAGCGCATCGGCGTCTTCTCCAAGCGCCTTGGCAATTGCGAGACGAACGCGCCTCGCCCCGTTGCCCGCGATGGAAGACGACAGCAATTGCGGCGTGACGTCGTCCAAGCCCAGCTTTTCTGAGAGTTCGCGCAAGGTGGCCTTGCCGAAACGCTCATTCAGTAGGCGCTTTACGAGAGGGGTGGCGCGGGGAAATTCACGAGAATCGGGGGTTGGCCCTGCTGCGTGACTTCTTCTCTTGCGCTCTTCCGGCTGTTTCGGCTCTTCCGGCTCTATCGAGAAATCCACCGTTTGAGGCGAAGGATCCTCAGCCATTAACCGACCTAAATTTGCCAGAGCTTCAGCGACGTTTCGCCCCGTGCTGGAGCACATCGTGTCCGGCGCGACCAACACCGCAAAATAGCGCCCGCGTTCCTCATACAGCCTGACCTTGCAAATCAAATCCATAGTATTCAGGCACGCAATCACGACAGGCCTATTGGCTATTATTTTTTCGAATTAGCCTGGCAGTCCCCGTTGCGCCTCGCTATCGAAGCCAAGAACGCAAGCGCTGCCCCAAGCCCGCAGGGGCTTGGGGCGATCTAGCGCATGAACACTCTTCCCCGCCCATCTATTATGTTGTTTTGACCAATCATCGTATTGATGATGGCCTGCACATCAACGCTGAAGCAATATCGCCCGAACGCCAACTCGAAAAGACCCGGGAGAATCCGCTCACCCATGTCTACGAGTCAGATGTGGCCTGTGACGGCCAGGCGACTTGCTGTTTTCCCCGTTACCCCACCCCGCCCTGCGCCACCCCCACGGAACCGCACGGGCGCTGAGCTTTTTTATTCGGCACGATGCTGCAACCGCATATTGTCGAGAACGATAGCAGACGCTATTCTGACTGGCACCCTGCTAATTAGAGGGTAAAAACCTGCCAGCAAATGCCGTTCATGCCGGCTGCGTTGTCGTCCAGCGAATTTGGATCGACATAATCCAGATCGCGGAAAGTCACTGGCAGCGCTGTCATGATCACAGCCTTGCGCAACCGTTTGTCGCTGTCTGCGATTGCGTTCAAGGTTGGTAATGCGCATCGGCGCCTGGCAATCGGTTCTTTTGTATTGCAACCAAACGCGGCAGACCATGGAAGTCCTCAATGATGTGAGCGCGATCGCTTTGGCCGATAGTCTTCCGGATGGCGTCTTTCTGGTTGACGAGCGTGGGCGAATCCGTCACGCCAATGCAGCGTGGGAAGACGTCCTTGGTTATCGGCCATCCGAACTGGTCGGGCAATCCATGCTCGAACTCGTAGCGCCGGACGACCGCGACAGAACGCTAAGGGAAGCGGGTCGCGTTCAGGCTGGTGCAAAACGCACTGGATTCGAAAATCGCTATCGGCACCAGCTTGGCACCGATGTGTACTTATCATGGTCGGCACAGTGGAATGCGGAACATCGATTGCGCATCGGCGTGGCACGTAACGTCACTGAAGCGAGGACGCTGGCGGCGCGCAGCCCCCTGGCGCAACTACAGGAGCGTCTGGCGCCTCACGAATCCAGGGTATTGCACCTGTTGTTGACTGAGGCAGCAGAAAAGCAGATTGCGGAACAGCTCGGCCTTGCCATTTCAACCACGCACTCCTACATCACGAACGTTTATCGCAAGTTTGGCGTGCGTGGCCGCGCCGGCCTGATGAGCCTGTGGCTCAAAGAGATGCAGAATCGCTGACACGACCGGTTTTTCCACTGCGTTGAATTGGGGCTCCTCCTTTCTCTAGGGCCGGGCTTTGGTGGTGGAGCGCTTGCGCTCACCGGTTGCCTACGACGCCGGTACGCCAACTCCATCTTGTGCCCGGCCACCCGCTCGATATCACAGCATCGGCGCATCACCATCTGGCACAAATAGCGCGTAACCCCTGCGCTATACTGCCGCTCGTCGCGCACACAACGTGACCTCGGATTGGCGTCCGAGAATGACAAAGGCGGGCAACCGCCGACCGGCGGTTTTTTTACGCCCGCATCAAGCGCCCTTATGGTCGGGCCTTGGTGGGGGAGCGCTTGCGCTCGCCGGTTTCCTTTGTCACCGGTACGCCAACCTTGCCATGTGCCCGGCCACCCGATTGGCGTCGGGCGCCGGGTTAACCAACCCGACAAAGGAGGTGCACTGTGCGCCAAGCGCCCGCTCGCGTTGACCAGACGCAATCCCCAGGCCCAGATACGGTCCCCAAGCGCAGTCATGGACTTGAATCGCTTCAGCAGCAACGTGCCGATCTTGTGCGAGCGCTGGCAGCAGCCGAAGCGTCAGTAAGAACATTCCCCGCCGGCTCGCTGCAACAAGCCAAGGCCCGGGCACGGGTCACGCGCCTGCAGAACGAATTGAGACGCCTGAAAGCCGCGCTCGGCATGGCGAAGCCGCGTCAGAATCTGGGCGACCTCCTGATTGAGATGTTCCGGGAGCGCGTCTCCCGCAACGAATGGCAGTACATCATCGCCGAGGCGCGACGCCGCCACGATTCGAAGGCGGCGGAAAGTCAAATCGGTGTGCTTACAGCGGGGCCTGGCGCACAAAGCTGATATAGTCGCCTCGGCTCCGATTTCTAATTCCTTTGATGTCCTTCGCCTTCCGCCAAACTGTTCTCGCGCTCGCCGCCGCAGCTTCCGTTGCGGGCGCCGGGCTGGTCCATGCTCAAACCGCCGCGCCGCAAGCGCCTGCCGTGCCCACCGCTGCCACAGGCGGCACGGTGGCCGAGCTGCAGCAACTGCTGGCGCAAAAGCGACTGACCGAGCTGCGCACCACCTACAACGGCGATTACGGCACGAGCCTGCTGCTGGTCAACGAAGACACCACTGCCTACGTCGCGCTGTCGTATCGCAAAGAATTGTGGCGCGTGTACAAGTTCGCATCGGTGGCGCCTGCCGATGGTGCGTACGACACGCTGGCCCGCCAGACCCGCACCTGGGCCGAAGACGACTTGCGCCGCGCCGTGACCGCCGGCCAGAAAGCCCAACTTGAGCGCGAGGCCCAGGCCGCCGAGCAGCGAGCCGCATCGCTCGGTCAGGAAGTACGCATCATGCAGGCCCAGCGCCAGAAAATGCTGGCGGAGCAACAGACCATGCGCCAGGAAACCAAGGCGCTGGACATCGAGCGCCGCGCTTATCAGACGCAGGTCGACACCCTGCAGCAGCAGATTCGCCTGCTGGAGAAGCAGCTCAACGACCCGCACTGGTCGCCCGCGCAGTAAATCGCCCCCGTTTGTTCTCCGGCTTGCCGTCACACGGCAGGCTGGCAGTCACCCGCATCGAAACACTGTTCCACGGTTTTGGGAGCAGTCTGATCGACCACCTTTCCCCCCGCTCATAACATGTCGGCTGTTCCCGCAAGCGGCCTGACGTCCCTCTGCGGGCATCAGCGGAGGCGGACGTGGACTCTCTCAACTTCACCATCGACGGGCACCTGGGCATACCGGGCTTCGTGCGCGTGCCGCCGCCGTTTGGCACGTCGCGTCATGCCGTACGGACGATCCGCTCCACGCTTGCGCGCATCCAGGACGATGAGCAGTTGGTCATGGCCGAAACCGAACGCCGGGCACTGCGTGCGCAATGGCGTCAACGCTTGACGGTTGTCGCGATTGGGGTGGCATGCACAGCGGCTGCCGCACTGATCGGCTCGCATACCGGCAAGCACTCGCAACCCGCGCGCCACATCGACCCGGTGCAGCACGCGACCATCGCGCAAGCGCCCGTGCCGAGCGTGCCATCCTCAGTCATGGCTGTCATGGCTGAGGATGCCGCACCAACCGTCGCAGCCAGCACCGACTCTGACCCGGCCAAGATCGAGGTCGGACAAACGCCTGAGGCACAGTCCAACATCATCGCGCCAGCCGATGACGCGCCGAAAATGCAGACCGCGCCTGTTCTCGTGAAATCGCCAGACAAACCCATGAAGCCGCGTACGCTTGCGCGCACAAGCGACCACACGGCGGCACCTGCTGTGGCTGCTCAACCGGCTACGACGATTTACGATAAACCGGTGCCTATCGACGACTATCACGCAACGACTGACACGGCGCCAGTTGCCTCCAGCTACGTCGTGCCGGGCAACTCGGCGCATATCGCACTGCAACGCCACACTCGCCTGACCGAATAACCGACTGAGCGACTGGCCGCCGCGCATCTCACCGCGCCACCCAAACGGGCGGAACTGCCTAGTGCAGTTGGCCGCCCGTTTCGCGTACGTCGTGCAGCGTACGCAGCGTCGTCTCGATGGCGATACGCAAGCCGGCGACGATCGTGTCGTGCGCCATGCTCGGCTGCCCCGGATGCGTGGCCGCCTGTGACGGCAGATACGGGATGTGGATGAAGCCGCCGCGCGTGGGCAGCTTGTGGCGGGCGATGGTATGCATCAGCCCATAAAAGACGTGGTTGCAGACGAATGTGCCCGCCGTTTGCGAGACCGACGCAGGAACACCGCCCGCACGCAGCGCGCGCACGATGGCCTTGATCGGCAGCGTTGAAAAATACGCGGCAGGCCCATCGTGCTCGATGGCAACGTCGATGGGCTGCTTGCCGGCGTTGTCGGCAATGCGCGCGTCGTCCACGTTGATGGCAATGCGCTCGATGGCCATCTCGGCGCGGCCACCCGCCTGCCCCACGGCGATCACCACATCGGGCTGCAGCGTTTGCAGCAACTTGCCAAGCACCTTGTTGGATTCACCAAAGAGGGTCGGCAACTGGCGCGCGACGATCTCGGCGCCGGCGATCCCCTGCCCATCGAGCGTGCGCACGGCCTCCCAAGACGGGTTGATGGGCTCGTTCTCAAACGGATCGAAACCGGTGACGAGGACGGTAGGCATGACGTTCTCCTGCAACTGCATAAGACAAAAACGATGATAAACGTCCGGTGAACATCATGCCCAAGCGCGTTGCGGCCTTAATTGGCCTTGCTGCGCTTGTTCTCGAAATTCAACAGGATGTCGACTTCTTCCGTGCCCGCGGTGTGCAGCCATTCGCGCGTCAGACGCTCGCCCAGGCGGCGCATGTCGCCCTGCAGGTTCACGTCGGGGTTGAGCACGCGCACGCCGGTCTTGGCGAGTTCGGCTTCGTCGCGCTCATAGGTCTGGCGGCTTGAATCCCAACCGCGCGTTTCATAATCCTTGGCAAGCTTGAGCACGGTCTGCTGCATCGCGGGTGGGAGCTTGGCAAAGCGCGCCTCGTTGATGAACACGGCGTTCTTCGGAATCCACGCGTTGACCTTGTAGTAGTAGGCCATGCGCTGACCGGCCTTGGTTTCCAGGCCGGTGGACGGCGAGGTCACCATTGTGTCGATCTTCCCGCCGGCAATGGCGGCGCTCAGGTCGGCGGCTTCCACCTGCACGGCCTGCGCGCCGTACAGCTCGGCGATGCGCTTTTGCGCGGCGTTGTACGTGCGCAAACGATGTCCTTTCAGGTCGGACAAACGGGCGATCGGCGTTTCGGAATACAGATTCTGCGGCGGCCAGGGCACGGCATACAGCAGGCGCAGGCCGTTGGACTTCATCAGCGCCTCGATGTGGCTGCGCGAGGCGTCCCACAGCAGGTGCGCGTCGTTATAGCCCGACACCACGAAGGGAATCGAATCCACACCGAAAAGCGGATCGCGCTGGGCCAGCGTCGAGAGCATCACTTCACCCGCTTCGGCCTTGCCGTCCTTGACGCCATCAAAGATGGCGGCCGGCTTGAGGAGCGTGCCGTTCGGATAGACCTCGAGCTTGAGCCCACCGTTGGTGGCGGAGCTGACGGCGCTGGCGAAGGCCTGCAGGTTTTGCGTATGGAAATTGAGGGCCGGGTACGGCGTGGCCACTCGGAGCGTTTCGGCGCTGACTTGCGCGGCCGAGATCAGCGACAGGGCGCTGACTGCGAGAACACAAAAAAAGCGGCGTCCCGACATGGAACGACCGCTCGTCATCTGGCTGCTCATGAATCCCCCCGGAGAAGAGCACGATGCGAGGAAGGATGCACCATAAAAGCGACTGCGCAACTCGATCTCGGCTGCGCTTCTCGAACCGACCTCGACCCGCTCGCTACGCTCTCCAGGGCATCCCCGTGCGGTGACACACGCTGGCAACCGACCCGCCAGCGTGACTCACACCGCACGTCACGCATTAGACATGATTAGTGCAGCATCAGGAAGTACAGCAGCAGGATATTGGCTGTAAGCAACAGTAGCGCGGTCGGGACTTGCGCTTTGATCACGGCGTTCTTATCGGACAGCTCCAGCAGCGCGGCAGGCACGATGTTGAAGTTGGCTGCCATCGGGGTCAGCAGCGTGCCGCAGTAGCCCGAGAACATGCCGATGGCCGCCATGACTGCCGGGTTGCCGTGGAACACGCCCACCAGGATCGGCACCCCCACCCCGCCCGTCATGACCGGGAAGGCCGCAAAGCCGTTGCCCATGATGACGGTGAACAGCGCCATGCCCACGCAATAGACGACGACTGCGACGAGGCGATAGTCCATGTTGATGTAGGCGGTGGTCAGGTGCGCCACGGCCTTGCCCACACCCGCATCGGCGAAGACCAGACCCAGCATGGCCAGCATCTGCGGCAGCACCAGTGCCCAGCCGAGCGATTCCGTCAGGCGGCGCGATTCACGCATGGCTTGCACCGGCGTGTCACGCGTCAACCAGCACGCCAGCCCCAGCGAGATGATGCAGCCCAGCCCCAGCGAGACGAAGGTCTGGTTCTTCGGATCGAGCAGCAGGTCGCCGCCGATCTTGATGTCCTTCAAGAACACGCTGCCAATGACGGTGACCAGCGGAATGGTCAGCGCCGGGATGAACAGCCGATTGCCCAGACGATTGGCGGAGGCGCGGCGCTCTTCGGCCGGCAGTTCGCCGTGCTTGCCCAGCGTCACGCCGCCCATGCCGGCCAGCAATGCCATCAGCACGGCACCGACGCCCACCACGATCGGCGGGATCCTGTCGCCCACGAGAAAGATCACGGCGAAGATCGCCCAGAACAGGCCGGTGGTCCAACGGCGCGGGTGGTGCTGGTCGGCTAACGTCATTACCGCGGTGATTGCCAGAATGATCCCGGCCAGCCAGTACAGATAGTTGATCGACAGAATCATGGCTTACCCCTGCTTGGCCGTGGCTGCGTTGTTGTTGCTTGCTGCGCCCATCTCTCGGGCGAGCCAGCCGTCCAGGCGCTTGAGGCGCACCGAGTGGATCAGGAACGCGCAGACCGCGGTCGGGATGCCCCACACGGCAATGTGCAGCGGCTCCACGTCGATGCCCGAGCCGAGCAGGAACGTGTGCATCAGTGCAATGGCGCCGAAGGCCACGAAGATGTCTTCACCGAAGAACAGGCCGACGTTGTCGGTGGCGGCGCAGAAGGCCAGCAGGCGCTCGCGCACCGGTTCGGGCAGCTTGCCAAAGCGGTTCTCGGCGGCGCCTTCGGCCATCGGGGCCAGCAGCGGACGCACCATCTGCGGATGACCGCCGAGGCTCGTCAGACCGGCGGCCGCCGTCAGCTCGCGCACGGCGAGGTAGACGATCAGCAGGCGGCCAACCGTGGCCGATTGAATGCGCGCGATCCAGTTTTGCGCGTGTTCACGCAGGCCGTGCCGCTCGAGCAAGCCCACCACCGCCAGCGGCAGCAGGATGATCAGCGGCAAGGTCCGCGTTTTGATGATGCCCGTCCCGATCGCCGTCAGGATTTGGTCGATGGACATCGATGCCGCAAAACCGGTGGCGATGGCGGCCACAGCCACCACCAGCATCGGATTGAATCGCAGGATGAACCCCGCGATGATGACGGCCACCCCGATCAGCGGCCATAGATTCACTGCCGTACCCATGTGGTGCTTCCCCCCAAGTGAATAAAAGGCCCCGTTGGAAGGACGGGGCCATCGTGGCTCAGGCGCCGGCGCGGACAGCGATGCCTTCGCTGCCAAGCCGTTCCCGAATGCGTCGCGCGAACGCCAGCGCATGCGCGCCGTCGCCGTGCAGACAAACCGTTTCTGCGCGGATCGGAACCCACGTGCCATCGGTGGCCTTCACGCGCTGTTCGCGCACCATCGTCAGCGTTTGGTCCAACGCGGCTTCCTCGCTGTCGATCAGGGCACCGGGGGTGCCGCGTTTGACGAGTGAGCCGTCCGCGTTATACCCGCGATCGGCAAATACCTCTTCCTTGGCGTGCAGGCCCAGCTCGCGTGCGGCCTTGACCAGCTCACCGCCAGCCAGGCCAAACACCACCAGCGACGGATCGAAATCACGGATGGCACGCACGATGGCCGTGGCCAGCGGGCGGTCCCGCGAGGCCTGGTTGTACAGCGCGCCGTGCGCCTTCACGTGGGCCAGCTTGCCGCCCTGCGCGCGCACGATGGCCGACAGCCCGCCAATCTGGAACAGCACGCCGGCGTAGATTTCTTCCGGTGGCAGGTGCATCTCAGTGCGGCCGAAGTTTTCGCGGTCGGGAAAGCTCGGATGCGCGCCGATCGACACGCCCTGGCGCAGCGCCCACGCTGTGGTCTGGCGCATCGTGTTGACGTCGCCGGCGTGCCAGCCGCAAGCGATATTGGCGGAACTCACCAACGCGAGCAGGGCTTCATCGGTATCGCAGCCTTCGCCGAGATCGGCGTTCAGATCAATTGCAGTCATGGTGTTCTCTTCCGGTGCATCAGGCATTCAGTTGCGCGTTCGGCCGCGTCTTTGCCGTGCGCCGCGTGGTCGACAGAATGCCCTGGCGCTGCCAATCCAGCGCGGTTTCAATTTGCTGCAGATAGCGTGCCACGTCGGCGCGGGCGGCCTCGGCCTCTTCCAGCGATACGCGCTCGAAGCGCACGCGCGTGCCCAGAGGAACCTGCGCCAGGCGCCACTGGTCGGCCAGGATGACGGTGCCGATCTTCGGGTAGCCGCCGGTGGTTTGCGCGTCAGCCATCAGCACAATCGGCTGCCCCGACGGCGGCACCTGGATCACGCCCGGCACCACGCCGTGCGAGAGCAGATCGCCGCTACGCTGTTTCTTGCGCTTGAGCTCCGGCCCCTGCAGGCGAAAGCCCATGCGGTTGCTGTTGGGCGTGAGCATCCAGTCCGATTCCCAGAACGCGGCCTGCGCATCGGCAACGAAATCGTCGTATTCGGGGCCGGGCAGCACGCGCATGACGGGCGTATCCCCCTGCGCGCGATCGAACGTCCAGCGCGCGGCTTTCACGGCGACGGCATCGCCGCTGATGTCAGGGGCGTGCGCGGTATCCGCAGGCAGCACAGCCAGTTTGTCGCCGTCCTTCAGCGGCCGGCCTTCGAAGCCACCAAAGCCGGCCTTCAGATCGGTGCTGCGCGAGCCCATCATCTCCGGCACATCAATGCCGCCAGCCACGCACAAGTACGCTCGTACGCCGCCCTGCGCTACACGCAAGGTCAGCGTCTGACCAAGCTGCACGGGGATGGCGCGCCAGGCATGCACCGGCGCGCCGTCGAGCGTGGCGCGGCAATCAGCGCCCGTCAGCGCGATCAAACCGTTGGCCCTGAAGCGCAGCGTGGCGTTGCCCAGCGTGAACTCAATGCCCGCCGCATCGCTGCGATTGCCGACCAGGCGATTGCCCACGTACAGCGACAGCGGGTCGAGCGCACCCGACGTGCACACGCCAAAGCGGCGATAGCCGGTGCGGCCCAGGTCTTGCACCGACGCCAGCACGCCGGCCCGCACGACCTCGATCATGGGTTGAGGTTTGGCACTCATGCGCGCACCTTTGAAGCAACAAAGCGGATGCGGTCTCCGGGGGCCAGCAACGTGGGGGGATTCCGTTGCGGCATGAAGAGCGCCGCATCCGTGCGGCCGAGCAGTTGCCAGCCGCCGGGGGATGCGGCCGGGTAGATGCCCGTCTGCTCGCCGCCAATGCCGACCGAGCCGGCAGGCACGGCCATGCGTGGCTCCGAGCGGCGCGGCGTGGCGAGCGATTTATCAAGCCCGCCCATATAGGCAAAGCCCGGCTGGAAACCGAGGAAATAGACGATGTATTCGGGCGCGGTGTGGCGGCGCACGACTTCGGCCGGTGTCAGGCCGGTGTGCTTGGCGACGTCGCGCAGGTCGGGGCCATCGTCACCGCCATAAGAGACTTCGATGTCGACGAGTTTGCCGTCGGCCACCAGCGCCTCGCTTTCTTCCCACGC
Organism: uncultured Ralstonia sp.; assembly: GCA_963512445.1. Taxonomy (GTDB): domain Bacteria; phylum Pseudomonadota; class Gammaproteobacteria; order Burkholderiales; family Burkholderiaceae; genus Ralstonia. The sequence goes on from CAUPMS010000006.1 coordinate 117,168, forward strand.
TTCGCGCAGCAGGGTTTCGAGCACCCGCGCATCGGCCTGCGGGCCGAACACGAGCGTGAGGTTGTTCATGCCGGGCACCACGTCGATCACGCCCGCCCAGTTGGACGCGCGCGAGGCCATGGCCCAGATGCGCTGTTGGCAATTCAGGGTGGCCGGCGGCGGCACTTCGCACAGCAGCGCCAGTTCGCCCAGCCGGTGAATCGTGCACTGCAACTTAACCCCCGTCTCGTATGCGTCAGTTGCCAATCAATCTCGGCAATTTGACGTGCGGATGAAAACGAAAGCGATACGTTAATAAAACGTCGATAAATTCTGTATAAGAAGTAACCCTTAGTGAGGCAAGTCTGATCACATCCAAACGCGCTCCGGCTGCCCTCATCATAGGCGCCGGACACGGTCAGCGTGACGGGCATGTTGTGCCAAAGTCATATGAAAGGATGAAGACGCCTCTAGAACAAGAGGCGTAGACGAGTGGCGGGAACCGCGGGGGATCAGGCGCTCGGCTCTTCGCGCGTGATGCGCAAGCCCAGAACCAGCGCGGCGACGGCGCACACGGCCATCATGCCCAGCAGCGGGAGTGCGCTCTGGCCAATGGCTGCGACCACCGTGCCAGTCACCATGCCGAGGCCGAATTGCATGGCGCCCATCAGCGCCGAGCCAGTGCCCGCGCGAGCGCCCTGCCCTGCCATCGCCAGCGCGCCGGTGTTGGGCGAGATGCAGCCGATCGACGCGATGTAGCAGAACAGCGCCGCGAGCACGAGCGGCAGCGGCGTAAAACCAGCGGCGGCCACCACCGCAGCCAGCACGCTGGTGATGGCCGGCACCCACAGCGCCCGCCGCAACACACGCGCCGGCGAATACTTGCGCACCAGCCGCACATTCACGCGCGAGGCCGCGATCATCCCCGCCGCGTTGCTGCCAAACACCCAGGCGTAGTGCGATGGCGTCAGCCCATACCCGTCGATCAGCACGAACGACGACACGGTGATGTACGCAAACATGCCCGACAGGAACACCGCGCCACACCACATATAGGCGGCGTAATGATGATCGCGCAGCAGTTCCCAGTAGTCGCGCAACACGTGGCTGACCGCCAATTTGCGCGCCTGCTCAGGTGCCAGCGATTCGCGCATCAGGTAGTGCACCGCCACCAGCGACAGCACGCCAAACGCCGTCAGCAAGGCGAAGATGACGCGCCACGTTGCAAACTGCAGCACAGCGCCGCCAATCATCGGCGCGAGGATGGGGGCTACGCCCATCACCAGCATCAGCGTCGAATACGCCTGCGCGGCGCCGGCCGGGTCCATGCGATCCCGCACGGCCGCACGCGCGATGACCATGCCCGCGCAGCCGCCAAACCCCTGCACGCCGCGCAGCACGGCCAGCATGGTGGCGTCCTTGGCGAAAGCACAGCCGATGGAAGCCGCCACGTACATCGCCAGGCCGATATAGAGCGGCGGCTTGCGGCCAAAGCGGTCACTGGCCGGGCCGTAGATCAACTGGCCAATCGCCAGGCTGATCAGGAACACGGTGAGCGTGAGCCCCGCCGCTGCCGACGACGTATTCAGATCGCGCGCGATGGTGGGCAGGCTCGGCAGGTACATGTCGACCGACAGCGGGCCGATGGCCGTGAGCGCGCCAAGCAGCAGGAGCCAGCCGGGAATCTGGCCCGGCATGCGGGATCGTGCAGGAGCGGGAGCAGTCATGAGGGAGAAAACCAGACGCAGCAGCGGACGCAGCATCTGTGCCAAAGCAAACCGCAGACTGTAGCGCAAAGTGAAACGCCCCGCCTACGCACAGGTCAAGTGCATGTTGCGGCTGGCCTTGTCCGCGCGCCCCATGCGGGGGCCGTGCGTGCCACCTGCATACCTCGGCAAGACAAGTTGGAACCGCCAAATCGACGTGCTCAGGCGGGCATGGGATTTGCACTCCGCCACCCCTCGTGCGAGGCAGGTGCACACCCGCTGAAATCGGCGTCCGCAGCAGCGTCGGACGATATAATTGAACGTTAATGATCGCTATCAACAAGCCGTGATGATTGCTGCGATGCGTCGGCGCGAACCTGCGTCGGCATCGCCTGTTGTGAAGTGTCGTCAACGCCCATAAGAGACCGCCTCCGCCACAGCCCTGCGCTCGCGGTGAGCGGCACGGAAACCACGAGCCCACTGTTGTGACACCACTCCCGACACAACTCCCCCCCCGCCTGTCCCTGACAGGCATGACCAAACGCTACCCGAGCGTCGTCGCCAACGACGGCGTGAGCCTCACCGTCGCGCCGGGCGAGATCCACGCCGTGCTGGGCGAAAACGGCGCCGGCAAGTCGACGCTGATGAAGATCATCTTCGGCGCGGTACAGCCCGACGCCGGCGAGATGCAGCTCGACGGCCAGCGCGTTGAGATCGCCAACCCACACCAAGCGCGCGCGCTGGGCATCGCCATGGTGTTCCAGCACTTTTCGTTGTTCGACACGCTCACGGTGGCCGAGAACATCCTGCTCGGCCTGCCCGCAGGCACCGACCTGCGCGACGTTGCCGAACAGGTGCGCACCACCGGCGACAAATACGGCCTGCCGCTGGAGCCACATCGCCATGTGCATACGCTATCGGTAGGCGAGCGCCAGCGCGTGGAGATCGTGCGCGCGCTGCTCACCAAGCCGCGCTTGCTGATCCTTGACGAACCGACCTCGGTGCTGACGCCGCAGGCCGTCGAGAAGCTCTTCGTGACGCTGCGCCAACTGGCCGCCGAAGGCACCAGCATCCTCTACATCAGCCACAAGCTCGACGAGATCCAGGCGCTGTGCCACACCGCCACGGTGATGCGCATGGGCAAGGTCACGGGCGTGTGCGACCCGCGCCAGGAAACGGCGGCATCGCTCTCGCGCATGATGATCGGCGGCGAGCCCCCACGCGAACTGCGACCGCAGACCACGCCGGGCGAAGTGCGCATGGAAGTCGCCGGCCTGTCGCTGCCCAAGGCGCACGCCTTTGCGACGGAGCTGCGCGACATCGCGCTGCAACTGCGCAGCGGCGAGATCGTCGGCATCGCAGGCGTGTCGGGCAACGGGCAGCAAGAACTGCTGGCCGCACTGTCGGGCGAAGACACGCGCGCCCCGGCGCAAACGATCATGATCAGCGGCCAACCGGTCGCCAGGCTGGACCCGCGTGCGCGCCGCAAGCGCGGGCTGTCGTTCGTACCGGAAGAGCGCCTGGGGCGCGGTGCGGTGCCGTCGCTGTCGCTGGCAGCGAATACGCTGCTAACGCACCAGCGAGCGCCGCAGGTACGCGGCGGGCTGATCGACAAGACGGCCGCAGCCAAGCTGGCCTCCACGATCATCCAACGCTTCGGTGTGAAAGCGGGCGGCCCGGACGCACTGGCCAAAAGTCTGTCGGGCGGCAACCTGCAGAAATTCATCGTCGGCCGCGAAATCGAATGCGCGCCGCGCGTCCTCATCGTTGCGCAACCCACCTGGGGCGTGGACGTGGGCGCCGCGGCGCAGATCCACAACGAAATCCTCGCGCTCAAGGCCGGGGGCTGCGCCATCCTGATCGTGTCGGAAGAACTCGACGAACTCTTTGCGCTGTGCGATCGCCTGCACGTGATCGCCAACGGACGCCTCTCCCCCTCCACCCCCACGCACGCCACCGACCGCGAACAGATCGGCCTGTGGATGAGCGGCATGTGGGACAAAGCTTCGGCTTCGGCAACAGCACGCTCGGAGGTGGCCCATGGCTGACGTCATGCATGGCAGCCGCCTGGCGCTGCCGGTCTCGCTGGAGCTGCGCGCGATTCCGTCGCGCGCCATGGCTTATGCCTCGCCGTTGATCGCGCTGGTGCTGACGATGGTGTTTGGCCTGCTGCTGTTTGCGCTGTTGGGCAAGGACCCGGTGGCCAGCCTGCGCGTGTTCCTGGTTGAGCCGCTTGCATCCAAACGTGCGATTGGCGAGGTGCTGCTCAAGACCGTGCCGCTTGTGTTGTGCGCACTGGGCTTGTCGGTGTGTTACCGCGCCAACGTGTGGAACATCGGTGCGGAGGGGCAACTGATTGTCGGTGGCATCTTTGCGGCGGCAACGATCATCTACTTTGATACGCCAACGCCCGCCATTCCCGGCGGCTTTGCGCTGGTGCTCGCCGTCATCGCGGGGCTGGTCGGCGGCGCGTTGTGGGCAGCGATCACCGCCCTGCTGCGCGATCGCTTTCACGCCAACGAGATCCTCGTCTCGCTCATGCTCACGTACATCGCACAGTTGCTGCTGCTGTACATGGTCAACGGGCCGCTGAAAGACCCGAACGGCATGAACTTCCCGCAATCAATCGTGTTCGACAGCGCGTTCGTGCTGCCAACGCTGGTGGCAGGCACGCGTCTGCATGTCGGCTTCCTGTTCATGCTGGTGATGACGGCGGTGATGACGCTCTTCGTGTTCCGCAGCTTCGCAGGCTATCGGTTGCAAGTGGGTGGCTTGGCACCGCAGGCGGCGCGCTATGCGGGCTTCTCGTCGCGGGCGGCGCTGTGGACGGCACTGCTGGTGTCGGGCGGGTTGGCAGGCATTGCCGGTGCGTTTGAAGTGACGGGCCCGATCGGGCAGTTGCTGCCGTCCATCTCCCCCGGCTACGGCTTTGCCGCCATCGTGGTGGCCTTTGTCGGACGCCTGAACCCGGTGGGCACCGTGCTGGGCGCGATCGTGATGTCGCTGTTCTATATCGGCGGTGAGCTCGCGCAATCGCGCCTGGGCCTGCCATCGGCCATTACCGGGGTGTTCCAGGGCATGCTGCTGTTCTTCCTGCTGGCCTGCGACACGCTCATCGAATACCGCCTGCGCTGGCGCGCGCATCACTGATCGGGCCGAGAGAGAAACAGAAACATGGAAAGTCTTGCTCCCCTGATCGCCGCGTCGATCAACGCCGGCACCCCGCTGCTGCTGGCCGCCTTGGGCCTCTTGATGAACGAACGCTCGGGCGTGCTCAACCTGGGTGCCGAAGGCATGATGCTGGTCGCTGCCGTGGCCGGCTTCATGGTCGGCTACCAAACGCAGATTCCGCTGCTCGGTTTTGCCGCTGGCGCGATTGCCGGCATGGTGATGGCCGCCCTCTTCGCCTGGCTCGCGCTGGTGCTCGTCACCAACCAAGTCGCCACGGGCCTCGCGCTATCGATCTTCGGCACCGGGCTGTCGGCCTTCATGGGCCAGCGCTTTGTCGGCATGTCGTTACCGGCGCAGGCACACGGCATTCCGGGGCTGGAGTCGATTCCGTTCGTCGGCTCTGCCCTGTTCGCGCACCACTGGATGGTTTACTTCAGCTTGCTGCTGTGTGGCGCGATTGCGTGGTTCCTGTTCAAGACGCGCGCGGGGCTGACGCTGCGTGCGATCGGTGAGTCGCCAGAGTCTGCTCACGCGCTGGGCTATCCGGTACGCACCATCCGCTTTGGCGCGCTGATGTTCGGCGGTGCGTGCTGCGGGCTGGCGGGCGCGTATCTGTCGCTGGTCTACACGCCGATGTGGGTCGAAAACATGGTCGCCGGCCGCGGCTGGATCGCCCTGGCGCTGACCACCTTTGCCACCTGGCGCCCGCTGCGCATCCTGTTCGGCGCGCTGCTGTTTGGCGGCGTGACGATCCTGCAGTTCCACCTGCAGGGGATCGGCGTGTCGGTGCCGTCGCAGATTCTGTCGATGCTGCCGTTTGCCGCGACGATCATCGTGCTGGCCATCATCTCGCGCAATCCGGACTGGATCCGCCTGAACATGCCGGCGTCGCTCGGCAAGCCATTCCGCCCCGGTTCCGCCTAAGCTTTCTGCACTCCGCATTCCTTTGCTTCAACACAGTCAACGAGCCACACAACAGGAGAAATCGATGAACGTTACCCGCAGGATCACGCTGGCCGCCCTGGCCGCCGGCGCTGCTCTGACCCTCTGGGGTTGCGGCAAGTCCAACGACAACGCGGGCGGCAATGCCGCGCCGGCAGCATCGTCGGCCCCCGCCGCTGCCGCACCGGCCCCGGCCAATGAGCCGCTCAAGGTTGCGTTCGTCTACGTCGGCCCGGTGGGCGACGCAGGCTGGACCCACGCCCACGACGACGGCCGCAAGGAAGTCGAAGCCAAGTTTGGCGACAAGGTGAAGACCAGCTTCGTGGAAAGCGTGCCCGAGAGCGCCGCTGATGCCGAACGCGTGTTCCGTGACCTGGCCACGCAAGGCAACAAGGTCATCTTCGGCACGAGCTTCGGTTTCATGGAATCGATGCTCAAGGTCGCCAAGGAATTCCCGGACGTGAAGTTCGAGCATGCCACGGGCTACAAGACCGCCGACAACCTCGGCCAGTACGACGTGCGCACGTATGAAGGCGCGTACCTGGCAGGCGTGGTGGCCGGCAAGATGAGCAAGTCGGGCAAGCTGGGCGTGGTGGGTTCGGTGCCCATTCCCGAGGTGATCCGCAACATCGACTCGTTCACGCTGGGCGCACGCAGCGTCAACCCGAAGGCCACCACCCGCGTGGTGTGGGTCAACAAGTGGTTCGATCCGGGCAAGGAGCGTGAAGCTGCAACGACGCTCATCGGCCAAGGCGTTGATGTGCTGATGCAGAACACCGACTCCGCCGCCGTGGTGCAGACCGCGCAGGAAAAAGGCGTCTATGCACTCGGCTGGGACAGCGACATGACCAAGTTTGGCGAGAAGGCCCACCTGGCCGCCTCGATCAACAAGTGGGGCGTGTACTACGTCAAGACCATCGGCGACGTGCTCGATAACAAGTGGAAGCCTGAGACCGTGTGGTGGGGCCTGAAGGAAGGCGCAATCGATCTGGGCGCGTACAACGCCGTGGTGCCGGAAGACGTGAAGGCGCTGGTCGAGACCCGCAAGAAAGGCATCATCGACGGCTCGGCCCCGATCTGGAAGGGCCCGCTCAAGGACAACACCGGCAAGGAAGTCCTGCCCGCCGACAAGGTCGCCGACGACGGCTTCCTGCACGGCATCAAGTTCTACGTGGAAGGCGTGGAAGGGAAGATTCCGGGCTGAGTCCTACCCGCATCGGTAAAAAGCCGGCGCCTCGCGAAAGGGCCGGCTTTTTTCTGCCTGACGAATCGCCCCTGTCGCCGTGCCTGTTTATCTGCCTGATAAACTTTTGGTCGTTGTTCTCATGAAGAGGAATGGTGCATGCGCGAGAAGCCGGTGAAACTGGACACGGCGCCCGAGGGTTACGCTGACTGGCTGATAGCGTTGAAAACCCGTATCCACACCGCACAACAGCGCGCTGCCCTGGCCGTCAACCGGGAACTGGTGGAGCTTTACTGGCAGATTGGACGCGACATTCTGGCTCGGCAGGCTGAGCAAGGCTGGGGAGCCAAGGTCATCGAGCGGCTGGCGCACGATCTGCGCGCCGCCTTCCCAGAGATGAAGGGGTTTTCCCGCGCAAACCTGCTGTATATGCGCGCTTTTGCCAAGGCATGGCCCGATGCGGCAATTGTCCAACAGGCTGTTGGACAATTGCCGTGGGGCCACAATCTGGTGCTGCTGGACAAACTGCCTGGCCCCGAAACCCGCCGCTGGTACGCGGCCAAGGCCATCGAGCACAGTTGGTCACGCAATGTGCTGGTGATGCAGATTGAAAGCCGCCTGCTGGAGCGCTCGGGCACCGCCATCACGAACTTCGATAGCCGCTTGCCCGCGCCACACTCCGACCTTGCGCGCGAGTCATTGAAAGACCCTTACCGCTTCGACTTTCTGGGCTTGACGGACGAAGCTCAAGAACGCGAAATCGAACATGCGCTGGTTCGGCACGTCACCGAATTCCTGCTGGAACTCGGCGCGGGCTTCGCCTTCGTTGGCCGCCAAGTATTGTTGAACGTGGGCGGTGATGATTTTTTCATCGACTTACTGTTCTACCACCTCAAGCTACGCTGCTATGTGGTGATCGAACTCAAGGGCGGCAAGTTCAAACCCGAGCACCTCGGGCAATTGGGGTTCTATCTGACCGCAGTCGATGCACAAGTGAAGCATCCACAGGACAACCCCACCATCGGCTTGCTGCTGTGCAAGAGCAAAAACAAGGTGGTGGCCGAGTACGCTCTGCGCGACAACGCCCAGCCCTTGGGCATTGCTGAATACAAGCTGCTGGAATCCTTGCCCGAACCACTGCAAACCAGCCTGCCGAGTATCGAGCAAATCGAACAAGAGTTGACGAACGCCAATCATGAAGGAGCGCACTCATGACAACACTTCCGACCTGGGAGGCCTTCATGGTGCCCGTGCTGCAAGTCCTCAGCGATGGCAAGACCCAAACGCTGCGTGAATTGAAGAAACGGGTTGGGGATCACGCGGGGCTCGATGAGGCTCAGCGCAATGTCCTGCTGCCAAGCGGTGAAGCGATGGCAGCAAACCGTATCGGATGGGCGATCTCCTATCTCACCCGCGTCGACGCCCTGGCCTGCCCCAGCCGCGCTCACTATGACATCACGGCCTTTGGCAGCCAGTTCCTGGCCGAGCATCCTCACGGCATCACTGAAGCCGATTTGCGGAAGGTCGCCAAAGCCGGCAACGAATGGTGGCTACGATCCGGTAGCGCGGAAAGTTCGTCACCCGGCGCGCTCGAAAAAACCGACAGTGCACTCGACCCCGACGAACAGATTGCGCACGGCATCAACCGTATCCACGAAGACGTGGCTTACCAGTTGTTGACCCGATTACAGGCCAACGATCCCGCCTTCTTTGAAGATGCCGTCGTCAAGCTGCTCCTCGCCATGGGGTATGGCGGTGCAACCGGATCCGGCACAGTAACGTCACTCACGAACGATGGCGGCATCGATGGCGTGATTGACCAAGATATTCTGGGCTTGAACCGCGTCTACATCCAGGCCAAGCGCTACGCATCACACAACCCCGTGCAGCGCCCGGAGCTTCAGGGGTTTGTTGGCGCGCTCAGTGGAAAAGCCAACAACGGCGTGTTCATCACCACCAGCCGATTCAGCACGGGCGCCATCGAATACGCAGCAAGCGCACAAACGCGCGTCATTCTGATCGACGGCAAACGCCTGACCGAACTAATGATCCGTTACGGCGTTGGCGTGCAAACCAAGCGCACCGTGAACATTGTGGAAATTGATGAGGATTTTTTCTCGTGAGTAAGATCGACGAACTCATTGCCCACTGAGTGATTTTCCACAGCAAATTTTCGCAATAGACACACGCTCCGCCTGTGTCTCCACCTTGAAAACCAGGCCGTTTCCCCAAGCTGATACGATGGTCCGCCGGTCGATCCACCTCATGTGATGCCGGCTTTTCATCAAGGAGCCCGCGATGTTCGGACGACTCTTCCGCCTGTGGAGCGTAGTGCGCAACGACGTGCGCCTGTTGTGGTTTGCGCTGCGCCATCCGGGCGCGCCGTGGTGGCTCGCACCGGCTGCGCTGCTGCTGGTGGGCTATGTAGTATCGCCGATTGATCTGATTCCGGATGTCATTCCGGTGATCGGCTGGGTGGACGATATCGTGCTCGTCCCGCTGGCCTTGCACTTTCTACTGCGCGCCCTGCCCGACCGCGTGCGTGAAGACGCACGCTTTGCCGCCGCCCGGCGGCGCGTGTCGCCAACCGGGCCGAGCGGGCGGTAACTTCCCTTCTTACGGCAAGAGGATCGTCGAACCGGTCGTCTTGCGACCTTCCAGATCGCGGTGCGCCTGCGCCGCGTCCAGCAGTTCGTAGCGCTGGTGGATCTCGATCTTCACCTTGCCGCTGCCCACCACGTCAAACAAATCCGCCGCCATCGGCTCCAGCAGATCGCGCCGCGCCGTGTAAGTCATCAGCGTCGGGCGCGTGAGCTTGAGCGAACCCTTGCCACCCAGCACGCTGATATCGAACGGCGGCACCGGGCCCGACGCATTGCCATAACTGACCATCATGCCGCGCGGTGACAGGCAGTCCAGCGAACCGGTAAACGTGTCCTTGCCGATACCGTCGTAGACCACCGGCACGCCCTTGCCGTCGGTGATATCACGCACGCGCTCGGTAAAGTTCTCGCGCGTGTAGACGATGGTGTGATCGCAGCCGTGCGCGCGGGCGAGTTCCGCCTTGGCATCGCTGCCCACCGTGCCGATCACCGTGGCGCCGAGCGCCTTGAGCCACTGGCAGGCAATCAAGCCCACGCCGCCGGCTGCCGCGTGAAACAGCACCGTATCGCCCGCCTGCACGCGGTAACTGTCGCGGATGAGGTATTGCGCGGTCATGCCCTGCAACATCATCGCCGCGCCGGTTTCGAAGTCGATGGTGTCCGGCAAGCAGACCAGGATGTCGGCGGGCATGGTGCGCGTTGCTGCGTAGGCGCCGGTCGGGCGGCCGGCATAGGCCACGCGGTCGCCAGGTTTGACGTGCGTGACGCCCTGGCCAACCGCTTCCACCACGCCGGAGGCTTCCATGCCGATGCCGGCCGGCAACGGCTGCGGATACAACCCGGTGCGGAAGTACACGTCGATGTAGTTCAGGCCGATGGCGTGCTGCTTGACGGTGACTTCGCCGGGGCCGGGCGCGGGCACGTCAACATCGACGTACTGCATCACTTCCGGGCCGCCGGTTTCAAAGATGCGGATGGCTTTCGCTTGTGTCATGCGTGAATCTCCTTCGGATCGGGCTCCACCCGTTTCAGGGCGGACATCACCAGGTCGGCGGTCGCCAGGTTGGTGGCGCAGGGAATGTTGTGGACGTCGCAGGCGCGAACCAACGCGTTGATATCAGGTTCGTGCGGCTGCGGCGTCATTGGGTCGCGCAGGAAGATGACGGCGTCGACGCGGCCTTCGGCAAGCTGCGCGCCAATCTGCAGGTCACCGCCCCACGGGCCGGACAGCATGCGCTGCACGCTCAGGCCGACTTCCTTCTCCAGCCGGCCTCCGGTGGTGCCGGTGGCCAGCAAATCGCATTGCGACAGGAAAGCCTGGTGCGTTTGTGCGAAAGCGACCATGTCGTCTTTCTTGTGATCGTGCGCGATCAGGGCGACGCGGCGGCGCTTCGTTGCCGCGCTCTCGGGCGTGATGGTGGTCATGGTGGTTGGCTTAGAAAGTGCCAGGGAAAGCGCCGCCATCCAGCAGGATGTTCTGCGCGTTGAGGTAACCGGCGTGCTGGCTGCACAGGAAGGCACACACGGCGCCAAATTCAGCGGGTTGGCCGAAGCGGCGAGCCGGATTGCCCTGCCGCTTACGGTCGAGGTTATCTTCCACGCTGATGCCAGACGCTTTGGCGCCCGCTTCCAGCGTCTTGGTCAGGCGGTCGGTCTCAAACTGACCGGGCAGCAGGTTGTTGATGGTCACGCCGTGCTTGGCGACTTCGCGCGCAAGGCCTGCCACGAAACCGGTCAGGCCGGAGCGTGCGCCGTTGGACAAGCCCAGCACATCGATCGGCGCCTTCACCGCTCCGCTGGTGATGTTGACGATGCGGCCCCAGCGGCGCTCGATCATCTTATCGACGGTGGACTTGATGAGGTCGATAGGCGTCAGCATGTTGGCGTTGAGCGCGGCATTCCACGCGTCGCGGTCCCAGTCGCGGAAGTTGCCCGGCGGCGGGCCACCCGCGTTGTTGACGAGGATGTCGGGCGAGCTGCCCAGGCGTTCGCAGGCGAGCAATGCCTCGGCACGGCCTTCCGGCGTGGTGATGTCGGTGGCGACGGCCTCGACGCGCACACCGTGTGCCTTGCGGATGCGCTCGGCTGCGGCCAACAGCGCTTCAGCGCCGCGCGCAACGATCACCACATCCACGCCCTCGGCCGCCAGCGCGTCGGCGCACGCGAAGCCCAGCCCTTTGCTCGCACCGCACACCAGCGCGCGCTTGCCTTTCAGCCCCAAGTCCATCCTGTCTGACTCCTTGTGATCGTTATTTGGATCGGTTTCCAGCTTGACTGCCACGACGCGACAGCAGCGCCATGCCGGCCAGCACCAGCGCACTGCCGGCGATCTGCCACAGCGTGATCGGCTCACCCAGCAGCCACCAGCCCAGCAGCAGCGTCGACACCGGCCCGATCATGCCCGCCTGCGACGCCACCGGCGCGCCCACACGCGCCACCGCCATCATCGTCATCGTGACCGGCGCCACCGTGCAGAACACCGAATTGATGGCCGACAGCCCGTACACCTGCCAAGGCAACACCAGCGCCGACACCGGCCGCAGCACCAGAAACTGGATGATGCAGGCCACGGTCGACACGCACATCGCGTAGGCCACCAGCCGCATCGAGCCCACACGCCTGACCAGCTCGCCGCTGGCCAGCAGATAGATACCGTAGCTGATCGCGCTGGCGAGCACCAACCCACCGCCCAGCCACACGTTGTAGCCGCCCAGGTTCAGGTCATGCGCGAACACCAGCACGATGCCGGCATACGCAAGCGCCAACGAAACCCACTGCAAGCCGGTAATGCGCCGCTTGAAGACCGTCGACGTGATCAACAGCACGAACGACGGCGTTAGAAACAGGATCAGCCGCTCCAGCCCCGCCGTGATGTATTGCAAGCCGAGAAAATCAAGAAAGCTGGAGAGGTAGTAACCGATGATGCCCAGCCCGACGATGCGCCAGCGGTCTGCCAGGGCCAGGGGCGCAGCACGGCGTGACTGCCACCACCCCATCACCATGAACAGGGGCGCAGCCAGCAGCATGCGCAAGGTGATGACCATGACAGCATCCACCTGATAGCGATACATCAGCTTGGCGACGATGGCCTTGGCAGAAAACAGGACGGCGCCCACGGAGGCAAGCAACAAGCCACCGGTGTCGGTGCTACGTGCAGGGGAGGAAGGCGCAGAGGACGCTGTGGTCACAACGGGGCGCAGGTGAGCGCAGAGCGTATTGGAGAAGGAGCAGATGAGCGCCGTCGATTGTATGTGAATTCAACAAAACGTTCCGACTCGTGAGTGCGTTGCACGTGGCACGGGTTTCGCTTGAGCCCCCCGGGACCGCCGTACAATCGCGCCTGCATTCCGAATATCCAGAGCGTCAATAACAACAACGGATTCCACATCGACATGAGCCAAACCACCTCCCCCGCCTACTCCGACGGCGTCGGCAACGTGCCCGATCCGACCCTCTGGAACGAAGACCTCAACCCCACCCCGCAGAGCGCCCGCACTTGGACGGCCACCAACTACGCCGCGTTGTGGGTGTCGATGGTGGTGTCGGTGCCGGCTTACATGCTGGCGTCGGGCCTGATGAGCGAAGGCATGAACTGGTGGCAGGCCGTGCTGACGGTGTTCCTGGGCAACCTGATCGTGCTCGTGCCGATGGTGCTGGTAGGCCACGCGGGCACCAAGTACGGCATCCCCTTCCCTGTGCTGGTGCGGGCATCGTTTGGCGTGCGCGGTGCGCAGTTGCCTGCCATCCTGCGGGCGATCGTGGCGTGCGGCTGGTTCGGCATCCAGACGTGGCTTGGCAGCCAAGCCATCTACACGATCCTCAACGTCGTCACCGACAACATGCTGGTGGGCAGCAACATTCCCGGCCTGGGCATCAATCCGGGGCAGGGCTTCTGCTTCCTGCTGTTCTGGGCGCTGCACATCTGGCTGATCACCAAGGGGCTGGAATCGATCAAGCGCTTCCAGGCGCTGGCCACGCCGCTGCTGATCCTGGCCGCGCTGGGCCTGGTCTGGTGGGCATACATCAATGCGGGCGGCTTTGGCCCGATGCTGTCGGCACCGTCGGCGTTTTCGGCGGGCGGCAAGCGCGCTGGCGAGTTCTGGGGCTTCTTTTGGCCGTCGCTCACCGCCATGGTCGGCTACTGGGCCACACTGGCGCTGAATATTCCCGACTTCACCCGCTTCGCGCGCAGCCAGCGCGATCAGCTCGTCGGCCAGGCCATCGGTTTGCCGCTTCCGATGGGGCTGCTGGCGCTGGTGGCGGTGCTCGTTACGTCGTCTACCGTGGTCATCTATGGCCAGGCGATCTGGGATCCGGTCACGCTGGCCGGCAAGATGACGGGCCCGTCGGTCATCGTCGCGCTGCTGGCGCTGATCACGGCCACGCTGATGACGAACATCGCCGCCAACGTGGTGTCGCCGGCGTATGACTTCTCGAACCTGGCGCCGCATCGCATTTCGTTCCGCATCGGCGGCTACATCACAGCGGGCATTGGCCTGGCGATGATGCCCTGGAAGATTCTGGAGACCACCAAGGGCTACATCTTCACGTGGCTGGTCGGCTACGGTGCGCTGCTCGGCCCGGTGGCCGGCATCATGATGGTCGACTACTTCCTGGTGCGCCGCACCGTGCTCAAGACTGGCGAGCTGTTCCGCGTGGACGGCCCCTACGGCTACGGCAACGGCTGGAATGGCCGCGCCATCGTCGCGCTCATCATCGGTGTGCTGCCGAACCTGCCGGGCTTCTTCAAGCAGGCCGGCTTCGTGGCCAGCGTGCCGGGCGTGTTCGAGGCGGTGTACACCTATGCATGGTTCGTGGGGCTGGCGATTTCGGCCATCGTCTACATCATCCTGATGCGCGGCCGCCGTTAAGCCCGCCGCGACACAATCGACCCAAGGGGCGCCGGTACAATGCGCCCCAACACCGAATCCCTCGCCGTCATGAAACAAGATCCGCGCTTTCCGAACCTGTTCATCCTCAATCACCCGCTGATCCAGCACAAGCTCACGCACATGCGCGACAAGGACACGTCCACGCGCACGTTCCGCGAACTGCTGCGTGAAATCACGCTGCTGATGGGCTACGAGATCACGCGCAACCTGCCGCTGACCACGCGCCACATCGACACGCCGATGGGCCCGATGGACGCGCCGGTCATTGCCGGCCGCAAGCTGGCCGTGGTGCCGGTGCTGCGCGCGGGCGTGGGCATGAGCGACGGGCTGGTGGAGCTGATCCCGTCGGCGCGCATCGGCCACATTGGCGTGTACCGCGACGAACATCATCGCCCCGTCGAATACCTCGTGCGCCTGCCTGACCTGGAAGACCGCACCTTCATCCTGTGCGATCCGATGGTCGCCACCGGTTACTCGGCCGTACACGCCGTCGACGTGATGAAGAAGCGCGGCGTGCCCGATGAGAACATCCTCTTCCTGGCACTGGTGGCCGCGCCCGAAGGCGTGGAAGTGTTCCAGCAGGCGCACCCGGGCGTGAAACTGTTCGTGGCCTCGCTCGATTCGCATCTGGACGAAAACGCTTACATCATCCCGGGCCTGGGCGATGCAGGCGACCGCCTGTTTGGCACAAAGAACTGATCCGCATCGTTTTGCGCAAAAAAACAGCCGGCATTGCCGGCTGTTTGCTTTGGTGCGTCGCAAACGGTCAGCGCTTCTTCGACCCGCCGAGGATGCTGCCCAGCACCCCGCGCACAATCTCGCGCCCGATGGTCGAACCGATTGTGCGTGTTGCCGATTTGGCCAGGGTTTCGACGATCGAATCGCCACGGCCGGTACGCCCCGTGCCCTTGGTCAGGATCGAACCGACCTCGCCCAGCCAGCCGCCACCCTCCTGTGCTGGGGCCGGCGCAGGCGCCGAACTGCCCGAGGCGCCAAAATCGGTGCCGATCGAGCCCGGTGCCGACGCAGGCGCTGCCCCGCCCTTCGTCACGCGTCCCGTCAGAATTTCGTAGGCTGATTCACGGTCGATTGCCGTGTCATAACGCCCCGCCACCAGCGAGTTGGCAATCAGCGCGCGGCGCTCCTCATCCGAAATCGGCCCGATGCGCGATGCGGGCGGCACGACAAACGCGCGCTGCGTGATCTCCGGGCGACCGGCCTCATCGAGCATGGAGATCAGCGCCTCGCCCACGGCCAACTCGCCGATGGCCTCTTCGATGCTGAATTCCGGGTTCGCGCGCATCGTGGTGGCCGCCGCCTTCACGGCCTTCTGATCGCGCGGCGTGAAAGCACGCAGCGCATGCTGCACACGATTGCCAAGCTGGCCGAGCACGGTGTCGGGCACGTCAGACGGGTTCTGCGTCACGAAGTACACGCCCACGCCCTTGGAGCGGATCAACCGCACCACTTGCTCCACCTTCTGCAGCAGCGACGGCGGCGCATCGTTGAACAGCAAGTGCGCCTCGTCAAAGAAGAACGCGAGCTTGGGCTTGTCTAAGTCACCGACTTCCGGCAGGTGCTCGAACAACTCGGAGAGCATCCACAGCAGGAACGTCGCGTACAGCTTGGGCGCGTTGAGCAGCTTGTCAGCGGCGAGGATATTGATCAAGCCCTGGCCGCGCACGGTCTGCATCAGGTCGTTGATGTCGAGCATCGGCTCGCCGAAGAACTGGTCGGCGCCCTGTTCTTCCAGCGCGATCAGGTTGCGTTGGATGGCCCCGATGCTGGCCGACGAGATGTTGCCGTACTTGTTCGTGTAGTCCGACGCGTGCTCACCCACATGCTGCAGCATCGCGCGCAGGTCTTTCATGTCGAGCAGCGCGAGGCCCGAGTCATCCGCAATCTTGAAGACGAGGTTCAGCACGCCGGTCTGGATGTCGTTCAGCTCCAGCATGCGGGACAGCATCAGCGGGCCCATGTCCGACACGGTGGCGCGCACGGGGTGGCCGCGCTCGCCGTACACATCCCACAGCGTGACGGGGCAGCCGGCCCATTGCGGCTCTTCAAGGCCGCGTTCCTGCAGGCGGGCCTTGAGTTTGTCGTTCGACTGGCCGGGTTGCGAGATGCCGGTCAGGTCACCTTTGACGTCAGCCAGGAAGACTGGCACGCCGATCTTCGACAGGCCCTGCGCAATCGTCTGCAGGGTGACGGTCTTGCCGGTGCCGGTGGCGCCGGTGATCAAGCCATGCCGGTTGGCGAGCTGGGGCAGCAGCACCAGTTCGCCTTTGGCGTTCTTGGCAATCAGGATGGGATCGGTCATGGCGTTTGGGCGGGATCAAATCGGGGGGACGGACCACCCGCGGCTCGACCGGATGGACGGGGCGGCGGGCGTGTGCAGCATGCTAAAATCTGCGACCGATTATAGAGCGTGCAGGTGGCGTCAGACCGCCATCTGGGTGCCACGCATTGCTCTATTCCCACTGCATTCCGCTCGGAGAGTTTCATGGCCGGTCATTCCAAATGGGCCAACATCAAGCATAAGAAAGCCGCTGCCGACGCCAAGCGCGGCAAAGTTTGGACGCGCCTGATCAAGGAAATCACCGTGGCGGCCCGCCTGGGCGGCGGCGATGCGGATTCGAACCCCCGCCTGCGCCTGGCCATGGACAAGGCCACCGACGCCAACATGCCCAAGGACAACATCCAGCGCGCCATCCAGCGCGGTGTGGGTGGCCTGGAAGGCGCGAACTACGAAGAAATCCGCTACGAAGGCTACGGTATCAACGGCGCCGCCATCATCGTCGACTGCCTGACCGACAACCGTACACGCACTGTGGCCGAAGTCCGCCACGGGTTCGACAAGTACGGCGGCAACATGGGCACATCCGGCTCGGTGGCATTCATGTTCGACCACATCGGCCAATTCATCTTTGCCCCGGGCACGCCTGAGGACAAACTGATGGACGCTGCGCTCGAAGCCGGCGCCGACGATGTCGTCACGCACGAAGACGGCGCGCTCGAAGTCATCTGCCCGCCCCACGATTTCGCCAAGGTCAAGACTGCGCTGGAAGCCGTCGGCTTCAAGGCGGAACTGGCCGAAGTCATCATGAAGCCGCAGACCGAAGTCGAGTTCACCGGCGAAGATGCGGTCAAGATGCAGAAGCTGCTCGACGTCCTGGAAAACCTGGACGACGTGCAGGAAGTCTTCACCAACGCGGTCATCGGGGAATAAGTCCGGGACACGCGCACAACGGCGATCGACCTCACGATCGCCGTTTTTGTTTTCCAGATTTCGAATCGGATTTTGTAATTTCAGGTAGGTACAGCATGAAAGTGATGGTGGTCGGTTCGGGCGGTCGAGAGCACGCCCTGGCATGGAAGCTGGCTCGTTCGCCCAAGGTGCAGGTGGTGTACGTGGCGCCGGGCAACGGCGGCACGGCATTGGACAAGCGCCTGCAGAACCTGCCGATCACGGACCCGGAAGTGCTGGCCGCGTTTGCCGAGCGCGAAGGCATCCACTTCACCGTGGTGGGCCCGGAAGCGCCGCTGGCCGCCGGCATCGTCGACCTGTTCCGCGCCAAGGGTCTGCGCATCTTCGGGCCGACGAAGGCGGCTGCGCAGCTTGAATCGTCCAAGGACTTCGCAAAGGCGTTCATGCATCGCCACGGTATTCCGACCGCCAAGTACCAGACCTTCAGCGACGCAGCGCAAGCACACGCCTATATCGATCAGGAAGGCGCGCCCATCGTCATCAAGGCCGACGGCTTGGCCGCTGGCAAGGGCGTGGTCGTGGCGATGACGGCCGAAGAAGCGCACAGCGCGATCGACATGATGCTGGCCGACAACCGCCTGGGCGATGCCGGTGCGCGCGTGGTGATCGAAGAATTCCTGGCGGGCGAAGAAGCCAGCTTCATCGTCGTGTGCGACGGCAAGAACGTCGTGGCGCTGGCCACCAGCCAGGATCACAAGCGCCTGCTCGACGGCGACGCCGGCCCCAATACGGGCGGCATGGGCGCCTACTCGCCCGCGCCGGTGGTCACGCCCACGCTGCACGCCCGCGCGCTGCGCGAGATCATCATGCCGACCATCCGCGGCATGGAGCGCGACGGCATCCCGTACACCGGTTTCCTGTACGCCGGCCTGATGATCGACGCCGACGGCAACCCGAAGACGCTCGAATTCAACTGCCGCATGGGTGACCCGGAAACGCAGCCCATCATGGCGCGCATGAAGACTGACATGTACGACGTGCTCGACCGCGCCATCGACGGCAAGCTCGACGGCATGGAGCTGGACTGGGACCGCCGCACCGCGCTGGGCGTGGTGATGGCTGCCCACAACTACCCGGACACGCCGCGCAAAGGTGACGTCATCACCGGCATCCCGAAGGAGACCGAAGACAGCGTCACCTTCCACGCCGGCACCATGCTCAAAGACGGCGTGCTGACCACCACCGGCGGCCGTGTGCTGTGCGTGGTCGGTCTGGCCGATACCGTCAAGGCGGCCCAGCGGGCAGCGTACAACGCCATCGAACAAATCCAGTTCGACGGCGCCCAGTACCGCAAGGACATTGGCCACCGCGCCATCCGCCATTAAATGGATCCCTCGCCGCGCTAATGCCCCCCCCTGCGGGGCCAAGCGCGGTATCCGTCACCCGGGTGATCCCCAACTTGCCCCGGCGGCCCGCCCGCTACAATGGTGACAACCGCATGACTCGGCCGCACTGGCGGCCCCGCCCGATCTGATGGATACCCAAGCCGTCCGCGCTTACCTGCTGGACCTGCAGGACCGCATCACCACCGCCGTCGGCGCACTCGACGGCGGCAGCTTCGCCACCGACGCGTGGGACAAGCCGCCCACCGAACGCCTGCGCGGCAGCGGCCGCACCCGCATTCTGGAAAGCGGCGCGCTACTGGAGCGCGGCGGCGTCGGTTTCTCGCACGTCATGGGCGACACCTTGCCACCGTCCGCCACCGCCAACCGGCCCGAACTGGCCGGACGCGGCTTCGAGGCGATGGGCGTGTCGCTGGTCTTCCATCCGCGCAATCCGTACGTGCCAACGGTGCACATGAACGTGCGCTGCTTCGTCGCCGTACGGCCCGATGCCGAGCCCGTCTGGTGGTTCGGGGGCGGCATGGACCTCACGCCCTACTACGGCTTCACCGAAGACGCCACGCACTTCCACCGCACCTGCCAGAGCGCGCTCGCGCCCTACGGCGACGAGCTGTACCCCCGCTTCAAGCGGTGGTGCGACGACTACTTCTATCTGAAGCACCGCAAGGAAGCGCGCGGCATCGGCGGCATCTTCTTCGATGACTTTGCCGAACTCGGCTTCGAACGCAGCTTCGAGATGATGCGCTCCGTCGGCGATGCGTTCCTGCCCGCCTGGCTGCCCATCGCCGAGCGACGCCACGCCACGCCCTATGGCGACAGCGAACGTGACTTCCAGGCCTACCGCCGTGGCCGTTATGTCGAGTTCAACCTGGTGTTCGACCGTGGCACGCTGTTCGGCCTGCAAAGCGGCGGCCGCGCGGAATCGATCCTGATGTCGATGCCGCCCGTGGCCAACTGGCGCTACGACTGGCAGCCCGAACCAGGATCACCAGAAGCCGCGCTCTATACCGACTTCCTGCCGGCGCGCGATTGGGTATGACGCTTCCTACGTTCGTTCGCCCCGATCTTGGCCGTCCCTACCGACTCGGCCTGCTGGGCGGCACGTTTGATCCGCCGCACGTCGGCCACATCGCCCTGGCCGAACTGTGCATCGCCCTGCTCGACCTGGATGAGTTGCTGTGGATTCCGACCGGCGTGTCATGGCAAAAAGCCGCCGACATCACGCCTGCGCCGCTGCGCTTTGCGATGACCGAACTGGCGGCGAAAGCCGTGCAAGGCGGCCGCGCCCGCGTGCGTGTGACTTCAATGGAAGTCGACCGCCACGGCCCCAGCTACACGATCGACACCGTGCGTGAATTGCGCGGCGTCTACGGCCCGGACACCTCCATGGCGTGGCTCATGGGCGCC
Source organism: uncultured Ralstonia sp. (assembly GCA_963512445.1). Lineage (GTDB taxonomy): Bacteria > Pseudomonadota > Gammaproteobacteria > Burkholderiales > Burkholderiaceae > Ralstonia. The sequence goes on from CAUPMS010000006.1 coordinate 137,662, forward strand.
GACCAGCTCGTCGGCCTGGACACCTGGCACGGCTGGCAAGACCTGTTCGAATATGTCCACCTGTGCGTAGCCACACGCCCCGGCTTCGACCTGCAGGCGCTGCATGCGCCCGTACAACGCGAGCTGGATGTGCGCCGGGGCGACACGGCATTGGTACAATGCGCACCCGCCGGACATATGTGGATCGACCAGACCCTGGCCGTCGACCTGTCGTCCACCCGCCTGCGCCAGCAACTTGCCACCGGCGCGCGCTGCGACGTAGACCTGCCTGCCGGCGTGGCCGACCTGATCCAATCGCATTCGCTGTACCGCCGTGCCAATGGCACGGTCAGTGCTTGACCGCGTGTTCGGTGTTTAACCACGTTCGCGTGCTTTTCTGACCTTTTTTCTCGCCTTTTAAACGTTCTTCTCACTCAGTATGGATATTCGCAAACTACAACGCGTGATCGTCGACGCGCTCGAAGACGTCAAGGCGCAAGACATCAAGGTCTTCAACACGACCCACCTGACCGAGCTGTTCGACCGCACGGTCATTGCCAGCGGCACGTCCAACCGCCAGACCAAGGCGCTCGCCGCATCCGTGCGTGACGCCGTCAAGGAAGCCGGCGGCCATGTCATCGCCGTGGAAGGCGAAGACGTGGGCGAATGGGTGCTGGTCGACTGCGGCGACGCCGTTGTCCACATCTTCCAGCCGCAACTGCGCCAGTACTACAACCTGGAAGAAATCTGGGGTGACAAGCCGGTGCGCATTGAACTCGGCGGTACCAGCGGACGCGGCCTGCCCAAGGCCAGCGAAGGTTACGACGACGAAGACGAGGCTGAAGAGGCCACGCCGGCCAAGCGTCGCACCACCAAGCCGAAGCTTGCAGGTGAACGCCCAACCAAGGCAGCGGCACCGACCAAGAAGGCTCCCGCCAAGACCGTTGCCAAGAAGCCCGCTACCAAGCGCGCAGCCGGCACCGGTAAGCCCGCCACGAAGACCGCCGCAAAAACGGCAACCAAGACGGCAGCCAAGCGCGCTCCGGCCAAGAAGCGCGCGGCGTAACTTCGTGCAGGCAGCCTCGCCATGCAGTTGTTGATCGTTGCCGTCGGGCACAAGATGCCGTCCTGGATTGAGGACGGCTTCTCTGAATATGCCAAGCGCATGCCGCCCGAGCTGCGCATCGAACTGCGCGAGATCAAGCCCGAGCAACGCTCGGGCAGCCGCACCGCCGCCACTGTCATGCAGCTCGAAGCCGCGCGCATTGAAGCCGCGCTGCCCAAAGGCTGCCGCATGATCGCGCTGGACGAGCGCGGCAAGGACCTCACCACCGTCGCACTGGCCGAATCCCTTACCGGTTGGCAGCAGGAAGGCGGCGACATCGCCTTCGTGATCGGCGGCGCAGACGGGCTTGACCCAGCGCTCAAGGCGAAAGCCCGCACGCTGATCCGCCTGTCGAGCCTGACGCTGCCGCACGGCATGGTGCGCGTGCTGCTGGCTGAGCAGCTCTATCGCGCGTGGAGCATCACGCAAAACCACCCGTATCACCGCGTATGACCATGGATGCACCGGGCGCACCACACCTCTATCTCGCCTCGCAAAGCCCGCGCCGGCAAGAGCTGCTGCGTCAGATCGGTGCGCGCTTCGAGTTGCTGCTGGCCGATGGCGATGAGAATGCCGAAGCGCTCGAAGCCGTGCTTCCCGGCGAAACGCCCGACGACTACGTTCAGCGCGTCTGCGCATTGAAGGCACAGGCTGCAGTGCGCCGCCGCATCGCCCGCAATCTTGCCACTCTGCCGATCCTCACGTCCGACACCACGGTGTGCCTGGGCGGCGAGATTCTCGGCAAACCCACTGACGCGGCCGACGCCTACCGCATGCTGCGCGGCATGTCCGGGCGCGAACACCGCGTGCTGACCGCTGTCACCGTCGTCAAAGCCGACGCCACACCGATGCATGCGTTGTCCATTTCCGACGTGCGCTTTGCCGTGCTGACGGACAACGACATCGCCCGCTACATCGCCAGCGGTGAGCCTTTCGGCAAAGCCGGCGCGTACGGCATCCAGGGCCGTGCAGCCGCCTTTGTTGCCCATATTTCGGGAAGCTATTCGGGTATCATGGGCCTACCCTTGTTCGAGACCGCCGCACTGCTCTCGGACGCAGGTATCACGCTATAACCCAAGCTTTAACCCGCACGCCAACCGGTGTGCAAGGGCCGGTTTCAAGACACGCTTCGGGCGCGCAATACCAGCTCAGAGGCGGGTGCTGAAACCCGCTCTCCAGGTATCCCCCATGTCCGAAGACATCCTCGTCAATATCACGCCGCAAGAAACGCGCGTGGCCATCGTCCAGCAAGCCGCCGTTCAAGAGCTCCACATCGAACGCACACTCACGCGCGGCCTGGTCGGCAATATCTACCTTGGCAAGGTGGTGCGCGTGCTGCCGGGCATGCAGTCGGCGTTCATCGATATCGGGCTGGAGCGCGCGGCGTTCCTGCATGTGGCTGACATCTGGCACCCGCGCGACGCCAAGGACGCGCCGCCCACGCCGCAGGTCGCGATCGAGAAAACGCTCTTCGAAGGCCAGGCGCTGATGGTGCAGGTCATCAAGGACCCGATTGGCACCAAGGGCGCGCGGCTGTCCACGCAGGTCAGCATTGCCGGGCGCACGCTGGTGTATCTGCCGCAGGACCCGCACATCGGCATCTCACAGAAGATCGGCAACGAGGCCGAACGTGAAGCACTGCGTGCACGCGTGACCGCCATGGTGCCCGCCGACGAACGTGGCGGCTTCATCGTGCGCACCATCGCCGAGGAATCGACCGACGAAGAGCTTGCCAACGATGTCGCTTATCTGCGCAAGATCTGGGCGACTATCCGCCACAACGCCACCACCCTGCCCGCACCGTCGATCCTGTATCAAGATCTGAACCTCGCCCAGCGCGTGCTGCGCGATTTCGTGACGGACGAGACGCGCAGCATCCAGGTCGATTCGCGCGAGAACCATCAGAAGCTGGTCGAGTTTGCGCAGGAGTACACGCCGGCCGTGGTCGGGCGCCTGACTCACTACACTGGCGAGCGCCCGATCTTCGATCTGTACAACATCGAGGCGGAAGTCGAGCGTGCGCTGTCGCGCCGGGTCGATTTGAAATCGGGCGGCTATCTGATGATCGACCAGACCGAGGCGATGACCACGATTGACGTCAACACCGGAGGTTACGTAGGCGCGCGCAACTTCGACGACACGATCTTCAAGACCAACCTGGAAGCCGCGCACACCATCGCGCGACAACTGCGGCTGCGCAACCTGGGCGGCATCATCATCATCGACTTCATCGATATGGAGTCGGCGGAGCATCGCGATGCAGTGCTGGCCGAGCTGCGCAAAGCGCTGGCGCGCGACCGCACGCGCATCACGGTCAACAGCTTTTCGCAGCTTGGATTGGTGGAGATGACGCGCAAACGTACGCGGGAATCGCTCGCGCACGTGCTGTGCGAGCAATGTCCGGTGTGCCAGGGCAAAGGCCAGGTGAAGACGCCGCGCACGGTGTGCTACGACATCCTGCGCGAGATCATGCGCGAATCACGCCAGTTCAATCCGCGCGAGTTCCGCATCCTGGCGTCGCAATCGGTGATCGACTTGTTCCTGGAAGAGGAAAGCCAGCACCTCGCGATGCTGGGCGATTTCATCGGCAAGCCGATTTCGCTGCAGGTGGAGTCTTCTGCTGCGAGCCAAGAGCAGTACGACATTATCCTGATGTAGCACCGCGCCAGGCCCGCTGCAGCGGGCCGCTACTTCTTCTCGCGCGGCAGACGCCCGAGCAGGAAGAACTCATCATTTGGCCGCATCGAAATCACGTTCGCCATGCGGTTCGACAAACCGAAGAACGCTGTGATCGCGGCGATGTCCCAGACATCCTCGTCGTCGAAACCGTGCGCACGCAGCGCTTCATAGTCGGCTTCGTTGACAGTATGCGATGCGGTGCAGACCTTCATTGCAAAGTCGAGCATGGCGCGCTGGCGCGACGTGATGTCGGCCTTGCGATAGTTGACCGCCACCTGATCGGCCACCAGCGGATTCTTCTCGTAGATGCGCAGGATAGCGCCGTGCGCGACCACGCAATACAGACACTGGTTGGCACCGGAGGTGGCCACCACGATCATCTCGCGCTCGCCCTTGGTCAGGCTGCTGCCTTCGCGCAGCATCAGCGCATCGTGGTAGGCGAAGAAGGCCCGGCACTCGTCGGGCCGGTGCGATAGCGCGAGGAAGACGTTCGGCACAGAGCCGGTCTTCTCCTGCACTTCGAGAATGCGCGCGCGGATGTCTTCGGGAATGTCGGCCAGCTCAGGAACGGGGAACCGGCTGATGGGCGGCGTGGTGGTCGTCACGATGTCTCCTTGTGTTGGGCATCTGAGCACGCCGCCCGAGAGGAATTGCTTATTGAGTGGCGAACTGGATGCGATGCAGTCCAGCATACAACCCATCGCGGTCGATGAGTTCGCGGTGCGTGCCGGCTTCGGCAATCTTGCCATGCTCCAGCACGATAATGCGGTCGGCGTTTTCGATGGTCGACAGGCGGTGCGCGATCACCAGCGTCGTGCGGCCTTCCATCAGCCGTTCGAGCGCGGCCTGCACCTGGCGCTCGGACTCCGAATCCAGCGCGGAGGTCGCTTCGTCGAGGATCAGGATCGGCGCGTCCTTGTAGATGGCGCGGGCAATTGCCAGGCGCTGGCGCTGGCCGCCAGAGAGCTTCGAACCGTTGTCACCGACATTGGTATCGATGCCCTCGGGCAGGTTGTCCACCACATCCGTCAGGTAGGCTGCTTCCAACGCACGACGCACGCGCGCCATGTCGATCTCGGATGCATCACGCGCGCCATACGCCACGTTAGCGGCGATGGTGTCGTTGAACAGCACCACATCCTGGCTCACGAAGGCAATCTGGCGGCGCAGGTCGTGCAGCGACAGATCGGCCAGCGCATCGCCGTCGAGCGAGATCGTGCCCGAAGTCGGATCAAAAAAGCGCGGCAGCAGGTTCACCAGCGTGGTCTTGCCGCTGCCCGATGGCCCAACCAGCGCGACGACCTCACCGGGCTTGACGTGCAGGTTGACGTTGTCGAGCGCTGCACGGCCATCTTCGCCATAGCGGAAGGTGACGTTGTCAAAACGGACATCGCCACGAGCGCGGTCGATCTGCTTGCCGCCCTCTTGCGGCTCGATTGGCGTGTCGATCAGGCCAAAGATGAACTCGGCGGCGGTCAGGCCGCGCTGCAGCGGCTGGTTCACGTCGGTCAGGTGCTTGAGCGGCGAGATCAGCAGCAGCATCGCCATCACAAAGCCGGTAAAGCCACCGACCGTGGTCTGGTTGGCCTGCGCCTGCATCATGGCGATCGCAAGGATGATCGACAACGCCAGCGCCGCCAGGAACTGCGTCACCGGCTGGTTCAGGCCACCGGCCACAGCCACGCGCATGGCGTAGCCGCGCAGGCGGTTGGTCATGGCGTTGAAGCGCAGCGATTCGTAGGCCTCGCCGCCGTGCAGCTTGACGACCTTGTAACCGCCAACGGCCTCTTCCACCACATAGGCAGCCTGGTTGGTCAGGTTCTGGCTCTCGCGGTTGAGCGAGCGCAGGCGGCGGTTGATGCGCGACATCAGCAAACCGATGATCGGCAGGATCACCGCCACCACCAGCGTCAGGCGCCAGTTGGTATAGAAGAGGAAGATCAGCAGTGCCAGCACCGTCATCGAGTCGCGCACCAGCGTAATGAACACGCCGGTCAGCACCTGCAGCACCTGGTTCACTTCAAAGATCACCGCGTTGATGATCGACGCCGCCGTATTGCGCTGATAGTACGAAGCGGGGGCTTGCAGCAAACGCTCGAACATCTTCATCCGCAGATTGAGCAACACCTTGTTCGACACGAGGCTCAGCAGGTACGTCGATGCAAACTGCGCGATACCGCGCACCACGGCAATGCCCACCAGCATGGCCGGCACCTGCCATAGCTTGCCAGCGTATTCACCGCCGAAGCCCTGATCCAGCAGATCCTTCACGACCTTGGGGATGATCCCCTCCGTGGCCGCGACCACGCCCATGGCGACCATTGCCAGGATGAAGGCGGTCAGCTCGGGGCGCAGGTAGCTCCACAGCCGCTTGAGCATCGGCTTGGCGGGCGCTGGGTGGTCAGACTTTGCTTGTATACTCACGGCGTTTTCAAATGAGGGTGGGCAGCCCGCGTCGCGCGGCGACCGGCATTGCCGACATAAAGTGTGTTGCGGCGGCTGTCATCCGACAGACGGGCGACCCGGCATTTTAGCGGCAATCGACCACCCGGGCCCATCCTGCCGCGCGATCCCCGGTCCAGACTGGCCAGCGCATCACCTGACGCTTCCGCAATGAGTTCGCGTGTTCCCACGTTTTTCATCAATCTCGACCATGACGCCGGGCGGCGCGAGGCGCTGGAACGCCAGCTCGATACGCTTGGCCTGCAACACAGCCGCTTTCCGGGTGTGTACGGCAAGGCACTTTCCGCCGAGGAGCTTGCACGTCACTACGACCACGCCCGTGCCATTGGCCAAAGCCGCGAACTGACCGTCGGCGAAGTCGGCTGCGCGCTGAGCCACTTGGGCGTCTACCGCGCGATGATCGAGCAGAACCTGCCCTACGCGCTCATCCTGGAAGACGACGCGAAACTCGGGCCGGACGTGCCCGCGGTGCTCGACGCGCTGGCGCAGCAGGTGTCACCCGACGAACCCGTGGTCACGTTGCTCACGCACATCGACCGCTACTACAAGCGCAGCGCAAAGCCACTTACGGCTGGCCACAGTACGGTCAGGCTCGCCAACTACCAGTGGCTTGCGCACGGCTATTTCGTCACCCGTGCGGCAGCGCAGTGCATGGTGGAGCAGCTTTACCCCGTGTGGCTGGCCGCGGACTACTGGCACAAGTTCGAGCGCGAAGGCATCGTGCAAATGCGCGCGGTCGTGCCTTATGTGATTGGCGTGCAAAACTTCGACAGCGGCTCCAACCTGGAAGCTGATCGCGCCATCAAAAGCCGTGAAGCCGATGACCGGCTTGGGGTCGGCCATCATTTGCACCAGGTCTTCGTGCGCAAATTTCTTTACCAGATTTTCGTGCGGCCGTTCCTCGGCATCGCCAAGCAGAAGAAGACTTGGTGAGCGCGGCGGCGCCAGATCAGGCGCCCTGCCCGCGCAGCTCCGCCAACCCAGATTCCGCACGGATGAAGTCCGTATTACGGCGCACCATCATGCGTTGGTAATTGGGGCTTTCCTGCTCGCGCGACTGATCGCGGTGCCACAGGTGGAAGACTTCAGTCGCGCAGAAACCGCGCTTGCGCCGCACGCCGGCGTTGTACAGACGCACGGCCAGATCAGCATCTTCATGGCCCCAACCAACGAAGCTCTGGTCGAAGCCGTTCACGCGTTCGAAATCGCTGCGCCACACCCCAAGGTTGCAGCTCTTGATGCCACGCAGGCTGGTGTCCTTGAGCGTACGCGGCGCAGGCAAGCCCGGCACCAATAGCGGCAGGAATTTGTTGATATGACCGGCGCGCCAGGCACTGAACCAATACGCGCGGTCCTTCAGGTGGATATCGAGTTGCTGGGCAACCACTTCGCGCGTCATCGCTTCATCCAACAGGATGCGGCTGCCAGACAGCAAGCGCCCCGGTTCGGCCAACGCGCGGTGCCGGGTCACGAAATCCGGGCGCGGTACGCAATCGCCATCGAGAAAAACGAGGTAGTCCGCATCGGTGGCAAGTACGCCGCGGTTGCGGATTTCACCCGCGCGGAAACCGTCGTCCGGATGCCAGACATGGCGCAACGGATACGGTGCAGTCTTGGCTGCGGTTTCGACCGCCACGCGCGTATCGTCGCGCGAACCGTCGTCGGCGACGATGACATCGAATGCGCCGTCGGTCTGTGCACCACAGCCGGCCAGTACGCGGGCGAGCGCGTCGGGGCGGTTATACGTCGTAACGATAAGGGCGATGCGACGCGGCGGCTCAGCGCTTGCCATGACGATGCAGCAGCATCAGCTTGATGTAGCGGTAGTACGTGCCTTCGGCGTTCGACACAGCGAGCATGAAGCCCTCTGCGCCATCGAGGAAGCCGCGCTGGATGATGTACGTGCGGATGAACGCCCAGAGCCCGTGACCGATCGCGCTGCCCAGCGATGCACGCTTGCCCTTTGCATAGGCTGCGGCTGCGCCGGCGGTCGAGTAATCGTTCGCTTTGTCGAGTGCGGCCTTCAGGTCAGGGATCGAGTAATGGATGATTGGCGCGCCGAAGTCGCCGACGGTGCCCTCGAAAACCAGATGCGAGTGCACCGGCGCATCGAAGAACGTCACCTGTTCGCGCTTGAAAAAGCGGCGAATACGGTCGGGCCACCAACCGGAGTGCTTCATGAAACGGCCGCAGAAGCTCGAGCTGCGCGGCATCGAATACACCGTGTGCGAGCTGCCCGATTCGAGCACGGCGATCATCTCGGCGCGCAGTTCCGGGCTGATGCGCTCATCCGCATCCAGGGAAAGCACCCAGTCAGCACGGGCTTCGCGCAAGGCGCGGTTGGACTGCTCACCGTATCCGGGCCAATCGGTCTCGAACACGCGTGCGCCTAATTGCCGGCAGATATCCTGCGTGCCGTCCGTGCTGCCGGAATCGAAAACGATGACATCGTCCGCCCAGTCGCGCACCGAGCGAATGCAGTCGCCAATATCAGCAGCTTCATTCTTGGCGACGATGATGACGGCGAGCGTAGCTCGATTGGATGCGGACATGCGAAAACGATCTCAGAGAACAGAAACGGCGCCAAGCTGCAGCCGACGCCGATGAATATGCGCGGTGAACACAGCCACCATCACGCTGTAGAACACGACCGTCTGCGCGATGATGAGCATCACCTCCGTCAGCCCGAACAGCATGAACCCGACACACAGTGTGAGACCCATCGCGCCGGTAGTGCGCAGAATTCGGTCATCACACAGCGCAGCGCGCAGGAAGTACGCGGCAGGCACCAGATACAGCGCAAGCAGCGCCGCGATGCCCAGCACGCCAAGCGTGGCGCCATTGTATAGAAACTCGTTGTGGGCATGCTCGAAGGCGGTGGCTTCTTGCGTAATCACGCCCTCGGCATGAATGACCTGCAACGTATCGTGGAACTTGCCCCGGCCGACGCCCGCCAATGGATGGCGCGTCAACATCAGCGTGGCAGCCTTCCAGAGCTGGAAGCGAATACCAACGGAAGTGTTGGCTTGCCCGGCCTCGTAGGCGTGAATCTCGCTCACAGCCTGATCGAAGCGGGCGCGGACAATACTCGATGACACACAGACGGCCGCAAGCAGCGCAAAAAACACCAGCAATGCAGTGAGTCGTTTTTTCCAGCTCACATGGCGCAGCGTCGCCACGGCAATCAACAGCAGAACGGGAATCGCCACCCAACCGCCGCGCGACTGAGACATATAAGACGCGTAAAGTCCGGCCGCACCACCCAACATGCGTAACGCGACTAGCACCCAGCCATCGTTGCGCGCCCATCCAATGGAAATCAGCGAGAACAATCCCAACAGCAGCGACAGATTGCCGAATGGGATGGCGTTGGCAAACCCGCCTACCTCTCCCGAACGTCCGGAACGCAACTCCAGATACGCCCATACCATTGAGGCCAGAGCTCCAGCGACACAGCCCCACTGAACACGCTGCAACTGTGCAGGCCGCAATTGCAGCAGCCCGAACAATACAAACCCAAACAGCCAGAGTCTGCCGTAGGCGAACGGGACGTTATGCGGTGCAGCCGGATTCAGACGCGAGCTGATCAGCATCGCAGTCGGCATCGCGGCCATGGCCAGGATCAGCCAGCGATGGTCGCGCCACATCGCGCGCAGCCTGCTCGCGAACTCCCCGGGCGAGGCCGCCATCGACCAGAGCGCCGCTACCAGCAACAGTGAGTACGACAGGAATGCTGCGCCGATCACCGACAACATGAACGCCGGAAGAACCACGATCCCGAGCACGGCAAACCCTGCCGGCGCGCCGGACACCAGCGTCCGGCTGCGTTGCATCAAACCGCTCATCGCAATGTCCCCGCGCTGGGTGCAAGCGCCAACAGGGCGTCAATGTGCGCGGCGATACTCGGGTCATAGCGCAGGTGCTCATGCGGGTTCGCCAAGCGTGCCTGACCAGCCTGCGCACGCGCGACAGCCATCTCGATCGTGCGTGCCAGCGTGGCCGGATCATTCAGGTCGAAGGTGGGTGCGCCCTCATCCGAGATCACCTCGGTGCAAGCGATATTGCGGGCCAGCACGGCGGGCGTACCGCACAGCACGGACTCCACTCCGATCAAGCCAAACGGCTCATAGTGCGACGCGAGAATCGTGTAATCCGCCGCGCGATAGACGTTCTCGACATCCTTGCGATAGCCCAGGTAGCGGATGTTGGGCGAGGACGACGATACCGGCCGCCCAATCACAGCCAGTTGCACCGGCAAATCCGTCTTGGAAAAAAACGCCTCCAGCAGCGGATAGCCCTTGCGCTTGTGACTCGACGACGGAAACACGAACGTGACGCGATCCTTGGCAAAGCCCAGCTCATCGCGCAGACGCCGGCGCTCTGCCTCATCCACGGGCGAGAACTTGGCTTCGCTCACCGGCGGATAGACCGTCGTCACCTTGGCTTCGGGGATGTCGTAGTAGTCGAGCACCTCCTGCGCCATCAATTTCGAATGCGCGACGATCACGTGCGAGCGCACGTAGTCACGGCGCTCCAGCGCGATCTGCTGGCGGTCCCAGAAGCCGGCCGGCTTTGGGAAGCTCTTGAGGTAACCGACATGTGTGCCGCCGCAGATGGCTATGTCCGACGCTCCCGTGCGGTTGCAGCCGATCATCAGGTCGATCTGCTCGTGCTTGGCCAGGTGGCGTACCAGCCAGCCGAAAGCATGATCGTTCAGCTTGCCCGTCAGCTTGCGCGTGGGCAACGCAATGGCCTTGACCTGGCGGTATTCGGGAAGCGCTTTGTCCACCATCTTGGCGAAGAACACGGGACGGATGGCGCGCTCATGCAGACCGCGCACCAGGTCCATCGCATAGCGCTCGCTGCCGCCGCTGTAGCCCAGCGCGTTGCACGAGATTCCGACGTTCATGGATGCTCTAGTAATAATCGTATTGAGACTGCAGTCGTGCCGGACCCGCGCCCGGCGATAGCGCCCCCTGCGCCATCTTCGAACTACTCGTAGACCGTCGCCACGTTCTCGGCGTCCAGCGCCTGACGCAGCGCGGTGATTGCCGCTTCGCTCGGAACAATGCGCCAGGCATCGCCGAGCACGGCTTCACAGCGGGCCTGCTCGCAAACGTAGCTGATGCGAACCGAAACGCCGTTGCCATCCGCCGCCACATGCGGCGTCAGCAAATCGCGCAGCTTGGCTGCCGTTGAGTCGCCGTTCATCGACAGACGGATCGCCCGCGCGAACTTGCCGCGCGCCTGCGTCATGTCCATGACAGACTCAGCCGTCACGCGCACGCCACCGGTAAACATGTCGTGGCGGGCGCTGCCCTGCACGATCAGCACTTCGTCTTCCTTGAACAGCGCGCGGTTGGCTTCAAACACTTCGTTGAAGACCGTGACTTCAGTGGCTTCACTGGCGGAGCCATCGTCGAGCATGACGATCAGCATCTTGCCGCGCTGAGTCATCTGCGTACGCTGACCGACGATCACGCCGGCCACGGTCTTGTTGCGCGCATCGCGGTTGCCGTAACCACCACCGGTGCCCTTATCAGTCACCTCGCGGGCAAGGTCGGCCAACGTCGTGCGCGCAAAGCGGCGCACCTCGTCTCGGCACTCATCGAAGAGATGGCCCGACAGATAGAACCCCAGCGCCTGCTTTTCTTCCTGCAGCTTGCGCTTGGTGGTCCAGGCCGCTTCGTCGACGAGTTCGGGGCGATGCTGCTCGGCATCATCACCGCTCATCAGGTCGAACAGCGACACCTGGTTGGCAGCCGCGGCCTTCTGCTCGGCGGCTTCCATCGCCAGGCCGATCGAGGCGAGCAACTGCGCGCGATTGTCATTAAGGCTGTCGAAGGCACCGGCACGCACCAGCGCTTCGATCGTGCGGCGATTGACTTGGCGGCGGTCAACGCGCTCGCAGAAGTCGAACAGATCTTTGAACGGGCCGTCTTCGCGCGCGCGCAGAATGTCTTCGATGGCAGATTGCCCGCTGCCCTTCACGCCGCCCAGGCCGTAGCGGATGGTCTTGGCGTCGGTCGGCGCAAAGCGGTACTGGCTCGCGTTGATGTCCGGCGGCAGCACGGCGAGGCCGTTCTTTCCCCGGGCATCGTCATAGAGAATCTTCACCTTATCGGTGTCGTCCATGGCGAGCGACATGTTGGCTGCCATGAATTCGGCCGGGTGATGTGCCTTGAGCCACGCGGTGTAGTACGCCAGCAGCGCATACGCGGCCGCGTGCGACTTGTTGAAGCCGTAGCCCGCGAACTTCTCCATCAGGTCGAAAATCTCGTCGGCCTTTTCGGTGGAGAGCCCGTCCTTGGCTGCACCACTGCGGAACAGCTCGCGGTGCTCGGCCATTTCTTCGGCCTTCTTCTTACCCATCGCACGGCGCAGCAAGTCGGCGCCGCCGAGCGAATAGCCGCCCACGATCTGCGCCATCTGCATCACCTGCTCTTGGTAGACCATGATGCCGTAGGTCTCCTTGAGCACCGGCTCGACGCGCGGGTCGGGGTACTCCACCTTCTCGCGGCCGTGCTTACGGGCGCAGAAGCTGGGGATCAGGTCCATCGGGCCCGGGCGGTAGAGTGCCACCAGGGCGATGATGTCCTCGAAGCGGTCAGGCTTGGCGTCTTTCAGCATGCCCTGCATGCCGCGGCTTTCCAGCTGGAACACGGCAACCGTGTTGGCCGTCTTCAGGATGTCGAACGCTTTCTTGTCGGTCAGCGGGATGTGGCTGCAGTTCCAGTCCGCCTTGGACGGGTCGAGCATGCGGATGTAGCGCTCGGCCCAATCGAGGATGGTGAGCGTGGTCAGGCCCAAGAAGTCAAACTTGACCAGGCCGACGGCCTCCACGTCGTCCTTGTCGTACTGGCTGACGACGCCGGCGTCTTCGCCACCCTGCGTGTAAAGCGGGCAGAAATCGGTCAGTTTGCCGGGGGCGATCAGCACACCGCCTGCGTGCATGCCGACGTTACGCGTCATGCCTTCCACACGCTGCGCGAGTTCCAGGAGCTGCTTGACCTCTTCTTCGTTGGCTTCGCGCTCGGCCAGCAGCGGCTCTTCCTTCTTGGCCTCTTCCAGCGTGACGAGCTTGCCCGGCTTGAACGGGATCAGCTTGGCCACGCCATCGACGAAGTTGTAGCCGAGGTCGAGCACGCGGCCCACGTCGCGCACCGCAGCCTTGGCGGCCATGGTGCCGAAGGTGGCGATCTGCGAGACGGCGTCCTTGCCGTACTTCTCTTTCACGTACTGGATGACGCGATCACGGCCGTGCTGGCAGAAGTCGATGTCGAAGTCGGGCATCGACACACGTTCCGGGTTCAGAAAACGCTCGAACAGCAGGTTGTATTTGAGCGGGTCCAGATCGGTAATGCCCAGCGCATACGCCACCAGCGAGCCCGCACCCGAGCCCCGGCCCGGCCCCACCGGCACGCCGTTGTTCTTGGCCCAGTTGATGAAGTCCGCCACGATCAGGAAGTAGCCCGGGAAGCCCATCTTGATGATGGTGCCGGTCTCGAACTCCAGGCGGGCGTAATACTCGGCGCGCTTGGATTCGCGCACCGCCTCGTCGGGGAACAGCACTTCCATGCGCTTTTCCAGCCCTTCCTTGGCGAGCTGGACGAGGTAATCGTCCAGCGACATGCCATCGGGCGTCGGGAACAGCGGCAGCTTGGGCTTGCCCAGCTCCAGCTTGAGGTTGCAGCGCTGCGCGATCTGCACCGCGTTGGCCAGCGCGGACGGGATGTCGGCAAACAGCGCGCACATCTCGTCCTGCGTCTTGAAATACTGGTCCGTCGTGAAACGCTTCGTGCGGCGCGGGTTGGCGAGCAACTCACCCTCTGAGATGCACGTGCGCGCTTCGTGCGCTGTGAAGTCATCCGGCGTCATGAACTGCACCGGGTGCGTGGCGACCACCGGCAGGTGCATCGCCGCGGCCAGCTTCACGGCCTGCTGAACATAAGCCTCGGTGCCGGCATGGCCCGCGCGCTGCAGTTCGATGTAGAACGCGTTCGGGAACACGCGTGACCAGTTTGTCGCCAGCTTGCGCGCCAGCGCATCGTTGCCGTTGGCCAGCGCCATGCCGATATCGCCGCCCATGGCGCCGGACAGCGCCAGCAGGCCCGTGGCCAGCGGCGCGTTTTCCACGCCGGGCTCATCAAACCATTCGGGGGCGATCTCTGCGCGGCCGCGATGCTGGTTGGAGAGCCACGCACGCGCCAGCAACTGACACAGGTTCAGATAGCCCTGCTTGTCACGCACCAGCAACAGCAGGCGGCTGGGCTTGTCGCGCTCGTCGTGATTGGTGATCCACACGTCGGCGCCGACGATGGGCTTGACCCCTTTGCCGCGCGCTTCTTTGTAGAAGCGCACCAGCCCGAAGGCATTGGCGAGGTCGGTGAGCGCCAGAGCGCCCATGCCATCTTTGGCGGCGGCCTTGACGGCATCGTCCAGACGGACGTTGCCATCGACGACGGAATATTCGGAGTGGAGACGAAGGTGGACGAAGCGCGGCGAATTCATCCGCGTATTGTAACGGGTGACACCTTCCGCAAAGCATTCCGGGCTTGCCCGATTGACCATCAGCCACCCCGCACGGCAGCTTGGGCGGCTATAATTTCGGCTTACGAATCAACGGGTTACCAAAGCGCCAGAAAACGCACCCGCAAACGGCGCCGCAGCACATGCAAATCGTCAATATTTCCGCTTACAAATTCATCACCCTTGATGACCGCGAGACCCTGCGCCCCGCCCTGCTGGCCGAGTGCCAGGCACTTGAGCTGAAGGGTACCGTGCTGCTGGCGCCCGAGGGCATCAACATCTTCCTGGCCGGCTCGCGCGAGGCCATTGACGGCATCGTCACCTGGCTGCGCAGCGATACTCGCTTTGCCGATCTGGCCCCGAAGGAAAGCCTCTCCGACAAGCAGCCGTTCCGCCGCCTGCTGGTGCGCCTGAAGAAAGAGATCATCACCATGCGCCACCCGCTGATCCGCCCGGAAGACGGCCGTGCGCCGTCGGTCGCGCCGCCGGATCTCAAGCGCTGGCTCGACCGGGGCCACGACGACGAGGGCCGCCCCGTGGTGATGCTCGACACGCGCAATGACTACGAAGTGGCCGTCGGCACATTCAAGAACGTCGTCGAATACAACCTCAAGAAGTTCACCGAATTCCCGCCCGCCATTGCCGCGCACAAGGACGACTTTGCCGGCAAGACCGTCGTGTCGTTCTGCACCGGCGGCATCCGCTGCGAGAAAGCGGCGATCCACATGCAGGAGATCGGCGTCGAGCGCGTGTATCAGCTCGAAGGCGGCATCCTCAAATACTTCGAGGAAGTCGGCGGCGACCACTACGACGGCGATTGCTTCGTGTTCGACCACCGCACCGCGCTCAATCCGGAACTGTTGCCTGCTGGCCCGAAACAATGCTTTGCCTGCCGCGCAGTCGTCACGCCGGAAGAGCAGCAATCGGCGGATTACATCCCCGGCCAGTGCTGCCCACACTGCGCGAGCAACCAGACACGCGCGGCCGCATGAAGCGTCTTGCCGCTGCGCTCCTCGTCAGCCTGCTCTGCCTTGCGGCCTTGGGCGGTTGTTCGACCAGTTGTGCCGGTGGGTCCAATCGGGGCCTGCTCTGCGGAACGGGCACACGGTTCTGAACCCGTATCGCGCACAGCAAAAACGCCGGACATGCCGGCGTTTTTCTTTGAGCTATTGATGCACTGCGCGCTTACCGGCGGCCGAGCACAAACTGGTTGGTGATAGCGACAATGCGCTCCCCAAACAGCTTGGCGGTTTCCAGGTCGCCCGGCAGCGGACCTTCTTCCGGGCTGGCGTCCGACGGGGCCTGCGACAGCGCGCCGCCGAAGCCGCCCATGTAATTGATGTCGTTGCGCGTGGCGGCCTTGCTGTTGGCCGGCATCATGCCCGTGCCGACCCAGATCATCCCGTGCTGCTGGGACAGCGTCCACATGTACTGGATCGACACGTACTTGTCGCCGTTCATCGAGGCCGAGTTCGTGAAACCCGCAGCGATCTTGTCCTTCCATGCGCCGGTAAACCAAGCCTTGGAAGAGGCATCGGCAAACTTCTTGAAGTCGCCCGAGACGCCACCCATATACGTCGGCGCACCGAAGACGATGGCGTCGACACCGGCCAGCAGCGCCCAGGTGTCATCGTTGACGTCCGTCACCGAGATCAGGTGTGCCTCGGCGCCAGCGTTCTGCACGCCCGCAAACACGGCCTCGGCCTGCTTCTTGGTGTGGCCATAACCGCTGTGATAAACAACTGCAACTCGTGCCATGGGGATCCTCTTGGGGTTGGGGTAACGATGGGCAAACAACGGATAAGAAAAACGGCGCACAAAGCGTGCGCCGCGAACATCACGGCAGATCAAACACCAGCACTTCGCTGTCTTCGCCGCCCGAGAGCATGACCGCCGCTTCGTGCGTGAGCTTGGCGGCATCGCCGCCGGCCAACGTGCGACCGTTGACGCTCACCTTGCCGCGCACCACGTGCACATAAGCACGACGCCCTTCGGCGATGCGCAGCGCGGCAGTTTCGGCGCCGTCAAACTTGCCGGCGTACAAGGCCATGTCCTGATGCACTTGGACTGAACCGTTACGGCCATCGCTGCTGGCAATCAGGGCGAGCTTGCCGCGCTTGGCTGCCTCGTCAAAGTGACGCTCTTCGTAGCCGGGCGTGAGGTTCAACTGCGCAGGCAGCACCCAGATCTGCAGGAAATGCGTGGTCTGGTCTTGCGCGTGGTTGAACTCGGAGTGACGCACGCCTGTCCCAGCCGTCATGCGTTGCACGTCGCCAGGGCGCAGCACGCTGCCGTTGCCCATGCTGTCCTTGTGTGCCAGCTCGCCGTCGAGCACATAGCTGATGATTTCCATGTCGCGGTGGCCGTGGGTGCCAAAACCCATACCGGCGGCGACGCGGTCTTCATTGATGACACGCAACGGCCCGAACTGGACGTGTTCCGGATCCATGTAATCGGCAAACGAGAAGCTGTGATACGACTTGAGCCAGCCGTGGTCTGCGTAACCGCGGTCTTGAGAGAGGCGGATTTCAATCATTTTGATGGATCTCCTATCCGAATCACTGCATTGATGTGTGAATGGTACGCAGATTGGCTATAGTTTCGCCGTACGGCTTTGATTCAATACATCAAAAATTCTGAACATGGCGCTCTCGCTGGAATCTCTGGAAGTGCTGGACGCGATCGAACGCAAGGGCAGCTTTGCCGCCGCCGCGCACGAGCTTGGCAAAGTGCCGTCGGCGCTCACGTATGTGGTGCGCAAGCTGGAAGACGATCTCGATGTGCTGCTGTTTGACCGCCGCCGCCACCGCGCGGAACTCACGCCCGCCGGCCGCGCCCTGCTCGACGAAGGTCGACACCTGCTGCAGGCTGCCGACGAACTGGCTCGCCGCGTCAAACGCCTCGCCACCGGCTGGGAAGCCACGTTGACCATCGTGGTGGACGATCTCGTGCACTTTCGCGCACTCATGCCGGTCATCCAGGATTTCTATGCCGAAAACACCGCCACGCGGCTGCGCTTCTGCCGCGAGGTGCTGGCCGGCACGTGGGACGCGCTGCTCTCTGGCCGCGCTGATCTGCTGATCGGGCCGGCGCAGGCGATGCAGGTGCAGGGTATCCAGACGCGTACGGTAGGGACCATTCCCTTCGTGTTTGCGATCGCCGCACATCACCCGCTCGCGCATATGGAAGAGCCGCTGGCCGCTGCCGCTATCACGCGCCATCGCATCGTTGCGGTCGGGGATACGTCGCGCAATCTGCCGGCGCGCACCATCGGCGTCATGGCCGGCCAGGACACGCTGGTGGTGCCATCCATGGCCGACAAGGTGCAGGCGCAGATTCGCGGCCTGGGCTGCGGCTGGCTGCCGGTGCCGCTGGCCCAGCCCTATCTGGATTCCGGCGTGCTGATCGCCAAGGAAACCACCGAAGACAAGCGCGCCGGCACGTTTCAGGTGGCCTGGCGCAACAACATGCGCGGCAAGGCGCTGCAGTGGTGGGTCGACAAGCTGGAAGACCCGCGCCTGGGGCAGGCGCTGATGATGCAGTAGCCGCAGCGATCCTTCAGAATAGCGACATCGATCCCGATCTCCGCGCCTGGAGCTTTGCGTTGTCCCAAGCCAGTCTCGATTTTCCCAATACCTCTGACACGCCCGTGCATGGCCCGTACCGTGGCCGCTTCGCGCCGTCGCCCACGGGGCCGTTGCACATTGGCTCACTGGCCACCGCGCTGGCGAGCTGGCTGGATGCACGTGTGCATGGCGGCACGTGGCTCGTGCGCATCGAAGACATTGATTTCCAGCGTAACGTGCCCGGCGCAGACCGCGACATCCTCGCCACGCTGGAAACGCTCGGGCTGATTCCCGACGAAGCGCCGCAGTGGCAAAGCACGCACCTGCCGCGCTTTGAGCAGGCGTTGGAGCAACTGCAGACCATCGGCAGCCTCTACCCGTGCGGCTGCACGCGCCGCGAGATCGCTGATTCCGTCACCAGCATCGACGCCAACGGCAACCTGCGCCACCAGACCCTGATCTACCCCGGCACATGCCGCAACGGCCTGCACGGCCGCCCGCCGCGCGCATGGCGCGTGCGTGTGCCGAACGCCGATGCCGCCACGGTTTGCTTCCATGACCGCTGGCAAGGTACGCAATGCCAGAACCTGGCCGAAGCCGTGGGCGACTTCGTGCTCAAGCGTGCCGACGGCATGTGGGCGTATCAGATTGCGGTGGTGGTGGACGATGCCACGCAAGGCATCACGGACGTCGTGCGCGGGGCAGATCTGCTCGACTCGACGCCGCGCCAGATCTATCTGCAGCAGTTGCTGGGATTACCTGCGCTGCGCTACCTGCACGTGCCCGTGGTGGTCAACACCGACGGCGAAAAACTCAGCAAGCAGACCGGCGCGCGCGCCATCAACCGCAGCCAACCGCTGGCCGCGCTAACTGAAGCGGCCCAGCACCTGGGCCTGGAGATTCGCGCGCAGGATATGGAGGGGTTCTACCGGGACGCCATCCCGGCATGGGCGAATCGTCTTGCGCAACCGGCCTTGCGCAATTGACCCCGGCGACATAGCCGTCGGCGTTTTCAACGTAACGACTTAACGCTTGCGCGGCGCGCCGCCGAGCAACGCCGCAATCGGACGCTTTGCGCTGCGTGGATGGCCGGCCGGTTGCGCCGGCTTGGCAGCCTCTGCCGAGTCAGCCGGCACCGCCGATTCGTATGGGCGATTGAAGAACGGATCGTCCGATGGGCGGAATGCCGGGCGCACGATCGTGTGATCAAGCACTCGGGCGCCGTTGCGCTCATCGCGTTCGCGGGAGCGACGGACCTCGCTGCGGGCACGCTTCTCATCGCGCTCAAGGCGCTCACGGTCACGGGCCTGTTCGCCGGTCGGATCGAAACCAGCCAGTTGCTCGCGCGGCAGGTTGCGCTTGATCAGCTTTTCAATGTCGACCAGCAGGCGTTCATCGCCTGGGGCGAATAGCGACAGCGCGTCACCAGAGGCACCAGCACGACCCGTACGGCCGATGCGGTGCACGTAGTCTTCCGCATTGAACGGCAGGTCAAAGTTGATCACGCAGGGCATCTGTGAAATGTCCAGACCGCGCGCGGCCACATCGGTCGCGACCAGCACGTCGACGGTGCCCTGCTTGAAGGCTTCGAGCGTTTGCATGCGCTCGGTCTGCGTCTTGTCGCCGTGGATGGCGTTGGCGTTGATGCCTTCGCGTTCCAGCGCGCGCGACAGGCGCGAGCAGCCGATCTTGCTGTTGGAGAACACGATGCACTGGCGCGGCAGGCCTTGCTCTGCACGCTGACGCAGCAGGTGCACGAGTGCGGCCTGCTTGTGGTTGTCCGGCACGGTGTAGATGACCTGGCGGACGTTCTCTGCCGTGGCGTTGCTGCGTGCCACTTCGATCGTCTGCGGATGGCGCAGATAGCTGGAGGCCAACTTCTTGATCTCGGGCGAGAACGTGGCCGAGAACAGCAACGTCTGGCGATGCGCCGGCAGCAGGTTGATGATGCGCTGCAGGTCGGGCAAGAAGCCCATGTCGAGCATGCGGTCGGCTTCGTCCAGCACCAGCATGCGCACCTGCGACAGGTTCACGCTGCGCTGCTGCACGTGGTCGAGCAAACGGCCCGGCGTAGCAACGAGGATTTCCACACCGCGGCGCAGTTGCTCGGTCTGCGGGTTCATGTCGACACCGCCGAAGACAACCGCACTGCGCAGCGCGGTGTACTTCGCATACTTGGCAACGTTGTCATACACCTGGTCGGCCAGTTCACGCGTGGGTGTGAGAATCAGCGCCCGCACCGGGTGGCGTGCCGGCGACGCGCTGGTGTTGGCATCGGGCAGCAGGTTCTGGATGATCGGCAGCGAGAAGCCGGCGGTCTTGCCGGTGCCGGTTTGCGCGGCGCCCATGACGTCGCGGCCGGCGGTGACCACCGGAATGGCGGCAGCCTGGATGGGCGTGGGCTTGGTGTAACCGCTTTCGGTCAGCGCGCGGAGGACGTCCGGATGCAGGCCGAAGCTGTCGAATGTCACCGAATCGTTGGCCGGTGCTTCAGACGCTTCAGACATCGTTGCAGTATTCATAAGGGGGGATGCGGCATGCCGGTTGGCATGGCGGCGCGCCAGACCCAGGCGGAAGACCCGCATGCGGCTCGCGCAAAGCGTTAAAAATCAAAAGTTTATCACGTGAGACCCAGGCCGGGCCGCATGACCGGCCCACCCAGGGCAATGCCGGCACCACACCTGCCTTGACACGGATCAAGTCTGCCGGGCAGGCGCTGCGCCACCATCCAGGCATTCCAACCTGCACCCCGCCCCCATGGTCACCACGCTCTATGAAACACCCGAGCATGTCTGCCTGATGTTTTCCGATCTGGTCGACGATCACGACGACCTGCCGGTGCAGACCAACCAGTTCCTCATCGTCGACCACGGCCACGGCGCGCTGATCGATCCCGGCGGCCAGATGACGTACAACGCGCTCTTCCTGGCGATGAGCCGGTACTTTCCGCCCAAGCAACTCGATTACGTTCTCGCTTCGCACGCGGACCCAGACATCGTTGCCTCGGCTGGGCGATGGCTCACGAGTTCAAGCTGCGACATTCTGATCTCGCGCGTGTGGGAGCGTTTTCTGCCGCACTTCTGCTCAGTCGGCAAAACCGAAGGACGTATCGTGCCGATCCCGGATACCGGCATGGCGATTCCGCTGGGCAACACGCACCTGCTGGCGGTGCCGGCGCACTTTCTGCATTCGGAGGGCAACTTCCAGTTCTACGATCCGGTATCGCGCATCTTGTTTTCGGGCGACTTGGGAGCGTCGATGGTGTATGCCAACGTGGCGGCTAAGCCCGTCGAAGATTTCGATGCGCACTTGCTATTGATGGCGCCGTTCCACCGCCGCTATATGAGCGGCAATCGCGTGTGCCAGTTGTGGGCGCAGATGGTGCGCGGGCTGGAGATCGAGCAGATCGTGCCGCAGCACGGCCAGCCGTTTCGCGGGCCGGCCATGGTCAACCGGTTTATCGACTGGGTGGAAACGCTCGACTGCGGCATCGACCTGATGACGCCGGAAATCTTCCGCCTGCCCGCGTTGCCGAATGCACCGGCGGGCGCGACGCTCAGGACGCGGGTTTAGCTGCGGGGCTTGATGCAGCCGGCAGGATGATCTTCATCATGGCACCCGACAGTTCGACCGCCAGCACATCGGCATCGATGCGCGACGGATCGTGCCACGTGTACATGAAGCCCATGACGCCGCCCATCGAATGCGCCGCGACGCGCGCATCGCCAAAATCAAACACGCCGGCGCGTTTGCCCTCATCGAGCAACGCATAGAGATCGCGGTAGTAGCCGCGCGACATGCCGTGCAGCCACTCCACCGTTTCGGGGCGCAGGTATTGCCGATCGCGATACGTGAGCGCGGCGGCGTAGTGGCAGTCAATGCAGCGCCGCGCCATTTCCAGCAGGCAGGCCTGCAAGCGCTCACGCACGGGCAGCGCCGTGTCGGCAGTTTCGCGGATAGCCGACAGACAGATCTGTGCGGCCTCGCGGCACAGGATGTCGAAGATCTCGTACTTGTCGGTGAAGTAGTAGTACACCGCCGGTTTGGTCACGCCGAGCGCGCTGCACAGATCGCTCATCGTCATGCCGGCGTAGCCCTTGGTGAAAAAAAGTTGCGCGGCAGTGTCGAGAATCTGCCGGCGGCGTGCCTCCTGCCGCTCGGCAATGTGCGGGCGCGTGGCCGGTGGTGTGACGCCGGGGGCTTCGGGCGCCTCGGTTTCAGCAGACGGTTGCACGTCAGGAACGGCAGATTTGCGGGCGATGGACATGGTGCGCATTCTCGCATGCCGCCTTTGGGCGCGCCGTCGCGTCTGCGCATCTGGGCAGCATCACGTGTCTGAAATGCTTGACGCATCAAGCGATGCTTTCTATATTTCTACCCGTTGGTATAAAAAATTACTTCTCAGTATAGGTAGTGCGGCGTCACTTTGCGCACGCACTGCACAACCCAACGGAGACAAGCTTTGGCGATGGACGAATCCGAGTATCTCGGCCGCGTTCGCGCGCTTTGGGCGCGCGCATGGCCGGTCGATACCCCCCGCGAGCCTCACTACCCGACCGGGCGCGCGCCCCTCACCGAATACCTGCGCCACTGGGCGCGCACCACGCCAGACAAACCGGCCATCCACTTCTACGGGCACGACACAACGTTCGCGCAGCTCGATGATCTCTCCGAGCGCTTTGCCGCCCTGCTGGCCCAGCACGGCATTGGCGCGGGTGACCGGGTGGCGGTGTTCCTGTCGAACTGTCCGCAGTTCAACGCGGTGTTCTTCGGCATCCTCAAGCTGGGTGCCGTGTATGTGCCAATCAGCCCGCTCTCGCAGCGCGCCGAGCTGATGCATGCGCTTGGCGATGCAACGCCCCGCGCCATCGTCACGCTGGACCGCCTGATGCCGCTGGTGCGCGATGTGCGAGCCGAGACATCGCTCGAACACATCTTCGTCACACGTTACGCAGATGTGCTCCCTGCCCAGCCGACGCTGCCGCTCCCGGCAATGCTCACCGAGCCGCCGCTGGCCTGCGACGATGCAATCGATCTGATGTCCGCCCTGGCGAAGACGACGCCGATCCCGCTGCCGCCCGCCTCGCTCGATGCCGTTGCGGCGCTCAACTACACCGGCGGCACGACCGGCCTGCCCAAGGGCTGCATCCACACACAGGGCGACATGGTGGATATGGCCGCCGCGTTCTCAGCGGTGTCGCTGCGTGCGGATGCAGACACGGTCATGCTCAGCTTCTACCCACAGTTCTGGATTGCGGGCGAGAACACGGGGCTGATCTTCCCCGCCTTCCTCGGCCTGCCGCTGGTGCTGCTCGCGCGCTGGGATGCTGAGGCCTTCATGGCCGGCGTGCAGCGCTACCGCGTGACCAACGGCTCCATGCTGGTCGACAGCGCGGCCGAGGTGATGGCACATCCGCACGTGCAGGAGTACAACCTGCGTTCGCTGCGGCACACCGGCGTGTCGTCGTTCGTGAAGAAGCTGAACCCCGAATACCGCCGCGCGTGGCGCGAGCTGACCGGTTCGATGATGGCCGAGAGCGCCTGGGGCATGACGGAAACGCAGACCTGCAACAGCTTCACCGTCGGCATGCAGGAAGATGATTTCGACCTACGCTCGCAGCCGATCTTCGTGGGCCTGCCGGTGCCGGGCACCGACTTCAAGATCTGCGATTTCGACACGCATGCGCTGCTGCCGATTGGCGCCGAAGGCGAGCTGTGCGTGCGTACACCCACGCTGCTCAAAGGCTACTGGAACAAGCCCGAGGCCACCGCACAGACCTTGCGCAACGGCTGGTTCCACACCGGCGACATCGGCTGCATCGACGAACACGGTTACATCCACTACCTCGGCCGCCGCAAGGATATGCTCAAGGTCAACGGTATGAGCGTGTTCCCTGCCGAGATCGAAGCGATGCTCGGCAAGCACCCCGCCATCCTCGGTTCCGCCGTGGTGGGCCGTGCCGATGAACAGCGCGGCCAGCTTCCCGTCGCCTTCGTGATGCTGCGCCCCGAGGCCATCGGCACGCTGGACGACGCCACGCTCACCGGCTGGTGCCGCGAGAACATGGCCGTCTACAAGGTGCCCATCGTGCGCATCGTCGATGCCCTGCCGCTCACGGCCACCGGCAAGGTGCGCAAGCAGGATCTCGCACCGCTCGCAGAACAGCTCTAACCCACGCTCCGCTCCATGACGTTTCGCAAACTGCTGATCGCCAATCGCGGCGAGATTGCCATTCGCATTGCCCGCGCCGCCGCCACGGTTGGCCTGCCCTCTGTCGCGATCTATTCCGAGGACGACCGCGATGCGCTGCACGCGCTGCGTGCAGATGAAACCGTCCCGCTGCCGGGCACCGGCCCGCGCGCCTATCTCGATGGCGATGCCATCCTCGCCGCCGCACGCGCCACGGGCGCCGACGCCGTTCATCCCGGCTACGGCTTCCTGAGTGAAAACGCTGCCTTTGCACGCCGATGCGCAGAGGCAGGCGTGCAGTTCATCGGGCCGGCACCGCGCGTGCTCGACCTCTTCGGCGACAAGGCACGCGCACGAGCGCTCGCGCATGAGGCCGGCATTCCCATCGTCAACGGCACGCAAGGCGCGACAACGCTTTCGGGTGCGCAAGCCTTCTTCGCGGCGCTACCGCCCTCGCACGGCATGATGATCAAGGCGGTGGCCGGTGGCGGCGGGCGCGGCATGCGTGCCGTACACGACGCGCTGATGATTCCCGAGGCATATGCACGCTGCGTGTCCGAAGCCACCGCCGCGTTCGGCAGTGGCGACGTGTATGTCGAAGCGCTGGTGCCCGCGCCGCGCCATATCGAAATCCAGATCGTTGCCGATGCGCATGGCAATGTCGCGCACTTGGGCGAGCGTGAGTGCAGCCTGCAGCGCCGTCATCAAAAGCTGATCGAGATTGCGCCCAGCCCGGCGCTGGACGATGCGCTACGTACGCGCATCGCTGCTGCTGCCGTCACCCTCGCCAGAGCTTCGGGCTACTGCGGCATCGGCACGTTCGAGTTCCTGGTGGAAGGCGCTGGCACACCACATGCCACGTTCTACTTCATGGAGGCCAACCCGCGCGTACAGGTGGAACACACCGTTACGGAGATGGTGACGGGCGTCGATCTGGTGGTGACGCAACTGGCGCTGGCGCAAGGTGTGTCGCTGGCGGAACTGGGGCTCGCGCAGCCGATCGCGCCGCGCGGCCACGCCGTACAGGTGCGCATCAATGCCGAGACGCTCGATGCCTCCGGCCAGCCACATCCATCCGCTGGCACGCTCACCGCATTCGAGCCGCCCAACGGCCCCGGCGTGCGCGTCGACACCTGCGGCTACGCCGGTTACCGGCCCAACCCGCGCTTCGACTCGCTGCTCGCCAAGCTGATCGTGCACGCGCCGCGCGGCACTTATGCGCAGACCCTGGCGCAGACGTATCGCGCGCTATGCGAGTTCCGCATCGAAGGATTGGTGACCAACAAGCGCCTGCTCCAAGACCTGCTGAGTGATGCACACGTGCAGGGCAACGCCGTGCACACACAGTTTCTCGACGAACGCTTGGCCGAACTGGTGACCGCCAGCGACGGTGCGCATCCTGCGCTCCATGCATCAGCGGACGTGGTTGCCGATCGTGAGGCCGAGTCGGGCGAATCGTTGCTTGACGCGTTGCCAGACGATGCCGAACTGCTGAGCGCACCGATGGACGGCGCGCTGATCCAGCTCAACGCCCAACCCGGCGATGCCGTCGCGCGCGGGCAAGTGCTGGCCGTGATCGAAGCGATGAAGATGGAGCATGTGGTGCTCGCGCCCGCATCCGGGGAGGTGCTGCAGGTATGTGCCCAACCCGGCGCCACGGTGCGCGAAGGCCAGCCGTTGGTGGCGCTGCTCCTGAGCGACGCGGAGCACCACGCGGAGTCCGCCGACGCCGAGATCGATCTCGACCACATCCGCCCCGACCTGCAAGCCGTCGTCGACCGCCATGCATTCGGCCTCGACACCAACCGGCCAGATGCCGTCGCGCGCCGCCGCAAGACCGGCCAGCGCACCACACGCGAAAACATCGCGCACCTGTGCGACGCAAACTCATTCATCGAATACGGCGCGCTGGCCATCGCCGCGCAACGCCAGCGGCGCGCGCTCGATGACCTGATCCGCTCGACACCGGCCGACGGCATCATCACCGGCATCGGCACCGTCAACGGCACGCACTTTCCTGACCAGGACGCACGCTGCATGGTGCTCGCCTACGACTACACCGTACTGGCCGGCACGCAAGGCACCTTCAATCATAAGAAGACCGACCGCGCGCTGGAGCTGGCGCAGCAATGGAAGCTGCCCGTCGTGCTGTTCGCGGAAGGCGGTGGCGGCCGGCCGGGCGATACCGAAAAGCGTGGCGTCAGCGGCCTGGACTGCCCGACCTTCATTCACTTCGCGCGTCTGTCGGGGCGGGTGCCGACGGTCGGCATCGTGTCGGGCCGCTGCTTTGCGGGCAACGCGGCGCTGCTAGGTTGCGCGGACGTGATCATCGCCACGCGCGACGCGACCATCGGCATGGGCGGCCCGGCCATGATCGAGGGCGGCGGCCTGGGCGTGTATGCGCCTGAAGAAGTTGGCCCCGTCAGCATGCAGGCGCCCAATGGCGTGATCGACGTGCTGGTCGAGGACGAGGCCGAAGCCGTGGACACCGCACGCCGCTACCTGAGCTACTTCCAGGGGCCGCTCACCAACTGGAGCGCCGGCGACGCACGCCACCTGCGCCACGTGATTCCCGAAAACCGCATGCGCAGCTACGACATGCGCGCCGTGATCGAAGCGCTGGCAGACACCGGCTCGGTGCTGGAGCTGCGTCAGGCCTTCGGCGTTGGCATCATCACGGCGCTCGTCCGCATCGAAGGCCGCGCGTTCGGCTGCATCGCCAACAACCCGCGCCACCTGGGCGGCGCCATCGATTCGGCGGCGGCCGACAAGGCGTCGCGCTTCATGCAGCTGTGCAACGCGTTCCACCTGCCCATCGTCTCGCTGTGCGATACGCCGGGCTTCATGGTCGGCCCGGAAGCGGAGAAGACGGCCACCGTGCGGCACGTCAGCCGCATGTTCGTGACTGCCGGCAACCTGCGCGTGCCTTTCTTTACCGTCGTGCTGCGCAAGGGCTACGGCCTCGGGGCGATGGCGATGGCGGCTGGCGGCTTCCATGCGCCGTTCTTCACGGCATCGTGGCCGAGCGGCGAGTTCGGCGGCATGGGTATCGAAGGCGCGATTCGCCTCGGCTACCGCAAGGAACTCGAAGCGGTGGAAGACCCCGCCGAGCGCGAAGCACTGTTCCGCAAGATGGTCGACGCCGCCTACGACGAAGGCCGCGCGCTCAACATCGCCAGCTATCTCGAAATCGACGCCGTGATCGACCCGGCCGATACGCGCCGCTGGCTGCTGCGCGGGCTGCAATCGGCGCCGCCTGCACCGCCACGCCACACACGCGACCCGGCCACGCGCCGCTTTATCGACACCTGGTAGACGAGAAGACAGAACGCCCCACACAACAAGGAGGAGACGTGCCCGCATCGACCCGCTTTGCCCGTCCGTTGTCCGCATTGGCCTGCGCAGCCGTGTTGCTTTGTGCACCGCTGGCACACGCCGCAGATCCAGCACCGATCAAGGTGGCGTTTATTGACCAGTTGAGCGGGCCTCTTTCGAATGTGGGCGAGCAGTTCCTGGCGAATCTGAAACTCGGCATCGACGATGCCAACGCACAACCCCAAGGCGTGTTGAACGGCGCGCGCTACGAGCTGACGACCTACGACAACAAGCTGTCGGCGCAAGACAGCCTCTCGGCGTTGCAAAGTGCTATCGATGCCGGCGCAAAGATCGTGTTCACCGGTGGATCAGGTTCGTCCGTGGTGGCGGCCATGGTGGATGCGGCCACCAAGCACAACGAGCGCAATCCGGACAAGCGCGTGCTGATCATCAACTACGCGTCGATCGACCCTGACCTGACCGGCGCGCACTGCAGCTTCTGGCATTTCGCGACCGAGGCCAACACGGCGATGAAAATGCGCGCGCTGGCCAACTTCGTGAAGACGCAGCCCGATATCCGCAAGGTTTATTCGCTGAACCAGGACTACGCGCACGGGCGGCTTTGGGCGTCCTTGGGCAAGCAGATGATCTCGGCCGCGCGGCCCGATGTGCAGTTCACGGGAGAGACGCTGCACCCGATCGGCAAAGTGAAGGACTTTGCACCCTACGTATCGAAGGCCAAGGCGACGGGCGCGGACACGCTGCTCACCGGCAACTGGGGGCAGGATCTGAACCTGCTCATCAAGGCCGCGGGCGATATGAGCTACGACGTGCGCTATCTCAACCACAGCGGCGCAGGCGCGCCCGGCACAGTGCTGGCAGTGTCACAGGCCAAGATCGGCAAGGTGACGTGGGTATCGGAATGGACGCCCGGCAACGGCAATGCGCAACTGATACAGATGGATGCGCGCGTGCGCCAGACGCCCGCCGGCGAACACTTTGCGCCGCGCACCGTGCTGTCCGTCGAACTCGTGACCGATGCCATCCGCAAGGCTAACTCCACCGACCCGCTGAAGATTGCGCTGGCGCTGGAAGGTATGCAGAAACAGAGCTTCCTGGGCGAAGTCACCATGCGCAAGGTCGATCATCAGTTGCTGCTGCCGCAGGTTGTATCGACGATCGCGCCGGTGGATGGCAAGACCGTCAAGGTCGGCTACGACGGCACCCAGTGGGGCCACAAGACCGAGAGCACGACCAGCGCCAAGGATCTCGATCTGCCGACCACTTGCAAGATGAAGCGGCCGGCCGGCGCTTAACGAATCAATGTGGGATCAATCAGCGCGATCCGTACGCAGCGGACCGTATTCGATCGGCACCCACGCAAATGCCTTGCCATCGCGGCGCACGCGGCCCAGGCCCGGGAACGGCAGATGTGCGCCGGCCACCCATAGCTTGTCTTGCGCCGCTTCGGCAAACAGCTTACGGCGCGAGGCAACGGCCTGCTTCTGGTTGACGTCGTACTCGAACGCAACTTCGGGGTGCTGGAACTGCACAGCATGGCTGTGCACGATGTCGCCCCACACCAGCAAGCTTTTCCCCTTGGAGGCGACCAGGTAGCCACTGTGCCCCGGCGTGTGGCCATTGGCGAGCACCGAGCGCACGCCCGGCACCACCTCATCGCCCGGCTTGAATTGCTTAAGCTTGCCAGCCGCCGCATACGGCGCCACGGAGTCGCGCGCCATCTTGAAGAACGGCTGCATGTCCTTCGGCTTGGCAGCGGCAATCGTTTCGCTCAGCCAGAAATCGGCCTCTGGTGCGGCCACATATACCTGCGCATTCGTGAAGGCCGGTTGCCCTTGCGGCGTCAGCAAGCCGCACGCGTGATCCGGGTGCAAGTGCGTGAGCAGCACGGCGTCGATCTGCTCTGGTTGGTAGCCCGAAGCGCGCACGTTGCCGGCCAGGCCGCCCATGGTCGGGCCGAAACACGTGCCCGAACCCGTATCGACGAGGATGCGCTCGCTGCCCGTGTCGATCAGGTAGCCGTTCACTGCGGTCTGCATGCCCGGCGTGTTCGACACGAACATCCGCGCGAGCAGGCTCTGAACGTTTTGCGCGCTCATGCCGACCAGCGTCTTGGCAGGCAGATCGACGTAACCGTCATACAGCGCGGTAACAACAGCATCGCCAAGCGCCATGCGGTAGTAGCCGGGCACTTGGGCGCGTTGCTGAGCGGGGGCCGCTGCGGCTGACGTAGCTGGCGCGGCAGTCTGGGCATGGACGGCACCAACCGCGCCGGACAAGGCCGCGACCATCATGGCCGCACATGCAATTCGATGGGGGATGGCAAACGTGAGGAACAACCGCATGTCGTAGCTCCTATGGAAACGCACCGCATGCCTCGCGACAGCGGCACAAGCCACGGATCATGCCACTTCCGGCTCACATGTGTTGACGCCAATGACGACAGGGGTATTGCCGCGAGAAACGAGCGTGCCCCGAAGCATCCCGCTGCATCTGTGCCGTTAGCGAAGCATGCAACGAAGGGGGAAGAAGATGGTGGGCCCCCCGGGAGTCGAACCCGGCACCAACGGATTATGAGTCCGCTGCTCTAACCAAGCATGAGCTAGAGGCCCGAAGAACGGCACCCCGAATGAACAACTGTGGGCAACCGACAAAAAAGAGGCCCGGCGGGTTAGGCCGGGCCTCGTGCTGGATTCTACTCGAAAGCGGGCCGGAACCCACCTTCTGGCATCAATCCGTACCGAATCAGCTACCTTCCAAGAAGCTCTTCAGCTTGTCGGAACGGCTCGGATGGCGCAGCTTGCGCAGTGCCTTCGCTTCGATCTGACGGATACGCTCGCGGGTCACGTCGAACTGCTTGCCGACTTCCTCCAGCGTGTGGTCGGTGCTCATCTCGATACCGAAACGCATGCGCAGCACCTTGGCTTCGCGCGGCGTCAGCGAGTCGAGCACGTCCTTCACCACGCCGCGCATGGAGCCATGCAGCGCCGCCTCGGCCGGAGCCAGCGTATTCGTATCCTCGATGAAGTCGCCCAGATGGGAGTCGTCGTCGTCACCGATCGGCGTTTCCATGGAGATCGGCTCCTTGGCGATCTTCATGATCTTGCGGATCTTGTCTTCCGGCATCTCCATCTTCTCGGCCAGCGTTGCCGGATCCGGCTCATTGCCGGTTTCCTGCAGGATCTGACGCGAGATGCGGTTCATCTTGTTGATCGTCTCGATCATGTGCACCGGAATGCGGATGGTGCGCGCCTGGTCGGCGATCGAGCGCGTGATGGCTTGACGGATCCACCACGTGGCGTACGTCGAGAACTTGTAGCCGCGACGGTATTCGAACTTGTCCACCGCCTTCATCAGGCCAATGTTGCCTTCCTGAATCAGGTCAAGGAACTGCAGGCCACGGTTCGTGTACTTCTTGGCGATCGAGATCACCAGACGCAGGTTGGCCTCGGTCATCTCGCGCTTGGCCTCACGGGCGCGGCGCTCGCCTTCCGACATCTTGCGATTGACATCCTTAAGCTCGGGCAGCGGCAGCACCACACGCGCCTGCAGGTCGATCAGCTTCTGCTGCAGTTCGTGCACGGCTGGCACGTTGCGCTCGACGATGGTGCTGTACGGCTTGCCATCGGCGACCACCGTTTCGATCCACTTGAGGTTGGTCTCGTTGCCCGGGAAGCGCGAAACGAAGTCGCCGCGCGGCATGCCGCACTTGTCGACCACGATGTTCAGGATGGCGCGTTCCAGCTTGCGCACTTCGTCCACCTGGCCGCGCAGCGTGTCGCACAGGCGCTCGACGTTGCGGGCCGTGAAGCGGATCGTCATCAGCTCAGCCTGGATGGCTTCCTGTGCTTTCACGTAAGGCTTGGACTTGTAGCCTTCCTTCTCGAACGCACGGCGCATCTTGTCGAACTGCTCGCCGATCACGCCAAACTTGATCAGCGCAGCCTGCTTGAGCTCCTCAAGTTGACGGGCTGAAGCCGCGGCAGCGCCGGCGCCTTCGTCGTCCTCGTCTTCCTCTTCGTCGCCTTCCTCTTCGGCTTCCTCTTCCTCGAACTCCTCTTCTTCCTCGGCAGCAGCGGCTGCATCGGCTTCAGCGTTCGGGTCGATCAGGCCGTCGATGTACTCGTCGATCTTGGCTTCGTCGTTGGCAACGCGCTCGCCCATGGCGAGGATTTCCGAAATGGTGACCGGGCAGGCCGAGATGGCCATGACCATGTCTTTCAGGCCGGCTTCGATGCGCTTGGCGATAACGATTTCGCCTTCGCGCGTCAGCAGCTCGACCGTGCCCATTTCGCGCATGTACATACGCACCGGGTCGGTCGTACGGCCAAATTCGGAGTCAACCGTCGACAGCGCGGCTTCGGCTTCTTCTTCCGCCTCTTCTTCCGTGGTCACGGAAGGTGCGTTGTCGTTCAGGAGCAGCGTTTCGGCGTCCGGCGCCTGCTCGTACACGGCAACGCCGATGTCGTTGAGCGTGGCAACCAACGTTTCCAGCGACTCCACGTCGACCATGTCGTCGGGAAGGTGGTCGTTGATCTCGGCGTAGGTCAGATAGCCGCGCGATTTGCCCAGCTTGATCAGCGCCTTGAGCTTCTGGCGGCGCGCCTCGAGCTCTTCTTCCGAACCGCCTTGCTGCGAGGCAGCGAATTCCTTGAGCAGGGCCTTTTCCTTGGCCTTGCGGTCACGGGCCTTCAGCTTTTCGGTTTTCGGTGCCGGAGCGGCGGGGGTGTCAATTTCTTCAGTCACGTCCGTGCTGCTGCTGTCGTCTGCCTGCGTCTCTGCCTTGGGCTTGCGGCCGCGCTTCTTGGGCTCGGCTGCTACCTCGGCGCGGGGCGCAGAAGGAGTTGTAGGGGTGGCCTCTGCCTGGGCGGTGCGCTTGGTGTCTTCCGCGGTTGCCTTGGTTGGCTTGGCTGCGGTGCTGGTACGAGCGGTACCCGTCTTGGTTGCGCTTGCGCTGGCAGGGGTCTGCTTGCTCTCGACTTCGGTTGCTTTCGATTTCGCCACGGTGGTTGTCTTGCCCTTGAGTGCGACGGAAGCGGCTGTGCCGCCAGGTCTGGCGCTCGTGCTCATCGACGTCGAGACCTTGCCTGAGGTTGAAGATTGGATCGCGCCCTTTGTGCGCGGTGCCGGCTTAACCGGCTTGGCGACGACGGTGATCTCGGCGGTCTGGCGCGGCTGGGCTTTCCCCGTTTTTGCCGGCGCAGTGGCCTTGACTCCTGTCTGTGCTGCCTGCCCTATATGGGTCCGACCATTTGCGACTTTCGCCGTTCCCGCTGTGGTTTTCCCTCCTCCGGCGCCACGCGCCGATGAGGATCGCGTGGCAGAAACAGAAGCAGGACTGGCCTTGGAACCGGCCGTCGCGGAGGTCTTCACCTTCACCATGGGCACGCTCACTCCCCCAAAAATGGGAAAAAGGTCTTGCAATCCAAACCGGCTATTCTAGCACGCCAGACTAAGCCGGTCTAAACGAAAATCGGGTTTTCGCCTGAAAAATCAAGGGGCTACCCGCAATTGCCCGCCCCGCTTGGAGCTTCGCTCTGCGGCTTATGCATTACACGAGCTGCCGACGGCGGCTGATTTCGCCCACCAGCCAGCGCATGCGCTCCTTGTCGTCGTCTCCGGCATGGCCGGCCTCCATCTTGCGCTGCAACATCTCCAGCTCGCGCTTGAGTGGCTCGGCGAGCATCTTTTGTACGGCGGTATCGAATTCGGAAGTGGCCGGCTCCAGTTCGATATCGTCCTGGAGCACAGCGGCACGCAACCCGGCGAAAGCTTCGGCGTAGGGTGTCTGACCCAGACGCTCGACAAAGGCCCCGAAGTGCACCTCGGGGCCTACGGCATCGCATTCCGCCAGTAGCCCCGCCAATATCTCACCTTGGGGCAGTTGGGGCGCAGTCAACTGGCTGCGAGCGTCGGCGTCGAGCCGCGCAGCCAGCGCGGGATAACGCATCAGCAGGCGAAGCACCTTCTGCTCCAACGCAGTGGGTGCCGTGCGCGCCACGCGGGGGCGCTTCTGCGTCATGCGGCCGGCTTGGGCAGGGTCGCTGCGCAGGCCACACAGCGCTTCGATGTCGGCGGGCGTCGTCCCGGTCATGTCGGCCAGGCCACGCACGATCTGCAAACGCAGGCCGCCAGCGGGCATGGCTGTCAGCAGCGGCTTGGCTTCGTATTGAGCGCGGGCACGGCCTTCGGGCTGGCGCAAGTCGAGGTCTTCAGTCACGGCCTGCAGCAGGAAGCGCGACAGCGGCATCGCGTTATGGACTTCGCGAGCGAAGGCTTCGGTGCCCTCTTCGCGGACAAAACTGTCCGGGTCGTGCTCGGATGGCAAGAACAGGAACTTGATCGTCTTGTTGTCGGTGGCGTGTGGCAGGCAGGCCTCCAGCGCGCGGCGCGCGGCGCGGCGCCCGGCGGAATCGCCGTCGAACGAGAAGATGACGGTATCGACCTGCCGCAGCAGCTTCTGCACGTGGATCGGCGTGCAAGCCGTGCCGAGCGTGGCCACGGCGTTGGCAAACCCGAGCTGCGCCAGCGCGACGACGTCCATGTAGCCTTCCACGACCAGCACGTAGTCGAACTCGCGGATGGCGTTGCGCGCCTCAAACAGGCCGTACAGCTCGGTGCCCTTGCTGAATAGCGGCGTCTCGGGGGAGTTGAGGTATTTCGGCTCGCCCTGCCCCAGCACCCGGCCGCCAAAGCCGATCACCACGCCCTTGGTATTGCGGATCGGAAACATGATGCGATCACGGAAGCGGTCGTAACGGCGGTGCGAGCCGTCGGCGCTGGTCTTCTCGCTTTCGATGACGAGGCCTGCTTCGATGAGCGGCGCGGCGGTGGCGTCCTCTCGGTACGGGCCGAACACACCTTCGAGCGACTGCCAGTCGTCGGGCGCGTAGCCGAGGCCGAAGTGCGCGGCAATCTCGCCGGTCAAGCCACGGCCCTTGAGGTATTGGATGGCGTTGGAGGCGCTGCGCAGTTGCTTGCGGTAGTGGTCGCACGCGCGGGACATGATGTCGCCGAGCGCGACCGTTTTGGCCTGCTGCTCGGCGCGAGCGGCAGGCGGCAAGCCACCACGCTCTTCGGGCACTACCATGCCGACGGACTGCGCGAGGTCCTTGATGGCCTCGACATACGACTGCCCCGAAAATTCCATCAGGAAGCCGATGGCCGAGCCGTGCGCGCCGCAGCCGAAGCAGTGATAGAACTGCTTGGTGGGCGACACCGAAAACGACGGCGACTTCTCATTATGGAACGGACACAGCCCCATGAAGTTGGCGCCGCCCTTCTTCAATTGCACGTAACGGCCCACCACGTCGACGATATCGACGCGGTTGAGCAGGTCGTCAATGAACGGCTGCGGGATCACGCGGAGTGCGTCCCTTCGGGGTTGCGAATGTGGAAGGGATTCAGGCGCCGGCCAGGACGGCCTTTACACGTGCCGAGACTTGCGTCATGTCGGCGCGGCCAGCCAGGGCCGGCTTGAGGATGCCCATGACCTTGCCCATATCCTGCGGGCCGGCAGCACCGGCCTTGGCCACAGCGTCGCGCACAGCGGCGTCGACTTCCGCTTCCGACAGTTGCGCGGGCATGTAGACCTGCAACACGGTCACCTCTGCAGCCTCCTTGGCGACGAGATCGTCACGACCGGCTTGCTCGAATGCGGCGATGGAGTCTTTGCGCTGCTTGACCATTTTGTCGATCACCGCCAGCACGGCAGCGTCGTCCAGCTCGATGCGCTCATCCACCTCGCGCTGCTTGATTGCAGCCTGCAACAAGCGGATCGTGCCCAGACGATCCGTTTCCTTGGCGCGCATGGCGGCCTTCATGTCTTCCGTGATCTGTGCCTTGAGGGACAACTGCGACATTCCGAACTCCGATAAACGGCAAAACCCGCTCGGGCGGCCGGCCCAGCGGGTTGCAAACTTGGAAAAAGTGGATCACTGATCGTAGCACAGAACCAAAACAGTTCCAGGACCGATCAGTGGGGGGTCAGCGCGCGGACGCGGCCTCCCCCGCCGCCACGGCGGAAGCCCATGCCCACTGGAAGTTATAGCCGCCGAGCCAGCCCGTCACGTCGACCACCTCGCCGATAAAGTACAGGCCGGGCGCAGATTGCGCCTCCATGGTGGCGGACGACAGCGCGCGCGTATCGACCCCGCCGCGCGTCACTTCGGCCTTGCGATAGCCCTCGCTGCCGGATGGTGTGAGTTCCCAGCGGTTGAGTGCACCGCCCAGCGTGCGCAGCACCTTGTCGGGCAACTCGGCAATCGGCGCCTGGGGGTTGGCGCCATGCGTGGCGCACCACGCTTGCGCAACGCGCTCCGGCAGGCGCTGCGCCAGCACCGTCCCGAGCTGCTTGCGCGAGCCGGATTTCTCGTCACACAGCCACTGCGCCGCATCAGTGTCGGGCAGCAGATCAATGGCAAGCGGCTGACCCGAATTCCAGAAGCTGGAGATCTGCAGCACAGCGGGGCCAGACAGGCCGCGGTGCGTGAGCAGCAAGTCTTCGCGGAAAGTGGTGACGCCACCCTTCCGGCTGCCTTTGCCCGCAGGCTGCGCGACAGTGACATCCACCTCCGCCGACACGCCGGACAGCGCCGAGAACGGCGCCCAATGCTCAGCATTGAACGTGAGCGGCACGAGCGCCGGATGGGTCTCAACGATTTTCAGCCCAAACTGCCGGGCGATGCGGTAGCCAAAATCCGTCGCGCCGATCTTGGGGATGGACAGGCCACCCGTGGCGATCACCAGCTTGCTCGCGACGATCTCGCCCGCGCTGGTCGACAGACGATAGGCATCGCCATCCCTGCCCACTTCCGCGATCGAACAACCGGTACGCCAGATGACGTTGCCCTTCTCGCACTCGACTTCGAGCATGCGGATGATGTCTTCCGCGCTGTCGTCGCAGAAGAGCTGGCCCTTGTGCTTTTCGTGGTACGAGATGCGGTAGCTGGAGACGAGGCTGACAAAATCCTGCGCCGTATACCGTGCCAACGCCGAGCGGCAGAAATGCGGGTTGTTCGAGAGGTAGTTGGCCGGCGCCGCGTTGATGTTGGTGAAGTTGCAGCGCCCGCCGCCGGAGATGCGGATTTTCTCGGCCAGCTTGGTCGCGTGGTCGATCAGCACCACGCGCGCGCCGCGCTGCCCGGCCACTGCCGCACACATCATCCCGGCCGCGCCCGCGCCGATCACCGCCACATCGCACCGCATCATGATCGCTGCGCTCGCCTCTATGCTGGAAAACCGGGCATTTTAACTTGTGCTATCTTCGGTGGCCTTCCCATTGCCTTCCTCACGCCCCGGCGTTCTTATTTGCCATGCTGGTCCTCGGCATCGAATCCTCCTGTGACGAAACCGGTGTCGCGCTGTATGACACACATGCCGGTCTGCGCGCGCACGCGCTGTACTCGCAGATCGCCATGCACCGCGAGTACGGCGGCGTGGTGCCGGAACTGGCCTCGCGCGACCATATCCGCCGCGTGATTCCGCTGCTGGAAGACGTGCTCGCCAAGGCCGACGCTACACGCACGAACATCGACGCTATCGCTTATACGAAAGGCCCGGGGCTGGCCGGTGCGCTGCTGGTGGGTGCCTCGGTGGCGAATGCGCTGGCGTTTGCGCTGGGCAAGCCGCTGGTGGGCGTGCATCACCTGGAGGGGCACCTGCTCTCGCCGCTGCTGGAGGCGGAGCGGCCTGAGTTTCCGTTTCTGGCGCTGCTCGTCTCGGGCGGGCACACGCAACTGATGCGCGTCGATGCCGTTGGCCAGTACACGCTGCTCGGCGAGACCCTCGACGATGCCGCCGGCGAGGCTTTCGACAAGACCGCCAAGCTGCTCGGCCTGGGCTACCCAGGCGGCCCGGCCGTCTCGCGCCTGGCCGAATTCGGCAACCCGGGTGTGTTCGACCTGCCCCGGCCCATGCTGCATTCGGGCAACTTCGATTTCTCGTTCGCGGGCTTGAAAACGGCGGTGCTCACGCAGGTGCGCAAGCTCAATTTGACCGACAGCGAAACCTGTTACCAGCCGCGCGCCGACCTGGCCCGCGCGTTTGTTGACGCTATCGTCGAAGTTCTCGTCAAGAAGACACTACGTGCCGCACGCGAGCATGGCCTCAAGCGCATCGTCGTGGCCGGCGGCGTCGGTGCCAACCGCCAGTTGCGCGAAGGCCTGAACGCCGAAGGCAAGAAGCGCGGCCTGCGCGTGTATTACCCCGACCTGCAGTTCTGTACCGACAATGGCGCCATGATTGCCTTTGCCGGCGCCATGCGGCTCCAAGCCGACCCAACGCAAGTGCAGGAGGGCTACGGCTACGGCGTCACGCCACGCTGGGACCTCGAAGACATCCGCATCCAGCAAGCATGAAAAAAGCCGCTCAGTTTGAGCGGCTTTTTCGTTGGGCACAGCGTCGATTACTTATCGGTGCGCTTGTCGCGCTCGATCAGCGCATAGGCGCTGTGGTTGTGGATCGACTCGAAGTTCTCGGCTTCCAGCGTATAAGCGACGATGCGGTCGTCCTGGTTCAAACGCATGGCGATGTCGCGCACCAGGTCTTCCACGAACTTCGGGTTCTCGTACGCGCGCTCGGTCACAAACTTCTCGTCCGGGCGCTTGAGCAGGCCCCAAAGTTCGCACGAAGCTTCTTCTTCGGCCATGCGGATCAGCGATTCGACCGGCGTGTCGGCCGCCAGCTCGGCGTCGATCGTGATGTGCGAGCGCTGGTTGTGCGCGCCGTACTGCGAGATCTTCTTCGAGCACGGGCACAGGCTCGTCACGGGCACCAGCGCCTTGACGCGGACCTTGGTGTGGCCGTCACGCACTTCGCCGATCATCGTCACTTCATAGTCCATCAGCGACTGCACGCCCGACACCGGGGCCGTCTTGCTGACGAAATACGGGAAATGGACTTCGATCCGGCCAGCGTCGGCTTCGAGCTTTTCCAGCATTTTTTCCAGCAGGAGCTGGAACTGGGCCAGATTCAGCGGCTCGCGTTCTTCTTCGAGCAGCGCAACGAAGCGCGACATATGCGTGCCCTTCTGGTCTGCCGGAAGGTGCACATCGAGGTTGTAGGTGCCGACGGTGTTCTGCACGCCCGACGGCGTTTGCAGCGACATCGGATAACGCACGCCGCGCACGCCCACGCGTTGGATGGGGATCTGGCGGGTATCGTGGCTGGACTGCACGTCCGGCATCGCGAAAGCCGGGTTCATATCGTTCATGATCGGTTTCCTTTACGGTCGCCCGGCCATCGCAGTCGGCCGGAACGCAACGAGTGTGAAACCGCGGAACCTGGCTGACGATGATCACCCCTCAAGTGATCGAATCAACCCATCCCGCGACTGCGCACACAATTCACAAATAAGACTGGCGGAGTGTAAAAGAAATTTCCTACCTCTGCAGTCAACTACTCAAACCCGCAGACCCAATGCGGGTGATTGATTCTGCCTATGGCTCAGCGCCGCAAGTGCCTCAGGCCACACGCGGCGCCGCAGCGCGGGGCTGTACAGCAAAGCGCTCGCGGATGGAGGCGAGGATGCCGTTGGCATCGAGCCCGCATTGCGCCAGCAGCGCAGCGTGATCGCCGTGATCGACAAAGCGATCGGGCAGGCCCAGTTGCAGCACGGGCGTTGCCACACCTGCAGCAGCCAGTGCCTCCAGGCAGGCGCTGCCGGCGCCACCCATCACGCAGCCCTCTTCCACGGTGACGACGTAATCGTGCGTGCGTGCCATTTCCAGCATGCAGGCCACGTCGAGCGGCTTGACGAAACGCATGTTGACAACGGTCGCGTCCAAACGCTCGGCCGCCGCCGACGCGGGAGCAACCATCGAACCGAACGCCAGAATCGCCACGCGCTGACCCGCCGGGGCGGTGGAAGCGCGGCGCACTTCGGCCTTGCCCAACGGCAGCGGCTCCAGCGTCGGCTGCACCGCCACACCCGTACCGGCGCCACGCGGATAACGCACTGCCGTCGGGCAATCCTGCGCGAAAGCCGTACTCAGGAGCTGGCGGCATTCGTTTTCGTCAGCCGGCGTCATCACCATCATGTTGGGGATACAGCGCAGGTACGCAATGTCATACGCGCCCGCATGCGTCGCACCGTCCGCTCCGACCAGGCCAGCACGATCCAAGGCGAACACCACCGGCAGATTCTGCAGTGCCACGTCGTGGATCAGCTGGTCATAACCGCGCTGCAGGAAGGTCGAATAGATCGCGACGACGGGCTTCAGGCCTTCGCATGCCAAGCCGCCAGCAAATGTCACTGCGTGCTGCTCGGCAATGCCGACGTCGTAATAGCGATCCGGAAAGCGCTGCTCGAACTCGACCATGCCGGAGCCCTCGCGCATGGCCGGCGTAATGCCAACCAGACGCTTGTCGGCCGCCGCCATATCGCACAGCCATTGGCCGAACACCTGCGTGTACGTCACCTTGGCCGGGCGCCCGGAAGGCTTGATACCCTCCTGCGGATTGAACTTGCCCGGGCCGTGATAGAGGATCGGGTCGGCCTCGGCCAGCTTGTAACCCTGGCCCTT
Source organism: uncultured Ralstonia sp. (assembly GCA_963512445.1). GTDB lineage: Bacteria > Pseudomonadota > Gammaproteobacteria > Burkholderiales > Burkholderiaceae > Ralstonia. Next base: position 178,033 of record CAUPMS010000006.1, read on the forward strand.
CTTGGTCACCACGTGCAGGAATTGCGGACCGCCGCCTTCCCGCGCGCGCTGACGGATGTTCAGCAACGTCGGCACGAGCGATTCGAGATCGTGCCCGTCGATCGGACCGATGTAGTTAAAGCCAAACTCCTCGAACATCGTGGCCGGCACGAACATGCCCTTGGTGTGTTCCTCGAAACGCTTGGCGAACTCAAGCACCGGCGGCGCCACCGACAACAGTTTCTCCACGCCCTTCTTGGTGGCCGCGTAAAACTGGCCGCTCATCAGCCGCGCAAGGTAGCGATTCAGAGCACCCACCGGTGGCGAGATCGACATGTCGTTGTCGTTCAGCACAACCACCAGCGGCAGGTCTTTATAGACGCCCGCGTTGTTCATCGCCTCGAAGGCCATGCCGGCGCTCATCGCACCGTCGCCGATCACGGCAATGGCGACGCGGTCTTCGCCGTTGGTCTTGGCGCCCAGGGCCATGCCCAGCGCGGCGGAAATCGATGTGGACGAGTGCGCAGTGCCAAACGTGTCGTATGGGCTCTCGCTACGGCGTGGGAAACCGGAAATGCCGTCCAGCTGGCGCAGCGAGCCCATCTGTTCGCGACGGCCGGTGAGTATCTTGTGCGGATAGCTCTGGTGGCCGACGTCCCACACGATGCGGTCTTCCGGCGTGTTGAAGACGTAGTGCAGCGCGATGGTCAGTTCGACCGTGCCGAGGTTCGACGACAGGTGGCCGCCCGTCTGCGAGACGGAATCGAGCACGAAAGCGCGCAGCTCGTTGGCCAGGGGCCCGAGCTGGCGACGGTCCAGGCGGCGCAGGTCGGCCGGATCGTCGATGGTGTTCAGAAGTTCGTACGTCATGTGGGACCGCCGCTCAGGCGCTCAAACGTTTTTGGGCAAAGACTTCTACCGTCTATGCAATGTTGTTCAGTGGCCACGCCGTACGATCAGGTCGGCCATCTCGGCCAACCGCACAGTACGGGCTTCGCCAAGCTCGCGGGCCAGTTGTGCCACGGCCACGCGCGCTGTGGCGTGCAGCTCTTCAGCCAGCGTACGGGCCTTGTCCAGCCCCAGGATGGACACGTAGGTCGGCTTGTCGTTGGCCTCGTCCTTGCCGGCGGTTTTGCCCAGCGTGGCAGTATCCGCCGTCACGTCGAGGATGTCGTCCACCACCTGGAATGCCAAGCCGACAGCACCCGCATAGGCATCAACCTGCTCCAAAGCAGCGGCATTCACCCCGCCACAAAGCGCGCCCATCCGCAGGCTCGCTCGCAGCAGTGCGCCGGTCTTCATGCGGTGCATCGCTTCAAGCGCATCTTGCGATAACGCGAGGCCGACACTTTGCAGATCGATCGCCTGACCGCCCGCCATGCCCAGCGAACCGGAAGCGCGTGCCAGTTCACCTACGAGCACTGCGCGCGTTGCCGGGCTTATTGCGCCCAGCTCAGCCAGCACGATGAACGCCTGCGTCTGCAAGGCGTCACCCACCAACAGGGCCGTCGCTTCATCATAGGCGCGATGCACGGTCGGGCGGCCGCGGCGCAGGTCGTCGTCGTCCATGCAGGGCATGTCGTCGTGGACGAGCGAATAGGCGTGGATCATCTCCACCGCGCTGCTCACGCCGTCAAGCGCCTCCGGCGAGGCTTCGCCCAGCGCACCGGCGGCATGCGCCAGCAACGGGCGCACGCGCTTGCCCGCGCCGAGCGTGGCATAGCGCATGGCGGCATGCAGGCGGTGCGGCGACGCGGTTTCGGCCGGCAGCGCACGCTCGAGCGCGCTTTCCGTCCGAGCGACCACGGACGCCATCCATTGGGCGAAATCACTCATGCGTCGCCCTGCTCGTTCGCGTTGCTATCGTCGCCCAGCGGTTTCAAGGCGTCGCCGTCGAGCACACGTACCTGTTGCTCGACGCGCTCCAGTACCTGCTGGCAATACTTGACCAACTCAGCCCCGCGTCGATACGCCGCGAGCGAAGCCTCCAGCGGCAATTCACCGGATTCCATGCTAGCGACCAGGGTTTCGAGTTCGGCCATCGCAGCTTCATATGAAGCTGGCGCGGCGGAGGGAGTGGCGGACGCGCTGCTTGAGGCGTCGTTTGAGGCACGGGGCATGCCGGATGCGAATCAGAAAAGGACAATCCGGCATTTTACGGCAATTCCGCGTGCGTTCTGCGCACATGACGCGCGGCGTCGGGTGGCGGTTCGCGGTCGCAAGGCGAAACGTCATCCAACTGATGGTCGGCTGACTGGCGGCGGAAAGATACCGAAAATCAGGGACTTATCAATTTCCCTGGGGTACAATCGCCCCCTTTCCTCCAAAGGCCGGGCCGGCACATGCCGCTCCGTACGATGGTTTGGGTCTGTTGGCCCATTGAACGTATGGTCGTTGGCCCAAGCGGGGGTCAGCAGGCGCTCGTTTCCTCTATCAACAGACCCTAGGCCACCTGCCGATGGCGTCCTTTCCCAAATCGAATTTTTCGATGGTTGGGTTGTTCACTACTTTCACCGTTATTGGGAGTGGGGATAATGTCCAATCTCAGCGCCGCACTGAATCTGGTGCCGTCTGAAACCCAGCTGCCCGTCTCTGCTTACTTTGACGAGGCGCTGTATCAAACAGAAATCGAACGTCTGTTCAAGCATGGCCCCGGTTACGTCGGCCATGAGTTGATGGTCCCGGAAACCGGCGACTATCACACGCTTGCCGCCGAGGCCGAAGGCCGTGTGCTGGTGCGTAATCCGAACGGCGTTGAACTGCTCTCCAACGTGTGCCGGCATCGGCAGGCAATCATGCTCAATGGGCGCGGCAGTGCCCAGAACATCGTCTGCCCGCTGCATCGCTGGACGTACGACCTTCAGGGCGACCTGCTGGGCGCGCCGCACTTCGAAAAGCAACCGTGTGTGCATCTGTCGCGCTCGCCGCTGCAGAACTGGAACGGGCTGCTGTTCGAGGGCAAGCGCGACGTGCGCGAAGACCTTGCCCGCCTGGGCGTGGCACGCGATCTCGATTTCTCCGGCTACATGCTCGACCACGTCGAGATGCACGACTGCAACTACAACTGGAAGACCTTCATCGAGGTGTACCTCGAGGACTACCACGTCGTGCCCTTCCACCCCGGGCTCGGCCAGTTCGTCTCGTGTGACGATCTGGAATGGGAATTCGGTGAATGGCACAGCGTGCAGACAGTCGGCATCCACGCCAATTTGCGCAAACCGGGCACACCGGCGTACCAGAAGTGGCACGACGCCGTCCTGCGCTTTAACAACGGCGAAATGCCCAAGTACGGTGCGGTGTGGCTGACGTACTACCCGAACGTGATGGTCGAGTGGTATCCGAACGTGCTGGTGGTCTCGACGCTGCATCCGCTCGGCCCGACCAAGACGCGCAACGTGGTCGAGTTCTACTACCCGGAAGAGATCGTGCTGTTCGAGCGCGAATTCGTTGAAGCCGAGCGCGCCGCCTACATGGAAACGTGCATCGAGGACGACGAGATCGCCGAACGCATGGACGCGGGGCGTCTGGCCCTGCTCAAGCGCGGCACGAGCGAAGTCGGCCCGTACCAGTCGCCCATGGAGGACGGCATGCAGCACTTCCATGAGTGGTATCGACGCGCGATGAACTACTAAGCGGCAACAGAAGGTAGGCATCTGCAGCCTTCCGCGTCACAATAGGAACGGTGCGGCCCCACGCGGCTGCGCCGTTTTTTTTCGCCCTTCCCTCGCCATGCCTGCCGATACCAGCACCGCAATCACCAATACGGCCGCTCAGACGGCTGAAAGCTCCTCCCGTCAATCGCTGTGGATGATTCTTGCCGCCCTCGCCTTCTCGGCGATGGGCGTGTGCGTAAAACTCGCCTCGGCGCACTACAGCACGGGTGAGATCGTCTTCTATCGCAGCATCATCGGCGTCGTGCTGATGGGAGCGATCCTGCAACGCTCGGGACAAGGCGTGCGCACACCCTACTTCCTCTCGCACATCAAGCGCAGCGTGTTTGGGGTGACTTCGCTGCTGCTGTGGTTTACCTCCATCAGCCTGCTGCCGCTGGCGACCGCGATGACGTTGAACTACATGTCGCCGGTGTGGATTGCACTCATCATCGGCGCGGGCGCAGCGCTGGCGGGCAAACCCGGCGGCGCTGACCGGCGCATGGTGGCCGCCATCGTCATGTCGTTCGCGGGGGTGATCTGCCTGTTGCAACCAAGCATGGGCGGATCGCAGCTTGCGCTGGCGGGCGGCATGATCGGGCTCGTCTCAGGCGTGTTCACGGCGCTCGCCTATGTGGAGGTACGCCAACTCGGCGACCTGGGCGAGAACGAAGCGCGCATCGTGTTCTATTTTTCGTTGTTGAGCGCGATTGCCGGCGGCGTGTGGATGCTGATCGGTGGTGCGCAGCCGCACACCTGGCCGGGTGCCGGTCTGCTGCTGGCCGTGGGCCTGCTGGCCACCCTCGGCCAGACGTCCATGACGCGCGCGTACAAACGCGGTAACACGCTGCTGACTGCTAACCTGCAATACACCGGCATCGTGTTTGCGAGCGGTTGGGGCATGCTGTTGTGGCACGATCACCTCAACGCGCTGTCGTGGGCGGGCATGGCGCTCATCATCGGCAGCGGTATCGTGACCACGGTCATGCGCGCCCGCCAGTCGGGCACGGAGCATCCGACGCCGCAGACCGCCGTGTCTGGCCCCGAAGCCGAGATTCACCCGGAAGTTTGATCGCCCCCTGGAGACTGCCGCCATGAGCGAACGCGCCCACTACGCCACCCTCATCACCGCACCACAATTGGCCGCGCTGCAACACAGCGCGCCCGACGCGGTGGTCATCATCGATTGCAGCTTTGACCTCGCCAACCCTGCCGCGGGGCGCGATGCGTATCACGCCAGCCATGTGCCCGGCGCGTTCTACATGCACCTCGACAACGAACTGTCTGGCCCGAAGACCGGCACCAACGGCCGCCACCCGCTGCCTGATGCCGAAGCCCTGGTCGCCCGTCTGCAAGCGCTGGGTGTGAACAACGACACGCAAGTCGTCGCCTATGACCGACAGGGCAGCATGTATGCCGCGCGCCTATGGTGGTTGCTGCGTTGGGTCGGCCACGCCGATGTCGCCGTACTCGATGGCGGCCTGCAAGCCTGGGAAGCATCGCACTTCCCCATCGACAAGGTCGTGCCCGAAGAGCCGCAGCTCAGCGCCACACCGGGAAACATCACCCGTAAGCCGTCGCTCGTGCAAATGGTGACCGCCGATCTCGTGCAGAAATACCTGGGCCACGCCGACAAGCCCGTCGTCGATGCCCGCGCGCCCGACCGCTACCGTGGCGAGAACGAAACGCTCGACCCCGTCGGCGGCCACATCCCGGGCGCTCGCAACCGCTTCTTCCGCGACAACCTGCAGGCCGACGGCACCTTCAAGCCCGCCGCGCAGTTGCACGCCGACTTTACCGGCGTACTGGCCGGCGCCAAACCGCAGGACGCGATGCTGCAATGTGGCTCGGGCGTGACCGCCTGCCACAACGCGCTGGCCATGGAGATCGCGGGCCTGACGGGCGCCGCACTTTACGCCGGCTCGTGGAGCGAGTGGTGCAGCGACCCGTCGCGCCCGGTGGCGACCGGGCCCAACCCGTAATCCGCGAATCTCACGCACAGCAAAAAGCCCGGCATCGACCGTAATGCCGTTCAGTTAAGGTCTTTCCGAAGATATCGAACGACATAACGAGCAGG